>JACOSV010000039.1 GCA_016178725.1 Candidatus Eiseniibacteriota bacterium
GCTCGTGCCGGCCGCCGAGATCCTCGAGCGGCTGAACGAGGCGTTCCCGCTGGAGCCCGCGCGCGTGGACGATCCGAGCGCGCCGGCGACGCTCTACCGCTATCGCGACGGCGTCGGCACGGTCGGCGTGATTGCATCCGTCACCCGCCCCTTCTGCGGGCACTGCGACCGCATCCGGCTCACCGCCGACGGCCAGATCCGCACGTGCCTGTTCTCGCTCACCGAGTACGACTTCCGCGGCGCGATGCGCGGCGGCGCGAGCGACGAGACGCTCGGCGAGATGCTGCGCGCCGCGGTGTGGCGCAAGGAGCCGGGGCACCTCATCAACAGTCCGTACTTCAAGCAGCCCGAGCGCGGCATGAGCGCGATCGGCGGCTGACGGACGTTGGCCGCGACCCCGCCCCCGTCGCCGCAGCGTCGGGCGCGGTGACGCCGACCACTCCACAGCCCGCCCGCCGGCTCGACTCCGTGGACTTCGTCCGCGGACTGATCATGGTCGTGATGGCGCTCGATCACGTCCGCGACCATCTCCACGCCTCGGGCTTCTTCTTCGATCCCGCCGATCTCACGAAGACCACGCCGGCGCTCTTCTTCACGCGCTGGATCACGCACTTCTGCGCGCCCGGATTCATGTTCCTCGCCGGCGTCGGCACGTTCCTGTGGGGCGCGCGCCGCCAACCGAATTGGACTGGCGGCGCCGGCCGCACGCCCGCCGAGATCAGCCGCTACCTCGTGACGCGCGGGCTGTGGCTCGTCCTGCTCGAGCTCACGCTGATCCAGGCGGAATGGAACATGGGGATCGAGCTCGGGCACTTCAACGCGTTCGTCATCTGGGCGCTCGGCTGGAGCATGATCGCGCTCGCGGCGCTGGTGTGGCTGCCGCTCCCCGCGATCGCGTCGTTCGGCATCTGGATGATGCTGCTCCACGACCTCTTCGATCGCGTGAAGCCCGAAGCGCTCGGCCCGCTCGCGTGGCTGTGGACGATCCTGCACGTCCAGGGCAACGTCGCGCTCCCGGGCGGCCGCAGCCTGTTCGTGATGTATCCGCTGATTCCCTGGATCGGCGTGATGGCGGCCGGCTACGCGTTCGGCGCATGGCTCGTGCGCGAGGATCCCAGGCGCCGGCGGCGGATGATCGTGGTCGGCGCGCTGATGGTCGCGATGTTCGTCGAGCTCCGCCTCTACAACGTCTACGGCGATCCGCACCCGTGGTCGCGGCAGAAGGACGCGCTGTTCTCGCTGCTCTCGTTCGTCAACTGCGCCAAGTATCCGCCGTCCCTGCTCTTCCTGCTGATGACGCTCGGGCCGCTGATCGCGCTGGTGGCGGTCATGGACCGCGGCGTGCCGCGCTGGCTACGGCCGATCGTCGTGTACGGCCGCGTGCCGCTCTTCTATTACATCCTGCACCTCGCGCTGATCGATCTCGTCACGGTCGGCTTCACGATCGCGCGCTACCGGGACCGGCTGCCGCAGGTGATGGCGAAGGGGTTCCCGCCGCCGGACTGGGGCTGGAGTCTGGCGGCCACCTACGCGGCGTGGATCGCGATCGTCGCCGCGCTGTATCCGCTGTGCCGCTGGTACGCCGAGCTCAAGGCGCGCCGCCGCGCACCGTGGATGAGCTGGCTGTGACCCGCCCAACCCTCCGGCCTCGCGCGCAGTCCAATCGACGACACCCATGACCGGCGTGGAAGACACGGGGCGCCCGCGCCCCTAGGATCGGCGTCGCGTTCGTCGCGCACGGCGTTTCCGAGTCGCGATCGATCCATTCATCCGGAGTCGTCATGCGTCGCTGTCATCTGCTGCCGATGGTGCTCTCCCTCCCGGTCATCGTCTCGATCGCCGCGCTCGCGACGCGTGGCACGAACGCGGCCTCATCGCACGCGGTATCCGCGTCTCACTCAACCACCGCCTCGGACGCGCGCCTCGTGCGCACGATCGACGCCTACGTGAAGCCGATGGTCGACCGCGGCGATCTCTCCGGGCAGCTGCTGGTCGCGCGCAACGGGACCATCGTGCTCGAGCGTTGCTACGGCTTCGCGAACCGCGAGCTCGGCATTCCGGTGACGCCCGAGTCGCGCTTCAACATCGCCTCGGTCACCAAGCCCATGACCACGGTGCTCGCGATCAAGCTCATGGAGCAGAAGTCGATCGGTTATCACGATTCGATCGCCCGCTGGATCCCGGACTTTCCGAAGGGCGACTCGATCCGGGTCGAGCAGCTGCTGCGCCACCGATCCGGCATCCCGCACGAGCTGGTGCCCGACACGCTCGCGACGCGGCCGCGCACCGCCGCCGAGATGGTGGAGATCGCGAAGCACGAGCCGCTCGACTTCCCGCCGGGATCGAGGTCGAGCTATAGCTCGGGCGGGTTCACGGTGCTCGCACGCATCCTCGAGATCGCGAGCGGCATGGACTACCCGAGCCTGATCGAGCGGGCGATCTTCATGCCGCTCGGCATGACGCACTCGCGCAGCGCGAACGGCATCGAGCTGCTGCCGAACCGTGTCTCGGTGTACATGAAGGGCTCGCACGGTATCGACAACGCCCCGTACCAGGACTTCTCGGGCATCGTCGGCGCGGGATCGGTGTGGTCGACCGCGCGCGACCTCCATCGCTTCGTCCAGGCGATCGTGACCGGCGCGCTCGGCGCGAGCGCGCGGCAGTCACTGGTGCGCGACCGCGTGCTCGACTTCAACGGGCGCACCAGCGGTTTCACCGCGTTCGCCGAGTGGGACAGCACCACCGGCGTCGAGGTCATCTTCGCCGGCAACCTGCTCACCGGCGCGACGGAGGCGATCCGTCACGGCATCCCGCCGCGCTGCGTGGGTACGAGGGCGTCTTCGTGCTCGAGAACGGCGTACGCCTCGTGCTGCAGGTGCGAAACGGCGTGCTGTGGTCGAACGGATGGCAGCTCGTCCCCGCGGCGGACGGCTCGTTCTTTTCGCCCAGCGACTACGGAATCGTGCGCGGCGTGCCGGGCGCCGACGGTCGCATCGCGCGGATCGACTGGACCCAGAACGGGACGGTGTATCCCGCGCCGCGGGTGAGCGCCGCGCCATAGCCGCGGCCGGCGTGCGCCTGTGCCGCAGCGGTTAGCGGCCGGCGGCCTCGATGCGCGGCTTCTCGCCGAGGAACATCACTTCCTCCTCGAGCTCGACGCCGAACTTCTCGCGCACGCGCGACTTCATGATCTCCGCCAGCTCGAGCACGTCGCGCGCGGTCGCACGACCGGCGTTGACGATGATGTTCGCGTGCTTCGGAAACACGAGCGCGTCGCCGACGCGCAGGCCCCGGCAGCCGACCGCGTCGAGCAGGGCGCCCGCGGGCACGCGATGTGTGCCGGGCGAGAGCGGCAACCCGGCCGCCTGGAAGCCGGGCGGCAGGTTCTTGAAGTACGAACCGGCGGTCGGCTCGACCCGCCATTGCGGATGCTTGACGCGGCGGATCTCGAGCTTCTCCTCGATCACCGCGGTGAGCGCGGCGCGATCGCCCTTCCGGAACTGGAGCAGGCACGAGAGCAGCACCCACGGCTCGCGCTTGAGCCTGGAGTCGCGGTAGGCGAACTCGAACCACTCGGCCTTGCGCGTCACGACGGTCGCGCCGTCGTACGAGGCGATCGTGGACTCGATCGTCACCTGGCCGATGTCCTGACCGTAGCAGCCGGCATTGCCGTAGAGCGCGCCGCCGATCGTGCCGGGAATACCGGCGGCGAACTCGAGGCCGGCGAGCTCGCGGTCGCGGCACTTGTAGATGAGCTCGAGGAAGTCGGCGCCGCAGCCGACCTGCGCCGCCGTGCCGTCGAACTCGACGGTCTCGATCGCATTCCTGACCACGAGGCCGCGGAAGCCCTCGTCCGAGACCAGCAGGTTGCTGCCGCCGCCGAGCAGGAATAGCGGCACCCCCAGCTCGTGCGCGGCGCGCAGCGCGATCACGAGCTGATCCGCCGTGCGCGCGGCGAAGTAGAAGTCCGCCGGACCGCCGATCCGCATCGTCGTGTGATGGCGGAGCGGCTCCTGCGTGAGCAGCCCGGCGCCGAGCTTCTGGCGCAGGCGGTCTTCGGTCGTCGTGGCCCGTGACGGCATCGGCCTAACTTACTATAGTCGGGCTGTCCGCGATCTCTCACGGCCACAGCGGAGGACGACATGAAGCTCGAGATCACGTACTGCGTCGCCTGAAACTATCTCCCCAGGGCCACCGGTCTGGCGGCCGAGATCAAGAAAGCGCGCGGCGTGGACGCCGTGCTGATTCCGGGATCGGGCGGACAGCTCGACATCGCGCTCGACGGGACGCTGATCGTCTCGAAGAAGCAGCTCGGCCGCTGGCCGGAGCTTCAGGAGATCCTGGACAAGATCCCGGCGACGCAGGCCTGATCGGGCTTCACGTCCCGGCGCTCTTCTCGAGGCTCAACCGGTAGCGGCGATCGCCAAGCGCCTCGAACACGATCGCGTCGCCCGCCGCGATCCCGCGCTCCCGGCACCAGCGCATCATCCCCGGCTGCTTCGGCGAGCGCGGTCGGAACACCCACGAGCCGAACTGGATGTCGGTCTCGAACGACCAGCCGAGATCGGTTTCGATCGTGATCGGCTTCACTTCGTAAGGCCGCGTGTCGCCCGGGCCGCGCGGGCCGACCGCGTCGTCCGGGAAGAAGTCGAGGATGTCCCAGAGCGACACGTTGCGCTCGGTGAACGTCCAGACGTCGTCCTTCCGCACCGGGATCCTGCGCGTCTCGCCCATCGCCGCGACGGACCCGCGCGGCTATCTGGCGACCGGCGTCGGCCCGCCGAGATTGCGCGTGAAGTGCTCGACGATCCGCTGATTCACCTGCGTCACGCCGAGCGAGTCGGCGACCGAGTGCGTGTAGCCGCGGAACGGGACGAACTCGAAGTGCTTGCCCGCGCGCATCAGCGCGTCGCAGAGCTTGAGGCTGTGCAGGAAGTAGACGTTGTCGTCGGCGGTGCCGTGGAGGATCAGGAGCGGGCGCTCGAGGTCCTTCGCCCATGTGAGCGCCGAGCTCTCGCGGTATCCGGCGGCGTTCCTGTCCGGCAGCCCCATGTAGCGCTCGGTGTAGTGCGTGTCGTAGTCGAGCCAGTCGGTGACCGGCGCGCCCGCGACCGCGGCGTGGAACACGGCGGGCCGCCGCTCGACCGCGAGCACCGAGAAGTAGCCGCCGAACGACCAGCCGTAGATGCCGACGCGGGCGAGATCCATCTCGTGATATCGCCGGCCGAGCGCCTCGAGCGCCGCCGCCTGATCGTGGAGCGGCACGCGGATCAGGTCGTTCTTGATCGCGCGCTCCCACGCGCGGCCGCGGTTCGGCGTGCCGCGGCCGTCGATCGAGACGACGATGAAGCCGTGGTCGGCGAGCCACTGCTGGCCGAGATAATTGCGCGAGTTGGCCTGCACGGTCTGGCTGTGCGGCCCGCCGTAGACGCTGACGATCACCGGGTAGCGCCGCGCGGGATCGAACGCCCGCGGCCGCACGATCACCGCGCGGCAGCCGAGCGAATCGCCGGCGGTCGTGAACTCGAGGCTCGGCGCCAAGGAGGGCGTCTCGGCCACCGAGGTCAGCTCGCCGAGCACGCGGCCGTCGCGCGCCTGGACACTCCAGCGCGGTGAACCCGCGAGCGGCGTCAGCTCGTGGACGAGCACGCCGTGGTCCTTCGCGAACGTGACGCCGTGCAGCCCCGGCTCGCGCGTGAACGGCGCGGGCTTGCCGCCCGCCGCGAGCGGCACCTGGAAGATCTGCGACTCGGTCGGATCGGGCCCGCCGCGCGTCCACACCATCCCGTGCCGCTCGTCGAGGTCGAGCTCGGGACGGAGCCCGGGCTCGGGCTTCGTCAGCGCGCGCAGGAGATGTCCGTCGCGCGCGCGCAGCTCGAGCTGCGTCGCCCCGTTCCGCTCGGTCATCCACAGGAACGAGTCGCCGCGCTCGAGCCACCGCGGCATGTCCTTGAAGAGGTTGAGCCAGGCGCTGTCGCGCTCGACGAGCAGTGACGTGGTCGCGCCGGACGCCGGTTCCACGGCGAGCAGCGCCTCTTCGGTCTGCGTGCGGTTCTGCACCAGGATCGTGAGCGGCCCGTGCTCCGGCCAGTCCACGGACGCGAGGTAGGGGTATCGCGCCCGATCCCACTTCACCCACGTCGTCGCGCCGCCGGTCGCCGGGATCAGGCCGAGCGTCACGTCGGCGTTGTCCTTCCCCGGCCGCGGATACGGCCACTCCTGCGGCGGCTTCTCGGGGTGCGCGGGATCGGCGATGCGCAGCTTCTCGACGTGAGAGACGTCGGAGTGCTCGTAGGCGATGGTCCGCCCGTCGGGCGACCACCAGTACCCGTGCTCGCGCGCCATCTCCTCCTGCGCGACGAACTCCGCCTCGCCGTTCGACGCCGTCTCGCCGCCGCCTTCGGTCAGGCGCCGCTCGCGGCCGCTCGCGACGTCGATGACGTAGAGATCGTGGTCGCGCACGCAGGCGACCTGCGACGCGTCGCGCGAGAAGCGCGGATCGAGCGGGAAGCCCGCCGCGCCCTTCAGCTCCCGCGTCGCGCCGTCGGGCGCCGCGTGAGCGGCCCGATCGATGACGAAGATCCGTCCCGCGAGCGGGACCAGGATGCGGCGCCCGTCGTCCGAGAGCTCGTACGAGACGATGCCGCGCGCGGTCTGGCGCTGGCGCTCGCGCCGCGCGCGTTCCTCGGCCGTCAGCCGCTCGCCCTTGCCGCCGAGGATCGCATCGGCCGTGAGCAGCACGCGCTCCTTCCCCGACGCCACGTCGAGGGCGTAGAGGTTCTGCACCGGCGCGCCGCGCGGCGCCGAGCGCAGGAACAGCACGGCGCTCCCGTCCGGCGTGAGCGCGACGGCGTTCGGCTGGCCGTCGCGGAACCGACGCGTCGCCGCGAGCTGCGCGAGGAAGGTGTCGGCGGGTGCGGGCGCCGCCGCCGGCGTGTGCGCGGGCGCGGGCGCGGCCGCGAGGCATGCGACGAGTCCGACGAAGAACATCACGCCGGCCTCGGCTCGACGCGTGGGCGCGCGAGGTGGATCACGTCGCGGACGACCGAGTAGCCGTCGCCGCCGAGACGCCCCAGCGGCCGCAGCTTCGCGACGTCCACGCGTCCCTCCGTCAGCACCTGATCGTTGACGTGCGCGAGCAGGATCTCGCCGACGACGAAGGAGGTCGCGCCCAGCTCGATCACCTGATGGCGCCGGCACTCGAGGCTCACCGGCGATTCGCCGACGCGCGGCGGCTTGACGCGCTCGGACGCGACCGGCGTCAGGCCGGTGAGCTCGAACTCGTCCACGTCCTCGGGCCAGTCGCCCGACGTGCGCACCATCCGCTCGGCGAGCGGCTCGCCGACGACGTTCACCACGAATTCGCCCGTGTCCTCGATATTGCGGAGCGTGTCCTTGAGCACGCCGCGGCGGCGGTTGATCGAGATGCCGAGCAGCGGCGGCTCGTTGGTGAGCGGAATGAAGTACGAGAACGGCGCCGCGTTGAGCCGGCCGTCGCCGCTGATCGTCGAGACGAACGCGATCGGGCGCGGCACGACGACGCTGATCATGAATTGATAGAGCGCGGCGGGCGAAATCGCCTTCGGGTCGACGAGCATCGGCTCCGCATCCTCCGGGATGCCCGGCGGAGGGTCAAATGGTGTCCCCGGTTACACGACGGGTGTCACCCGTGACACGCGCGGGGCCGAGGCGTAGCGCGGGCCCGCGCCGCGCCGGGCAGGGAAGCCGCGCTGCCGAGCGAATCACCGCGTTGCAGCTCTGCGCCTTCCGGCAGCAGCGGCGCCGGCGCCACGGCGGCGCGACGCGTCCGGCACGCGCGTTGCGGCAGACGCGGGCCATCCCCTCATCGCCCGTCTCCGCGACAAAGCCGATTCGCACCTGCGGTACGAAAGGGGTACTTATGTTCCATCGATACCACGCCGCGATCGTCATGCTCCTGCTCGCCTCGGTCGCGAGAGCCGGGCCCGATGCCGCCACTGGCAAACCGACCCCGATCGGGGTCCCGCGGGGCGAAGCCCTGATCTCGGTCCGCCAGCTCCTCATGGCCTATCGCGACCGCGATCTCGAGTACTTTGCGCGTCATCTCGCCGCCGGGTTCCGCGATCATCCCTGGGCGCCGGGAGTCGGCGATTCGTCACCCGTCCTCGATCGCGACGCCGAGATCGCCTCGGCGGCTCATCTGTTCCGCGGCGTCGTGCGCGACGGGCATCCGCTGCCGGCCGCAAAGCGCATGGCGTACGTGGGCGGACCGTTCTTCGTGCGCGCCGACGCCGATCGCCCGGACAGCCTCGGGCGATTCCAGATCGTGGTCGCGATGCACCTTTCGCTCGTGGTCGTGTTCGAGGATGGAACGTCCCTCGTGACGCCCGCCGCGTCCCAGCTGTTCCACGTCGCGCGGGCCGATGTCGTGCACGAGGCAGCCCGGGGAGATTCGGTTCTCGCGTGGCTGGTCACGGACTGGAGCGAGGGCCCGCCCGACGACTCGACGTGGGTCCCGGCGCTCGCGAAGGCCGCGGTCGAGCGTCCGCAAGCCCGGCCCATCGCCGCCAGTCAGGACACGGTGACGGGGCCGACCGTCCTCGCGCTGGCGCCGGTCGAGAATCCGGCTCACGACCGGTTCACGGTCGATCTCGCGTTGCCCGCGGCGGGTCCGGTGCGCCTCGAGGCGTTCGACGTGATGGGCCGGCGGGTCATGCGCCACGAGCTCGACGGCGCGCGCGGCGTTCGCCGGATCACGATCGAGCCCGAGCGTGCGATGGGGTCCGGCGTCTACTGGCTGCGCGCGAGTCACGCCGGAGCAACGGCGCAGGCGCGCGTCGTGCTGATCCGCTGATCGTGGCGGCGCGGCCGCCGCGCCGCTACTGGCGGTCGAACGGCACGACGCGCTCGACCTGCGTCCCGGCGGTCAGGTCGCGCACGCGGATCTCGAGCTGATAGCGCCCGGGCGCCAGCGTCTGGATCGGCACGCTGACGAACTGGCGGCGCAGCCCCGCCGCCGACGCCTCCTCGCGCGACGACGAGCTGATGATCGCCGGCTCGCGCCCGCGGCGTCCGCGCGGCACGACCTCGCTCAACCGGCGCACCGCGTACTCGACCTCGAAGTGCGCCGCGCCGTCCGGACCCTTCGCGAGCCGGTAGGCCTCGAAGTACGCGATGAGCGGCCCCGGTCCCGTGACGCGCTGGTCCACGTTCGCGTCGATCCGGATCGAGCCGCCACGCGCCATCATCGTCGGGTCGCCGCACGCGATCACCACGTCGCTCAACGCCATTCCGGCCGTCGCCGGCGCGATCGTGAACGGCGCGCGGAACAGCCCGCGATGGCGGCGCTGGTTGCGCACCGAAAGCGCGAGCTGGTAGCGGCCGGCCGGCAGCGACTGCCCGATCTCGACGATCTGGCGCGCGCCGGGATCGCACGCCGACACCGCGAGCGGCCCGCCCCCGCGCGAGACCGCGCGCCCGGTCGTGTCCAGCACCGCCCAGCGCGAGACGATCGAATCGGTCGGCGCGCCGCGCGCCAGGACCTGCGCGAACAGGCGCGGACCGTTCTCGCCCTCGAAGTCCGCGGTGACGCCGGCGAGATCGATGCGCACGTTGGCCGGCGGCAGCGTCGGGAACACGGCGCGCCCGCCGTCGATCTCCATGAGATCGCCGCGGCGCGCGAGTGCCGCCGGATCCGGCGCCGAGCCGGGCAGCGCGTCGCGCGAGACCGCCGGCGAGAACGAGCCGTGGAGCGAGCGGTCGTTGAGCACGACGCGCATGCCGAGGTCGGGATAGTTCCAGCGCACGACGCCCATCGGATACTCGGCGACCGCGCGCGCGCGCGCGGCCGGTCCGGCGTTGTCGAGCGCAAGCTGGTTCGCGACGAACGTGTTCGCGACGCCGCCGGGGTTCACGTCGACGCCGCGCGGCGGGCCGTAACGGATGTAGAGATCGGCGCGCGAATCGAGCTCGGGATGGAGCGGGTCGTAGAAGATGAAGTACGCGTGCGCGACGCGGGACCAGAACTCGAGCAGCGTCTCGTTGACGGAGGTCGTCGGATCGAAGTCGAGCTGCGCCCATTCGTCGCCGCTCGGCACGCGCGAGAGCGACGTGTCGCCGGCGGCGGGCTCGACCGGCGCCGGCTCGTCGCCGCCGATCGCGTCGTGCGAGATCGTCCGCGACTTGCGCGCGATCGGCCGGCTGCCGCCGCGTGGCCCGAGGATCGGCGCCGCGTTTGCGAACAGCGTGCGCAGGGTCGGGTCGAGCTTCGGAATCGCGTCGCGGAAGAGGCTGTCCGGACGCTCGACGTCGCCGAGCCGGTAGCCGATGTACGCGGCGGCGATCTCGGCCTCGGGCAGCCGCGGCCGCCCGCTGAGCGCGCGCTCGGCCGCCTGCTCGGCACCGGCGAGATCGCCGAGCTCGCAGCGCATCGGCACCAGCGCGAGCCAGCCGTCCGCGCCGGTCGGACGCAGGCGCGTCACCGTGTCGAAGTCGGCGATCGCACGGTCGAACGCGAGCGAGTCGAGCCAGCGCACCCATTCGCGCTTCCACGCGCGGCCGCGCTCGAGCCGCAGACGCGGATCGCGCGGCGCGATCGCGATCGCGCGGTCGAGCGAGGCGCGGGCCTCCGTGTCGTAGCCGCCGATCATCTCGAGCTTCGCGCGCGCCAGCCAGTGATCGGCGTTTCCCGGATCGAGGCGGATCGCCTCATCGATGTCGCGCTTCGCGCGCTGCCGCGATTCGACCGCCGGGTCGGCGGTCTCCTCTTCGGCCCAGAGATGGAGCATCCGTGCCTTCTCGCGCGGCGCGAGGCGCGCGGTGTCGGCGACGGCGTGGGCGCGCGACGGCGTCGCGGCGGGAGCGGGCGCGGTGGCGACCAGCGCGACGACCAGCGCGAGCGGCGCCGGTGCGAGGATCGCGAGCGGGATCGCGGTGGGGCGCGCGGTCACGGATGAATCGCGACGCCGAGCAGCAGGAGCAGCGCGCCGTTGCGCGCGTTGGTGCTGTACGAAGGCTCGGTGGCTTGGGTGAGCCCGAGTGTGTAGCGGGCCTCGGCCTCGAAGCGCCGCGGGCCGCTGCCGACCTCGGTGCCGATGCCGAACGCGACACCCACGTCCGTGTCCTTCACGAAGCGGATCGCCTGCGACAGATGGACGTCGCCGGACACCTTCTGACGCTGCGCGCCGCGCATCCCGAGCGCCGGGCCGACGATGAGATACGGCGCGGCCTGCCGCGCGTGCGGGAGCGCGATGCGCGCAAGCACCGGCAGCTCGATGTAGTCCACGGCAAGCACGTCGTGCGCGGTGCCCGTGGAGGCCCCGTACGCGTCGGTCAACGTGACGTCGCCGAGCGACGTGCCCTTCTCGACGTAGAGCAGCTCGGGCTGCACCGCGATGAGCCGAGTGAGCCCGAACGAGAATCCGACGCCGGCGCCGACGCCGACGCGTGAGCCATTGGCGAACAGCGGATCGGTGGGCAGATCGCCGTACCACGTGGCGATGCTCACGCCGCCCTTCAGGATGACCGAGAAGCTGCGGTCGGCGCGCGCCGGCCGGGCGCCGATCAGCAGCGACGCGAGCGCGAGCGCGACGCCGAGCGCGCCGCCCGGCGCGGCGCCTGCGAGCCGCGCCGCGAGCGCGGACGGTCGGGTCGGGGCATCCACTAGTGCAGCCGCTTTCTGCGGTTGCGCACGAAGTCGCGGAACACGTACGCGCCGATGTTGTTCGGATCGGTCTCGTAGATGCGGCCGTGGTTCAGCGCGGTGAGCTTGCGCACGAATTCGAGCAGCGGTTGGTCGGTGGCGAGCATGAAGGTCGTGATCGTGATCCCCTTGCGCCGGCAGTAGGCGGCTTCCTCGAGCGTCTTGTTGACGATCTTGGGGTCGAGGCCGAACGGGTTCTTGTACAGCTTACCGAACTCGCGGATCGCCGACGGCTTGCCGTCGGTGACCATGAAGATCTGCTTGTTGACACCCTTGCGCGAGGCGAGCACGCGCTGCGCGAGCTGCAGCCCCGCCTTGGTGTTCGTGTGGAAGGGCCCGGCCTGGATCTTCATCAGGTCCTTGAGCGGCACGCGGGTCGCGTCATCCCCGAACAGCACCACGTCCAGCGTGTCGCGCGGGTAGCGCGTCTGGATCAGCTGCGACAGCGCGAGCGCGATCTTCTTGGCGGGCGTGATGCGGTCCTCGCCGTAGAGCACCATGCTGTGGCTCACGTCCACCATGAGCACGGTGGCGCACGACGAGAGGTGCTCGGTTTCGTAAACTTGAAGGTCGTCCTCGGTGAGCGACAGCTCGTCCACGCCGTGGTTCATCACCGCGTTGCCGACCGATCCGAGCGGATCGAGATCGGAGAGATTGTCGCCGAACTGGTAGGGCCGCGTCTCGGAGAGCCGCTCGCCGCCCTTGCCCGCCACCGGCGTGCGGTGGTCGCCGGCGGCACCCGCCTCGAGCGTCGAGAAGATCTCGTTGAGCGAGTCCTGGCGGATGCGCTTCTCGCCCTTCGGCGTGATCTTGAATCCCTTCGCCGTGCGCTCGACCTCGCCGGTCTGCTCGAGCAGCTTCTTGAACTCCGCGATCCCGAAGCCCTCGTTGAAGAATCCGTACTGCTCGCCGAAGTGCTCCATCCAGCGCAGCGCCTCGTCCACGTCGCCACCGGTCTGGAGCAGCAGGTTGCGATAGATCTCCATCAGCTGCTTGATGAACTGGAGATCCTCGGGCCGCGGGCCCTGCCACCGCGAGTAGTCGAAGCGCATCTAGCCCGTCACCTCGCGCAGCCGCCGGTCCACGGTATCGGCGACCTCGCGGCCCCGCGTGCGCCCGCACAGCCGGCCGAGCCGCGACGCCGCCTCGTAGAAGCGCCGGCGCTCGGCGGGATCGTCGTCGGCCGATTCGCCGAGCCACATCGCGGCGATCGCCGCGGCCTCGCGGCCCTTGGCGTTGCCGGCGTCGCGCCCGAGATCGAACGCGCGCGCGCACTCGCGGCGCCCTTCGTCGAAGCGATCGAGCAGGCGCAGCGCGTCGGCCAGGAGCAGCGTGATCTCGGCGCGCTGCGAGCGGTCGTCGGCCGCGCTCATGTGATGCGCCGGCGTGTCGAGCGCGCGGCGCAGGTGCGCCTCGGCGGCGCCGGGCGAGCGGGCGCGCAGCGCCGCGCGGCCGAGATCGGCGGCGGCCGATCGCGCGAGCGCCCCGGCGGCCGGACCGCCGTCGCGGCCCATGCGCTCGGCGCGGGCGAGCCACTCCGTGCCCTCCGTGTCACGGCCCTCGAGCACGTACTGCAGGCCGCGGCTGTGCGCCGCGATGCCCGCGAACACGCCGCGCACGTCGGCCGCGAGCGTCGGCACGAGCGATTCGATCACCTCGACGTGCGCGCGCGCCTCGTCGGCATGGTCGTCCTCCCACGCCATCTGGTGCAGCCGGTAGGCGGCGCTCACCGCGAACTTGCGCGTGTCGGGATCGGGATGCGCGCGCCCGCGCGCGACCGCCTGACGCAGCGCGTCCGACGCGCCGTCGCGATCGCCGCTCTCGTCGAGCGCGTGGCCGATCGCCATGAGCAGGTAGGTCTGATTGTGGCCCGCCGCGGGCTCGGGCGAGTCCTTCGTGTATTCCAGCGCGCGGCGCAGGTGCTCGAGCTGCTGCGCCGTCATCCCGAGCGAGGCGTAGGTGTGGGCGAGCGCGACCTCGGCCATGCCGGCGACGGCGCGGCCCTCGGGCGTGCCGGACTCGAGCGCGACCTCGGCGGCGCGCGCGATCAGCGCCTCGCGCCGGCCGGCGCCGGCGAGTGGATCGGTGCGCTCCTGATTCGCGCGGTCGAGCAGCGCCTGCGCGAGCCGCAGCCGTGCGATCGGATGATCGACGCCCTCGACGACCGCGATCGCCTGATCGAGGCGCTCGATCGCCCGATCGCGGTCGCCGAGCGAGGCGTGGACGAGGCCGAGCTCGCGTGCGGCCTCGGACGCGGCCTTGCGCGCGTTCGCGCAGAAGAGAGCGCGCGCGTGCCCGTTCCACGCCGTATCGGGGGCGGCCGTCCCGGGCGAGTCGAGCCGCATGCCGATCGCGACTGCGCGATCGAGCAGGTGGCGCGCCTCCTCCCATCGCCCGCGCGCGTGCGCGATCTGGCCGAGCCGGTGCGCCAACCACGCGAGCCGCATCAGCACTTCGGGGCGCCGCGTCTCCGGCTCGCGTTCGAGCGCCCGCCGGCCGCTCGCGACGAGCGGGCCTTCGGCGTCGCCGGGCGTCGTCATCAGGCCGCGCGCCGCCTCGATGCGCGTGCGCAGCTCGTCGGCGTACGCCGCGTCGGTGATCCGGTCGCACTCGGTCGAGGCGAGGTTCAGCTGCTCGATCGCGCGGTCGCGCTGTCCGGTCCACCCCGCGAGGTCGGCGAGCACGGCGCGATAGCGCGCGCGCAGTCGGACGCCGTCGGGACCCTGCATCTTGAGGATGTGCGGCTCCGTCTGCACCAGCCATTCACGCGCGCGGGGGGCCGCTCCTTCGAGCATCAGGACCTCGGCCTGATCGAGCGCGTTCGCGAGCCCCGCCGGGGTCCAGTACTCCTTCGCCGACACGCCGCGGCGGAATCCCTCCACGATGCGCGCGATCGCGGCCGTCAGCCAGACCAGAGGCCACATCGTCGAGTCGTTCGCCCCCTACCGCTTCGGCCCCGGCGCCGTGCCTTCGAAGATCTCGCGCGTCTTCGGATCGGGACCGGCGTTCGTGTCCACCACGCGCGCGGTCAGCGCGACGAAGCTCTCGCGCTCACGATGGGTCGTCGACTCGCGGGAGAACAGGAACGGCAGTACACGGCCCAGCAGGGGCAACCCTGTGCGCTGCCGAACATCGGCCGTGCGCTCGAAGCCGCCCAGTAATACGGTGTCCCCGTCTTTCATCACCACCGTGTTTTCGACAATCTGTCCGTCTTTGACCGGACTCCCGGAGATCTGGTTCACGAGCTGCGTGAGCTCTGCCCGAACGTCGAGTGTCAGATAGCCGCTCTCGCCAAGCGACGGCGTGACGTTGAGCGCGAGGCCGGCGTCGAGCGTGTCGGTCTGGAAGAGGTTCGTGTAGCTCGAGTAGCGCGTGATGTACGTGACGCGCTGGCCGTCGAGGATGTTCGCGGCACGGTTGTTGAGCGTGAGCACACGCGGCGCGTCGCGGGTGGTCGCCACGCCGTTCTGCTGGAGCGCCGCGAAATCGGCCGACGCGAAGAACCGGTTCTGGAACAAGGCGCGGCTGTCCTTGAAGTCCGGACCGACCCGATAGTCCCGCAGGTCATTTCGCTGGTAGCTCACGTCGTCAAAGGTGCGCCAGTCCATTCCCAGCTGGCGCGCCCGCGTGAGATCGATCTCGACGATCCTGGCCTCGATCAGGATCTGGCGCGGCGCGACGTCCAGCGCCTTGACCATCGCCTCGGCCGCGTCGACGTCCTCGCTCTCGCCGGTCAGCACGATCAGGTTCGCAGCATCGTTGCGCCGCACGTCCACCGTGCGCACGTCGGCGCCGGCCCGCCACTCGAGCACGCCGCGGCCGTCACGCTCGCGCACGCCGAGCGCGCGCGCCAGCTCACCCGGCGGCAGGAACTGCGGCTTCACCGTGGCGACGCGCTGGGCCGCCACGGCCCCCGCGCCCCACGCCACCATCAGCAGCGCCACCATCACCAGCCTCGTTCCACGCATCGCGGCCTCGTCACTTTCGGACTCCCTGTCCCGCCTAATCGTCCGCTCCGAATCCCGAGAGCATGCTCTTGAGCATGTCCTTGTAGGAGGTGGTCGCGTCGCTCCGCTCGCGCGACAGGATCGAGTTCTGGTGCAGTCCCTCGAGCACCAGCTCCATCGCCACTGCCGCCTCGTCGGCGCCCGCGGGCTCGAGGTACTTGGCCGCGAGCCGCTCCAGCCCCTTCACCGCCGCGAGCCGCTTCCCGAACTCCGCCTGCGGCATGTCGTCCGAGATCTCGACGTGGTTGCCGCTCGCGAACCACTCGAGCAGCGGCCGGTACTCGGACGACGCGAGCTCGTTCTCGGCCGTGGCGGCGCCCTCGGCCGCCGCGGCGCGGCGCGAGCGCTTCGGCTTGTACGCGTCCGGCAGGCGCTGCGCGAAGAGCGCCTTCACGCCGCGCCCGAGCAGCGCGCGCGCGACGTTCATCGCGCCCTCCTGCTCGCCCTCGAGCACCAGCTCGACCTTTCCGCTCACCGCCGACACCGCCTGCTGCAGGTCGCAGACGCGCGTCCACACCACCGTTTCGCCGGTCACGAGGGCGCGGCGCTCGGCGTTCGAGACCAGGTTCTCGGCGAGCGCGATCGGCAGCCGCGCCGAGACGCCGGAGTTCTGGTCCACGTACTCGCTCCTCCGCGCCTGGATCGCAACCTCTTCGATCAGCTCGTGCATGAACGCCGGAATGCGCACGTCGGCCGCGCCGCCCCGCTCGGTCCACGACTCCTGCGCGGTGATCGCCATGCCCTGCTCCCGCGCCAGCGGGTAGTGCGTCATGATCTGCGAATTGATGCGGTCGCGGAGCGGCGTGATGATGTTGCCGCGGTTCGTGTAGTCCTCGGGGTTCGCCGAGAACACGACGAGCAGATCGAGGGGCATGCGCACCGGGAAACCGCGGATCTGGAAATCCTTCTCCTCGAGAATGTTCAGCAGGCCGACCTGGATGCGCGGCTGCAGGTCGGGCAGCTCGTTGATCGCGAAGATCCCGCGGTTCGTGCGCGGGATGATCCCGTAGTGGATGACGCGCTCGTCCGAGTAGTCGAGCTTCATCGTCGCCGCCTTGATGGGATCGATGTCGCCGATCAGGTCGGCGATCGTCACGTCGGGCGTCGCGAGCTTTTCCTGATACCGCGCCTCGCGCGCGATCCACTCGATCGGTGCGTCGTCGCCCCGCGTCGCCACCAGCGTGCGCGCGTGGTGCGTGAGCGGGTCCAACGGATCGCTGTGCAGCGGGCAGCCCTCGAGCGCCGGGATCGCCTCGTCGAGGAAGCCGGCGAGCGAGCGCAGGATGCGCGTCTTCGCCTGCCCGCGCAGCCCGAGCAGGATGAAATCGTGGCGCGAGAGGATCGCGTTGACGATCTGCGGCTCGACCGTGTGCTCGTAGCCGACGATACCGGGGAAGAGCGGTTCCTCGGACGTCCGGCGCTCGCGCAGCCGCGCGATCATGTTGGCGCGCAGCTCGTCCTTGACGGTGCGCGGGCGGTACCCGGAAGCCTTGAGCTCCCGGAGGGTGCGGGGACGCGACATCGGCGCGGTACTCCTGGGCGAAGGCGGGGCGCCGCGTGCGCGGGCCCGGCGTGGTTCGAAGGTCGTGGGTGGGCGGCCCGGCCTGCAATTCCGCGACGCGGAGTCTAGGCGCTGCGCGGGGCGAGCGCAACGCGGCGCGACGCTCTGCTATCCTCCCGCGTCGGTTTCGCCGCCGCTCCCCTCTCGATCGAAAGGTCCTCCGATGACCTCTCGCCTGCTCGCTGCCGCATCGCTCGCGCTGCTCGTCACGGGATCCCTCATGCCGAACCCGTCCGCCGCCCAGGAACGCACGACGCCGCTCCCGCCGGTCGCGAAGAAGGTGCCGCGCACCGAGACCCTCTTCGGCGACGTGCGCGTGGACGACTACTACTGGCTGCGCGAGAAGAGCAATCCCGAGGTGGTCGGGCTGCTCGAGTCCGAGAACGCGTACACCGAAGCGATCATGAAGCCGACCGAGCCGTTCCAGGCGACGCTGTACCAGGAGATGCTCGCGCGGATCCAGCAGACCGACCTCACGGTGCCCTACCTGCGCGACGGCTACTACTATTACTCGCGCACCGAGGCCGGCAAGCAGTACCCGATCCTGTGCCGCAAGCGGGGCAGCCTCGAGGGGCCCGAGCAGATCGTGCTCGACCAGAACGAGCTGGCGGTCGGCCACCGGTTCCTCGGGCTGGCCGCCTACACGGTGAGCGACGACGGCAACCAGCTCGCGTTCTCGATCGACACCACCGGCTTCCGCCAGTACACGCTCCACGTCAAGAACCTCGTCACGGGCGCGGTGTCGAGCGAGCACGTGGACAAGACCGGATCGGTGGTGTGGGCGGCCGACAACCGCACGCTCTTCTACACGGTCGAGGACGCGGCCAAGCGCCAGTACCGGCTCTACCGCCACGTCGTCGGCGAGCCCACCGACCGTGACGTGCTGGTCTACGAAGAGAAGGACGAGCGCTTCGAGCTCGACGCGCACCGCTCCTTGAGCCGCGGCTTCGTGATCTTCACGGCGTCGAGCCACACGGCGTCCGAGGTGCGCGTCCTCGCCGCCGACCGTCCGAACGACACGTTCCGCCTCGTCGCCGCGCGCGAGAAGGACCACGAGTACTACGTGGACCACCACGGCGACCGCTTCTTCATCCGCACGAACAAGAACGCGCCCAACTTCCGTCTCGTCTCGGCGCCGGTGTCCGATCCCTCGCCCGCGAACTGGAAGGAAGTGATCCCGCACAGCAAGGACGTGATGCTCACCGGGCTCACGTGCTTCGCCAACTACTACGTGCTCTCCGAGCGCGAGGGCGGCCTGCCGCAGATCGCGGTCACCGACTTCCGCACCGGCGAGTCGCACACGATCGCGTTCCCCGAGCCGGTCTACAACGTCGGCCCGAGCACCAACGCCGAGTACGACACGCGCATGTTCCGCTATACGTACCAGTCGTTCATCACGCCGCCCTCGGTGTTCGACTACGACATGGCGGCGCGAACGTCGAAGCTGCTCAAGCAGACCGAGGTGCTCGGCGGCTACCAGCCGTCGAACTACGTCTCGGAGCGCATGTGGGCGACGGCGGGCGACGGCATGCGCATCCCGATCTCGCTCGTCTACCGCAAGGGCGTGAAGCGCGACGGGACGTCGCCGATGCTGCTCAACGGCTACGGCTCGTACGGCATCGCGAGCAACGTGTCGTTCTCGTCGAACCGCGTCAGCCTGCTCGACCGCGGCGTGGTGTTCGCGATCGCGCACATCCGCGGCGGCGGCGAGATGGGCAAGCTCTGGCACGAGCAGGGCCGCATGATGACGAAGCGGAACACCTTCACCGACTTCATCGTCGCCGCCGAATACCTGGTCCACGAGAAGGTGACCGCGAGCGACCGGCTGGTGATCACGGGCGGAAGCGCCGGCGGCCTGCTGATGGGCGCGGTGACCAACATGCGTCCGGATCTCTTCAAGGCGGTGGTGGCCGAAGTCCCATTCGTGGACGTGGTCAACACGATGAACGACGCCTCGCTCCCGCTCACGGTCGGCGAATACGAGGAGTGGGGCAATCCCAAGATCAAGGCGGAGTACGACTACATCAAGACCTACTGCCCGTATACCAACGTCGCGGCGAAGGCGTACCCGACGATGCTGGTCAAGACGTCGCTCAACGACAGCCAGGTGATGTACTGGGAGCCGGCGAAGTACGTGTCGAAGCTGCGCGCGCTCAAGACCGATCACAACCTCCTTCTGTTCAAGGTCAACATGGGGGCCGGGCACGGCGGCTCGTCGGGGCGTTACGACGCGCTCCACGAGGCCGCGTTCAACTACGCCTTCATCCTCGGCCAGTTCGGCATCCGCAGCTGAAGGGCGCGCGCCGCGCGGGCCTCGATCGGCGCCGGCGCAGCGGTGACGCGGCGGCGGGATGAACGGTGACGCGGCGGCGGCGGGCGATCTCGCCGCCGAGTGCCGCGATCTGATCGCGGCGCTGCGCGGCTTCCGCACGCTCGCGGCGCTGCGCGCGTCCGGGACCTGGCCCGCGCTCGAGCCGCGGCTCACGCGCCTGCTCGCCCAGGTCCGCCGCTTCGATCCGGAGCGCGAGCCCGGCCCGCCCGCCGATCCCGAGCGCGTGCGCGCGGTCCACTGGAACATCGAGCACGGCAACCGCTACGACGCGATCGAGCGCGCGCTCTGCTCGCACCCGCAGCTCGAGCACGCCGACCTCGTCCTGCTCAACGAGGTGGATCTCGGCATGGCGCGGTCCGGCAACCGCGACGTCGCGGCGTCGCTCGCCGCGTCGCTCGGCCTCTACGGCGTGTGGGCGCCGCAGTTCCTCGAGACGACGCGCGGCCGCGACGACGACGACGTCCATGCCGGCGGCGTCGAGAACCGCGAATCGCTCTTCGGTCTCGCGCTGCTCTCGCGCTGGCCGATCGGCGACGTGCGCGTCGTCGAGCTGCCGGCGGCCGAGCGGTTCCACTTCGACCGCGAGGGCATGTACGGCCGGCAGGCGGCGCTGATCGCCGCGATCGAGCGGCCCGAGGCGCCGTGCGTCGCGGTCGTCGCGCACCTCGACGTCCATCGCACGCGCGCGGTGCGCGCGGCGCAGATCCGCATCGTGCTCGATGCGCTGCGGCGCGAGCGGCGGCCCGCGATCCTCGGCGGCGACTTCAACACGCACACATTCGATCGCGGCGCGTGGTGGAGCGCCTTCGCCGGCGCGTGCGTGCTGCTGCAGCCTTCCGCACGGCTCGAGCGCCGGCTGCTGTGGCCCGATCAGGGCCGCGCGCGCGCGCCGCTGTTCGACGCGCTGCGCGAGGCGAACTTCGCGTGGCAGCGCTACGTGGACCGCCGGCCCACGCTCCTGCTCCGCTTCGCGCGCGTGCCCGAGGCGCACGGGTTCGGCGCGGCACTCGCCGCGCCGCTCCTCGCCCGCATGGAGCGCCGCGCGCAGCTCAAGCTCGACTGGTTCGCCGGCCGCGGCTGGCGCGATGGGCGCGGCGCCACCGTGCGCGGCGTGGGCGGAGTAGACGCGGCGTCGGACCACGCGCCCATCGTCGCATCGTTCTGGTAGGCTGCCCGGCCCGCGCGACCGCGGAGCCCCGCACGACCCCGGAGCCCGCGCGATCCGCGGAGCCCCGCGCGCATCCCAAGGAGTCGCCATGCCGCTCCCCGCCCGCAACACGATCGCCATCGTCGGCGCCGGACCGATCGGCCTCGAAGCCGCGCTCGCGGCCCTGGACGCCGGCCTCGACGCGCACGTGTTCGAGCGCGGCGACGTCGGTGCCCACGCGCTCGCGTGGGGCCACGTGCGGATGTTCACGCCGTGGCGGATGAACGTCGGCGCGGCGACGCGGCGCCATCTCGAGGCCTCGGCATGGACGGCGCCCGATCCCGACGCGTGCCCGACCGGCGCCGAGTTCGTGCAGCAGGTGCTCGCGCCGGCGGCGCAGCTCGCCGAGCTCGCGGGCCGCATCCACACGCACGCGCAGGTCGTGCACATGAGCCGCAGCGGCCTGCTCAAGAGCGACGCGCCGGGCGAGGCGATCCGCGCCGAGCATCCGTTCCGCCTGCTGGTGCGCGACGTCGGCGGGCGCGAGAACTTCCTCCATGCGTTCGCGCTCCTCGACGTGTCGGGCGTTTACGGCCAGCCCAACTGGGCGGGCGACGGCGGCATCCCGGCGCGCAGCGAGCTCTACCTCGCTCCGCAGCTCTCGTATCACGTGGACGACGTGCTCGGCATCCAGCGCGAGCGCTACGCCGGGAAACGCGTGATGGTGATCGGCGCCGGCGCGAGCGCCGCGACCACGCTCGGCGATCTCGCACGGCTCGCCGGCGAGGCCGCCGGCACCGAGGTCGTGTGGGTGACGCGGCGCGAGGCGGCGTCGCTCTACGCCGGACCGAGCGACGATCCGCTGCCCGAGCGCCGGGCGCTCTACGCGCGGGCGCGCGCGATCGCGGGCGGCGGACAGGCGACGCTCTCCCACGTCGGCGGCGCGCGCGTGGACGGGTTCGAGTTCAACTCGGCGACGCATCGCTTCCGCGTCGGGCTCAAGGTCGGCGATCAGGCGCGCGTCGAAGAGGTGGACCGCGTGATCGTCAACACCGGGTTCGGCCCCGACGACTCGCTCTACCGCGAGCTGCAGGTGCAGGAGAGCTTCGTGACGCGCGGCCCGGCCGGGGTCGCGGCGGCGGTCGCGGGCTCGAGCGACTGCCTCTCGGCGCCGGCGGCCGGCCTGGGCCCGCTGGCGAACCCCGAGCCCAACTTCTATGTCCTCGGTCACAAATCGTACGGCCGGAATCCGCACTTCCTGCTCGAGACCGGCTACCGGCAGGTCGCGGAGGTGATCGCCGCCCTCGCCGCCGGCCTGCGCAGCGGCGCGCCGGCCTAGCGCCCCAGAGGAGGGCCGGGATGATCGGTTCGAAGCTCTCCCGCTACACGGTCGTCGAGCGCCTCGGCGCGGGCGGGATGGGCGAGGTCTACCGCGCGCGCGACGACCGGCTGCAGCGCGACGTGGCGATCAAAGTGCTCCCCGCCGGCGCGCGCTCCGGCGATGACGAGCGGCGGCGCTTCCGCAACGAGGCGCTCGCGCTCTCGCGCTTGAGCCATCCCGGCATCGCGGTCGTGCACGACTTCGACTCGCAGGACGGCACCGACTTCATCGTGATGGAGCTGATCGCGGGCGCGACGCTCGAGGAGAGGCTGCGCGGCGGCCCGATCGCCGAGGCCGAGGCCGCTCCGCTCGCCGCCGAGATCGCCGAGGCGCTCGCGGCGGCGCACGAGCAGGGCGTGCTCCATCGCGACCTGAAACCCGGAAACATCGTCGTGACGCCGGACGGCCGGGCGAAGGTGCTCGACTTCGGCCTCGCGCGCCTGCTGGAAGCGGGCGACGACTCGCGGGCGAGCACCGTCTCGGCCGCGGCGACGCGGTCGCTGGTCGGCACGCCCGCGTACATGGCGCCCGAGGTGCTGCGCGACGAGCCGGTCGATCCGCGCACCGATCTCTACTCGCTCGGCGTCGTGCTGTTCGAGATGACGACCGGGCGGCTGCCGTTCCCGCAGCGCCTCCCCTCGGCGCTGATCCTGGACATCACGCAGACGCCGCCGCCCGCGCCGCGCGACCTGCGGCCCGAGATCTCGCCGGACATGGAATCGCTGATCCTCCGGCTGCTGGCGAAGGACCCGGCGGCCCGCCCACGGTCGGCGCGCGAGCTGGCCGACGCGCTGCGCCGCCTCGGCGAGCCGGCGGGTCGCGCCGCGGCGGGCGGCGACGCCGGCGCCGAGCCGCGGCCGCCGATCGCCTCGCTCGCGGTGCTGCCGCTCGAGAACTTGAGCGGCGATCCCGATCAGGAGTTCTTCGCCGACGGTATGACCGACGCGCTGATCATGGACCTCGCGCAGATCGGCGCGCTGCGCGTCATCTCGCGCACGTCGGCGATGCAGTACAAGGGCCGCAAGGGCCGTCTGCCCGACATCGCGCGCGAGCTGAACGTGGACGCGATCGTTGAGGGCTCGGTGCTGCGCGCGGGCGATCGCGTGCGCATCTCGGCGCGGCTAATCGACGCCGCGACCGAGCGCCATCTGTGGGCGAAGCGCTACGAGCGCGACGCCGGCGACGTGCTCGCGCTGCAGGGCGAGGTCGCGCGCGCGATCGCCGACGAGGTGCGCGTCAAGCTCACGCCGCGCGAGGCCGGCCGGCTCAACCGGCCGCGCGCGGTCAGGCCCGAGGCGCTCGACGCCTACCTGCGCGGGCGCCACCACTGGAATCGCCGTCTCGAGCCCGAGGTGCGGAAGAGCATCGAGCACTTCCAGCGTGCGATCGAATTCGATCCCGGCTACGCGCTGGCGTTCGCAGGGCTCGCCGACGCCTGGAACATCCTCGCTGACCTGCGCGCGCTGCCGCAGGGCGAGGCGTTCGAACGCGCCCGCGCCGCGGCCGAGCGCGCGATGGCGCTCGATCCGTCGCTCGGCGAGCCGCACACGTCGCTCGGGTTCGTGCTGATGTTCAACCGCTACGACTGGCCCGCGGCCGCCGCCGAGTACGAGCGGGCAATCGCGCTCCATCCCGGCTACGCGACCGGGCATCAGTGGTACGCGGAGCTGCTCGCCTCGCAGGGACGCTTCGGTGAAGCGCTGGCCGAGGCGCGGCACGCCGAGCGGCTCGACCCGCTCTCGGCGGTGATCGGCGCGTCGGTCGCCGACATCCTCTATTTCGAGCGCCGGTACGACGAGGCGATCGAGCAGCTGCGGCGCGTGCTCGAGCTGGACCCCGCGTTCCTGCTCGTCCATCCCGATCTCGGCCGCGCGTACGCGCAGGCCGGCGACTTCGATCGCGCGATCGCCGAATTCGAGCAGGCGGCCACGCTCGCGGGCGGGCTCCCCGGCAGCTCGGCCGGGCTCGCGCACACGCTGGCCGTCGCCGGCCGCCGCGACGAGGCGCGCGCGATGCTGCCGGCGCTGGAGGCGCGCGTGCGCACCGGCCGCATGAACCCGTACGCGATCGCGACCGTGCTCACCGGCCTCGGCGACCTCGACGCGGCGCTCGACTGGATGGAGCGCGCGTTCGAGCAGCGCGACGGCGGCCTCGTCTGGCTCCAGGTCCACCCGCGGCTCGACCCGTTGCGCGGGCATCCCCGTTTCGCGGCGCTCGCCGCGCGCATGGGGTTCCCGTAGACCGATCCCGCGCGGCGCGCTAGATTCCCGCGCATGAGCCGCATGGATCGCCGCTCGTTCCTGCGCGCCGTCGCGCGCGCCGGCCTCTCGGCCGCGGCGCTCGCGTCGTTCCCGCCCGCGCTGCGCGCCGCGCTCGCCGCCGCGAAGCCCGCCGCTGGCGCGGCGCCCGACACGTCCGGTCCACCCGAGATGATCGTGCGCAACGACCGGCCCGAGCACTGGGAGACGACGCTCGAAGCCCTCGGCCGCTCGTGGATCACGCGCAACGACCGCTTCTTCGTCCGCAGCCATCTCTCCGTCCCGACGCCCGATCTCGACGCGTGGCGGCTCGAGGTCTCCGGGCTCGTGCACTCGCCCCTCTCGCTGACGCTCGCGCAGGCGCGCGCGCTGCCGCTCGAGACCGACGCCGTCACGCTCGAGTGCGCGGGCAACGGCCGCGGGCTGATGAAGCTCCCGAGCACCGCGGGCACGCAGTGGGGGCGCGGTGCGGTCGGCAACGCCTCGTGGACCGGAGTCCGGCTCGCGCGGCTGCTCGAGCGCGCCGGCGTCGCGCCCGAGGCGAAGCACGTGTGGTTCGAGGCGCTCGATCAGGCCACGTTCCCCGGCCCGCCGCCGTTCCTGCGCAGCATCCCGATCGAGAAGGCGATGGACGACGTGCTGCTCGCGCTCGCGATGAACGACGAGCGCCTGTCGCCGCTCCACGGCGCGCCGCTGCGCGCGATCGTGCCCGGCTGGTACGGCATGGCGTCGACCAAGTGGGTGACGCGCGTGCGGCTCGAGGATCATCCGTCCGACAGCTTCTTCATGGCGAAGGGCTACCACTACGTCTATCCCGGCGAGGATCCCGCGGCCGCCCCGCCGGTCGAGACGATGCGCGTGAAATCCGTGATCACGCGCCCGATCGACGGCAGCGAGGTGCAGCTCGCGCCGCGTACCGACAACAAGAAGAAGCCGCGGCTCCGCGTCCAGGGCTTCGCGTGGGCGGGGCCGGCGGGCGTGCGGCTGGTCGAGGTGTCGAGCGACGGCGGCAAGTCGTGGTTCCCGGCGGGATTCATGGGCGATATGGCGAAGGGCGCGTGGCGCGCGTGGGCCACCGAGTTCGAGGTCACGCCGCCCGCGCGGTTCGCGCTGATGGCGCGCGCGACCGGCAACGACGGCGACGTGCAGCCGCTCGAGGCGCGGCCGAACGGTTCGGGGTACGCGAACAATTCCATCCACAAGGTGACGGTCCGTGTCCGCCTGGCGACGTAGAGCGGGCGCGGCGGTGCTGGTGACGATCGCCGTGGCGACGGCGCTCGGCGCGACCGCGCCGGCGAAGCCGGCCGCGAAAACCGCGGCGCCCGTGAGCAAGAGCGCCGCGCCGAGCAAGGCGCCCGCGAAGAGCCCGGCGGCGGCGAAGCCGGCCGCGAAGACCGCGGCGCCCGCGGACACGACGCCCGCGCCGGCGCGCAAGCCCTACGCGAACGTCTTCGCCGACGGCCCGGGCAGACCGATCGCTGACGGCGCGTGCCTCCTCTGCCACTCGCCGATGCTCGTGACGCAGCAGGCGAAGGACTCGGCCGCATGGGAGAAGACGCTCACGCAGATGATCGGCTGGGGATCGCCGGTCACGACGGCGCAGCGCGACACGCTGCGCCGCTATCTGCTCGGGCACTACGGCACGCATCCGCCGACGGTGAAGTAGCGCCCGGGAGCCATGCCGCTCACCCCCGTGCACCTCGACGAGCTCCGCGCGCTCCTCGGCGCCGACGGCGTGCTCGCGAGCGAGGCCGCGCGTTTCACGTACGAAGCCGACGCGCTCGCGCTCGAGAAGCACATGCCGGACGTGATCGTGCTGCCGCGCTCGACCGACGAGGTCGCCGCGCTCGTGCGCTGGGCGCGCGCGCGGCGCATCCCGGTCACGCCGCGCGGCGCCGGCACCGGGCTCGCCGGCGGCGCGACCGCCGAGCACGGCGGCATCGTGCTCTCGGTCAACCGCATGGATCGCATGCTGCGCCTCGACGTCGACGCGATGCTCGCGTGGGTGCAGCCGGGGCTCGTCAACCTCGCGCTCTCGCAGCAGCTCGCGCCGCTCGGTCTCTACTACGCGCCCGATCCGGCGTCGCAGCAGGTGAGCACGATCGGCGGCAACGTCGCGACCAATGCCGGCGGACCGCACTGCCTCAAGTACGGCGTCACGTTCAACCACATCCTCGGCGTCGTGGTCGTGCTCGAGGACGGATCGGTGGTGACGCTCGGCGGCGAGGCGCCGGATTCGCCCGACTTCGACCTCGCGGGCGCGGTGATCGGCAGCGAGGGCACGCTCGCGATCGCGACCGAGATCTGCGTGCGGCTGCTGCCGCGGCCCGAGGCCGTGAAGACGATGCTCTTCGACTTCACGACGATCGAAGCGGCGTGCCGCGCGGTCTCGGCGGTGATCGCGGACGGCATCGTGCCGGCGGCGATGGAGATCATGGATCAACACACGACCGAGCTGATCGAGGACTGGCTCCACCTCGGCCTGCCGCGCGACGCGGCGGCGGTGCTGCTGATCGAGGTGGACGGCCCGGCGGTGTCGCTCGAGGCGCAGGTCGAGAAGATCGGCGCGCACGCGCGCGCGCTCGGCACGCGATCGATCCGCATCGCGAAGGACGACGCCGAGCGGGCCGCGATCTGGCGCGGTCGCAAGTCGGCGTTCGGCGCCTACGGCCGCACCGCGAGCGGCTTCTACATCATGGACGGCGTCGTCCCGCGCACGCGGCTCGCCGAAGCGCTGGCCGAGGTCTACCGGCTGTGCGAGGTGCGCGGGCTCGACGCCGGCAACGTCTTCCACGCCGGCGACGGCAATCTCCACCCGCACGTGCTGTTCGACGCGCGCGACGCGGCGGCGCAGGCGCGCGCACTCGATGCCTCCCACGAGATCCTGCGCATGTGCATCCGCTTCGGCGGCACGATCTCGGGCGAGCACGGCGTCGGGATCGAGAAGCGGTCGATGATGCGCGAGCTGTTCGCGCCGGACGATCTCGCGGTGATGGCGCGGCTGCGCGGCGCGTTCGCCCCCGACGGCGTGCTCAATCCGGGCAAGATCCTCCCCGGCGACGGCGACGGGCACTCGGCGCCGGCGCAGATGGGCGGCATGCGCGTGCGCGACGATGCGCAGGGACCGTGGATCTGACGCCATGCACATGACCGAGCGCGTCGAAGCGGTCGCATCCGATCCGGCGGGGCTCGAGGCGCTCTACCGCGCGACCCTCGCGGCCGGCGACGCCGAGCCGTTCGCGGTGGAGATCGCGCGCCGTCACGCGGCCGCGCCCGCCGATCTGCTGATGACGGCGTGGTTCCACCGGCTGCGGCCCGGCAGCGTCACGGTCGCGCCGCCGACCGAGCAGCGCGCCGCGGCGGCGATGGCCGAGCGCCGCGCGCGCCGCCGTCAGTACATCCTCGCCGCGCTGCTCGGCACGCTGCTCTCGCTGCTCTTCTTCGACCTCGTCGGCCCCGCGATGCGCGCCGATCCGGTCCAGTTCGTCTGGGGGCCGGCGGCGGCGATCGCGATCGGCCTCTACCTGCTCGCCGGACGCCGCGACATCACGATGGAGGGCGCGCGCGCCGGCGTGCCGCGCATCCGTCCCGCGGCGGCCGCCCTGCTGCTGATCGCCGTCACCGTCTGGGCGCTCGCCGCGCGCCGCCCGGGCGACGACGCGCTCACGCGGCTGCGCATCGTCCATCTGCCCGCGCTCGGCTGGCTCGCGCTCGGGTGGTCCATCCTCGGCACCAAGGGCGCGAGCGGCATGTTCGCGGCCGTGCGCAAATCGGTCGAGGCGTTGATCACCGCGGGCCTCTTCTTCGCGGCCGGAGCGGCGTTCGTGCTCGTCACGCGCGCGCTGTTCCACACGATCGGCGTCGATCTGCCGCCCGGGCTCCTCCGCTACCTCGAGGTCGGCGGGCCGGGCCTCGTCATCATGCTCGCCGTCGCGACCGTGTACGACCCGGAGCGTGCGCCCTCGGCGCAGCGCCCCGATCACGGCTTCGCACGGGTGATCTTCACCGCGGGCCGGCTGTTCCTGCCGCTCACGCTGCTCGTGCTGCTCATCTACGCCGCGACGATCCCGTTCCGCTTCATGGAGCCGTTCAGGAGCCGCGAGGTGCTGGTCTCCTACAACGTCATGCTGTTCGCGATCATCGGCCTGATGGTCGCGGCGACGCCGCTCTCGATCGCCGAGGTCTCGGATCGCTTCGGGCCGTGGCTGCGCCGCGGCATCATCGCGCTCGCGGCGCTGACGCTGCTCGTGAGCATGTACGCGATGGCGGCGGTCATCTATCGCACGGTGGAAGGCGGCATGACCGCGAACCGCCTCACCGTGCTCGGATGGAACCTCGTGAACATCGCCACGCTCGGGCTCTTGCTGTGGCGGCTGCTGCGCGAACCGCGCACCGCGTGGGTGAGCGCGTGCCACCGGGCGCTGCGCTTCGGGCTCCTGTGCTACTTCGTGTGGACGTTCTTCGTCCTGATCGGCATCCCGCTCATCTGGAGGGGGCGATGACGCAGGCCGCGACCCGCCCGCTCGCCGAGCTCGCGACGGCCGACCCCGCGCGCTACGCGATCGGCGGTGCGGCGCCGCGGTTCGCGGCACGGCCCGCGTTGCGCGAGGCGGTCGTCGAGCTCGTCGCGGCGGCGGCGCTCGATCGGCTCGCGATCGTCCCCTGGGGCGGCGGGGTCGCGCTGCCGCACGAGACGACGCCCGGGCGCTACGACCTTGCGGTCGATCTCACGGCGCTCGATCGCGTGATCGAGCACGATCCCGAAGACCAGACGCTCACCGCCGAATGCGGTGTCACGATCGCGACGCTGCGGCGGCGGCTCGCCGCGCACCGTCAGGAGCTGCCGCTCGAAGCCGCCCACGCCGATCGCGCGACGCTCGGCGGCGCGCTGGCGGCCAACGCGTCGGGCCCGCGGCGGCTGCGCTTCGGATCGCCGCGCGACCGCATCCTCGGCGCGCGGTTCGCGCTCGCCGACGGCACGTTCGCGCGGAGCGGCGGCAAGGTGGTGAAGAACGTCGCCGGCTATGGCATCCACCGCCTGCTGTGCGGTTCGCGCGGCTGGCTGGCGCTGATCCTCGAGGCGAGCTTGAAGCTCGCCCCGGCGCCGGAACATCGCGTCGCGCTGGTCTACGCGGTCGACCGGGCGACGCTCCTGGACGGTGCGCGCTGGGCGTTCCTGCCGCGGCTGGAACCGGCGTTCGTGACCGTCGTGTCCGAGGCGCTCACGCGCGCGATCGGCGTCAGCTCGGGCGCGGCATTCAGCGTGATCGTCGGCCTCGAAGACGATCGCCCGTGGGTGGCACAGCAGGAGGCCGCGGTCGCGAAGGTAATCGGAGCGCCGGTCGCGCGGCTCGAGGACGACGAGGCCGGCGCCCTGGTCCAGCGTCTCGCCGATCTCGAGGAGGCCGACGCCGCGCGCCGCACGTTCACGACGCGTGGCAATACGCCAGGGGCGCTCGGCCCGATTGCGGCATCACTCGGCGATCGATTCGTGTTTCATGCGCCGGCGGGCCGGCTGCACGTGTTCGGTGAACGGCCGCTCGCGACTCCAGCGAGCTTGACGCGCATCGACGCGCGCGGCGCCGGAACGGCGGCGGACACGACCGCGTCGGCCACCGGCGTCACGGCGCTGCGCGCGCGCATCCGCGCCGCGCTCGATCCCGGCAAAGCGCTTGCCCTCGGCGATCGGTGGACAGGAATGTGAGGCCTCTCCAACCCCTCATCGCCGCATTCGGTCTGGTCACATCATTCGCGCTTGCGACGGATCGACCGACGGGCCCAGCGGTCAGGAACTGGCTGACCTTTACCACTGATCAAGCATATCGCTATCGCATTCAGTATCCCTCCGAGGCCATCCCAGATACGACCAACCCATCGGCGGTCAGTTTCGTCTTTCGCAGGCTGGTGAAGGGGCTCGGGGATGAACCAGCCGACACGGGCGAATACGCCCTCTATGTCGTGGTGACGCCCAATCCGCGGCGTTTTCAGCCCGCGCGATGGATCACGTACCTCGATTCCCTCAACCACCAGATCGGGGGGGACCCTAGACCCTTTACCGACGCCATCAACCGGAGGAATCGAACGCGTGTCGATGGGCGACGCGCCCTTAGCGTTCAAGTGTTGGAGGGTGACGAGACAACCGAATACACTTTCGTCGAAGACGGTGGATTCATGTACGAAATCCGTTTCCCCATTTCCACGGCCCCAATGCCCGAGGGCTTCGCGTCGCTGAGCCGCGTCTTCCGGGCGATGGTTGGCTCGTTCCGTTGCGGGAACGGAGGGGACCGGTAGGACTCGGCGCGTCTCGCGCCAGGCGGTGCCGCCGCGCGCTAGAAGCGCTAGCCGTTCACGCGCGGCGCGGTCGCGTGCCGCGGGCTCACCATCCGCGGCGAGCGTGTGCGCGGCCCCTCGGACACCTCGGCCATCGCGCGCAGCAGCGCGAACAGCGGATGGTTCGCTTCGGCCTGCGCGTGGAAGCGCGTCTCGGCCCGCATCAGATCGGGCCGCGCGTGGAGTGCACCCGCGCCGAGGCGCTCGCCCTGGCGGCGTAGCGCGACGACGACGACGTGCTCGAGCGTCGGCATGCGCTCGCCGTGCAGCGTGAACTCGGGACCCGCGCCCGCCGGCACGACCAGCGTCTCGCCGAGCTGGAGCCAGGGATCGATCCATCCGTCCCAGTCGGCGATGCGCGCCTCGACCGGACGATCGATCGACACCGGCCCGACCGCGAGCACTCTCCACATCGGCGACTGCCGCGGCCGCGACGGATCGCGATGGAGGTCCACGGTGATCTCGAGCTCGCCGAGCCGGCCGCGCGCCTGGATGCCGCGCCCCGGCGGCCGCTCGATCGCGCCGCCGCGCAGCATGCGGCGCACCTCGTCGAGCACGGCCGCGCGCACGCGGCCTTGGCGTCCCGCGGAACGCCAGATCGCGGCGGCGACGGCGGCCGCGGCGATGCCGGCAAGCCCCCACACCCAAGGCTGCACGGTCGATCCTCCGCCCCTTCGGGCACATGTGCGTGAAGCGGCCTCGTACAGTTTCCGCCGCCCGGCGCGCGGGCGCAAGGACGGAGAGCGTTCGCGCCGCGCCAACCGCGGACGGCGTGAGCATCGCCGCGCTCGACAGCCGGGCCCCTGGTGCGGTAGAACCCGCAGCGTCCCCGGTCGTTCCACCCCATCGCGGAGCCGGTCATGAACTGGTTACATCTCGCCCCGATGCTCGTTCTGGTCTCGGCCCCCGGCGCCACGGTCCCATCGCCGCTCGCCCACACGTTCTCGATCGTCGCCCGCGACTCGGCGACCGGCGATTTCGGCGTCGCCGTCCAGTCCCACTACTTCTCGGTCGGCCCGGTCGTGCCGTGGGCCGAGGCGGGCGTGGGCGCGGTGGCGACGCAGTCGCTGGTGCTGGTGGATTACGGCCCGAACGGCCTCGCCCTGATGCGCGGCGGGATGAGCGCGAGGCAGGCGCTCGACTCGCTGCTCAAGGCCGACGCGCACAACGAGGGCCGCCAGGTGGCGATGGTGGATGCGAAGGGGACGGTCGCCGCGTACACCGGCAAGGCCTGTATTCCGGACGCGGGGCACCACACCGGCGCCGGCTATTCCGTGCAGGCGAATCTCATGGCCAACGACAGGATCTGGCCGGCGATGGCCGAGGCGTACGAGCACGCGCAGGGCGATCTCGCCGAGCGCATGCTGCAGGCGCTCGAGGCCGCCCAGAAGGCGGGCGGCGACATTCGCGGCAAGCAGTCGGCGGCGATCCTCGTCGTGCGCGCCCAGTCCACGGGCATGCCGTGGAAGGACTGGGTCTACAACCTGCGCGTCGAGGACAACGAGGAGCCGATCAAGGAGCTGCGCCGGCTGGTGCGCCTGCAGCGCGCCTACCTCGTCAACACGCGGGGCGACGACTTCCTCGCCGCCAAGGATTCGATCAAGGCGATGGAGGCGTACGAGCAGTCGATGAAGATGGCGCCCGAGGTGGTCGAGCTCCAGTTCTGGGCCGCGCTCACGATGTACACGAACGGCCGCGAGGCCGACGGGCTCCGGCTGTTCCGCGAGGTGTTCGCGCGCGAGCGCGTGTGGGCGGATCTGATCCCGCGGCTCGCGAAGGTCGGCCTGTTCCCCGACGATCCGAAGAAGATCGACGAGGTCGAGAAGCAGAAGCCGCACTCGCGCATGGACCGCGGCCGGTAGCGCGGGTATCGTGCGCGGCGCGCCGTGCCGCTTCGGGCGACACCGCGCGGCCCGCCCTGCACGAGGAGATCGATGACCGAGAAGAAGAAACCCGGGTTTCTCTCCGGCCAGCGCATCAGCCCGCCCGCCATCACCGGCAAGGAATCGGCGGTCGAGCTCATCGATCAGGCGTTCCTCGCCTACAACGCCGCGCGGCTGCGCGAAGGCGCGCACCTGCTCGCCGGGCCCATGCTCGAGGCCGACGTGACGATCGGGCTGTCGATCACCGGCGCGCTGACGCCCGCCGGGCTCGGCATGAGCGCGCTGATCCCGCTCGTCGAAGCGGGTTTCGTCGACTGGATCGTCTCGACCGGCGCGAACCTCTACCACGACACCCATTTCGGCATCGGCCTCGAGATGCACCGCGGCACGTTCCAGGCCGACGACGTGAAGCTGCGCGAGCAGGGCGTCGTGCGCATCTACGACATCTTCTTCGACTACAAGGTGCTGCTCGACACCGACGCGTTCTTCTACGAGCTGATCGCCGGCCCCGAGTTCCAGCGTGAGATGAGCACCGCCGAGTTCCACTACCTGTGCGGCAAGTACGTGCGCGCGCGCGAAGAGGCGCTCGGGCAGCGGCGGCGCTCGCTGCTCGCCGCGGCGTACGAATCCGGCGTGCCGATCTACACGTCGTCGCCCGGCGACTCGTCCATCGGCATGAACGTCGCCGCGCGGTCCCTCGAGGGGAACAAGCTGCGGCTCGACGCCAACGCCGACGTGAACGAGACCGCGGCGATCGTGTGGGACGCGAAGGCGAAGGGCGGCAAGAGCGCGGTGTGGGTGCTGGGCGGCGGGAGCCCGAAGAACTTCGTGCTGCAGACCGAGCCCTACATCCAGGAAGTGGCGATGATCGCCGAGAAGGGACACGACTACTTCCTCGCCGTCACCGACGCGCGGCCCGACACCGGCGGGCTGTCGGGCGCGACGCCGGCCGAGGCGGTGAGCTGGGGCAAGATCGATCCCGAGAAGCTCCCCGACACGATCATCTGCTACTGCGACTCGACGATCGCCCTGCCGCTGCTCGCGCACTACGCGCTCGCGAAGCACGCGCCGCGCAAGCGCCGCCGGCTCTACGACCGCCGCGAGCAGCTGGTCGCGGCGTTCCGCGACGCCTACTTCACGACCGGCCGCGCCGCGCAGACCGCCACGCGTCGCTGACGCGCGGGCTCGATCGATGGCGCCCGCGCTGATCGCCGCGCTCGCCGCGAGCCTCGCCGCGGCCGCGGGCGCCGCGCCTCCTCCCGGCGCCGCATCGTCCGGCGCGCCGCCGCCGCCGCGCGAACCCTACGTCGCGCCCGCCGACGGATCGCTGCGCGACACGATCATCATCGGGCGCCCGGTCCGTCACGCCGCCGCGCGCGACTCGAGCGTCACGTCGGTCGTCATGCTCGGCACCGGCACGCCCAACGCCGATCCCGAGCGCTCCGGACCGTGCGTCGCGGTGGTGGTGCGCGGCCACGCGTACCTCGTCGACGCGGGGCCCGGCCTCGTCCGCCGCGCCGCCGCCGCGGCGAAGAACGGCATCGCCGCGCTCGCGCCCCAGCGGCTCGGAATCGTCTTCATCACGCATCTCCACTCCGATCACACGGTCGGGCTGCCGGACCTCATGCTCACGCCGTGGGTGCTCGAGCGTCACGATCCGCTCGAGGTGTACGGGCCGCCGGGCGTCCGCAACATGACGACGCATCTGCTCGCCGCGTACTCCGAGGACATCCGCGTGCGCACCGAGGGCCTCGAGCCGTCGCACAACGACGGCTGGCAGGTGCACGCGCACGAGAACACGGCCGGCGTCGTCTATCGCGACTCGAACGTGACGGTGACCGCGTTCGCCGTGCCGCATGCCAACTGGACGTACTCGTTCGGATATCGCTTCGACACGCCCGACCGCGCGATCGTGATCTCGGGCGACACGCGCCCGAGCGATGCGGTGGTCGCGGCGTGCCACGAATGCGACATCCTCGTGCACGAGGTCTATTCGGCGGAGCGCGTCGCGTCGCGCCCGCCCGAATGGCAGCGCTATCACGCGGGCGCGCACACCTCGACCACGGAGCTCGCGGCGATCGCGACGCGCGCGAAGCCGCGGCTGCTGGTGCTCTACCACCAGCTCTTCTGGGGCACGGACGACGCGGGCCTCGTGCGCGAGGTGCGGCGCGGCTACGACGGCGCGGTGGTCAGCGCAAGGGACCTCGAGGTGTATCGCTAGCGCGACCGCGATGGACGCGGGACTCCTGGTGAGGTGATCTCGATGTGGCCGTTCGGGGTATTCACGAGCCTGGTTCTGCTGATCGTGGCGCTGTGGGTGATCGGCCAGGTCCGAAGCCAGCGCGACGAACTGCGCTCGCTGCGCCAACGACTCGACGCGCTCGAGCGGCAGGGCGCAGCGTCGCCGGCCGCGTCGGTTCCCGCCACGTCGGCCGTGTCGGAGCCCATCGTGTCAGCGCCGGCGGCGCCGCCGGCGCCGGTATTGGCCGCCCGCGGCTTCGACAGCATGCGCGCCGAGGAGTTGATCGGCAGCGTCTGGCTCCAGAACGTCGGCGCGGTGCTGCTGCTGCTCGGCGTGTTCTTCATGATCCTCTGGGGCTACACCAACGGCCGCATCGGCCCGGAGGTGCTGGTCGGCGCGGGCGTCGGGCTCGGCGCGGCGGTCATGTGGCGCGGCGACCGCGTCGCGCGCCGCGTGCCGGCCTTCGGGCACGCGCTGATCGGCGTCGGCCTCGGCACCGCCTACCTCTCGCTCTACCTCGGGCATTTCACGCTGCACGTGATGTCGCCGTGGGCGGCGTACGCGGCGCTCGCATTGCTCTCGATCGCCGCCGTCATGGTCGGCCTGCGGTATCGCGTCGAGACGATCGCGGCGCTCGGCGTCGTCGGCGCGTTCGTGCCGCAGATCATGGCGGCGTGGATTCCGCTCCACGGCCTCTCGATGAGCCCGGCGTCGCTGCTCGGTTACATGGGGCTGATCGACGCAGCGGTCTTCGTCCTCGCGGCGCGCGCGGGATGGACCTCGTTGAGCCTCGCGGCGCTGGCCCTCACGGCCGTCACCTGGATCGCGGGTGCGAAGCTCGAGACCTGGGGCTGGGGCATGGAGTCCGCGCTCGTGCTGCTCTTCACCGGGCTCGGCCTGTCCCCCGTGCCGCGGTTCGCGCGCCGGCCCGTTCCGATCCCGGCCGTGGATCTCGCCGTCGTCGCCCTCGCGCCGCTCGCGCTCATCGCCTGCTCGTGGCCGATGCTCGCGGTCGCTGGCCGCCTCGCGGTCGCGGTGATGATGCTGGCGCTCGCGATCGCGTATCTCGTCGCCGCGCTCTGGGTGGACGCGCGGCGCGAGACCCAGGACCTGTGGCGACCGCTCACCGGCGCGGCGATCGTGTTCGGCACCACCGCGCTCGAACGCGCGCTCGGCAGCGTGAACACGCCGATGGGATGGTGCATCGAGGGCACGCTGCTGCTGTGGATCGGGCTCCGGCCGCGCGGCGGCTGGCTGCGCTTCTGCGGCAGCATGGTGACCGCGCTCGGCCTCGTGGCGATGCTCGCCGACCTGTTCTCGGGGGGCGGCTGGACGCTCGGCGATCCGCCGGCGTTCTACCCATCCGGGATGCGTGATCTGGTCTGTCTGCTCGCGGTGCTCACCGGCGCGGCGCTGATCGGACGCGCGCGCGTCGGCGCGGCCGAGCGGCTGCTCGGCCACGTGTGGACCGCCACCGGTCACGTGCTGCTCGCGACCTGGCTCTGCCGCGAGGCGGGCCACGTCGCACAATCGTTCGCGTCGCCCGGCGGGCGCTGGTATCGCGTGCCCGAGTCCGTCGGGGCGCAAGACGACCAGCGGCTCACCGGCTGGACGTTCGCGCTCACCGCCGCGGCGTGGCTGGTGCAAGCCGCGACGCTGATCGAATCGGGGCTCCGCGGCGGCCGCCTGTTCCACCGTGCGGCGGGCTACGTGCTGGCGCTGATCGCCACGTTCACGCTGTTCCTCGGGATCCAGTTCGACGGCGGGTGGAGCCGCGACCAGCTGCCGATCGTGCATCCGATCGGCCTCGTGCGGCTCGCCGGGATCGCGCTGCTCTATGCGTGCGGGGCGCGGCTCGCGGGCGCGCGATCGCGGCTCGGCGCGAGCGAACGCGTCGTGCCCGACCTGTGGACGACGATCGCGAGCCTCACGCTCCTCGGCTGGATCGGCGCCGAGGCGGTCCTGCTCGCGCGCCGTTTCGCCCGCGTTCCCGACGCGACCGACATCCCGCGTGGCATGGCGCAGAACGCGGTGCTCGCACAACGTCTCGATCCTCACCGCCGCATTCACGAGCGCCGGATGGCTGATCGAAGCGGTCGCGCTGCTCGTGACCGGATGGGTGCGCGCGTCGGCGGTCCTGCGCTGGATGGGCCTCGGCCTGTTCGGCGTGACCGTGCTCAAGTTCCTGCTGGTGGATCTCCAAACCGTGGACGTGTTCTGGCGATTCCTGACCGCGCTGGTGGTCGGCGCGGCGCTGCTCGCGGTGTCGTACGCGTATCAGCGCCGCACGCGGGCTGCGCGCGTGGAATGAGACGGACGCAAAGCGAAGCGGCCCGCCGCACATCGCGACGGGCCGCACGAGGACGCGAGCGAAGGCAGCGTCCCCGATCCGCGTCAGCGTCTCATTCGCAGCACGAATGCTTCGCCGCCGCCGCCGTCACGCCGTCGATCCCGGCGGCCGGGGCCGGCAGGGCCGCGGTCGGCGCGGCGCCGCGATAGAGCGTCTTGATTCGACCCCACGACGAGCCGTGCACCGGCACCGCCTCGGGGGCGAGGAACCCACGGATCTCGCCACCCGGAAAGACGTTCGAGTGGATGTTCAGGTACGCCTTGCCGGCGGCGATCGCGGTCTCGAGCGCCGCCTCCGCGCCGGCCGTCGTGCCGCCGTTGGCCGTGACGTAGCTCGGGTTGTAGCTCGACGCGAGCGTCATATCGAGGACGATGTCGTACGTGCCGGCCGTGACGCCGATGGGAAAGCCGGCGAAGTACGGCGTCGTGGTCGCGACACCGGCGGTCCCGGTGCCCGGGGACGCGGTCGGCGCATGGATGTGCGAGGCGGTGGTCGTGCCGACCAGCCCGGTGAAATCGACGTGGACGTGCATCGTGTGCAGGGCCGCATCGACGTCGACCGTCGCCGTGCCGGTGCCCGGCGAGGCGTTGGGAGGCGACTCGGCCGGCCCGCTCAAGAACGCGATGTAGGGAATGCCGGCCTGCGCGGTGATCACACTCGCCGTGAGGAGCACGATGACCGCTCCCGACAGCGGCAACGAGAAACGGGGCAGCAGCGCGCGCATGGGGGATCTCCTTTGTTCGAGGGAGCACGCGGGACCTGCGGCCGATTCGATAAGTACCGCCGGGCGCGACGCGGGAGCAAGCCTCAAGTGCAATCGACACGCGCCGGAAACGCATGTCGATTAGCCTTGCTGAACCGCATCGTGGCTGCGCGCCGTCCCGGCGCTCCGGGTTCCCCTTAGTTCTTCTGCCTCTTCTGCCAGTCGTCGCGCGACATCGCCGCGATCGGCTGCAGCTTCTTCGTCGCGAGATCGGCGTTCACGACCGGGAGATCCTTGGCGATCGCCTCGAAGTCACGCTGCGCGCCTGCCATCTTGCCCTCGAGCACGTCGACGAACTTGAGCTGCGAACCGGTCGGCCGGCCCTCGTAGCCGTTCACGGCGCCGTAGAGGCTGCCCATCTTCTCGCGCAGCTGCTCCTCGCCCGCGAGCTGACCGCCCTCGCGCGAGGCGACGACGGTGCGGCGCAACGTCTCGAGACGGTCGGCGACGCCGGCGAGCTTCTTTGCCAGCGCATCCTTGTCGCCGAGGCCGGCCACGCGTGCGCGCGCCTGATCGCGCACGTCCACGATCGCGTCCACGACGTAGCTCAACGTCTCGAGATCCTTGTAGAGCTTGAGCGTCGTCTCCTGCTGCACCGCGCGATCGGCCACCGTGTGCGTCGAGCGCGGGTCGGCGACCAGCGTCACCGTCGTGGTCAGCGTGTCGTTGCCGCGGATCATCTTCACCGGATAGTCGCCCGCCGGCAGCCGCGGACCGAATGCCGCGAACCCGAGCGGCACGAGATTCCCCGATGGCGGCACCTTGGGCGCCTTCATGCGCATCGGCCACGCGACGCGGTTGATACCGCGGCGCTTGCCGCCCGGCACGGTCGAGATCAGCGTGCCCTTCGCATCGAAGAACTGGAGCCGGATGTCGCCGAACAGCTGCCGCTTCTTGAGGTAATAGGTGACGAACGCCGCCTCCTGCGGCACCTGGCCGGCGTACTCGCTCGCGTCGAAGCGCTGCTCGCTCGCCGGGATCACCATGACCGACGGCCGCGACGGCAGGATCGCCGCGTCCTTCATCGCGAGGTCGCGCGTCAGCGTCCGCAGCGGCGTCAGGTCGTCGAGGATCCAGAGGGCGCGGCCGTGCGTCGCGACCAGCAGATCGCCGTCGCGCGGATGGATCGCGAGATCGCGGACCGCCACCGGCGGGAAGTTGCCGCGGATCGGCGCCCACTGAGCGCCGCCGTCGATCGAGACGAACAGACCGAACTCGGTGCCGAGGAACAGAAGGTCGGGGCGCACGAGATCCTGACGCACGACGTGCGCGTAGCCCTTGAGCCCGTCGGTCGCGAGGCTCTGCCACGTCCTGCCGAAGTCGGCCGTCTTGTAGAGGTACGTCCTCATGTCGCCGAGGCCGTGGCCGTCGAACGTGGCGAACGCGGTGCCCTCGTCGAAATGGCTCGCCTCGATGCACGTCACCCACGTCGCGGGCGGCAGGCCGGGGATCTTCTTCCCGACGTTCGTCCAGGTCTTCCCGCCGTCGCGCGTGAGCTGGACGTTGCCGTCGTCGGTGCCGACCCACACCACGTCGGGATTCTTCGGCGACTCACAGATCGTGAAGATCGTGCAGTGATTCTCGGCCGACGAGTTGTCCACCGAGAGCCCGCCCGACTCCGCCTGCTTGAGCTTCGCCGGATCGTTGGTGGTGAGATCGGGCGAGATGCGCTCCCAGGTGTCGCCGTGGTCGCGCGAGCGGAACAGGAACTGCGAGCCCATGTACAGCGTGCCGGCCTTGCTCGCGCTGACGTGGATCGGCGTGTTCCAGTTGAAGCGGTACTCCGCGTCCTTCGGATCCTCGAGCGGCTTGATCTGCTTGGTCTCGCCGGTCGAGCGCGCGACACGCAGGATGTTGCCGTCCTGGTACTCGACGTAGGCGATGTCGGGCGTGTTGGGATCCACGAACGCCCAGAAACCGTCGCCGCCGCCGAGCACGCGCCAGTGGCGGTTGGCGATCCCGCCCGGGCGCCGCGACGGGCCGGTCCACGAGCCGTTGTCTTGCAGGCCGCCGTAGACGTTGTACGGCCACTCCATGTCGTAGCTCACGTGATAGAACTGGCCGACCGGGATGTTGCCGAGGAATCGCCAGGTGTTGCCGCGATCGACACTCGTGTAGACGCCGCCGTCGGTGCCGCAGAACAGCTGCTCGGGATTGCGCGGGTTGATCCACAGCGCGTGGAAGTCGCTGTGCACACCCCCGCCGATCGCGCTGAACGTGCGCGAGCTGTCCTCGCTCGCCCACAGACCGGTCGACGTCTTGTAGACGCGGTTCGGATCCTTGGGATCGGCGACGACGATCGCGAAGTAGAACGGACGCTCGGTGACCGTGGCCGCGCTGCTCCCTTCAGTCCACGTCTCGCCCTTGTCGTCGGAGCGGAACATCGCCTTGCGCTTCGCCTCGACGAACGCGTACACGCGGCTCGGGCGCGCGGGCGAGACCGAGATGCCGATGCGGCCGAGGTCGCCGGCCGGGAGCCCTTTCGTGAGCTTGCGCCACGTGTCGCCGCCGTCGGTGCTCTTGTAGAGGCCGCTGCCCGGGCCGCCGGACGAGAACGACCACGGCCTGCGCCGGAACTGCCACATCGCGGCGTAGAGCGTATTCGGGTCCGACGGATCGATCGCGACGTCGGCGCAGCCCGTGTTCTCGTCCACGAACAGGACGCGCGTCCACGTCTTGCCTCCGTCGCGCGTGCGGAACACGCCGCGCTGCTGGCCGGCGTCCCACAGGTGCCCGGTCGCGGCGACGTACACCGTGTCCGAGCGCTGCGGATCCGTCACGATGCGCGCGATGCGCTCGCAGTCCTCGAGGCCCATCCTCTGCCAGTTGTCGCCGCCGTCCGTGGTCTTGTAGATCCCGTCGCCCACCGAGACGCTGTTGCGCGTCCAGGACTCGCCGGTCCCGACCCACACCGTCTTCGGCCGGCGCCTGTCGATCGCGATCGCGCCGATCGATTGGCAGTACTTGTCGAAGACGGGCTCGAACGTCGTGCCGCCGTCCTGCGACTTCCACACGCCGCCGCCGGCCGCGCCGACGTAGAGCGTGAGCCGGTCGCCCTCGACCGCGTCGATCGCGGCGATGCGGCCCGACATCGCCGCCGGGCCGATCGAGCGCAGCGACACGCCGCCGAACGTCTCGGCGTCGATCGTGATCTCGTCCGACCTGGCGGCGGCCGGCGCGGTCGCCGGCTTCTGCGCCAGCCCATCGCCCGCGGCGCAGGCGACGAGCGCCGCGACCACGCACGCCGCGGCGAACGGGACCCGTGAACGCGGCCCGCGCACGGCTAGTTCTTCTTGCCGGCGGCGGCCTTCTTCGCCCCCGACTTGCTCGAGTCGGCGGACGCGGCGCTCGCCGGCGCCTTGCTCGAGTCCGGCGCGGCGGCGACCCTGGGCATCGTGAAGAGGCTGTCCGGGACGTCGAGGTTCAGCTCGACCTTCTCGATCGTCATCTTCTGGCCCTGCGTCATGCCCTTCTGCCGGTTCTCGATCGAGTGCGCCATCATCATGCCACCCTCTTCGCGATAGTCGCCGAGCAGGCTCTCGCCCTCGACTTCGGTGCCGCGGATCGTGCGCTTCTCCTCGACCTTCACCTCGAGGTAGCTCTCCGTGTCGAGGAACATGTAGCGCACGTCGCCGCTCTTCATCGTCACCTTGAGCTTGTAGGCGTCCGCGCCCTCGACCTGCTCCTTGCCCGCGAGCTCGACCGTGTTGCCCTTGGTCTTGTAGTCGACGAGCGGTCCGTCGAAGTCCGCCTGCTCGAGCATGTTCCTGGTCTCGTCGGCGCCCATCGGCTCGGGATCCTTCTTGCCCATGAACGGCATCACCGACCACGCCATCGTGCCGTCGCACACCTGCGCGCCGGTCATGCCCTGGAAGCTGAACTCCATGCGCGTGCTCTTCGGCCGCTTCGCGATGACGGTGAACGGCAGCTCCATGCCCTGCGGGAGCATCATCTTCCCGGTCTGGCGCAGGCTCTTCACCGCCGTCAGCTTCTCCATGCCGCCGCGCGCCGCGATGTGCTTGGCGATGATCTCGTCCACGGTCTGGGCCGACGCGATCGGCGCGAGCAGCGCGACCGCCGGCGCCGCGGCAAGAATGGGTATCGCGGCGAGCGCCCACAAGGTTCTGCGGAACATGATGCCTCCTGCTTCGGGTGAGGGGATTCCGGTCGGCGGGGGCGCCGTTCGCGGTCGTGAGGATGCGGCGCGGCCCCAGGGTGCGGCGCGAGCGCCGTGTCTCGCATACGAGCTCTGGAAATGAACGGTTGCCGAGGCTACGCGGAGCGCCCCGCGCCGCCATCGTCCCGAACGACCGGCGCGGCATTTCGACGCACCAGCGGCAGCCGCGCGGCGGCGTGGTGTAGATTCCGCCGCCATGACGACCGAGGACGCCGCCGAGTTCCGTCTCCCCGACCTGCGCTTCGTTCCCGTCGACGCGCTGGTCCTGCACGAGCAGCACGACGAGCAGCGCGCCGGACCGCTGGTCCAGCGCCTGCGCGAGCAGGGCATCTTGCGCAATCCGCCGGTGGTGGCGCCGCTCCCCGACGACGGGCGCTTCGTCGTCCTCGACGGGGCGAACCGCGCGACCGCCGCGCGCACGGCCGGCCTGCCGCACCTGTTCGTCCAGGTCGTGCGCTACGAGGCGCCCTTCGTCCGGCTCACGACGTGGCACCACGCGCTCGCGGCGTTCCCGGCCGCCGATCTCCACGCGGCGCTCGGCGGGCTCGCCGACCTCGATTGCCGCATGACCGACGTGCGCCACGCGCGCGCGGTGCTCGCACGCCGCGAGGCGATCGCGTTCGTCGCCGAAGGCGGCGACCGCGCGTGCACGCTCCACGGCCCCGAGGATCTGCATCGCCGCAACGCGCTGCTCAACACGGTGGTGGACGCGTACCGGAGTCGCGCGCGCTTCTACCGCGTGCCGCAGGATTCGCTCGACGAGGCGCAGTCGCGCCATCGCGACGTGACGGCGCTGGTCGTGTTCCCGCACTTCGAGCCCGCCGAGGTGATCGAGCTCGCGACCAGCGGCGCGCGGCTCCCGGCCGGGATCACGCGCCATCTCATCCGCTGGCGCGCGCTGCGCGTCAACGTGCCGCTCGAGCGCCTCGCCGACGCGGGGACGCCGATCGCCGAGAAGAACCGCTGGCTCGAAGGCTGGCTCAACGAGAAGCTGAACCAGCGCCAGGTGCGTTTCTACGAGGAGTCCACCGTGCTGTTCGACGAGTGATGGCGGCGCGCCGCGCGATGACGACGGCCGAGCCGCGGGGGGCGCGATGAAGGCGGTCGTGTTCGACCGCTTCGGCGGGCCCGACGTGCTCGAGCTGCGCGACGTGCCCGATCCCACGCCGCGCGCCGACGAGGTGGTGATCGACGTCCGCGCGTGCGGGATCAATCACCTCGATCTCTGGGTGCGCGGCGGGTTGCGCGGTCTCGACCCCGAGATGCCGCACGTCCTCGGCAACGACATCGTCGGCGTCGCGCGCGAGGTCAGCGGGACGGTGCGGCACGTGAAGCCGGGCGACAAGGTGCTCGTCCTGCCGACGCTCTCGTGCGGCGTCTGCCCGCAGTGCATGGCCGGCGACGACAACCTGTGCCGCCAGTACGACGTGATCGGCCGGCGGCGGAACGGCGGCTACGCCGAGCGCGTCGCGGTGCCGGGCGTCAACTGCCTGCCGTATCCCGAGAACCTCGACTGGCCCGAGGCCGCCGCGGTGCCGCTCGTCTTCCTCACGGCGTGGCACATGCTGATCGGCCGCGCGCGGCTCCGCGCCGGCGAGGATTGTCTCGTGATCGGCGCCGGCAGCGGCGTCGGCAGCGCCGCGATCCAGATCGCGCGGCTCCACGGCGCGCGCGTGATCGCGACCGCCGGATCGGCGGCAAAGCTCGAACGGGCGCGCGCGCTCGGCGCGCACGAGGTCGTGAACCACACGAGCGAGGACGTCGCGGCGCGGGTGCGCGAGCTGACGGCGAAGAAGGGCGTCGAGGTCGCGTTCGAGCACGTCGGCGGCCGCGTGTTCGAGCAGGCGGTGGCCGCACTCGCCCGGAACGGCCGGCTGGTCACCTGCGGCGCGACCGCGGACGGCGCGGTGAGCCTCGACGTGAACGCCCTCTTCGGCAAGCACCTGACGCTGTGCGGGTCGTGGATGGGCCGCCGATCGGAGCTGGTCGAGGTGCTGCGCTTCGTGCGCGACGGACGGCTCAAGCCCGTCGTCGACTCGGTGATGCCGCTCGCCGAGGCGCGTCGGGCGCACGAGCGGATCGAGGCGCGCGAACATTTCGGAAAGGTGGTGCTGGTGCCATGACGTTCGAGCACAAGAGTCAGAAGCTGCTGCCGGTGCGCATGTACAGGCGCCGCGTGCTGCAGAGCGCGGGCATCGCCAGTATCGTGATCGGCGTCTCGCTCGCGATCGGCATCGTCGGCTATCACTCGTTCGGCGAGCTGCCGTGGATCGACGCGCTGGTCAACGCCTCGATGATCCTCGGCGGCATGGGCCCGGTGGACACGATCAAGAGCACGGGCGGCAAGTGGTTCGAGTCGATCTACGCGCTCTTCAGCGGCGTCGCGCTGCTCACCAGCGTCGGCGTGTTGTTCGCGCCCACGCTGCACCGCCTGCTGCACAGGTTCCACATCGAGACGGAACAGGAAGAATAGGCCGGTGAGCGCGCAGCCCGAGTCCGTGACGACGCCCGCCCGATCGTGGTTCGACAGCGAGGACGCGCCGGGACGTCGCGATCTCGAGACCTGCATCCACTGCGGCCTCTGCCTCACCGCCTGCCCCACGTACCGCGAGCTCAAGATCGAGCCCGACTCGCCGCGCGGGCGGCTCTATCTCATGCGCGGGCTCAACGAGGGCCGGATCGCCCCGAGCGATCCGCTGGTCGAGCACCTCGACAACTGCCTCGGTTGCCGCGCGTGCGAGACCGTGTGCCCGGCGGGCGTGCCGTACGGCCGGCTGCTGGAGGAGACGCGAGGCCAGCTCGACCGCCGGCGCGCCACGCGCGAGACGCCGATGCGCGCGCTCGGCCGCTGGACGCTGCGCCACGTCGTGCCGCGGCGCGAGCGCATGCACGTGATCGCCGATCTGCTGCGCCTCGGCCAGTGGTCGCCGATCGCCGCGCTCATGCGCTCGGACTGGGCGCGGCGTCTGCTGCCCCCGTTCGCGATCCAGGGCTTCGCGATGACGCCGCCGCTCGAGCCGCGCGACGCGCGGTCGCTCGAGCGCGTCGCGCCGCGGCTCCCCGCCGGCGCGCGCATGGAGGCGACGGAGGCGGCGCTCGTCTTCCTGCCCGCCGGCACGGCGAAGACGCGGGTCTGGTTCTTCACGTCCTGCGTGATGGAGGTGATGTTTCCGCGCGTCAACCACGAGGCGGTGCGGCTGCTCGTGCTCGCCGGCTGCCGCGTCGAAGTCCCGCGCGCGCAGACCTGCTGCGGCGCGCTCCACGCGCATGCGGGGCTTCGGCGCGAGGCGCGGGTACTCGCGCGCACCAACGTCGCCGCGTTCGCGGACGCCGGATACGACTTCGTCGTCCATGATTCCGCCGGCTGCGGCGCCACGCTGCGCGAGTGCGGACACCTGCTGGACGACGGCCCCGACGCCGAACGCGCGGCCCGGTTCGCGGCGATCACGCGCGACCTCTCGCAGGTGCTCGCCGCCGTCGGTCTGCCCGACGCGCCCGCGTCGCTCCGCTCGCCGCGCGATCCCTCGCGCCCGCTGCGCGTCGCGTACCACGATCCCTGCCACCTCGCGCACGGACAGGGCGTGCGCGCCGAGCCGCGCGCGCTGCTGCGGCGTCTGCCCGGCGCGGACGTCGTGGATCTGGCCAACGCCGACTGGTGCTGCGGCAGCGCCGGCGTCTACAACCTCACGCACCCGGTCATGGCCGACGCGCAGCTCGAGAAGAAGCTCGACACCGTCGAACGCGCGGCGCCCGACGTGGTCGTGGCGTCGAATCCCGGCTGCCTGCTCCACATGCGGCGCGGCGCCGCCGCGCGCGGGCTCGACGTGCGCATGGCCCACATCGCCGAGGTGCTCGGCGAGGCGTACCCGGCGCCCGAAATGGCGCGGGCGCCGGCGCGCTGAAACGCGGCAGTCGCGTCCAACGTCCGGCGCCCGCTATGGCGTCCCCCGGTGGGCCGGACCGAAGGGACGCCGGTGTCGCAGAGACGATCAGCGGAGCATGATCATCTTCCGCGAACGCACGCCCTGCGGCCCTTCGAGCCGCGAGAAGTAGACGCCGGCGCCGGCGCGCACGCCGTCGTCGCCGGTCCCGTCCCACACGCGCTGGTGCCAGCCCGCGTCGAGCGTCCCGTCGACCAGCGTGCGCACGCGGCGGCCGGCGATGTCGTAGATCGCGAGCGACACGCGTCCGCCGACCGGCAGCGCGAACCGCAGCACCGAGCTGCGCGTGAACGGATTCGGCTCGTTGGGATCGAGCCGGAACGCGAGCGCGGGTCCCCGATCGCCGACGCCCACCGGCTGCGCGACGCAGCGGATGCTCGTCACCGTGTAGGCTTCGTTGGGGTTGGGATTGTCGAACGAGACCACCTTCCACTGGTACGTGCCGGGATCGGGATTGACGTAGAGCGAGTGCTCGGGATCGGACGTGGCGGTGGCGCCGCTCGAGACGACGTTGCCCTGTCCGTCCACGAGATAGAGATCGAGATCGATCGCCGGACCGCCGGTCCACTGCAGCGCGCCGAGGATCTGCTGCGTGCCGGCGACGACCGAGAACGAATGATAGGTCGCGATGTCCTGGGCGCCCTGGACGTCGGCGCCGATCGTGCCGGCGAACACCGTGGTGTCCGCATCGCACGATGAGGCGTAGAGCGTCTGGACGCCGGGCGTGACGGTGACCGCGACCGACTGCGAATCGACGGCGCCGGGGCGTCCACTGGAACGTGCGCGAGGCGCCGTCGAACGTCGCGCCCGCCGGCAGCGGCGCGGCCGTGAACGTGAGCGGATCGCCCTCGTGGTCGGCCGCCGACACCGCGAACGTCATCGCCGTCCCCGCCTGCGTCGACTTGTCGGTCACCGGCGCGAGCACCGGCGCGGTGTTGCTGCCCGGCGCGCGCGACTGCGCGGTGATCGCGATGGTCTCGTCGTCGGACGCGGCCATCGTGTCGGTGACGCGGAACGTGACGTGGTAGACGCCCGCCTGCCCGAACGCCGGCGTCCAGTGGAACGCATGCGTGCCGGTGTCGAACGTGGCGCCGAGCGGGAGCCCGGTCGCGCTGTAGGTCAGCGCCTGCCCGTCCGCATCGCTCGCCGTCGCCGTGAAGCCGAGGTTCAGGCCTTCGCCCACGGTCCGGTCGCCGATCGGATTCAGCACCGGCGCGTGGTTGAGCGACGTCGCGGGATCGAGCGGGATCCAGAAGGTCGTGGTCTGCCCCTCGACCGTCGGCGTCGCCGCGTTGGGCGCCGTGTAGGTCGTCGTGATCGCGCCGTCGTAGACGGTCACCGCGAAGCTGTCCACCACGCCGCGCGTGTCCACGTATCCCTTCTCGAGCACCGAGAGAAACCAGGGATTCGCCGCCGACGGAGGCAGGAAGTCGCGCACCATGTCGTCGTCGGTCAGGTCGGCGTGGAAGTAGTAGCGATCGATCTGATAAATGATGGCGTCCGCCACCCGGCGCACCGAATCGGCGGCGCCCGAGCCGCCGCACGACCGCACGAACACCGGATGATCCGCGCTCGCGCCCGAGCCGAAGCGGGCGAAGACGTCGTTGTCGAGCGCCTCGTGGTCGATGATCCACGTGACGCGCGCGCGCACCGGCTTCACGTCGGTCGGCACGGCGAACGGCGGCTCGACGTGCGCGAAGCCGTGCGTGTCGGTCCAGCGCACCTGATACCAGTACGTCGCGCCTGAGACCAGCGACGGATCGGCGTCGGTCCATGCGTACGGCGTGCGGTTCGGCGCGCGCTCGATGATCGCGCGCCCGGCCGGCGCGACGCCCGGGCTCGCCGGCGCGAAGTCGCCCGGCGTGCCGCCGAGATCCGCCGCGCGCCACACGGCGAACTGCGTCACGCCGATCTCGCGCTGCGTGCTCCAGCGGATCGCGATCTGCAGCTGCCCGCCGATCAGCGAGACGCCGTTCGTGCCTTCGATCACGATCTGCGTCGTGCTGGGATCGAGCGCTTCCTTGACCGCGGCGTACGCATCGGCCTCGCCCCAGCCCCACGACGGATGGTAGTTGGGATCGACGTGGAACGGATCGGCCGCGGACGGCGGCTGCTTGCCGTTGTCGGTCCGGTGCTCGGCGGTGTTCTGGAGCACTTCGCGCACCTGGGCGGGCGAAAGCGTGGGATTCGCCTGCAGAATCAAGGCGCACATCCCCGCGATCGTCGGCGTCGCCATGCTGGTGCCGTTGATGTTGTGGTAGCGCGTACCGTCGGTGGTCGGATCGCCCAACGCCGAGACGATGTCCGACCCCGAGCCGAGCACCGAAGGCTTCATCTCGTCGAGGTGGTCGCTGTCGCCGTCCGACTTGCGCGGCCCCTCGTTCGAGTACGCGGCGACGATGTCGTCGCCGTGCTGCAGCGTGTTCGCGTCCTGGAGCGCGCCGACCGCAACGTCGAGATCGGCGGCCGCGGGGCTCGGCATGTAGTTCGTGTTGCCGTCGTTCCCGGTCGCGACGCACACCACGATCCCGGCCTTGACCGCGGCGTTCACCTCGGCGCAGTCCGCGTCGGTGCCGTCCGAGGCGCTCACGCCGCCGAGGCTCATGTTGACGACCTGCACGCCGCGATACGTGACGCCCGGCTCGCCGCCCGCCCACACCGTGTTGCGGTGCGCGATGCACCACTCGAGCGCCTCGGCCGAACCGCCGCCGACGCCGGCGTCGGCGAGCGCCTTGCAGTCCACGAGCCGCGCGTCGGGCGCCATGCCGGCGTACGGGCCGGGTGAAGCGCCATTCAGCACGCCGGTCGGTCCGCCGCTGCCGATCGCGGTGCCGGCGACGTGCGTCGCGTGGTAGTCGCCGAGCGGATCCACGTTGTTCATCGGATTCACGCTCTGATCGACCGCCGTGTTGAGGCTCGCGTCGGGATTCGAGAAGTCTCCGCCACCGACGAACTTTCCGATCAACGACTGATGGCCGGGATAGGCGTTGGACGCCGCGTCGTTGACGCCGGTATCGATGATGCCGACTACGATGCCCTTGCCGGTGAAGCCGAGATCCTTCCACACCGACGGGAACAGGCCCTGGCCGATGCCGCCCGCGGCGTCCCGCGCGCGCAGCGTGCGCGTGGCGTTGTCGTTGAACGCGTACATCGGCTGCCACGCCTCGACGCGCGTGACGCCGCCGAGCCCCGCGAGCGCCTGCACCTGCGCGAACGTCGCGCGCGCGCGCAGGTAGTCGATGTAGTGCGGACGCCAGAGCAGCGTGGCGCCGGTCGCCTGCAGCGCGGCGACGTCGGCGTCGGTCGGCTGATGCGAGAAGCCGACGTAGACGCCGTACGTGAACGGCGCCGAATCGGAGAACACGTAGAGCAGCAGCTTGCCGTTGAGATCATGGTTGACGTGCGCCGCCGCGAGCCCGCCGGCCTCGGCCGCCTCGATGCGGTCGTCGATGCGGTTCTGATTCTGATCCCACAGCCACGGCGCGGCGGCCGCGGCGCGAACGGACACGCTCGCAAGGACGAGGAGAATGGCGGCGAAGCGACGTGCGACGCGCATGGGGTTCGGCCTCCTTCGGCGGATCGGCTCCGAACGTGCGGCGTGCGCCGGCCGTTCGGTGCCGTTTCGATCACGGGCGCATCGTCCCCGGCGGCGCTTGAAGATTCCTTGAGCGCGGCGCTTGCCCGAAGCGCTAACATGCTGGCCCGCCGTCGTTAATCGCTTTTCTCACGATGGAGATCGCTTTGCCCCCTCGCGTCCCACGCCGCGCGGTCGCGGCGCTGTTCATCGAGCGCCAGCACCTCGACCGCCCGCTCGGCCGCCGCCTCACGCGCGCGAATCTCACGCGCTTCGCGGAAGACGTCGGCGGCATCCAGCTCGACTCGATCAACGTCGTCGAGCGCGCGCATCACCTGACGCTGTGGAACCGGTTCGGCCCGTTCGACCGCCGCGCGTTCGAGCGCCTGGCCTACCGGCGGCGCGTGATGTTCGAGTACTGGGCGCACGCCGCGTGCCTCGTGCCGGTCGGCGACTTCGCGTCGTGGCGGCGGGCGATGCTCGACTACTCGTCGCGGAATCGCGGCTGGAGCCGATTCCTGCGCCGGCACCGGCGCACGATCGCCGCGGTCGAGTCGGCGATCCGCGAGCGCGGCGTGCTCGGCAACGCCGACTTCGCGCGGCCGGCGGCGAACGGCCGCAAGGCGTCCGGGTGGTGGAACTGGCGGCCGACGACGCACGCGCTCGACTACCTGTGGATGAGCGGCCGCACGATGGTCCACTCGCGTGTCCACTTCCAGAAGCGCTTCGACCTGGCCGAGCGCGTCCTGCCCGACGCCGCCCTGCTCGAGCCGGTCTCGCGCGAGGCGTTCGGGCGCTGGCATCTCCGGCGCTCGCTGCACGCGATGGGCGCCGCGACCGAGACCGACCTGCGCGTCTACCTCTCGTTCCCCCGCATCCCGCGCGGCGAACGGCTCGCGACGCTACGCGCGGCGATCGCCGAGGGCGAGGTGACCGAGATCGAGGTCGCGGGCGATCGTGGACGATGGCTCGCGCTCACCGAGGATCTGCCCGCGCTCGCGCGCGCCGGACGCCGCCGGCAGCCGGCGCGCGGCACGGCGCTGCTCGCGCCGTTCGATTCGTTCCTGTGGCATCGCGAGCGCACCGAGCGCCTGTTCGGCTACGAGTACCGGATCGAGGTGTACACGCCCGGGCCGAAGCGCGTGCACGGCTACTACACGCTCCCGATCTATCACGACGGCCTCCTGATCGGCCGGCTCGATCCCAAGACGCATCGCGAGGCGGGACGGCTCGAGGTGCGGAACGTCCACTTCGAGCCGTGGTTCGCGAAGGGCGAGCCGCCGCCCGCGGCGGCGTGGGGCGCGGTCGATCGTGACGCGGCGCTCGCGGGCGTCGCGACGGCGCTGCGATCGCTCGCGACCTTCGTCGGCGCGGGCGACGTGACAATCGGGCGCGTGTCGCCCGCGTCGCTCGGCGCCGCGCTGAAGAAGGCGCTCGCCTAGCTGTCCCTTTCGACGTTACGACCCGGAGGACTCCATCGCATGCGCACCGTCGTGCTGCTCCTGATCTCGAACGTGTTCATGACCTTCGCGTGGTACGGCCACCTGCGTCACCGCAAGGCGCCGCTGGTCGCCGCGATCCTCGTGAGCTGGCTGATCGCGCTCGGCGAGTACTGCTTCCAGGTGCCCGCGAATCGAATCGGCTACGGCCGGTTCACTGGCTACCAGCTCAAGGTGATCCAGGAGTGCATCACGCTGGTGGTGTTCGTCGGCTTCGCGTGGTTCTACCTGCGCGAGGGATTCCGCTGGAACTACGCGGTCTCGTTCGCGCTCATCCTCGGCGCGGTGGGGTTCGCCTTCTGGGGCCGGAGTTGAGCGCCGCGCGCGGGACGAAGAGGTCCGGTTCGGTCAAGCACCCGGCGCCGAAACGGGGCGCGTCGCCGCAGGTCGGCTACTCGACGCGGCCGCGGATCGACAAGCTCGGCGTCAAGCCCGGCGCGCGCGTCGCGCTGATCGACGCGGACGACGCGGCGTTCCTGCGCGAGCTGCGCGAGCGGACGACCGACATCGCGATCGGCCGGCCGAAGGCAGCGACGGCGATGATCCTGTTCCGGATCGACGGCCCGAAGCCGCTCGCGCGGCTCACGGCGCTGCAGAAAACGATCCTGCGCGACGGCGCGATCTGGATGCTGTGGCCGAAAGGCCGGAAGGAGATCACCGAGGACATGATCCGCGACGCGGCGCTCGCCCAGGGCCTCGTCGACGTCAAGGTGATGGCGTTCTCGGAGATCTTGAGCGGATTGAAGCTCGTGATCCCGCTCGCTCGCCGTTAGTTTCATCCGGCGATACACGCCGCCGTTCGTACATAAACGACGCGGCGTGGGCTGCAGGCGCATGATAGGTTCGCTGCTCTCGCATCGAGCCCACCCCCCGAGCTTGCGAGGCATCCGCCGCACCCCACCGTCGCTGGCCAACGACCTCGCGTCGTCGCCACCGGCAGACACTCACCACGGAGCCCGCACCGTGAAGCCCTGTCTTCGTCTTGCTTCGCTCGTCCTCTTCTCCATTTCGCTCGCGGCGCTTCTCCCGATCGCCGCCCTCGCGCAGGCGCCTCTGCGTGCGCTCTCATGTCCTACGGCGACCATCACCACGCCGACCTCGATCGCTTCGGGCGACCTGACGTACGACAACATGGACGTCGTGGTGCAGGGCACCACGCTGACGATCGCCGGGCCTCACACGTTCTGCAATCTCACCGTCCAGTCGGGCGGCGTGGTTCAGCAGGTCGCGACGGACGCGGGCGGCGTCGATCTCACGCTCACGTCGAACTGCACGGTGGACGGGACGAGCGCGATCACGGTGGCGGGGCTCGGGTACGCGAGCGGCACCGGCCCCGGCAGTCCGGGGAGCACCAGTCCGTATTGCGGCGGGGCGGCGTACGGCGGCGAGGGCGGTGACGGGAGCAGC
>JACOSV010000040.1 GCA_016178725.1 Candidatus Eiseniibacteriota bacterium
ACGGCAAACGCTGCGGCGAAGGGTGCGCATCAACCGCGGCCTGCTGGTCAAACCCGAAGAGCGTATCCTGCCGTTCCTGTACCGCATGGGTGTCTCTTAAGTTCAGGCCGTCCGTGTCCCATCGCAGTTGACGACGTACAGCGCTGATTCTCACCTGCTCGGCTTGGGGTGGTAGGGGGATGGCAAGTTCGTTGAGGTGCCTCTGGTTCACGTAGGGCTGGCCGGTACCGCCAGCATTGGCGTTGAGGTGCTGCAAACTCATCACCATCCGCCAGTAGGGCAGGACTGCCTGGTCGGTTCCCGCGGCAGCGAAGATCGCGTTGTCGGTGATCCACGCAGGGCCCTCTGTCAAGTGAAGGTTCCCGCAGTTCGCGCCTACCCGACCGATCACAATCGTAGGTGTCGTCAGCAACGCCTGGTCGTGATAGCCGTTGACGCCATTGCCGCCGAAGACGGGGATGTCTCCAGCGCGCTGGTCCGTCTTGGGCAGGAAGCTCCCTCGACCAGGAGAAGAACTGCCCCGGGCTCGCCCAGCACCAGCCCTCGGGTAGCTCGGGCAGCTCATCCGTGTCGGGCGCGACGGGCTCTTGGTACTTCCCCTTGCGCCGCGCCGCTTCCCACCGGCGGCGGCGCTCGGCCAGGATGCGCTCGAGGAGAACGGCCGCGGGCTCATAGTCCCGTCGCTCGACACGGGCCAGCTCGGCCTCGGTGGGCACCAGCCGCCCCTCCACGGCTGCCTTCTGCACGGAAGCCCGATACCGCTCCAGATTCCGCTGCACCCGTTCCAGCGTCGCCACGGCATTGTCGAGCCGAGTGAAGAAGCTCTCGATGGCTTCGACGATGCGGCATTGTTCAGCAGCAGGCGCGATCGGAAGGAAGTACTCGCAAACGGCGTCGCGGGAGACAGTCGGATACATTGTGCCCCTACAGCGGCTGCGAAGATGCTCTGCGAAGTCCCGATTCCAAGCGAGACAATAGTGAACGTATCGACTGAGGATCCCTGGGTTGGGACGCAGGACAGTGAGTGCCGAACTGACATTCGCACTTGTGTGGGTTAGCACCGCGATGGCACCACGTGTAGGGCGGACGCGGGACACCAGGACGTCGCCCGCCTTAGCCGCGAGTGCGCCCGCAACGGCCGACTTCACCGACTCGACATAGCCCTTACCTATGGGATCAATGCAGCCGATTTCGACGTAGGGGCGGCCCCCAGCTTGTCCGCGGTCGGTTCGAGGCGTGCATGCCTGATCGATGCGCGCCCAGCGCCAGCCGGAGGGAAGATCAACGCGTAACACGGCAGAAGGGACGTTCACGCCGCTAGCACCTCATTCAATTCCCGCATCAGTTGCTCTAGGTCGTCCCCGAACACCTGCGATGCTCTGCCCAGGCCGCCCTCCTGGACGAACGGCACCTCGTCGAAGTCCTCGACGGCGATCTCCAGGCTGGCAGCGACATGGTCGCGCATCATCTCCAACCAGCGAATCTGCTGACCGGTGAACTGCCTGCCCCGGTTAGCCTGCTGCGCCATCCAAGCCTCGTATTGTGTCCGAACGCGGTCGGCGTGGGGCACCAGCTCGTCGTCTTGGCGCAAGGCGAAGCGCACGAGCGACACGATGTCTGTGAGCAGCCGCTTGCTCGACGCGCCGCGAACCCTGTCCTTCTCGAGTAGCTCGTAGGCGCGCCAGAGTACCTCGGGCGTCCAAGAGCGAGGCGGAGCTTTGATCGTTGCAGCGAGCGCCCTAATGTCGTCGTAGCGGAGACGCTCGCGGTGCGGCACCGAGAAGAAGAACTGAAGCGCGTCGATCTCGTTCTTGTGCTCGGTCAAGAACTGCTCGAACGACGCGACCAACTCGGTGGCCCTCGCCTTCGCCTCGGCGCTCGCGCCCGCATAGAGCAGCTCGTCCTTGGACACCTCGTCGATCACCTGCTCCAGCTCGCGCTTGATGTCCTGCAAGAGCTGACGGAGCGGGGGACGTGTGGCCAGCGGCGCGACAGCCTCTTTGGCCAGTGCGTGCCACGCTTGCTTGAGCTGTGTCTCGGTGGGCACTTGATCGCCGGCCAGGCCGTGCGTACTGCGCGCCCGCGCCTCCTGCCGGTCGGGATCGAGAGCTTCGATGATGCTGTGGGTGACTTGCGCGAGCCCCATTCCGCCTGAGGCCTCTCGGATCCGCACATCCTCGTCAGGACCGCACTCCCTGGCGAGGCGGGAGAGGCGACTCGCAAGAGACGAGAACACTTCCTGGTCCGTGCCACCCATCGCGACATGCTCCAGGAGCGCCTTGAAGGGGACGGACTTCTTGGCGTCCAGCGGGTGAGTGTCGGCGAGCGGAGTCTCAGCGATGCCCACGCAGTCCACGATGACGAAGTGCGTCTTGGCCAGTGCGTCGGGCGTGACCGCCTTGAGCTCGGTGGGATCGATGACACGCACGCCGCGCCCCTTCATCTGCTCAAACATCACGCGGCTCTTCACGGTACGCATGAAGACAACGACCTCGATGGGCCGGATGTCGGTGCCGGTGGCGATCATGTCCACGGTCACGGCAATGCGCGGCTCGTAGGAGTTGCGGAATTCCTGGATCAAATCCTTGGGCTTCTTGCCGGTGGTCTTGTACGTGATCTTCAGACAGAAGGCGTTACCGCGCGCGAACTCCTCGCGGATGATCTCCACGACGTCTTCCGCGTGGGAGTCGTCCTTGCAGAAGACAAGCGTCTTGGGCACCTCGGTGCGACCGGGGAAGATCTCGGTGAACAGACGGTCGCGGAATGTGCGAACGATCAGCCGGATCTGATCCTTGGCGACGACGGCGCGGTCTAGCGCCTCGCCCCCGTAGGCGATGTCCTCGTCGGGGGACTCCCACCGGACTCTGCGGGACTGCCGGTGCCGGTAGCCCACCATCGTCTCGTCGCCAGCCTCGATGGTCGAGCCATGCTCCGTGATCTGCGTACGGATCCTGTAGACCTCGAAGTCCACGTTGACGCCGTCGGCCACGGCCTCCTCGTGGCCGTACTCCATCACGAGATTCTGATCGAAGAAGCCGAAGGTGTGCTTGGCCGGCGTGGCCGTGAGGCCGACGAGGAATGCATCGAAGTACTCCAGCACCTGCCTCCACAGCGAGTAGATCGAGCGATGGCATTCGTCGATGAGGATGATGTCGAAGTACTCCGGCGGATAGGCCTGGTTGTAGACGACGGGCAGCGGCTCCTTCAAAGCCGCCCCGGCAAACTCGAACAGCGACGCCTCCTCGACTTCAGGGTCAAGGTCGGGCTCGCCCTTGAGCATGGAGTAGAGCCGCTGGACGGTGGTGATGACGACTTTGGCCGAGGTGCCGATGGTGTTCGAGGTGAGCCTCTGAACGCCGTACAGCTCGGTGAACTTCCGGTTGTCGTCGGGCGTGCGGAAGCCCTGAAACTCCTTCTCGGCCTGCTCGCCGAGGTTGGAGCGGTCCACGAGGAAGAGCACTCGACGAGCGCCGCCGAACTTGATGAGCCGGTAGGCGGCAGTTACGGCCATAATCGTCTTGCCCGAGCCGGTCGCCATCTGCACCAGCGCGCGGGGGCGGTTCTGGAACAGCGAGTGCTCGAGATTGATGACGGCCTGCAGCTGATTCGAGTAGAGGGACGCCTTTTCCACCGGCGGCATCGCGCGGAGACGCGCACGGAGGGACGAGGGCTTGGTTTCATCGGCGGCGGTGAATCCGCCGTGGCCCCTCACCCAAGAGTCGAGCGTTTCGGCAGTCAGCCACTCGGCAAGCGTTTCCGGCCGGTGAATCTGGAAGATACGGCGGCTGCGCGGGTCCGGGTCCAGCAGGTTGGTGAACGTCGTTTCTGCCCCCGTGGATAGGTACAGAAACGGTAGCGGCTCTACTGGTGGATCCAGCCCAGCGGGGAGGCCTGTGGCGTACTTGTCGGCCTGCACCACGACACCACTTAGCGTGTGGCCCAGGGGCTTGGCCTCAAGGACGCCGACAGCCCTGCCGTCCACGAAGAGGAGGTAGTCCGCGAAGCCGTGACCGGAAGTGAGCTTGAACTCTCGCACCGCGACTCCGCGACCGGCGGACAGATTCATCTCATCGCGGTCCTGGACCAGCCAACCGGCCTCGGCAAGGGCGCCGTCGATCCGTTCTCGGGCGACTTGCTCCGGTCGGCTACCCGCTGCGGTCATCGCGCTCGGCCCATGGGTTCACGGCCGTGGAGAATACACCGGCCGATGGATCCGGCGGAGGAGCGGCGCGCCTGGCGCCAGCCCCCCGAGACGTCTAGCGCCTGACGTTGTTCTTCCAGAACTCCGCGTATGCCGCTCGCGTGCGCTCGACATAGGGCTTCCGCTGCGCGACGAGCTGCTCCATCGTCATGCCGTCAAAGCGCAGCCCCCGCTCAGCCGCCTTCACAAGGTAATGGTTGTCGGCGACGTTGCAGAACATGCACGCGGTTACGATGAACTCGTGATCGTCTCGTCGCGGATCTCCCTTGGGCAGCAGGTGATCCCACGAGAGGCATAGCCACTTTTCGAACGACTCGCTGCCGTCCAGTCCGCAGTACTGGCACTTGAAGCCGTCGCGGCGGTGCACGGGATACGCGTACCCGCGAAGTGCGTCGGTGAAGGTCACTTTCCTATCCTCCTACTTGCAGATACATCGTCGGGGGAGACAGTGAGTCGTGGCGGCCGGGTCGACCAAACCCTGAAGGATGGCCTCAGAGTCCAGGTCCGCAACTTGGCACTTCAGATTGCCTGGGGTCCGTCGCGGCTGGGATGATGCCGCCTCCTGGTTGCTGCTGAAAGGGCGTTGGCTACCTCGGCTTGATGCGGGCCGAGGGACTCTTCCAAGACGTGATCGCCCAGGCTCGGCTGGATTGCGAGGACTGGCATGACGGTCCCGAAGATGCCTGCTGATCAGTTGATCCGCGTCCGCGACGAGCTGCGGAACCCGCACAAGCTCGTCTCCGAGTCGGCGCACCTTCTTCGCGGTGCCGACCCGCAGGAAGGCCTGGTCCGCTACCGGAACGCGCGCTGTCTCGACATCTCGGTCGCCCCGGCCAGCCTAGACCGCGCCCTGCGAATCATGGACGCGCTGATTCGGGCGCTTGAGGGCCGCGGCCTCAAGGGGGAGGTGACGCCGCCGCTGACGGACGACGAGAACCGCCGGCGCGGCGAGGATGATCCACCCGACAATGTGACACGGGTGCGGGTCACGGGCGAGTGGATCCAGTTCGGCATCACCGAGAAGCGCACCGTTGGCATGACGCCCGCGCGCGAGCCGCCTGCGCGGCTGAGGGGCCAAGAGTTGCAGTCGTGGCTCTACTGGAACCAGCCGCGCAAGACGCTTGTGCCGACGGGCGTGCTGGAGCTGTTCATTGACAACAGCTCCTACGCGCTGTCGCGTCATCGCTGGCGCGACGGCAAGCGGCGGCAACTTGAAGAGCAACTCGACGACTTCGTTGCCGAACTGGACGTCGCGGCGGCCGCGCTGAAGAAGCAGCGCGAGGAGCGGGTGCGTCAGCAGCTCGAGTATCGGGAACAAGAGCAACGGCGACACGAGCAGGAACAGCGTAGGCGTGAGGAGGGGAAGCGCGCCGCGCAGCTCGAGGACGAGGTGCGGCGCTGGCGGCTCGCGGGTGACATCCGCGCTTACGTCGCAGCCGTGCGCGAGGAGATGGCCACAAGCACAGGTGTGACCTCCGAGCCGAGTAAGATCGAGGAGCGGCTCTCGTGGGCCGAAGAATACGCGACGCGAATTGATCCGGTTCTCAAGCTGCGTAGGCGCCAGTCAGGCGACGAACTGGGCGTTCTCGAGGAGTAACAGCGAGCGGCGGACAGAGGTGTCGAGCCGATCGCGCGTGCCGCGCCGCCAAGGTGCCATCGACCATCCCGTTGAGCCGGCGCGCCGGCCGGCGACCATGTCCCACACCGCGCCGCGCGCGAGCGGCTCAAGCTGGAGCGCGAGCAGATGGAGACGCGGGAGCGCAGCGGTGAGCTCGTTGATGCCACCAACGCGGCCACGATGCGTTCGCCGAAGGGCCCCGGGTGCGCGATCGGCTCGACACCGTCGCCGACCGAGTGGCACCGTTCTGCTCGACTGGCTGACCCGGCCGACGCGTACCGGATCGTTCATGACGCGATCCGCGGACGTGCTCGTCTCACCATCGAGCACCTAGCCGGACCCGGCGGTGCTTGGCGCGCGCATAGCGAACGGGGCCACCACGATCTGATGCGCGACTTGCGGCAAGGCCGGGACCGGTGCTACACAAACAGAGCGACCCGGCCGCTCAAGGCTGGCCGGGCCGCGACAAAGTGCGCGTGGGGCGCGCACGGCGAGGACCTACCTTCCGATAGGCGACTGTCGCAAGCCCCGCGCGCGTGATCCGCGGAGGCTGCATGCGAACCTCCATTTCCATCCCGGCGGACGGCGTTATCCGGCTTGTGCACTACGCCCGGACGCCTGTTCAGGTCATCGAGCAGACGTTGCTCGATCCCGGCGCGCGTCGTGAGGAGATACGGCTCCTATTCTGGAGCATGTTCAATATCGCCAATCCAACAAACGAGCAGATTGCCGTCTTGCATGACACTGTCACTCGCTCCGATACGTGGCGAGCCGCAGACGACGGCACGGCGCGCGTCATGCACTACCTTGCCGGCGCGATCTTCGGAGAAACGGGACCGGCTGCATGGCGGATGAAGTGGGCCCGCCAGAACGAGCAAGCGGGGCGCCGCCTTCGCCGGGAGCGGCGTTGGGCGGCTGACGCCTATGGCGATATCGCGTCCCCTCGGCCGACGAAAAAGGGTGTATTCACAACGCCCTACGCCCCACCAAATGAACTCGCCCCGCGACCGGACCACGTCGTAGAACAGCGGGAGCTGGCCGCCGCTGTCCTCGATGTCCTTGCGGCGACGCTGAATCAGCGCGATGCGCTCCTGTTGGCCGAGATACTGGAGGGTGTCTCCGACGCCGAAGCCGAGCGCCGCGCCGGGTGCCCGCCGGGGGCATGCCGGACCTTGTTCGAAAAGCTCGCGCGGGCCGGCGCAAGGATTTCTCACGGGGGGATCCGCAAGATCGACTAACGACCGCCGTGTAGTAGGTAAGGCGAGCCCGTCCGGCAAACGCCGGGCGGGCTCTTTTCGTTTCAGGAGGCCATGCGAATGGTGTCGGCGGTGATTCAGTACAAACTCGGCGAGGACAGGTTGACCATCTGCCAGACGACCGACGCGGCGGCGGTGCGCGCGGTAGCGCTGTCCTGTCTTGCGGAGGCGCAGGTCGAGGCCGAGAAGGTATCCGAGATGGACGATGTGCTCGGCATCGCTGCGCGCGCCCGGTGTGACGCGCTGGTGCGCATGATCGAGGCGACGACGGGGGAATCCCCGGCGCCGGAGGACATGCGCATCGCGCGCAACGGCAAACACGACGAGCACAAGTCGTGACCGCTCGCGCTAGCTCTCACCGCCGTGAGGAGCGTTTGCTCCGCGGCTTGCTCGCGAACCACTGGCTCCGCGGCGAGGCGAGCGGGCTCACGCTCATGGACCCCACGCGCGCCGCCATTCTCGACGCTCTGCGCTCGGCCGACGGTGCTGACCTTGATAGCGGCGTGTTCTCCACCGTCGAGAGAGAACTGGATCGCGCGGGGAAGCTCGATCAAGTGGGCGGGGCTGGCGAGATCGCCCGGCTCATGCGCAACGCGCTCGGTGAATCCGAGACGCGTGACCTTATTCGCACGCTGTCGGACCAGAGAGAACCGACGCGAGGCGAAAAGATCGACCTCTTCGAGGTGACGCGCGTCGCGACCGTGACGGCGCTCGCCGTCGAATGGCTCTGGGCGAGCCGCATCCCGCTGGGGATGCTGACCGTTCTCGACGGCGACCCCGGGCTCGGCAAGAGCACCGTGACGCTCGATCTCGCCGCCCGGCTCTCGCGGGGTGCCGTGATGCCGGACGGCACGCCCGGTCCGGCGGCCGCGGGCGTGGTCATCCTGAGCGCGGAGGATGACCTTGCGCGCACGATCCGCCCACGCCTTGAAGCAGTCAGCGCAGACCTGATGCGGATCGCCACCGTTGCGATCCGCGGCGAGCATGGAGCAACCCGTGACCCGCTCGTCACGGCTGCTGACCTTGCCGGCGTGGAACACGCCGCTCGCGAGGTGGGTGCCAAACTCATCGTCATTGACCCGTTGATGGCATTCCTGCCCTCGGGGGTGGACGCCCACCGCGACCAAGATGTCCGCCGGGCGCTCGCACTGCTGCGCGCGCTGGCGGAGCGAACCGGCGCCGCGGTGCTCGTCGTGCGTCACCTCAACAAGTCCGGCGGCGCGCGCGCCGTCTATCGCGGTGGCGGCTCCATTGGCATCATCGGTGCCGCCCGTGCGGGACTGCTCCTCGCCGTGGACCCCGAGAACGAGAAGGAGCGGGTTCTCGCTGCGGTGAAGATGAACCTAGCGCCGATGCCCGGCGCGCTCCGCATGAGGATCGTGCTCGACGCCGGAGCCGCGATGCCGCGCGTCGAGTGGCTCGGCGACTCGGCACGGTCCGCGAGCGAACTGCTAGCCGACGAGGACGCGCACAACGCCCGGTGCGGCATCTCGGAGGACCGACGCGAGCGCACCGCCGCTGATCTGCGCATAGAGGTGGCAGCTTGGTTTGCTGACGGCGAGCCGATGCGCGCCCGCGAGGATGCGGTGCCGTTCCTTGTGGACCACGGGCTCTCGCGTGACACGGCACGTCTTCTGATTGCCGAGCGGAACGGCGTGGACTGGCAGGTTTCTGGTGGCGGTCGGAAGGGCAGCCCGCGCCTACTACTCCCCGCCGGCATCGCCGGTAACGAGCAACCACCATCAGAGGCGCATCAGTCGCGGCCCCAGGGCGCATTGATTCCGGCGGACCGCGCCGCCCAAGCGCCGCCGGAATCGAGCACCACTGACTCCGCGCCAATTGCGCCTTGCGATCGTCAGGATTCCGGCGGGCGCATGAACGCGGGGCTGCCAGAATCGAGCCCACCGCGAGCCGCTCTTGATGCGGGCGAACCGACGGGAGGCGATTCCGGCGGTTCCGGCCGAGAGGTTGATGCCCTCACCGGTGAGCAGCGAGCGGCGCTCGCTCGTCACGGCTGGGAGCCTGTCCCTGTCCCTCACGTTGCAGCCGGATCGCGTCGCGCGGTGCGCGAGCCGGGGAGGGTCACGACCGCCGAGACGGAGATGCGATGAGCGACGAGAACATGAACACACTAACCGGCCCTCCAGCGTCATGCCCGAACTGTGGGCTTCCGTTGGTCAGCCGTCTGGCAGCGCCGTGCCCAGATTGTGGGTGTCCCGAGTCCACTTGGACCGACGATGGCTGGAGGTGTGCCGGCTGTTGGGAGTGCGAGGTCAGGGGTTGGCCCAAGCCAAAGAAGCACACAGAGCCTCCGGAAGCGTGCCCAAGCTGTGGGGGCCCCGAGGCCAAGTGGACCTTCGATGGCTGGTCGTGTGACAGGTGCTTGCACCGGGAAGCGGAAGAACTGTTCAGCCCCATCGTCGATCGCGGGAGGGACACTCGATGAGCACGGACTGGGCAGAGGGATTGCGCGAGGAAGAGCGGTCACGAGTCGTGCGGATCAGTGACACCACGCTACCGACCAAGCCGTGCGCGTGCGGCTCCTGTGATTACCGATGGTCGGAACGCGAGGGCCGGTACGCCGATTCCCCGCGGGGAGGTGGTCGCGCAGGCGTGTCGCGTTCCGATTCCGCCCTCCGCGGTCGAGGCGGGCCTGCTTGAGAGGCACCACTGGGAATGGATCAACAGGGTGGAGTCCCCGGCCGACGCGGCGGACGGCGAGTCGCAGGGAGGCGAGAGTGTCCGCCGAGCTCACCGACATGCTGCGGGCGCTCGCCGCGCTCACGCCCGCGGAGATCGAGCGCCTTACCGCGGTGATGAAGGCCGCGGGGCGCGGCGACTCCTTGTCGGTGCCGCTGTCGGCCGACACCGAGCTGATGACCGCCGCGGAGGTTGCGACCCTGCTCGGCGTCTCGGTGCGGTACGTGTACAGGAACGCGCACACCTGGCCGTTCACGCGCCGCATCTCGCGCAAGTGCTTGCGGTTCGACCGGTCCGAGTTGAGGCGCTATGTCGCGTCCCGGAAAGGACTATGACCCACGGCGACGGCCAAGGTACAGAACAACGTCCGGGTCTCGGGTCTGACCCGCGCGGCGAACGGCTCACGCTGGCCGAGTGCCGGCGTCTGCTGCCGCCGGATTTCGAAATCGATGACCAGCAGCTCGAGCAGCTACGAGGTCAGCTGTATGTGCTGGCGGAGGTAGTGCTGGATGAAGGCGGTCGTCTACTGCCGCGTCTCGACCAAGGAACAGGTCGAAAACCTGAGTCTCCCGACCCAGCGGCGTGAGTGCGAGAGCTTCTGTCGCCATGAGGGCTGGGAGGTCGCCGCCGTCTTCGTCGAAGAGGGCGAGTCGGCCAAGACGACCGACCGGACCGAGCTGCGCCGCATGCTGGCGTTCTGCCGCGAGCACCGCAAGGAAGTCGGCGTTGTCGTGGTCTACAACCTGTCTCGCTTCTCGCGCAACACAGGTGACCACCACGCGCTGCGCGCGATGCTCGCCGGGATGGGCATCATCCTCAAGTCGGCGACCGAGCCGATCAACGATAGCCCGACGGGCCGTTTCATGGAGACCATCTTCTCCGCCGTCGCGCAACTGGACAACGACGTCAAGGCCGAGCGCACGCGTGCGGGCATGAAGGCTGCGCTCGAACTCGGGCGCTGGGTGTGGCAGCCGCCGTACGGGTACGAGCGGGGCGGGCGCGGCGGTCCGAGCATGGTCCTGCACCCGGAGCACGCGGCGGCGGTGAGAGCCGCGTTCGAGGGTTTCGCGGGCGGGATGTCCAAGGTCGACGTACTAGCCCGGCTCCGCGCCCGAGGCTTCTCGGCGCGGCGCGGTGGAGTCCACACCCTCAAGAGCCTCGACCGAATGTTGAGCAATCCGCTCTACGCGGGTCGCGTCGAGATACCACGGTGGGGGATCGTGCGCGCGGGAGACTTTGAGCCCCTGGTCTCTGCCGCCACATTCGACCGCGTGCAGGTGCGGATGCAGGGTCAGACCTGTCGCAAGGTTCCGCACGCGAAGGACCATCCGGACTTCCCGCTGCGGCGCTTCGTGCGCTGTGGACGGTGCGAGGAGCAAGGCCTCACCGCCGGATGGACGCGCGCACGCTCGACCCGGTACGGCTACTACCAGTGCCCGCGGTGCGGTCTGCGGGTGACGAAGGCCGCGCTCGAGGCCGCGTTCGTCGCCTTCCTTGAACGGCTGCAGCCGCGGCGAGAGTACATGCGCCTGTTCGCCGCCATCGTCCTCGACGTGTGGCGAAAGCGAGAGTCAGTCGCCCGAAGTGACCGAGCGCGGCTCGAGCAGCGGGTCGCGGCGCACCGTGCAAAGCTTGACCGGCTCGCCGATCTGCTCGCCGACGGGATGCTGGATGCGGCCGACTACCAGCGTCAGCGTGACCGGATACGGGAGCAGATCGCCGCGGCCGAGATGGACCTCGAACGCGCCACGGTCGCGCACCTCGATCTGGATGCGGTGCTCGCCTTCGCCGAGCACGCGCTCACGAACGCGGCGCGGCTGTGGCAGCACGCGTCGGCCGAGCATCAGCGGCGGCTGCAGGCGGTGTTCTTCCCCTCGGGCGTTGTGTGGGACGCAAACGGTGGGATTCGAAACTCCGGAACCTCTTCAGCCTTCGATGAGTTACGAGAGATCTCGGGTCGAAAAGGACATTTGGCGTCCCCAACGGGATTCGAACCCGTGTCGCCGCCGTGAAAGGGCGGTGTCCTAGGCCTCTAGACGATGGGGACGCGGCACGCGAGGCAGGCGCGACACCGTACGGTCCGCGCCTCGATGCGGCAAGCGGCCCGAGAAGCTAGTGGCCGCTCATCGCGTCGGCAAGCGAAAAGGCGCGCCGGCCGCGGCGCGCCCTGGATTCACAACGGATCGTGCGCCGCGCGCTATTCGCTCTTCGCCAGCGCCACCACGCGCGCTTCGTTCACGAGCCCGCGGCGGATGAGATCGCTGGCCGCGCGTTCCGCCGCGACCCGATCGGCGAACGAGCCGATCACCACGCGATAGGTCGCGACGCTGTCCTCGGCCGCGGTGACGACGCGCGCCGGGAGCTGCGTGCTCTCGCTCAAGCTCGTGCGCTCGGAGTTCGCGCGCTCGGGATTGAGATACGTGCCGACCGCGATGCCGAAGCGATTCCCTGCCGGCGCCTTGGCCGCGGGTGCGGCAGTCGCGGGCGCGGCGCTCGCGGCGCCGGTGGATGCGGGCGTCGCGCCCGTCGTCGGCGCGCTCGAGGTGGACGAGGATGTGCCGGTCGAGGGCTTCGGCGTGTCGGTCGACCTGGTCGATGGCGCGGACATCTTCGCGGCGACCTGCTCGGTTGCGGCGGTGTGCTGTGCTTTGATCGGCGCGAGGGTCTTCGGCAGCTTCGACGCCGCGACATGCGTCGGCGCAGGTGCGGGCTTCGTCGCGACGGCATGCGTGGGCGGAGCGGGCGCGGGCTTCGCCGCGCTGGGTGCCGGGTTCACGGCAACCGTCGCGGGCTTCGGCGCGGGCGTCTGCGGCTTCGCGATCGGCGCCGGCGTGGTTTGCGTCGCTGGGGGCTGCGTCGCGGCGACCGAAGGCGGCGGCGCGGGCGTGACGCTCTGCGCAGGCTGAACCGCGGACGCGCGCGGATGCGACCACGGACCGAAGCGCAGCAGCAGGATCGCGCCGATCACAACGACCGCGATCGCGGTCGCGAGCGCAAGCAGCGGCGCGCCGCGCGACGGCGCGCGCTCGGGCGCCTCATCGGCGGTCTCGAGCTTCGCGCGCAGGCGCGGCGAGATGAAATCGATGTCGCGCGTCGCCGACGACCGCGCGACCGCCTCGCGCGGCGCCTCGACGCTTGGAGTGCGCGGCGGTGCAGCGGCCTCGACCGGCGCGGGGCGGGGCGGCTCGCGCCGGGCGACCTCGGCCATCGGGGTCGGCGTGGGCTCGGCCGTTCGTGCCGGCTCGGTCGCGCGCGCAGGCTCGGGCGCTCGCACGGGCTCGGGCGTCGCGGGCATCGCATCGCGCCGCGGCAGCGGCGGGATGCGCGTGACCGATTCGAGCGGCGGACGCCGGATCGGCGGCGCGACCGCTTCGGGCAGCGGAGCCTCGTCCTCGACCTCAGGCTCGCGGGGCGCGACGGGCGATTGCACCATGGGCGATTGCGCCACGGGCGATTGCGTCACAGGCGGCGGCGGCGGCGGCGGCGGGGCCTTCTGTCGCGCCATCACCTCATCGAACCACGCGGGCAGAGCGGGCGCTGCAGCTTCGGCCACCGGCTCGGGCACGGGCGGGGCGATCGGCGCAGGCGCCCGCGCCGCCTCGGGCCTGTTCTCCCGCAGCACGCTCTGGAACTCGATCTCTTTTTCGACGGCGCGGACGTGCTCGCCCGTCACCGTGCGCGCGTCCTCGACGAACGCGTTGAGCAACGACTGTCCCGCGACGATGTTGATCTCGCGCGGGATGCCGTTCGTGACGCGGAAGATCTCGATGCACGTGTCCGACGGGAACAACTCGTGCGCGTTGCCGCCCGCCACGGCGACGCGATGATGAATGTAGTGCGCGGTCTCGCTCGCGGAGAGCGGCGAGATGCGGTAGTGGATCGCGATCCGCTGGCGCAGCTGGCGCAGCTCGGGCTGCGCGAGCTTCGCCTCGAGCTCGGGCTGGCCGACGAGGAAAATCTGCAGCAGCTTCTCGCCCTGCACCTCGAGGTTCGAGAGCAGCCGGATCTCCTCGAGCAGGTCGCGGTCGAGGTTCTGCGCCTCGTCGAGCAGCAGGATCGCGAGTTCGCCGCGCTCGCGCACCGAGGTCAGCAGCTTCTCGAGCTGCACCAGCGTCTGCGGCTTGCTCATCGGCCCGGGCGTCGCGACGCCGAAGCGGAGGCAGATCTCCTCGAGCAGTTCGTTGCGCGTGAGCGCCGAGTTGGTGATCAGCGCGACGACGGCGCGTTCGCCCCACTCGCCGAGCGCATCGTAGACGGCGGTCGTCTTCCCGGTCCCGACCTCGCCCGTGATCAGGACGAAGGCTTCGCGGTTCTGGATGCCGTAGCGCAGGTGGGCGAGCGCCTCCTGATGCTCACGGCTCGGGTAGACGTACTTCGGCTGGTGGCCCGAGAGAAACGGGTTCTCGCGCAGGCCGAGCTGCCTCTCGAACATGGTCGTCCAGTCCGCTCGGTATTTCGGGTCCGGTGTCCGGGGTTCGGATCGGTTATCGGCAGGGGGGTGCCGATTCCTTCGTTACACTTCGGCGGGGTCGCCCCTAGCCGCGCTCGGCCGGAAGCAGCTCGCCGATCGAGAACAGCGCGCTGAACGGCAACCCGCGCTGCTGGAAGATCTGGCTCGCGCCCTGCTCGCGATCGACCACCGCGAGCACCCTCACGACCTCGGCCTTGTACGACTCGGCGGCCTCGGCCGCGATCAGCGCGCTCTCGCCGCTGGTGATGACATCGTCGAGGATGGCGACGCGCTTGTGGCCGGCGAGGTTGCCCTCGACCTGGCCGCGCAGGCCGTGATCCTTGGTGTTGCGGCGCACCAGGAAACCTTCGAGCGGCTTGCCGAGATCGGCGCTGTGGAGCATCAGGCCGGCGACCAGCGGATCGGCGCCGAGCGTGAGCCCGCCGACGGCGGTGACGTTGTCGGCTTCGAGCATCTCGAAGAAGAGCTTCGAGATCATGCGCAGACCGGCCGGATGGAGGCTGGTCTTGCGGACATCGATGTAGTAGTTGGAGGTGGCTCCGGAACTCAAGACGAACTCGCCGAAGCGCATCGAACGGCCGAGCAGCATCTGACGCAACGCGTCGCGCTGTGCTTGATCCATGGTGTCCTTCGACCGGGTGGCGGGCGATGCACCGGGGAGGCATCGCTTGGGGAACGCGGCAAAGTGTGCCCGGCGCTTCGGGCCGAGTCAAGGACGCGGGGCGCGATCGTCCACCGTTCCGCGCGACGACCGCGCGATCGCGTTCTCGAGCCGCCCGCTTCACGCCGACACGTCGTTTCGCGGCGTCGGCGGGCGACGCTTGACCGGTCGCCGACATGACCTCTAGACTTTTTCCCGCTGCGACCGGCGCGCCTCCGGCGACGGTCGCATACGCTTATGCGGCTCACACGTGTTTTCGGGTTGGTGCTGCTGCTGGTCATGGGCGGCGCCATGCCCGCCGCGGCGCTCACGCTCGATCGGCCGGTGCGCCGCCCCGGCGTTCCGTTGACCGGACGCGGCGCGTCGTACGACGGCAGCCGCTGCGTGATCCAGCTCGCGCCCGGAGCGGCCGCGCAGGCGCGGCTCGCGCGCGCGGCGTTCGTGGCCGACGCGGCCGGCTTCCAGTTCCGAGCGCTCGGGATCGCGGCGCTGGACGCCGCGGCGGCACGGCTCGGCGACATCCGCTTCGAGCCCGAGTTCCGCGGCGAGTCGCCGCCCGCGCCCGGCGCCGAGGGTGTGGACTTCACCTCGTTCTACGTCGTCCGCCTGCCGGCGAACGTCGCGCTCGAAACCGCGCTCGAGACGTTCCGCGGTCTGCGCGACGTGGCGGTCGCGGCGCCGGTCCCGGTGCTCCGCGTCTCCCTCACACCCAACGATTCGCTCTACGCGAGCGAGTATTGGCTGTATCAGGCGAGCCGTCGCGACATTCATGCGCCGGAGGCGTGGGCGGTGACGACGGGCGACACGTCGATCGTGGTCGCGATCCTCGACACCGGAATCCTCGCCTGGCATCCGGATCTCGCCGGATCGGTGCTTGGACTCTCGGGAAACATCTGGACCAACTGGGCCGAGGCGGGAGGGACGCCGGGCGTGGACGACGACCGCAACGGATTCGTCGACGACGTGCACGGCTGGGATTGCGTCGATCTCGCGCCCGGGGATCAGACCAACGTCGTGAACGGCGAAGACGTCGTCGATCAGGACAACGATCCCAACGATTTCGAGGGTCATGGAACCGCGGTCGCCGGCGTCGTCGGCGCGCTCACCAACAACGTCATCGGCCTCGCGGGTCTCGTACCGACGGTGCGGCTCATGCCGGTGCGGATGGGCTGGTCAGAATACGACCCGACGAGTCCTACGGGAACCGCAGGCACGGTGGACATGGTGAGCGCGGCGCGCGCGTTCCGCTACGCGACCAAGATGGGCGCCTCGGTGATCAACTGCTCGTGGGAGAGCGAAAACACTCCGGGTTCGGGCATCGACGCCGCGGTCTCGGCCGCGATCCACGCCGGCATCACGGTCGTGACCGCGGCCGGGAATTCATCGAACTTCCACTACTTGAGCGACCGCGGCGACGTGATCTCGGTCGCCGCCTCCGACGCGAACGACGTGATCTGGCCGTACTCGAACACCGGGCCGTACGTGAACATCACCGCGCCGGGCGTCGATATGGCGACGGCGTCGCTGATTCACGCCGGCTCGCCGCGCGACAGCGTCGCGCAGCGCTTCCCCACTTACAATAGCGGGCCCAATAGCGAATCGGGGACATCGCTCTCCTCGCCGCTGGTCGCGGGCGCGGCCGCGCTGGTGCAGGCGCAGTGGCGCACGACCGGCGCCGCGCGCCCGCTCACGCCGCGCGGTGTCGAGCTGCGGTTGATGGACACGGCCGACGACATCAGCTTGTTCCAGTCGGCGGCGCCGCCCGGCTCGTACGGCGCCGGCCGGCTCAACATCGGCCGCGCGCTGACCGAGACCGGCGTCTCGACCGCGACGCGGACCAAATCGCGCAGCGTCGGCGCGTCGGTGTTCATTCCCGCCAACGTCGGCGCCGGCCGCGTCGCGTTCGCGACGCTCAACCGGCGGCTGGTCATTCTCGATCCGGTGACGCTCGATACGCTCGCGATCGCGACGCTCACCGGCACGCCGACCGGTGACATCGCCGGCGCCGACCTGGGCGGCGGTCATGGCGTCGGCCTGTTCGTCGCCACGGCGCTTGGAACGGTCGAGGGTTTCGACGCGAGCGGCGCGCCGCTCGCCAACTGGCCGCAGCTCGCGACCCCGATGCCGATGAACGCGGGACCGGTGCTCGGCGATCTCAACGGCGACGGCGTGCTCGATGTGATCGCGGGCGGCGACGACGGCGTGCTCTGGGCATGGGACGTGGCGGGGAACGTGCTCACCGGCTTCCCGGTCGTGCTCTCGGGGCCCGTCTCGGCGATCGCGCTCGCCGACCTGACCGGCGGCGGTGGGCTCTCGGTCGTGGCGGCCACCAGCGGTGGATCGATCTACGCATACAGCGGCAACGGGACGCTGCTCGCGGGATGGCCCGCGACGGTCGCCGTGAATCCGCGCGCGCCGGTGATCATGCACCTCGGCGCCGGGCACGACGCCACGACGCGGCTGCCGTCGGTCGTGGTCGCCGCGGGCAATCAGCTCCACGCGTTCGACGCGCTGGGCGTCGAGCGCGCCGGATTCCCGGTGACGCTCGGCGGCGCGACCGCCGCGGATCCCGCGGCGGCGGACATCGACGGCGACGGGCTCGACGACATCGTGATCGCCACCGGTGGTCCGCCGGCGATCGACGTGCGCGATTCGACGGGGACGAGTCTCGGCGCCCAGGGATGGCCGCGCGCGCTCGGAACGGCGATCACCGGCCCGCCCGTGCTGGGGGCGCTCTCGACCGGATCACCCGGGCCCGACGTTCTCGTCATGACGTCCAACGGCCTCACGGCGCTCGATGCGCGCGCCACTCCGCTTGGCGTGTTCCCCAAGCCGGGGGGCGCGGGTGCGTCGCCGTCGCTCGTGCAGGCGGACATGGACAGCCACCTCGAGGTGCTGGCGGGCACCGGTGTGGACTCGCTCTACTACATCTATGACGCCGGACCGAATTCGCTGGGGCAGGCGTTCCCCCCGCCAGCGCTGCCGCCGCCGACGTGGTTCACGCCGCGCGGCAACTTCGCGCGCACCGGCAGCCGTCTCTACGCGCCCGGGATCGTCGCGATCGACGTCGTGCCGCCGGTCGCGATCGCCGACCTCGCCGCCGGCGCCACGACCGATACGTCGATCCAGCTCCGCTGGACGGCGCCGTACGACAATCCGAGCGGCCGCGCCGCGCAGTACGAGCTGCGTCGCTCGGCGCTGCCGATCGACGCGGGCAACTTCACGGTCGCGACCCTCGTCGCCGGCACTCCGGTCCCCGCCGTCGCCGGCGCTCGCGAGAGTCTGACCGTCGCCGGTCTCGGCGAGGGCACAGCGTGGTACTTCGCGATCCGGAGCCGCGACGCGGCCGGCAACGCCTCGCCGATCTCGAACGTCGTGCACGCGGCGACCACGTCGCTCCGTCCCGGGCCGGTCGTGGACCTGCGCGTGCGCACGTCCACCGACTCGTCGGTGACGCTGGCATGGACCGCGACCGGCGACGACGGCTACGTCGGGCGGCCGCGCGTCTACGCCGTGCGCGCCGACACGAAGCCGATCGACGACGCCGGCTACACGACCGCGCCGCTCGAGCGCGTCGTGTCGGCGACGGTGGACGCGGGCGGGAACGAGTCGCTGCTCTTCCTCGGCCTCGCCGCGGCGACGCGCTACTGGTTCGCGCTCAAGGCCGTGGACGCCGCGGGCAACGTCTCGCTGCTCTCGAACGTGATCGAGACGCAGACCGACGTCGGCGGGCCGCTCGACGGCCGGCGCGGCATCGCGCTCGCCGTGCTGCTGCAGCCGTCACGCGGCACGGCGCTGCTCTACTGGCAGGCGGCCGCGGGCGCGGAAGCGTCAACGCAGACGATCCTGATCTTCGATCTCAACGGCCGGCGGCTGCGGACGCTCGAGGTCGGGCCGGGCGTGGGCGGGCGGGTGACATGGGACGGCCGGGACACGGATGGTCGCCGTGTCCCGGCCGGTGTGTATTACGCGCGTCTGCTCAGCGGTTCCTTCCACGTCCAGACACGCCTGGTGCTCCTTCCCTGAAGCACCCCGGGGGATCGCCCCGGAACTCGTTACGGAGTGTCGATCGGCGAGTGATCTCCGCCGCCGCCGCCCGGCGCGACCTGAACGATCGCCGCCGCCGAGAAGGCGCTCTTGTTCCCGCTGCCGTCCACGCTACGCACGCGGAACGTCTCGGTGGTCACGGTCGACACGCTCGGCAGCAGATAGTTATTGTTCGCATCCGTGGAGACGAGCAGGTACGCGTTGTCGCGCGACGGATCGGGCGAGTACAGGTACACGTCGTACGACGCCACGTCCGGAGCGGAGCTCGCGTCCCATGCGAGCAGCGGGCGGCCCATTTCGTCGTGCGAGAGGAAGACGTGGGCGGGCGCGGGAGGCGGCGTCGTGTCGAGCCCCGAGCTCAGCCCGGTCGGCGCGGCGGTGCTTCCGCAGCCGGACAGCATCGCCATCGTGGCGATTCCGGCGAGCGGCAGGCTGATCCAGCGGAGTGGCTTCACGACCAGACTCCTTGCGATGGGTTTGCGATTGCGCGGGCGTCCCGCGTACGGGAGCGCCGCGCTCACCTACGGCACGCGTGCTGCCCGCAGCAATCACGGTGCCAGCCGGGGCGCATCTCGCAATGGCCGCGCTGATAGTCGCTTGAGTCCTGGGGCATCGGACGCGTCTCCGAGCCGTGACCGCGCGAATGCATCGCGGTCGCGCAGGTTGCAATGCGCAGCGACGGTGGTGGCGTGCGCGATGCTCGCGTTCGGGGCGCCGCCAACGCGTGCGGGATCCGCGGCGTCCACGACGAAGGCCGCGCGCGTGAATGCCGCGGCGGCCGCGCCGGCGTTCGACGCGCCGCTCGTGCACGCGCCGCTCGCGGGACGGCTCGTGCTCAACGGCGGATTCGGAGAGTACCGTTCCGGTCACTTCCACGCCGGTGTGGATCTCGGCACGAACCACGTCGTGGGGAAGACCGTCTACGCGCCGCTCTCCGGGTGGATCGAGCGCGTGCGCACGTCGGGCGTGGGCTACGGACGGTCGCTCTATCTCCACGGCGCCGACGGACGGCTGCTGGTGTTCGGCCACCTCGACGCGTTCGCCGGTCCGCTCGCCGCGTACGTGGACTCCGTGCAGACGGCGACCGCGCAGTACGAGCAGGACCTGTGGCTCCCGGACGGACGGTTCCGCGTCGCGTCGGGGGCCATCGTCGCGTGGAGCGGCGAGAGCGGCGCCGGCGGTCCGCACCTCCACTTCGAGATCCGGCGCGGCGACATGGCGTACGTCCCGATGCGCGCCGGCCTCGCGATCGCCGACAGCGCCTCGCCCGAGATCGGGCGCGTGACGCTCGAGCCGCTCGACGACACGTCGTACGTCGAGCGCGGCTCGGCGCCGTATTCGCTCCGCCTCGGCGCGCGGCCCGAGACGCTGCGCGTGATCGGCCGCGTGCGCGCCGCGGTCGAGGCGCACGACGCGCGCCCCGGCGTGCGCGGCATGGAGCCGTGGCGCGTCGAGATGGAGTGGGGGGTGGAGCGCGTCGCATGCGAGTTCGACAGCCTGTCATGGGCGACCGACATGATCGAGAGCGAGTACGTCTACGACAACGGGCGCATCACCGGGGACCACGACCTCGTGATGTGGGCGCCGGCGGGGTTCCGACCGCGGGTGATGACGACGACCACGCCGCCAGATCGCGATGCGGGCACGCTGACCGTCCGCGCCGGCGATCCGCCGCGCGCGCTGCGGATCACCGCGCGCGGTGTGAATGGGCGGGTGTCGTCGCGCGAGATCGTGCTGCGGCCGCCTCCGCCGAACGCGATGGGGCCGGACACGACGCGCGTGGGCGAGGCGGCGTCGGGCGCGAAGGCGACGTCGGACGCGAAGACGGCGAGGATCGAATACGCGGCGCTCCCGGGTGGATGGTTGCGGATCGCGTGGGCGGGCGCTCCGGCCGGCAGCCGCCATGTGCGGCTGGGGCTGGACGACGGCACGCGGAGAGCCGCTTCGTTTGCCGACGGTCGCTGGTGGGCGGTGATTCCGGGGCGCCGCAGCGCCATGCGCATCACCGGGCGCGATCGGGCAGGACTCGCCTGGGAGCAGGACATGAGACTGATGACCGTCGCGCCGTCGTGGTGGAAGGAGAGCGGCGGCGTGCCGTTCGATTCGGTGTCCGTCGTTCTCGCCGATTCCGCGGCCGAGGCCGTGAACGCCGAGCTCGTCCCGGCCGGCGCCGCGCCACAGGGATTCCTTCCCGCGAGCGCGCCGTTGCGAAAGCCGATTCGCGTCGGGCGGGTTGCGCCGCCCGAGGCGATCCAGCACGGCGGGATCTACCGCTTCGACGGCGGATCCTGGGAGCTGATCTCCCGCACGTTGGGGAAGAAGGATGGAAGCGCCGTCTTCACCGGCGAGTCGCATCACCTCGGGACGTTCGCCGTGCTCATCGATACGCTCGCGCCGCGCATCGAGACGCTGCGCCCGCCGCGGCGCGCCGGCACGCGCAAACCGTACGCGCGCTGGGCGCTGGCGGCGCGGCTCACCGAGCTCGGCAGCGGGATCGATCCGCGGGCGTCGCGTCTCGAGGTCGACGGACGCCCCGTGCCGAGCGAGTGGGACCCCGAGGCCCGAGTTCTGCGCTGGCGGCCGCGGACGCCGCCGGGGAGGGGCGTCCACCCCTATGAGGTCGTCGCCGCCGATCGGGCGGGCAACGTCCGGCGCGTGGCCGCGCGCTTCATCATGAACTGACGCCGTCTCCGGGGCGTGAGAGAATTCGCGACCATGATCCGGCATCGTGCGGCGACCGTGCTCGCCGCCCTCGTCCTCCACGCCGCCGTCGCGCATGCCCGCGCGCTCGATCTCCCGGTGCGCGACGCCGCGCATCCCGACGTCGCGGCGCCCGCATACCGTGGCGACGTCTTCAGCGTCCGGCTGCGCGCGCCGGTCGCGCCGTCGCTCACCGGCGGCCGCGCGCGACTCGAGCGGCTCGGACTCGCGCGCGTGGACGGCGCGGCCGCGGCGCTCGGCGCCTGGTTCGAGCCCGAGTTCAAGGGCGAGCGCGCCGACGAGCCGCGCTCGGCGGCATTCGCCTCGTACGTGCTCGTGCATCTTCCGCCCGACGTCGATCTCGCCGACGCGCTCGACCGCTTCGCAGCTCTGGGCGAGGTCGTGCGCGCCGAGCCCGTGCCGATCGTTCCGGTCACCCTCGTCCCGAACGATTCGCTGTGGTCGCGCTCGGCGTGGTTCTACCAGCCGTCGCGCCACGACCTGCACGCGCCGGAGTGCTGGGACGTGACGACCGGCGACACGTCGATCGTCGTCGCGATCCTCGACACCGGCGTGCTGCACGACCATCCCGACCTGCGCGGACGCGTCGCCGGGCTCAACGGGCAGTTCTGGACCAACTGGGCCGAGGCGGGCGGCCAGCCGAACGTGGACGATGACGGCAACGGATTCACCGACGACACGTGGGGCTGGGACTTCGTGGCGCTGCCGCCCGGGAGCGACGTGCGCGCGGGCGAGGACGGCTACGACGCCGACGACGATCCCAACGACTTCGTCGGCCACGGCACGAACGTGGCCGGGCTGATCGGCGCGATCGCGAACAACGTCTCGGGCATCGCGGGCACGGCGTGGAACGTCCGCCTCATGGCGCTGCGTGTCGGGTGGGCTTCGAATCGGGCGCCGACCGGCGAGATCAGCCTCGAGTTCGCCGCCGAAGCGGTGCGCTACGCCACGCGCATGGGCGCGCGCGTCATCAACTGCTCGTTCTCGACCGATCCCTTCAGCGCGCTCGAGGACGCGGTGGACGACGCCACGCGCAGCGGAGTGACCGTGGTCATCGCCGCGGGCAACAACGGCTCCGCGAACGTCATCGGCGTGCGCGAGAACGTGTTCTCGGTCGCGTCGGTGGATCTGAACGACGTCGTGTCGCGGTTCTCGAACCGCGCCGCATGGGTCGACGTCGCGGCGCCCGGCGAGAACCTCGCGACCACGTCCATCACGCGGCCCGGCAGCGACAGCCTCGGCGTGCGCCAGCCCGCGTACACGCCCGAGGCCAGCGGCACGTCGTTCTCGTGCGCGTTCGCGTCGGGCGCGGTGGCGCTGGTCCAAGCACGGCGAGTCGCGCTCGGGCTGCCGCCGCTGACGCCGCAACAGATGATCCTCCATCTGCGCGAGACGGCCGACGACATCTCCGGCGAGAATCCCGGCCTCACCGGGTACGGTACCGGACGGATCAACCTCGCGCGTGCCGTGACCGAGACGCCGCGATCCCGGGTCACGCGTGCCGCGGCGCTCACCGTCGGCCCGCCCGTGGCGCTGCGTGACGATACCGGCCGCATGCGCGTCCTCGCGGTGACGAGCGACGCGCGGCTGCTGGCGCTGGACGGCGCGAGCGGCGACACGCTGCTCTGCGTGCCGTTGCCGGGAGCGCCCGCGAGCGGCATCGCCGCGGCCGACATGGGCGCCGGCATCGGCACCGCGCTGTTCGTCGGCCTCGCCGACGGCCGCGTCGCGGGGATGCTGCCGACGGGTCAGCCGCTCCCGGGCTGGCCGGTGCGCTCGCCGTGGCTCGCGTCGCAGTCGTTCACGTCGGTGGCGCTCGGCGATCTCGACGGCGACGGCGTGCCGGAGGTGGTGGCCGTGGGTACGATCGACGGCGTCGACGCGTGGCACGCGAACGGGTCGCGGCTCGCGGGTTTCCCGGCGCTGGGCGGGGAGGCCGTGACGAGGCCGGTCGCGCTCGCCGATCTCGACGGCCGGCCGGGCGTCGAGATCGTCGCCGTGACGCTCGCGGGCGAGGTGCACGCGCTGCGCGCCGACGGGCGCGATCTGCGCGGCTGGCCGTTCTACTTCGGGCAGACGATGGCCGCCGCGGCGCCGGTCGTCACGCGCTTCGGCTCCGCGACCGAGGCCGCGGTCGTCGTCGCCGACGGCACGACGCTCCGCGCTCTGCGCCCCGACGCGTCGCCGCGCTTCGCGCGGCCGCTGTGGAACTACCCGGTCGCCGATCCGGCGCTCGCCGATCTCGACGGCGACGGTTCGGACGAGATCGTGCTGGTCACGGGTCCCGTGCTCGCGGCGTTCGACTCGACCGGGACGCTCATGCCGGGGCGCTTTCCCGTGAGCGAGGTCTTCAACGCGACCGGCGATCCGATCGTCGGCTGGTGCGGCGGCGCCGCGCCCGGGATCGTTTACCGCGGCGGCACCGGGCTGCTCGGCTTCGACGCGACCGGCGCGCCGCTCCGCGGCTTCACGAAGCCGGGGTTCGCGGGCATGTCGCCGCTGCTCGCCGATCTCGACGGCGACGACGCGACCGAGCTGATGGCCGGGACCGGCACCGACTCGCTCATCTATATCTACGATCTCGGCGCCGGGTCGTGGCGATCCGCGCCGCAGGGCTGGCCGGCCGCGCGCGGCAACTTCGCGCGCACCGGGACGCGCCTGTACTCGCCGCCGATCGCGACCATCGACGGCTCGCCGCCCGCGACGATCCCCGATCTCGCGATCACGTCGCTGGGCCACGGCGAGATCGACGTGAGCTGGACCGCGCCGTCCGATCCGCCCGCCGGAGCACGTGCCGCGGTCTACGACCTGCGCCGCGCGCCGTCGGCGGCGGCACTGGGCGACTTCGCGAGCGCGACGCCGGTCGCGGGCGTGCCGTCCCCGTCCGCGCCCGGCACGGTCGAGCACGCGCGGGCCACCGGGTTGACCGAAGGCGGGACGTACGCCTTCGCCGTGCGGAGCCGTGACGCCGAGGGCAACGTGAGCGCCACCTCGAACGTCGTGTCGGCGACGCTGCCGCACGTCGCGCCGGCGGCGGTGCGTGATCTCGTGGTCGAATCCGCTTCCGATACGATCGCGATGCTGCGCTGGACCGCGACCGGCGATGACGGCACGATCGGCCGCCCGCAGCGCTACCTGCTCCGCGCGGCGACCGAGCCGATCGACGCCGCGGGATTCGCCGCCGCGCCCTATGCGATGGACGCGCCGGCGTCGACCGCGAGCGGCGGCGTCGAGCGCGCGAGGTTCGCCGGTCTGCCCGCCGGCAGGCGCCTGTGGTTCGCGCTCGAGGCCGAGGACGCGGTCGGCACGCGGTCGCTGCTCTCGAACGTGGCGACGTCGCTCACCGGCGTCGGCGGGCCGCTCGCCGGCCGTGCCGGCATCGGCCTCGCGAGCGGCACGCAGCCGGCGCGCGCGCCGGTCGCCCTCTGGTGGCAGACGTCGGCGGTCGGGGAGAACGCACCGCATCGGATCGAGCTCTACGACGTGCGCGGGCGGATGATCCGTGCGATCGATCTCGGCGCCGGGGTGGGCGGCGTGGCGCAGTGGGACGGCCGCGACGGCGCCGGTCGCGCGGTGCGGGCGGGGCTCTACTTCGCGCGGCTCGCGAGCGTCGGCGAGCGCACGAGCGCGCGCATCGTGCTGCTGCCGTGAGGCCGGAGTCGCGTGTGCTAGATTAGCCGCGCGCGACACGAGGCCCGCCAGCGCCGTTCCCGAAGACCCCGGTGCGCGCACGCCCGCAGCGCAGGACGCGCCATGCACCACGCCGACTTCGTTCACCTCCACAACCACAGCGACTACTCCCTGCTCGACGGCGCGAGCCCGATCGCAGGCATGGTCGAGCGCGCCGCGAAGCTCAAGATGCCGGCGCTGGCGCTGACCGACCACGGATCGCTGTTCGGCGCGGTCGAGTTCTATCAGGAGGCGCGCAAGGCGGGGGTGAAGCCGATCCTCGGCATGGAGGCCTACGTCACCCGCGGCCGCCGCCAGGATCGCACGCGCGACTCGGCGCACCATCTGGTGCTGCTCGCGCGCGACGCCGCCGGCTTCCGCAATCTCATGAAGCTCTCGTCGCTCGCGTTCCTCGAAGGCTTCTACTACAAGCCGCGCGTGGACCACGAGCTGCTCGCCGCGAACGCCGCCGGGCTGCTCGCGCTCTCGGCGTGCCCCAAGGGCGAGATCGCGACCGATCTGATCGACGGCGACGAGGAGGGCGCGGCGCGCACCGCCGAGCTCTACCGCGACATCTTCGGCGCCGACCACTTCTTCCTCGAGATCCAGAACCACGGCCTCGAGATCGAGGATCAGATCCGCGCGAAGGTGACCGCGCTGTCGCGGCGCACCGGGATCCCGCTGGTCGCGACCAACGACTGCCACTACCTGCGCCACGAGGACGCCGACGCCCACGACGTGCTCATCTGCATCCAGACCGGCAAGTCGGTGGACGATCCCAGGCGGCTCAAGTACGAGACCGATCAGCTCTACTTCCGCTCGGCCGACGAGATGCGCGCCTGCTTCCCCGATCACGCCGAAGCGCTGCGCAACACGCTGGCGATCGCCGAGCGATGTAACCTGCAGCTCGACTTCGGCAAGCCGCTGCTGCCCGCGTTCCCGCTGCCGCCCGGGATCGAGAGCCCCGAGGCGTACCTGCGCTCGATCACTGCTTCGGCGCTGATGCAGCGCTATCCGTCGCCGACCGAAGCCGTGCGCACGCGCATGGAGTACGAGCTCGACGTGATCTGCCGCATGGGATTCGCGTCGTACTTCCTGATCGTCCGCGACTTCATCGACTTCGCGCGCAAGCACGGCATCGGCGTCGGCCCGGGGCGCGGCTCGGTCGCGGGCTCGCTGGTCGCGTACGCGCTCAAGATCACCGACATCGATCCGCTGCGTCACGGGCTGATCTTCGAGCGCTTCCTCAATCCCGAGCGCGTCAGCATGCCGGACATCGACATCGACTTCGACGATCTGCGCCGCGGCGAGGTGATCGAGTACGTGAAGCGGAAGTACGGCGAGGGAAACGTCACGCAGATCATCACCTTCGGCACGATGGGTGCCAAGGGCGTGATGCGCGACGTGGGCCGCGCGCTCGGCCTTCCGTTCACCGAGGTGGACCGCATCGCGCGTATGGTGCCGGAGGGGCTCGGCATGACGCTCGAACGGGCGCTCGAGCTCGCGCCGGATCTCAAGAAGCTCCCCGAGCGCGGACCGCAGCACGCGCGCATGCTGAAGAGCGCGCGGGTGCTCGAGGGGCTCGCGCGCCATGCCTCGACGCACGCCGCCGGCGTGCTCATCACGCCCGGTCCGCTCACCGACTACGTGCCGCTCTACCGCCAGAAGGACGAGACCGTCACGACGCAGTGGGACATGAAGGCGGTCGAGAAAGCCGGGCTGCTCAAGATGGACTTCCTCGGCCTGCGCACGCTCTCGGTGCTCGCCGAGGCGGTACGGCTGATCGAGCGCCACGCCGGTCGCACCGTGGACCTGGCGCGCCTGCCACTGGACGACGCCGCGGCATATCGCGTGTTCCAGGAGGCCGAGACCGTCGGGATCTTCCAGTTCGAATCCGGTGGCATGCGCGACTACCTCAAGCGGCTCAAGCCGACCGTGTTCGAGGATCTCGTGGCGATGAACGCCCTCTACCGCCCGGGTCCGATGGAGAATATCCCGTACTTCATCGACTGCAAGCAGGGCAAGCAGGTCGCACGCTACGAGCATCCGGATCTCGAGCCGATCCTCACCGACTCCTATGGCGTGTTCGTCTATCAGGAGCACGTGATGCAGGCGGCGAACGTGCTCGCCGGGTTTTCGATGGCGCAGGCCGACGAGCTGCGGCGCGCGATGGGGAAGAAGCGGCCCGAGGAGATGGAGGCGAAGCGCAAGGAGTTCATCGAGGGCTGCCGGGCGCGGAAGATCTCTCCAGCGAAAGCCGAGAAGATCTTCGCAACGATGGAAAAATTCGCGGGTTACGGCTTCAATCGCAGCCACTCGGCGGCCTACGCGCTGCTCGCGTATCAGTGCGCGTGGCTCAAGGCCAACCATCCCGGCGAGTTCATGGCGGCGACGCTCACGAGCGAGCTCTCCGACAGCGCGCGCATCGTCACGCTCATCGAGGAGTGCCGCCGTCTCGGGCTCGCGATTCTTCCGCCCGACGTCAACCGCTCCGAGTGGCGCTTCACGATCGAGGACGGGGCGATCCGCTTCGGCCTCGGCGCGGTG
>JACOSV010000044.1 GCA_016178725.1 Candidatus Eiseniibacteriota bacterium
GCGGCCAGGAGAGCATGAGCACCGCCCCGCACTATTTGTTCAGCGGCCGCACCGGTCAGAAACTCGGCGACACGACGTTGCGCTACGGCGCGGTGCTCGACGGACTGTGGTGCTCGTTCAACGACTGCCACATGATCGAGCTCGCGCAGTACACGTTCGAGAAGGCGGGGCTGACGCGTGAGGAGCTCGACGCGTTCTCGGCGGCGAGCCACCGGAAGGCGGCGGCGGCGTGGGCGGCGTGCCACTTCTCGAAGGAGGTCACGCCGGTCTCGATCCCGCAGCGGAAAGGCGATCCGATCGTGATCGCGAAGGACGAGTCCATCCGCCCCGACACGACCGCCGAAGGGCTCGCGAAGCTCGGTCCGGTGACGCGCGACAAGGGCGGCGCGATCACGGCAGGCAACGCGCCGGGCCTGAACGACGGCGGCGCGGCGCTGGTGCTGATGAGCGGCGAGCGCGTGAAGGCGACCGGGGCGAAGCCGCTCGCCCGCGTCGTCTCGTACGCGACCGGCGGCGGCGATCCCAAGGACCTGTTCTTCGCGCCGATCGACGCGGTCGAGAAGCTGATGAAACGCATGGGCGTCGCGATCGGCCACTTCGACCTGATCGAGGCCAACGAGGCGTTCGCCGCGCAGGCGCTCGCCGACGGCAAGGCGCTGGGCTGGGACTGGGACCGCGTCAACGTGAACGGCGGCGCGGTGGCGCTCGGCCACCCGATCGGCGCTTCGGGCGCGCGCGTGCTGGTGACGCTGATCCACGCGCTCGAGCAGCGCGGCAAGACGACCGGACTCGCGACGCTCTGCCTCGGCGGCGGCAACGCGGTCGCGCTGGCGGTGGAGCGCGTGTGATCCGTCGGGGGCGCGCATGACCACCGAGGCCGCCGCCGTCGCCGCCGGCCCGTCCGCCGCCGTCACGAAGGTCGGTGTCGTCGGCGGCGGCACGATGGGCAACGGCATCGCCCAGACGTTCGCCGCGGCGGGATTCGACGTCGAGCTGATCGACGTGAGCCCGGCGTTCATCGAGCGCGCGCTCGCGACGATCGGCAGAAACCTCGAGCGCGTGGCCAGGAAGCAGGAGTGGCCCGCCGACCAGGCGCCCGCGATCCTGAAGCGCGTCCACGGCGGCACGAACCTCGACGCCGCGCGCGACTGCACGGTGGTGGTCGAGGCCGTGAGCGAGACGTTCGCGCTCAAGCAGCAGGTGTTCGAGACGCTCGATCGCGTCGCGCCGCAGGGCGCGGTGCTCGCGACCAACACGTCGAGCATCTCGATCACCGAGATCGCCGCCGTGACGAAGCGCCCCGACCGCGTGATCGGCATGCATTTCATGAACCCCGTGCCCGTGATGCCGCTGGTCGAGATCATCCGCGGCCTCGCGACCAGCGACGCGACGTGCGCGATCGTGATGGATCTGGCGAAGCGGCTCGGCAAGACGCCGGTCGAGGTGAACGATTACCCCGGCTTCGTCTCGAACCGCATCCTGATGCCGATGATCAACGAGGCCGCGTTCTGCCTGATGGAAGGCGTGGCGACCCGCGAGGCGATCGACACGGTGATGAAGCTCGGCATGAACCATCCGATGGGCCCGCTCGCGCTCGCGGACTTGATCGGCCTCGACACGTGCTTGAGCATCATGGAGGTGCTGCATGCGGGCCTGGGCGACGACAAGTACCGCCCGTGCCCGCTGCTGCGCCGCATGGTGAAAGCGGGGCACCTCGGTCGGAAGACCGGCCGCGGGTTCTTCGAGTACGCCGGCTGACATGAACGCGGAGACGCTCGCGCCGACCGCGACCGGCATGGCGTTCGACCTCTCCGAGGACCAGCAGGCGGTCCGCGAGATGGTGCGCGATTTCGCTGAGCGCGAGATCCGCCCGGTCGCGCAGACGATCGACGAGACGCACGAGTTCCCGGCCGCGACCGTGAAGCAGATGGCCGAGCTGGGGCTGATGGGCATGTTCGTGCCCGAGACGTACGGCGGCGCCGGGATGGACTACGTCTCGTACGCGATCGCGATCGAAGAGCTGTCGCGCGTGTGCGCGAGCCACGGCGTGATCGCCTCGGCCCACAACTCGCTCGTCTGCTATCCGATCCTCACGTACGGCAGCGAGGCGCAGAAGCAGAAGTACCTCGCGCCGCTCGCGCGCGGCGAGGCGATCGGCGCCTATTGCCTGACCGAGCCCAACGCCGGCAGCAACGCCGCCAACCAGCAGGCCACGGCGGCCGCCGAAGGCGACGCGTTCGTGCTCAACGGCACGAAGCTGTTCGTCACCAACGCCGGACCGGCGGCGACGTTCGTCGTCTACGCCGCGACCGATCGCGCGCTCGGGCCCAAGGGCATCTCGGCGTTCATCGTCGACGCCGCGACACCCGGCGTCACGAAGAGCAAGAAGGAGAAGAAGCTCGGCATCCACGCCTCGGACACGCGCGAGATCGTGTTCGCGAACGCGCGCGTGCCGAAGGCAAACCTCCTCGGCGAGCTCAACAAGGGCTACACCGTCGCGCTCGCGACGCTCGGCGGCGGCCGCATCGGCATCGCCGCGCAGGCGCTCGGCATCGCGCAGGCCTCGATCGAGGCCGCGGTCCGGTACGCCGGCGAGCGCCGCCAGTTCGACCGCGTGATCGGCGAGTTCGACGCGATCCGCCACATGCTCGCCGACATGGCGATCGAGGTGGATACGGCGCGGCTGCTCGTCTATCAGGCGTCGTGGCTCCGCGACCAGGGGCGTCCGCACGTCAAGGAGGCCTCGCTTGCCAAGTGGCACGCGTCCGAGGCCGCGACGCGTTGCGCGCACATGGCGATCCAGGTGCACGGCGGCTACGGCTACTTGAGCGAGTTCAACGTCGAGCGCTACTGGCGCGACGCGCGCATCACCGAGATCTACGAGGGCACCACCGAGGTGCAGAAGATGGTGGTGGCCGGACAGGTGCTGAAGGACCATCTGCGTCCGGCCTAGCCGGGCGCCATTCATCGGAGGAACGACTCGATGCTGCGTCCCGTACGACCGGTCGCGCTGGTGATCCTCACCGCCTGCATGCTCTATCCCGGCGTCGGCTATCTCTATCAGGGGCTCTACCCGTTCTTCACCGGCGAGTGGTTTGCGCTCGTCGGTCAGCAGGGTCCGTGGATGGATCTCGCGCGCCCGCTCGGCCTGCCGCTGGTCGCGGTGTCGCTCGCCAAGGCGGCGCTCGGCGGCGCCTGGCTCGCCGGCGTGCTCGGGCTCTGGGCGGGCGACGGCCGCGCGACGCCGCTCGTGCTGCTCGCCGCGGTCGGCTCGCTGCTCTATCCGGGCGGCGGAATGGTGATGGGGGTGATCGCGCTCCTCTGCCTCACGTTCTTCCGCGAGCGCTCGGACGCCGTCCCGGCCTGATCCGATGCGGTACGACCTCTCCGACGATCAGATCCTGATCCGCGACACGGTGCGGACGCTGTGCCGCGCCGAGTTCGCGCCCCACGCCGAGCGCTGGGACCGCGAGGCGATCGTGCCGCGCGAGGCGGTCGCCAAGCTCGCCGAGCACGGGTTCCTCGGCATGGCGATCCCGGAGGAGTGGGGCGGCGTCGGCTACGACGCGAGGACGGTGGCGCTCGTGATCGAGGAGATCGCGCGCGTCTCGGCGGCGCTCGCGATCATGGTCTCGGTGCACAACTCGGTCGGCGCGGTGCCCGTGCTGCGCTATGGCACCGAGGAGCAGAAGCGGCGCTTCCTGCCCCGGCTCGTGTCGAAGGAGTTGAGCGCGTTCTCGATCTCGGAGCCCGACGCGGGCTCGGACGCCGGTCACTTGCATGCGACCGCGGTCAGGAAGGATGGCGGTTACGTCCTCAACGGGCGCAAGAACTGGGTGACGAACGGCGAGCAGGCCGGCCTCTACCTGATCTTCGCGCGCACGAACAAGGAGATCGGCAACAAGGGCATCTCGGCGTTCGTCGTCGAGAGCGGCGCGCCCGGCCTGATCGTCGGCAAGGCCGAGGACAAGATGGGGCTGCGCGGCTCGGACACGGTGTCGCTCACGCTGCAGGATCTCGAGGTGCCGGTCGAGCAGCGGCTCGGCGCCGAGGGCGACGGATTCCGGATCGCCTTGAGCGCCCTCGATGCCGGGCGGATCGGCGTGGGCGCCCAGTCGCTGGGCGTGGCGATCGCGGCGTTCGAAGAGGCGGTCGCGTACGCGCAGCAGCGGCAGGCGTTCGGTCAGCCGCTCGCGAAGATCCAGGCGATCCAGTTCAAGCTCGCCGAGATGGAACGCCGCATCCAGTGCGCGCGGCTCCTGATCCAGCGCGCCGCGTGGCTCAAGGACGCGGGGCGCCCGTTCGCGCGCGAGGCGTCGATGGCCAAGCTCTACGCGAGCGAGGCCGCGACATGGATCACGCATCAGGCGATCCAGGTGCACGGCGGCTACGGCTACGTGAAGGAGTACGCGGTCGAGCGCTACTACCGCGACGCGCGGGTGATGGAGATCTACGAGGGCACGAGCGAGATCCAGCGGCTCGTGATCGCGCGCAGCCTGCTCAAGGACGGCGTCGCGGTCTAATCGGCGCCGCGCGACGTGCCGCGGCGCGTTCCGCAGGTCATTTCCGCATTCACGCTCGGGATTCCGCGAAGCGCTGCGGGCACAGGCGGCGAGCCACGTGCGCCGCTCGTGCGCCAAACGCAGCATCCGCACGCGCATGCGGCGCACGGTGCTCGCGAAAGCCGCGTGGCATCTGCCATGCAATGACACCGCATTGATCTGCGCCCTCCGCACAGGCTGATTCCGGGCAGCTTCGAGCTCCCGGCAGCGTGCGTCCGCCGCGGACCGGCGATGCGCCACCGGGGTCCGGCACGGAACGGACCTCGGTGACGCGCGCATTCATGACGTGAGTCGCCTTGCAGTCCAGTCGGCGAGTCTCAATAGATGCCGGGCGGGGCCGCGCAAGTATCCTTCGGGCGGGGCGGCTGCTTGAAGATCTCGTGGATGACGAGCACGTCGAGGCCGAGCCCCACGATCGTTCCGACCATGCGAAAGGCGGCGAGATCCCGTTCGACGTGCGCGATGCGATCGAGAGGGATCGCCAGCGTCCCGTCCTTGACCTCGATCAGCGCCACGGTCCGCAGCGGGAGCTGGCCGAGACTGTCGCGGTGCCCGAGCGTCGCCGCCGCCAGCACGAGATCCGGGCCGCGCAGCGAATCGAATTCCGAGTAGCGGACGGTCACGGGCGCGCCGTCGCCGGCGGATGACACGAGAACGCCGCCGAGGACGAAGGCCGCGAAGCGACCGCTGCGCGGGTCACCCGGGCCCTGGAGCGTGATCGAATCCCCGATCCCCGGGACGCGTCCGACCAATGCGAACGGCCGCCACTGGGCGTAGCGCGTTTCGTACTCGGGGGCCGACTGATCACGCACGCCGAGCAGCGTTCCCCTGCGCGTCCCGCCGTCGCGCAACGCGAGCTCGACGACGGCGCCGCGCCTCAACGTGACCAGTGTCCCGGGATCGCGGGAGCGACCCAGCTGGTGATCGAGACGGGCGCCTGCGCTGTAGCCCGCGGCCGTGCAGCCGCTCGTGTCGAGTGCGAAGACGAGCCCGAGAAGCATCGCCACGAGGTATGCGCGGCCACGGCCCGACAACATCGCTCCGCTCATCAACTGGGCGCCGGTCACGCCGCGGGCGTCGGCACCTGGCTCCGGCACCACGCGTAGAGCGCGTCGTAGACCGGCAGCTCGGCCTCGAGCTGGCGATGATCGTCGTCGTACACGAGGCCGAATCCGCGCGCGATCGCCTCGAGCCCGCGCGATTCGGGCGTCAGGTCCTTGGCCTGCGTGTCGGCGCCGCGCACGATGCGGGCGAGCGCGCGCAGCGCCGGATCGTCGAGCCGATACTTGTCGAGGATCGCGTCGAAGCTGCACGCGGCGCCGTGGTGGCCGAGCTCGACGTCCGGGACGTCGTAGGGCGTGGCGCCTTCGCGCCGCGCGACGGCCACGACCTGATCCGCCGGCACGTAGAGGAACTCGGCCGCCGGGTCCACGAAGCGCCGGATCAGCCACGGGCAGGCGACACGGTCCACCTTGGGTCGTTCACGGGTGATCCACTTCATGACGGACTCCCTCTTGGGCCTAGGTTCAGCGGGTCGGCGGCGGGGCCGATGATTCTGCTAGAATCGTCGCCCGCAGTGATGACGTGAGCACTGTAGCGGCCGCGCGTCCCCCCGTCACCCGAGAGGCTTCACGGATGTCGAAAGTCGCCGTTCTTCGCACCTCGCCCGAAACCGTCGTCGACGACTACGGACGCCTGATGGACCTCGCGGGCTACCGCGAGGCGCTGCCGTTCAGCGCCCAGACGTGCCTGCGCATCAACATCTCATGGCACGTCTACATGCCCGCCTGCTCGACCACGCCGTGGCAGATGCACGGCGTGATCGAGAAGATGAAGCGCGACGGCTACGACGTCTCGCGCGACCTGATCGCGGCCCAGAACGACACCGTGGTCGTGAGCTGCCGCGAAGGTACGGTGCGCAACCATCTCGCCCCGGTGCTCGAGCACTACCACGTGCCGATCCAGTACTTGAGCGAGCCGCCGACGGAATGGATCCGCTACGAGCCCAAGGGCAAGATGTTGGTGCTCGACCGCGTCTTCGAGAAGCAGGGCATCCAGATTCCGAAGATGCTCATGGGCAAGAACGTGATCCACATGCCCACGGTCAAGACGCACATCTTCACCGGCACGACCGGCGCGATGAAGAACGCGTTCGGCGGCCTGCTCAATCTCAACCGCCACTGGACGCACTCGGTGATCCACGAAACGCTCGTGGATCTGCTGCGCATCCAGAAGGAGATCCATCCCGGCGTCTTCGCGGTGATGGACGGGACGATCGTCGGCGACGGGCCCGGCCCGCGCTGCATGCGCCCGCACGTCAAGAACTACATCCTCGCCTCGAGCGACTGCGTCGCGATCGACGCGATCGCGGCGAAGATGATGGGCTTCGATCCGATGACCGATCTCAAGTTCATCCGCCTCGCGCACGAGAACGGCCTCGGCGTCGGCAATCCGAGCGAGATCGAGATCGTCGGTGACGACATCAAGGACGTGAACTTCGGCTTCCGCGGCAGCCTGAACGAGAACACGCTCGCCTCGCGCGGACAGAAGATGATCTACTGGGGTCCGCTCAAGCCGCTCGAGAACTTCCTGCTCCGCTCGCCGATCGTGCCGTGGAGCTACTTCGCCTCGCGCCTCTACCACGACGGTTTCTGGTACCCGACCAACGGCAAGCCGCGCGTGAAGAGCATCATGGCGACGCCGTGGGGCAAGCTGTTCCAGAACTACGGCGACCGCGCCGGAGTGTTCGCGGGGACGTAGCCCCCGTAGAGCCGGCGGAAGTACTCGTAGGTCGGGACGACGCTGCTCGCCGCGAGACCGTCCGTCGCATCGGCATCGCGTCCGGCGACATGGACCTCGTCATGGACGTTGCGCAGACGCTTCGCCGCGGCCTCGACCGCGGGCCAGGCCGCGCGCGCCGCGGCGATGTCGTGGGCGCGGTGTGCCTCGGCGACGCGGATCAGGCCGAGCCAGAAGTCGAACATCGCTTCGCCGTAGGCAAACCGGCGCTCTTCTTCGGCGATGCGCGCGACGACGATCGTGTCGCCGGCCGCCGCGGCGCGCGCGGCGTCGAGGAATTGGCGAGCGGCTGACATCGCTCGAGCGATGTGATCCACGTCCGCTCGCTGCAGATGCAGCAACGGGAACAGCGGGAAGCGCACGTCGCCGAGCCGTCCGCCCGTGGCGCCGGCACTCGTCCCGAATGCGCCGACGCAGTGGGCGAGGGCGGTGATGTGCTCCGTGGCCAGCTCGAGGCTCGCGACATACACGCCCATCGGCTCGGCCGCGGCGCCGAAATCGTCGCGGCGGTACCCGGTGGCCACGCTCTCTGCCCGGGCCTCCGGGTTCCATGCGAGCCGCGCGTACACCGCGTGGTTCAACGTCCACGATCCCCAGAGGCGTGTCGGTGCGTGCATGTAGAGGACACCGTCGGCGCCATGTGCCGCGTACCACGGCAGATCGACCGTCATCACGCGTGCGTAGACGACCGGCAACGAGTGAACCCAGCTCACGTTGTAGTACTCGCAGACCGAGATGCGCCCCGTGTAGTGCCGGCCGGGATCGGCCGTCCAGCCGAGATACGCGCGCGCGAGCCTCGCGTTGAGCTCGACGCAGGTCGAGTCGCTCAACGCGTGTTCGTAGCAGCGGAAGTACGGGAAGAACGTCACCGAGCACGTCGCGGGATCGACGTCCGGTGACACGGCGCGCGTCGGCGGCGCGAGCGTCGCGAGGTAGGCCGGCGCGACCAGCTCGACGTCACGCGTGAGCTCGCCGCGCGCCCGCGCCGCGCGCACCTCGGCGCTCACCGCGCCGACCACGTCGAGCCAGCGATCGGTCGGCGAACCCTGGGCGCGGCACGAGTCGCACTCGCACCACGCGCCGCCGTCGAGCGGCCAGACCTCGAGCACGTCCACGCGGCGCGATCGCCCGTTCACGAGATCCGCGACGAGATGGCGTGCGAGCTCGCGCCGCGCGGCGGCGTTCGACGTGCAGAAGTTGGTGCCGGACTCACCGTGGATGTCGCCGCGGCGGGCGCCGTGGACCAGCCCGTACCACTCGGGATGCGCGGCGAACCGCGTGCGTCCGTCCGGCATCCGCGCGCCGGGATCGAGCGCGTCCGCCTGGACGCGATGGCCGCCGCCGGTGAGCCGGACGCACAGCTTCTCGAGCAGCGCCGGATCGGGCGTCTCGGCGGTCCACAGGTTGAGGCGATTCCGCGCCATCCAAGTGAAGAACTCGCGATCGCCGCGCGGCTCGAACGTCCAGAAACCGCGCGTGCGGAAGCGCGGCGCGTCGTCGAGGTCGAGCGTCCGCGGCAGCCGGGCCGCGCGCGGCACGACCGTGCCGGTCTGGCCGAGGCCGTCGAAGCGCAGGCCGATCGCCTCGAGCAGCGCGTACGTGCCGTAGAGCGTGCCGGCGCGATGATCGCCGGCGATCACCACGACCGAACGCGAGCGCGTGTGCAGCGAGCGCACGTGGTAGCCCTCGCGCGCGCCGCGATGCGTGCGGCGCGTCGCCGAGAGGAGCCGCGGGATCAGGGGATCGTCATCGCGGTTGCCGACGACGAACACGTCGCCCTCGCGTGGCAGCTCGCGCGTCGTCGTGAGGCGGATGTCGGCGGGGGCGAGGCGGAACGCCGCGCCGAGCCAGCGCCGCAGCTCGACCGCGGCGTAGCACTGCGTGCAGGCCGTCGCGGCGCGCGACGTGTCGGCCCAGCTCGCGACCCGAGCCTCGGCGGACGCCGCGGCCTCGATGGACGCGAACGGCGCGGGGTCCACGAGGATCGTGACCGGCGTGACGATCGCCGGCATCGGCGCGTTGTCGCAGGCGAGTGCCGCGAGCGCGATCGTGAGCGCGCCGAGCGTCACGCGCGCCGAGGCTCGACGCGCCCCGCGTCCGATCACGCGCCCGATGGCTTGCGCTTCGCGCTCTGGCACAGCTCGATCAGCACGCCGCCGAAGCTCTTCGGGTGCAGGAAGGCGATCGGCGCGCCGTGACCGCCCGCGCGCGGCGTCTCGTCGATCAGCCTTACGCCGGCGGCGCGGCAGCGCGCGAGCATGGTGTCGAGATCGTCCACGTCGAGCGCCACGTGGTGCAGGCCTTCGCCGCGCGAGGCGATGAAGCGCGCCACGGTGTGCGCGTCGGAGCGCGGCTCGAGCAGCTCGAGCGTCAGCGGGCCGATCTGGAGGAAGACGAGGCGCAGCGTGCCGCCGTCGATCACGACGTCCTCGCCGCGCACGGCGCCGAGCGGAGCGAACGCGTCCGCGAGCGCATCGGCGTCGCGCGTCGCGATCGCGACGTGCGCGAGGCCGCGCACCGGCCCGCCGGAGCCGCCCGCCCCGCCCGTGCGCCCGCCGTCGCCGCTCACAGCGTGTGTTCCGGCGCGTACGTGCCGAACACGCCGCGCAGCGTGTCGCACACCTCACCGAGCGTGGCGTGCGCCACGAGCGCATCGAGGATCGGCGGCATCAGGTTCTCGGTGCCGCGCGCCGCGGCCTCGAGGCGGGCGAGGGCGCGGCGACACGGCGCGGCGGCGCGTTGCGATCGCCACGTCGCCAGCATCTTCGCGCGCGCCTTCTCGATCCTGGGATCGTGACGGAACGGCGGCGTGCCCGGCTCGGCGTCCTCGTCCGTGAACGCGTTGACCCCGACCACCACGCGCTCGCCGCTCTCGACCTCGCGATGCCAGCGATACGCGGCTTCGTGGATCTGGCGCTGCACCCAGCCCGAAGCGATCGCCGCGAGCATGCCGCCCTGCCGCGCAACGTCGTCGAGCATGGCCCGCGCCTTGCGCTCGAGATCGGCCGTGAGCGACTCGACGACGTACGATCCGGCGAGCGGGTCGGCCGTTTCGGCGGCGCCGATCTCGTGCGCGATCACCTGCTGCGTGCGGAGCGCGAGCAGCGCCGCGTCGCGACCCGGAAGGCCCAGCGCCTCGTCGTACGAGTTGGTGTGGAGCGACTGCGTGCCGCCGAGCACCGCGGCGAGTCCCTGATACGCGACGCGCACGACGTTGTTGAGCGGCTGCTGCGCGGTGAGCATCGAGCCCGCCGTCTGCGTGTGGAAGCGAAGCTTGAGCGCCTCGGCGTCACTCACGCCGAAGCGTTCGCCGAGCAGCTCCGCCCACAGCTTGCGCGCGGCGCGGAACTTGGCCACCTCCTCGAAGAGATGATTGTGCGCGTTGAAGAAGAACGACATGCGCTTCGCGATCCGCGTCGCGTCGAGACCGCGCGCCCGCGCCGCCTCGAGGTAGGCGAGCCCGTCGGCGATCGTGAACGCCAGCTCCTGCGCCGCGGTCGAGCCGGCCTCGCGCATGTGGTACCCGCTCACCGAGATGCTGTTCCACTGCGGCGTCTCGCGCGTGGTGAAGTCGAACACGTCGGTGATGAGCCGCAGCGACGCCTCGGGCGGGTAGATGTACGTGCCGCGCGCGATGTACTCCTTCAGGACGTCGTTCTGCACCGTGCCGCCGAGCGTGTCGCGCTCGACGCCGCGCGCGTCGGCGACGGCGACGTAGAGCGCGAGCAGCAGCGGCGCGGTCGCGTTGATCGTCATCGATGTCGTGACGCGATCGAGCGGCAGCTCGGCGAGGAGCGCCTCCATGTCGGCGAGGCACGAGATCGCGACGCCCACCTTGCCGACCTCGCCGCGCGCGCGGGGCGAATCGGAGTCGTAGCCCATCTGCGTGGGCAGATCGAACGCGACCGAGAGGCCGGTCTGGCCCTGCGTGAGCAGGAAGCGGAAGCGCTCGTTGGTGGCCTGCGCGGTGCCGAAGCCGGCGTACTGCCGCATGGTCCACAGGCGCGACCGGTACATCGCCGGATGGATGCCGCGCGTGTAGGGCGGCGTGCCGGGCGGCGGCGTGCGGCGGGCGAGGTCGGCGGGCAGGTCCGCCGCCTCGTAGACGGGCCGGATCGGAATGTCGGACGTCGTCTTCACGTCCGCGGCTCTCGCATCGGCCGGTTTCACCCGCTTCACGGCGCCTCCGGCGCGAGGCGGACGATCGGCTGGCCGGCGGCGACGGTCGCGCGCTCGGCGGCGAGCACGTCGCTCACGACGCCGCCCTTCCGCGCGATCAGCTCGTTCTGCATCTTCATCGCCTCGATCACGGCGACCGACGCGCCGGCGGCGACGCGATCGCCGGGCCTGACGCGGATCGCGACGATCAGGCCCGGCATCGGCGCGCTGATCGTCTCGCCGCCGTGGCCGCCGGCGCCGCGGCCCACCGACTGCAGCAGCTTCTCGAGCGGATGGCGCACCTCGACCGGCAGCGTCGCGCCGCGCAGCGTCACGTCGACCGTCTCGCGCTCCTGCACCACGCGCACTTCGTAGGACAGGCCGTCCACGAGGAGCGAGTAGACCTCGCCGTCCGGCAGGCGGCGGAAGTCGGCGTCGAGCCGGCGCCCGGCGACCTCGAGCCACAGGCGATCGCCTTCGGTCTGGAATTCGACCTCCTCGTCGCGCCCTTCGAGCGTCACCCAGAGTTTCATCGCACCGGCCGTCCGATCCGCCGCGTCTCGGTGCTCCAGCGCGAGCGCCGCGCGCCGTTCGCGGCGGCCGGCAGCGTCACGCGCCCGCGTTCCTCGCGGGCGTGCAGAGCGGCCGCGAGCAGCGCCACCGCCGTCGCCTCGCGATTGGGCGCGAGCGCCTCGGCGGTGAAGTGCTCGTCGAGGAAGCCCGTCGAGAGCCGCCCCGCCGCGAACTCGGGATGCTCGACGAGCCAGCGATGGAACGCGATGTTCGTGTGCACGCCCTCGAGCACGAACTCGCGCAGCGCGCGCGCGAGGCGCTTGCGCGCGCGCTCGCGATCCTCGCCCCACACGACGAGCTTCGCGAGGAGCGAGTCGTAGTAGATCGGAATCTCGTAGCCGCGATACACGCCCGCGTCGTTGCGCACGCCCGGGCCCTGCGGAAACCGGACGCGCTCGATGCGGCCGACCGACGGCATGAACTGCCGCGCGGGGTCCTCCGCGATGATGCGCGTCTCCATCGCCCAGCCGCGCGGCGCGGGCGGTCGCGCGCCGAACGAGAAGCCGCGGCCCTCGGCGATGCGCACCTGTTCGGCGACGAGGTCGAGGCCGGTCACCATTTCGGTCACCGGGTGCTCGACCTGGAGCCGCGTGTTGACCTCGAGGAAGTAGAACGCGCCGCGCGCGTCGACGATGAACTCGACGGTGCCGGCGCCGCGATAGCCGACCTGCTTCGCGATGCGGCACGCGGCGGCGCCGAACGCGGCGCGGCGGCGCGCGTCGAAGAGCGGCGACGGCGTCTCCTCGAGCAGCTTCTGGTGGCGCCGCTGCACCGAGCACTCGCGCTCGCCGAGGAACACGACCCGCCCGCGGCCGTCGGCGAGGATCTGCGCCTCGATGTGGCGCGGCCGCTCGATCGCGCGCTCGAGGTACATGCGATCGTCGCCGAACGCGGCTGCCGCCTCGCCGCGCGTGAGCGTCCACGCCGCGTCGAGCTGGCGCGCGGCCCGCACCATGCGCATGCCCTTGCCGCCGCCGCCCGCGGCGGCCTTGAGCATGACCGGGTAACCGATCGTCTTCGCGGCCGCGCGCGCCGCTGCGAGCGAATCCACCGGCCCGGGCGTGCCGGGGACGAGCGGCACGCCGGCCGCACGCGCCGCCTCACGGGCCGCGAGCTTGTCGCCGAGCGCCTCGATCGTCTCGGGCGCGGGGCCGATGAACACGATCCCGGCCGCCTCGCACGCGCGCGCGAACGCGGCGCTCTCGGCGAAGAAGCCATAGCCGGGATGGATCGCGTCGGCGCGCACGCGCTGCGCGGTCTCGATCACCCGCTCGAGATCGAGGTAGCTCTCGCGCGAGGGCCCGGGGCCGATCGGGTACGCCTCGTCGGCCATCAGCACGTGCAGCGCGGTGCGATCGGGTTCGCTGAACAGCGCGATGGACGTGATGTCGAGCTCGCGGAGGGTGCGGATGATGCGCACCGCGATCTCGCCGCGGTTGGCGATGAGGACGCGGCGAAAGCGCCTTCCGGCGCGAGGGCCGGCCGCTCGACGTGCCCGCGGCCCTCGCGCTTTGCCGCTCGACCTGCGCATCAGCCCTCGAGCACCACGCACGCGACGGCGAGGCCGGCGTCGTGGGAGAGGCTCACATGGCTCGCCGTGCAGCCGAGCGCGCGGAAGCGTTCGAGCGCGATGCCGCTGAATCGCAGCTCCGGCTGGCGGCCGCCCGGCTGGATCACCTCGGCCTGTTTCCATCCGACACCGCCCGAGAGCCCCGTGCCGATCGCCTTGAACGCCGCCTCCTTCGCGGCGAAGCGCGCCGCGAAGTGGGGGAGCGGATCGCGATGGCGCCTGCAGTACTCGAGCTCGTGTTCGGTGAAGAGGCGCTGTTCCATGCGCGCGCCGAAGCGCTCGAGCGATTCCTTGATACGCTCGACCTTCACCACGTCCACGCCGATCCCCTTGACGGGCACGGTTCCTCCGCGGTTAAGGTCCTGAGCGGCTTGGGGTTGGATTGCCGGGCGCGGCGGAGTGTATCGCAAGCGCGCGCGCCGCGCCGCAAACAGGGCCGCGCGTTCCGCGCCGCGCGGAAACTTCACCGTGGACCGTTCGTCCATCTTTCGAACGTGAGGAAGCCCAGCTGACCGCATGGAACGAAGCGGACGTCATCTCCCGGCTGCGCGCTCGCGATCTGGAGGCGCTCGGTGAAGTCTATCGCGAGTTGGGCGGTGCGATGACGACGCTCGCCCGCACCATGCTGCGCGACGCCGACGAGGCGGCGGACGTCGTCGAGGACGCGCTGCTGCGGATGCGCGACGCGGCGCCCGGGTTTCGCGGCGCGCGCGGGCTCAAGACCTGGGCGCTCCGCATCGTCGCCAACCGCTGCCGCGATCTGCTGCGCCGCCGCCGCTTCGCGGCCGGCCGGCCCGAGGACTTCGATCCGATCGTCGAATCGGGATTGCGCGCCGATCCGATCGAAGGCTGGGATGAGGCGATCGATCAGGGACGCATGCTCGCGGCGCTCGAGCGCGCGATCGACCGGCTGCCGCGCGAGCAGCGCGAGGCGGTCATCCTGCGCGACCGCCTGGGATTGAGCTATGACGAAGTGGCCGAGACGCTCGGCGTGCGCGTGCCGGCGGTCAAGTCCCGGCTATTCCGCGCGCGCGCGTTCCTGCGCACGGAGCTGCGCGCGGCGATGGAGGACCACATCTCATGACGATCGATCACGACGACGACCCGCGGCTCACCCGCCTGCTCACCGCGGTGCGCGCCGACGCCGAGCCGGCCCTGTGGACGCGCGTCCGCGCCCGCGCCGAGGCGCGGCGGCCGGTCGGCGGCCCGCTCGCCTGGATCATGCGCCCGGCGGCGCTCGCCGCATCGTTCGCGATTCTGCTCGGCACCGCGGCGCTCGCGCTGACGCTCGGCGACACGCGCAGCGCTTCGGGCGGCGACGAGTACGCGACCCTCGGCGAGGCGCTGGTCGCCGAGCGCGCCGCCGACGTCACGCCCGCGACCTCCGTGCCGGCGCCCGCGCGCAGCGCGGCGGGCGACAGCGGGACGCGCGAGTGAACGGCGGGCGCGGGCTGATCATCGCGGTGCTCGCCGCGTTCATCGTCGGCTGCTCGGCCGGGCTCATGGGCGGAATCCTGTTCGCGCGATTCGCGCTGCCGGGCCCGCCGTGGTTCGGCCGCATGCACGGGCCGATGTCCGGGCACGGCGGCCCGCGCGGCCCGGAGCGGCTGCTGCCGCTGCTCGACGATCAGCTCAAGCTCACGCCCGATCAGCACGAGAAGATCGTCGCGATCCTCGACCGCACGCATCGCGCGGGCGAGGCGGTGCGCGACAGCATGGAGTCCGAGATCTCGCGCGTGCTCACGCCCGAGCAGCGCCTGCGGTGGAAAGAGATGGAGCAGCGATTCGAGCGGTCGCGGCACCTGCGTCCGCGGATCGCGCCGCCGATCGGCATGGAACTCCCGAGCCCTGGAGAAAGGATGGAGGATATGAAATCGAGTGGATGGAGCATGGGCCTCGCGATGCTGCTGGCGGTCGCGCCGGTGGGGATCGCGAACGCCGGGGAGGCGCCGCCTCCCCGCGAGGAGATCGTCGCCCCGGCGGATGACCGGGCCGCCGGCGACGCGGCGATCGAGAACGAGGCGGACGTATTCGATCTGCTCGCGGCGGATCTTCCCCCGGGTCCGCCGCCGGGCGGCGGGCGTGGCGCCGCGGGGATGCGCGGCGGGATGGGAGCGAACCGCGGCGGTCCGGGCATGGACCGCGGCGGCGCGGGACTGCGCGAGCAGCTGAACCTCACGGACGATCAGCGCCGCCGCCTCGCCGACATCCGCGACCGGCGACTGCGCCAGGTGATCCCGATCCAGGCCGACGTGCGGATCGCGGCACTCGACCTGCGCAAGCTGATGCGCGCCGATCATCCCGACTCGCGCGCGATCGACGGCCAGGTCGACCGCATGGCGACGCTGCACGCGTCGATGACGAAGGCGCGCATCGCCGGCCTGCTCGAAGCGCGCAGCGTGCTGACGCCGGCGCAGCAGCAGATCATGCGCGATGCCGGCGGCATGCGGCGCATGCGCATGCACCATCCCTGGCGTCCGATGGACGGGCCGAACTCGATGCAGTAGCGCCCGGACTCAAAGGCGGCGGTGCGGGCGACCGCGCCGCCGCTCCTTGACGTCCACCCCATCGCGCCCCTAGCCTTACGACCCGAACGTTTGAAGCGGTCGGCGCGCCCAGCCGACCCGACCGCCCGCCCTAGCTCGCGAGGCGGCACACACAATCAGCGGCTGGATGGCCCTGGACTTCACGCTCGAATCACGCGATCCCGGGAGCGCGGCGCGCGCCGGACGCATCACCACGCGACATGGCGACGTGCTCACGCCGGCCTTCATGCCGGTGGGCACGGCCGGCTCGGTGAAGACGCTGACGCCCGACGACGTGAGCGGCGCGGGCGCCGACATCCTGCTCGCGAACACGTATCACCTCTACCTGCGGCCCGGGGTGGAGACGGTGCGCCGCATGGGCGGGCTGCACCGGTTCATGGGTTGGAACGGGTCGGTGCTGACGGACAGCGGCGGGTTCCAGGTGATGAGCCTCGCCGAGCTGCGCAAGGTGAGCGATCAGGGCGTCGAGTTCCGCTCGCATCTCGACGGCAGCCGCCACCTGCTGACGCCCGAGGATGCGATCCGCATCCAGGACGGGCTCGGCACCGACATCGCGATGTCGTTCGACGAGCTGATCGAGAGTCCGGCGCCGATCGAAGCGGTGCGCGGCGCGGTGGATCGCACGATCGCATGGGCCGAGCGCGGCTGGCAGGAGCGTGAGCGGCTGAAGGGCGAAGGGCGGGGGACGATGGCGCTGTTCGGTATCGTGCAGGGCGGCGTGGACGACGCGGAGCGCGCCCGCTGCCTCGAGGGCCTGTCGCGGCGGCCCTACGACGGCCTGGCACTCGGCGGACTGTGGGTGGGCGAGGGGCGCTCGCTCGGACTCGACATGGTCGAGAGGGATTGCACGCGTTTTCCGGCCGAGCGGCCGAGGTATCTGATGGGCGTCGGACATCCTGTGGACCTGGTCGAGTCGGTGGCGCGCGGCGTGGACATGTTCGACTGCGTCCTGCCGACGCGCAACGCCCGGCGCGGGACGGTGTTCATCTCGACCGGGCGGCTCGTCGTCAAGAACGCGGCGTACGCCGACGATCCGCGCCCGCTCGACCCCGACTGCGACTGCTACACCTGCTCGCGCTTCAGCCGCGCCTACATCCGTCATCTGTTCGCCGCCGGCGAGATCCTCGGCATGCGTCTCGCCTCGGTGCACGCCGTGCACCACATGGTGCGGCTAGCGCGCGCGGCGCGCGCGGCCGTCCAGCAGGGCCGCTATACGGCGTTCCTCGCCGCGTTCCTCGAACGATTCCGCAGCCGCGAGACGCTCGCGGCCTCATGACCCCCACCTCGGAGACTCACGATCATGTGGAGTGACGCGCTGGCGCAGACCACCGCCCCGGCCGGGCAGGCGCAGGGCGACCCGCGCATCGGCATGCTGCTCCAGGTTCTTCAGTTCCTGCCGATCTTCGTCATCCTGTACTTCCTGCTCATCCGCCCGCAGCAGCAGCAGAAGAAGAAGCACGACCAGATGCTGCGCACGCTCAAGAAGGGCGACCGCGTGCTGACGTCGGGCGGCCTTTACGGCACGGTGCTCGGCCTCGACGAGACGAAGGTCGTGCTCAAGATCGCCGAGGGGCAGAAGGAAGACGTGAAGGCCGAGTTCGCGCGCAGCGCGGTCTCGCAGGTGATGCCGGAGGAGGGCCGCTGATGGCGGTGCGGCCGGTGCGCATCTACGGCGACCCGGTGCTGCGCAAGAAAGCGCGCGAGATCACGGGCGTGGACGACACCGTGCGCGCGCTGATCGCCGACATGCGCGAGACGATGCACGCGTACAACGGCGTCGGCCTCGCCGCGAACCAGGTGGGCGTGCTGCAGCGCGTGCTGGTGGTGGACGTGCCCGTGGACGACGAGAAGCGCGAGCGCCACGCCCTCATCAATCCCGTGATCGACCGGCGCACCGGGTCCGAGATCGGCGAAGAGGGTTGCCTCTCGATCCCCGGCGTCTACGACGACGTGAAGCGGGCGAAGAGCGTGCGCGTGCGTGCGCTCGACGAGCGCGGCGCGCCGGTCGAGATCACGGCCGAGGGCTACCTCGCCCGTGCGCTCCAGCACGAGGTGGATCATCTCGACGGCGTGCTGTTCGTAGACCGCCTGTCGCTGCTCAAGCGCCAGTTCCTGCGCCATCGGCTCGACGCGCTCGCGCGCGGCGAGCGCCCCGACGCCGCCGCGCCGCCGGCCGCGAGCGGAGGCACGATCTGACGCTCCCGCGCGTGGTGTTCATGGGCACGCCCGACTTCGCCGTGCCGAGCCTGCGGGCGCTCGCGGCCTCGGCCGACGTGGTCGCGGTCGTGACGCAGCCCGACCGCCCGCGCGGGCGCGGGCGCGAGATCTCGCCCTCGCCGGTCGCGCGCGTCGCCGAGCCGCTGCATCTGCCGGTGATGAAGCCCGAGCAGGTGAACGCGGCGGAGAGCCTCGCGGCGCTCACCGCGCTCGGCGCCGACCTCTTCGCCGTGGTCGCGTTCGGCGCGATCCTCTCGCCGGCCGCACTCGCGATCCCGCGCCTCGGCTCGATCAACCTGCACGGCGCGCTGCTTCCGGACTATCGCGGCGCCTCGCCGGTCCAGCGTGCGCTGTGGGACGGCCGCGCCGGCACCGGCGTCACGACGATGTGGATCGCCGAGGGCGTGGATATGGGCGACCTGATCCAGCAGCGCTGGGTCGCGATCGAGCGCGGCGACGACGCGGCGACGCTCGCCGCGCGCCTCGCCGAGGTCGGCGCGCCGCTGCTCGCCGAGAGCATCCGCCTCGCCGCCGCGGGCCGCGCGCCGCGCATCCCGCAGGATCCGCGCGCCGGATCGCATGCGCGCAAGCTCACGAAGAAGGACGGCGTCGTGGACTGGGCGCTGGATGCAGTCACGGTGTGGAACCGCCAGCGCGCGGTGACGCCGTGGCCGGGCGCGACCACCGCGCTCCGCGACCGGCACGTGCTCCTGATCCGCACCGAGCCGCACGACCTGCTGCCGCCGGGCGTCGCGCCCGGCACGGTGCTGCAGATCGGGCGCGACGGCGTCGTGGTCGCCTGCGCGCCCGGCGCGCTGCGCGTGATCACCGTGCGGCCCGAGGGCCGCGGCGACATGTCGGCCGCCGAGTGGGCGCGTGGCACGCGCGTCGCGGCCGGCGATCGGCTGGCGATCGAGAAGGAGGCACACGCGTGAACGACGCCCCGCGGCAGCAGGGACCGGGCGGCTCGGGCAATCGCGGCCGCCGCAGGCGACGCCTGCGCGCTGGATACCGCGGCGGCGGCGAGCCCGGCAACCGCGCCGGCCGGGATCCGAACCGCGGTACCACGGCTCGCGATCCGCGCGCGTTCGGCGAGCAGGGCGGGCAGGCGTACGCCGAGAACCGCTCGCGTCCGATCTATCCCGAGAGCCGGCGCCCGAACGGCGGCGGCAACAGTCGCGATCGGCGCGGCACGGGCAACGGTCGCTGGCGGCGGCCGAGTCCGCCGCCCCCGCGCAACGCGCGCCCGGTCGGGCTGCCCGAGATGGAAGAGCAGGTCCCGACGCTGCCGGACAATCCGCGCGAGGCGGCGCTCAAGATCCTGCACGCCGCCGACACGCGCAGCGCGTTCAGCGACCGCCTGCTCGACGGCGCGCACGCGCGGACGAATCAGGATCCGCGCGATCAGGCACTGATGCACGAGCTGGTGAAGGGGACGCTGCGCTGGCGCGGGCGCCTCGACTACGTGCTCGACGGGCTCGTGCACATCGGGCTCTCGCAGGTGCAGCCGTGGATCAAGAACATCCTGCGCATGGGCGCGTACCAGATCCTGTTCCTCGACCGCGTGCCGGTGCACGCGGCGGTGGACGAATCGGTCAAGCTCGCGCACGAGTACGGCCACGCCGGCACCGCCGGGCTGGTGAACTCGGTGCTGCGGAAACTCGCCGAGCAGAAGGACACGATCACGCTGCCCGAGGGCGACGACGCGGTCTCGCTCGCGGCGTGGGGATCGCATCCGCTGTGGATTGTCGAGCGCTGGCTCGACCGCTTCGGCGCCGAGGCGACGCGCGCGCTGCTGCTCGCCGACAACCGCGCCGTGCCGGTTGGGCTGCGCGTCAACCTTCTGCGCGGGACGCGCGCGCAGCTGATCGAGAAGCTCGCGGCGGCCGGCGTCACGGCGACGCCGGCCAGGTTCTCGCCCGATCTCGTCTGGGCCGAGAGCAACACGGCGCCCGGGAGCCTCGCGCTCTTCAAGCAGGGCCTGTGCACGGCGCAGGACGAGAGCGAGGCGCTGGTGTCGCGGCTCGTCGCACCGCAGGCGACCGAGCGCATCCTCGACCTCTGCGCGGCGCCGGGCGGCAAGTGCACGCACCTCGCCGAGCTGATGGCCGACGACGGCGAAGTCTGGGCGATGGAACGCAACGAAGCGCGCGTGCTCTCGCTCCAGGGCAACGTCGATCGCCTCGGCACGCACTCGGTGCACGTCGTGCAGGGCGACGGGCGCACGTACACGTTCCCGATGCCGTTCGACCGCGTGCTGGTGGACGCGCCGTGCACGGGCCTGGGCGTGCTCGCGCGCCGCGCCGATGCGCGCTGGCGCAAGGAGCCGGTGATGCTCGACGACATGCCGCCGATCCAGCTCGAGCTGCTCGCGGCCGGCGGCCGCCGCGCGCGTCCGGGCGGCGTGCTGGTCTACAGCGTGTGCTCGTTCGAGCCGGAGGAGACGACCGAGGTGGTCGAGGACTTCCTCGCCGACAATCCGCAGTTCGTGCTCGAGAGCGCGGCGGGGTTGCTGCCCGACGCGCTGGTGGACGAGCACGGGTTCATGAGGGTCTTTCCGCACGTGCATGGTTGCGACGGCGCGTTCGCGGCGCGCTTCCGGCGTACGTGAGCCCGCGCCGGCGGACGCGCACGCGGTACGAGCCGATTGCTCCGACGCCGGAGCCGGCTCGCGCGGAGCCGCCGGGCCCGGCGCCTCCGGGCGACGTCTTGGGGACGCCGTCCGAAGTCCCGATCGCAGTCGAGCCGATCGGGGAGCCGCATGAAGCGTTCGAGGTGCTGGTCGAACACGGGCCACCTCCCTCGCATGTCGAGCCGTTGCGCGTGGACCTGCCTCCGGCCGGTGCCCGGCGGAGGATGCGGGCGACGCTGTATCTCGTGGGGTTCGCGGTGCTGGCGTTCGGGACGGGATTCGTCGTGTTCAACGACGTGGTGATGCCGAGATTGATCCACGGCGTCGGGAACGTCACGGTGCCGGATCTCGCGAACCTCACGGTCGAGCAGGCGGAGCAGGTGCTGCGGCCGCTCGGGATCGAGCTCTCGCGCGCGGGCGAGCGATTCGATCCGGCGGTGCCGCGCGGATTCGTGCTCTCGCAGGATCCCGAAGCGGGCACCGCGGTGCGCGGCAGGAAGCGCGTCACGGTGATCGTGAGCCTCGGCGAGGAGTTCAGCTCGGTGCCCGAGCTGTTCGGCGAATCGCAGCGCGGCGCACGGCTGCTGATCGACCGCGCCGGGCTGCGCGTCGGCGCGATCGTGCACGCGCCGTCCGACGAGGTGGGCGAGGGGCTGGTCGCGGGCTCCGATCCCGGGCCCGAAGCGGTTCTGCCGCGCGATACGCCGGTCCATCTTCTGATCTCGACCGGCCCGCGCCAGGAGAGCTACGTGATGCCCGACCTCGCGGGGCACGAGATCGGCGGCGTACGCCGCCAGCTCGAGGCGCTCGGATTCCACGTGATCACGCCGCCCGGCGGCGGCGAGCGTGGCACGATCGCGGCGCAGGAGCCGCCGGCCGGATCGCGCATCACGCGCGAGACCGAGATCATGCTGCAGGCGACGGGACGGATGATCCGATGAGCCCGCGCGACGAGGTCTCGGCGGCGCGCCGCGGGCCCGTGCCGTCGCCTGCGCCGCCGATCGCGGCGCCCAGCATTCTCTCCGCCGACTTCGCGAGGCTCGCCGATGCGGTCACGATCGTCGATCCCGCGCGCGACTGGCTGCACTGCGACGTGATGGACAATCATTTCGTGCCGAACCTCACGTTCGGTCCGCTGATCGTCGGCGCGGTGCGCGCGCTGACGACGGCGTTCGTGGACGTGCACCTGATGATCACCGAGCCCGCGCGCATCGCGCCCGAGTTCCGCCGCGCCGGCGCCGATCAGATCACCGTGCACCTCGAGGCGTGCAACGATCTCGTCGGTACGCTCGCGACCGTGCGCGGGACCGGTGCCAGGGTCGGTCTGGCGGTCAAGCCCGGCTCGAGACTCGCGAACGCCGAGCGCTACATGGCCGATCTCGACACGCTGCTCGTGATGACGGTCGAGCCGGGATTCGGCGGGCAGTCGTTCATGCGCGACATGCTCGAGAAGATCGCGGCCGCCGCGGCGTGGCGCACCGCACACGGCGCGCGCTATCTCATCGAGGTGGACGGCGGGATCGCGCCCGACACGGCGCGCGAGTGCCGCGCCGCCGGCGCCGACGTGTTCGTCGCCGGCCACAGCGTGTTCCGGCAGCCGGACGCGCGCGCCGCGCTCGAGGCGCTGCGCCAGGCGTTCCGGGGAGACGCATCGACGCCCGACGCGTGAGCGCCGGGCGTCGATAGTTGATCTTCGGATCCGCTAGCTCGTCTTCGCCGGGATCGGGATCGCGAGCGGCTTGCCGGTCTCGAGCAGCGTCTTGAGCCCGCTCAACACCGGATTCCATCCCCGACCCACGGACTCATAGGTCTTCGTGATGCCGTCGAAGTCGTCGTGGGTGAGCGTGAGCTTGCAGACCTCGCCCATCGGCTGGATCTCCCACGTCACGCGCGAGGGGCGGTCCTTCGCCGACTCCGGATCGTGCACCGCGGCGAACGTGGTCACGAGCTTCTTTCCCGGCACCACCTCGAGCACCCTGCCGTCGAGGTTGACGTCGCCGCTCGGCGCCAGATGCCGGACCGAGGAGCCGACTTTCCAGTCGCTCTGGACCGCGGTGCCGTAGAAATACTGCTTCGTGCTCTCGGGGCTCGTGATCGCGGCCCACAGCTTCTCGGGCGTGGTGCGGATAAAGACCTCGTACACGTGCTTCGGTGCGCTCATCGTCTCCTCCTCGAGTCGGTGCTTCAGGTCGCCCAGCGCTCCGACCCACGGCTCCGCGTACTTCGTGATCCAGCGGTCGTGGACGAGACGGATGGGGACGGGGTTCAGGTAATGGAGCTTTTCGCGTCCGGCGCGCCGCGTGGTGACGAGGGCGGCCGCTTCGAGCACCTTGAGGTGCTTCATCACGCCGAAGCGTGTGAGCCTCACCTCGGCGCACAGCTCGCCGAGCGTCTGGCCGTCGCGCGCGAACAGACGATCGAGCAGCAACCGGCGTGACGGATCGGCGAGGGCCTTGAACACGAGCTCCATGGACGCCACAATAGGTGACCAAACAGTCACATGTCAACAACGACCTTGATCCGAACCGCCATTCCATCGCCCCGGGTCCGGACCGCCAAACCCGCCCAACGTCCGCATCGAGGGCATCTTGGACGTGGTCGCGAGTCAGTTCTTGGGAGCGCTCTGATCGTGTGTTATCGTGCCCGCTTGCTTAGGAGATGGAGCCTGTGTTCGAAGCGCTGACCGACCGACTCCAAGGGGTCTTCAAGCGCCTCACGGGCCAGGGGAGACTGACGCCGGACAACATTCGTGAGGGCCTGCGCGAGGTGCGCCGAGCCCTCCTTGAAGCAGATGTTCAAGTCGCTGTCGCGCGGGACTTTGTCGCCCGCGTCGAGGCGCGCGCGGTAGGCGAGGACGTACTCAAGAGCCTGACGCCCGGCCAGCAGGTGGTCGGCATCGTCAGGGATGAGTTGGAGAGCCTGCTCGGGAAGACCCCGGTCGCGCTCGCCGGTTCGCCTCACCTGCCGACGGTCGTCCTGCTCGCGGGCCTGCAGGGTTCGGGCAAGACCACCTTCGCCGGAAAGCTGGCGTTGTGGCTCAAGCAGCGCGAGAAACGCGCGCTGCTCGCGAGCGCCGATGTCTATCGCCCGGCGGCGATCGACCAGCTCGAACGGGTCGCGGGTCAGGCGGGGGCGGGATTCTGGCGGGCGCCGGACGGCACGCCGCCACGAGAGATCGCGACGCTCGCGCTCGGCGAGGCGAGACGGCGCGGGTTCGATTTTCTGGTGCTCGACACCGCGGGCCGGCTGCACATCGACGCCGAGCTCATGGCCGAGCTGCAGGACCTGAAGCGCGCGAGCCGCGCGCATCAGGTGCTGCTGGTCGTCGACGGGATGACCGGCCAGGAAGCGGTCCGGATCGGCGAGACGTTCGCGACGCAGGTGGGCGTGGACGGGCTGGTTCTGACCAAGATGGACGGCGATGCGCGCGGCGGCGCCGCGCTCTCGCTGCGTCAGGTGACGGGGAAGCCGATCCTGTTCCTCGGCGTGGGCGAGAAGCTGGACGGGCTCGAGGTCTTCCAGCCCGACCGGCTCGCGGGCCGGATTCTCGGCATGGGCGACGTGGTCGGCCTGGTCGAACGGGCGCGCGCCGCGGTGGACGAGAAGGAAGCGGAGCGGCTCTCCGAGCGGATGCGTCGCGCGGAGTTCACGCTCGAAGATTTTCTCGAGCAGCTGCGTCAGATGAAGAAGATGGGGCCGCTCGAGGACTTGATGAAGATGGTGCCGGGGATGCCGCGAGGCGCCCTGGCGCAAGCGAAACCGGACAACGACCGCCTCACGAAGTACGAGGCGATCCTGTTGAGCATGACGGTGAAGGAACGCCGCCTGCCCCGCGTGATCGACGGGAGCCGGCGGCGGCGGATCGCGGCGGGCAGCGGCACGACGGTCACCGAAGTCAACCGTCTGCTCAAGGACTTCGATCAGGCGCGCGCGCTGATGAAGCGCCTGCGCCATGGACCGCGCGGGCTCGCCGGCTTGCGCGGACGGCGGTAGATCGCGGACCCGGCAGCGGCCGGCGGCAGCAGACCCTGGGAGGCACGAGCGTCATGTCGGTGGTCATTCGCCTGATGCGGGCCGGCGCGAAGAAGCGGCCCTTCTATCGGATGGTGGCGGCGGATTCGCGGCGTCAGCGGGACGGCCGCTTCCTCGAGATCCTCGGCCACTACAACCCGCTCACCAAGCCGTACGAGATCTTCGTTCACAAGGCACGCGTCGAGGCGTGGATCGGCAAGGGTGCGCAGCCGTCGGAGCAGGCGGCCTCGCTGCTGCGCGGACTCGGCATCAGCCTGCAGCGTCAGTCGGCGCCGAAGACGAACGGCGCGATCGCCGAAGCGCCCAAGGCGACTCCGGCGAAAGCCGCGAAGCCCGCGGTGAAGGCGGCCGCGAAGCGCGCGCCGCGCAAGCTCTCCGAGCGCAAGGTCGCGAAGAAGGCCGCGCGCAAGGCGGTCAAGGCCAAGAAGGCGTAGCCCGCGCGCCGGGCGCCATGCGCGCCCGCGCGCGTCGCGTCGCGTGACCGCGGGCCCGACGGCGCCGCGCCTTGCGGCGCCCGCGCGGCCTGACGCATAGTCCGCCCTCACCATGAGGACGGACCGATGACCCTTCCCACCCGATTGCGCATCGGCGTGCGCGCGAATCGTCTCGCGCTCGCGCTCGCCGACGAGATCGTGGACGCGCTCCAGACCACGCATCCCTCGCTCACCGTCGAGCTGGTCAAGATCGCGGGCTCGGGCGACCACGTCCACGACGGCCCGGCCGCGGGCGCCGCGTTCACGCGCGAGCTCGACGCAGCCCTGGCCGACGGCAGGGTGGACGCCGCGCTCCACGACATGCCCGACCTGCCGCTCGTCCGGCTCGACTCGTATGTGCTCGCCGCGGTGCCGCGCCGGCGGCATCCGTTCGAGGTGTTCGTCACCGCCGACGGCCGCATCCTGGACGAGCTCGACGAGGGCGAGCGCGTCGGCGCCTCGACCGCGCTGCGCCGCGCGCAGGTGCTCGCGTATCGCGAGGACCTCAAGGTGGTCGGCGCGCGCGGCGGCCTCGAGACCCACTGGAACCAGATCACCGAGCGCCAGTTCGAAGGGCTGGTGATGGCGGCGACCGACGCCGAGCGCCTCGGCTGGCACGACCGCGTGAGCGAGATCTTCACGACCGAGGTGTGCGTGCCGGCGCCGGGTCAGGGCGCGATCGCGCTCGAAGCGCTCGTCTCGCGCAAGGACGTGCTCGCGGCGCTCAAGACGCTCGACGATCCCGACTCGCATCGCGCGGTCGTCGCGGAGCGCGCGTGGCTCAACGAGCTCGGTGGCGGCGACGACCTGCCGGCGGGCGCGCTCGCCAATGCCGTGGACGGCCGGCTGGTCATGGAGGCGGTGTTGGTGAGCGCCGACGGGCTCGAGATCGTGCGCGACGAGATCGAGGGGCCGATCGCGCAGGCCGAGACGCTCGGCGTCAAGCTCGCGGTGCGCATGCTGGAGCGCGGCGGACAGGAGATCGTCGAAGCCTCGGCCGGCGAGCGCGAATGACCGCACACCGCGCGATCGCGGCCACGGCGATGATCGCGCTGGTCGCCACCCTCGGCTGCGGCAACCGGCACGCGGCGACGACCACGCCGGCGGGCAACGATCCGCAGGCGCGGTCGCAGGCGCTGATCGACTCGGGCAATCAGGCGTTCAGCGCCGGCAACTACGGGCTCGCCGCGCGCCGTTACGCCGCGGCGGCTGTGATCAAGCAGGACGACCCGGCCGCCTACTACGGGCTCGGGATGGCGCTCTCGAAGCTGGGACGCGACGAGGATGCGCGCGCCGCGTACGCGAAGGCGCGCGACCTGGCGCGCCCGCACTGACGCCGCGCGACACGACGACGTAAGGACGATCGATGCACGATCCGAAGTTCCTGCGGCAGCATCGCGACAAGGTCGAGGCCGGCGTCGCGCTCAAGGGCATGACGGTGGATCTCGCCGCGTTCTACGCGATCGAGGAGCGGCGGCTCGCCGTGCTGCACGAGACCGAAGAGCTCAAGGCGCGCCGCAACGCCGCGAGCGAGGCGATCGCCGCGCGGCGCAAGCGTGGCGAAGACGCCGCGGCCGACATCGCGGCGATGCGCGAGGTGGGCGACCGCATCCAGGCGCTCGACGCCGACTTGAAGCGGCTCGAAGAGGAATCCGAGGCGCTCGCGGCGTGGATCCCGAACCTGCCGCATCCTTCGGTCCCGCCCGGCAGCGGCCCCGAGCAGAATCAGGTCGTCCGCACGTGGGGTGAACCGCCGCGCTTCGACTTCGAGCCCAGGCCGCACTGGGACCTCGCGACGGCGCTCGGCCTGCTCGACTTCGAGCGCGGCGCCAAGATCGCCGGTTCGGGCTTCCTGCTGTTCACCGGACGCGGCGCGCGGCTCGAGCGCGCGCTGATCCAGTTCATGCTCGACCTGCACACGACGCGGCACGGCTACACCGAGGTCTCGCCGCCGCACGTCGTGCGCCGCGCGTCGCTGTTCGGCACCGGCCAGCTCCCCAAGCTCGAAGGCGACATGTACCTGATCGGCGAGGACGACCTGTTCCTCAACCCGACGGCCGAGGTCCCGGTCACCAACATCCATCGCGACGAGATCCTACCGCCCGGCGCGCTGCCGCTCTACCTCACCGCCTACTGCGCGTCGTACCGGCGCGAGGCGGGCGCCGCCGGGCGCGACACGCGTGGGATGACGCGCGTCCACCAGTTCGACAAGGTCGAGCTGGTCAAGATCGTCGCGCCCGAGACCGGATACGAGGAGCACGAATCGCTGGCGCGCGACGTGTCGGCGGTGTTCGAAGCGCTCGAGCTGCCTTATCGACAGGTGCTGCTGTGCAGCGGCGACATGAGCTTCGCCGCGGCCAAGTGCTACGACTTCGAGGTCTGGGCGCCGGGCACGAACGCGTGGCTCGAGTGTTCGTCGTGCTCGACGTTCGAGGACTTCCAGGCGCGCCGCATGGCGATGCGCTTCCGCCGCGAGGCGGGGGCGAAGGTGGAGCACCCGCACACGCTCAACGCCTCGGGCGTCGCGCTGCCGCGCACGTACGCGGCGCTGCTCGAGAACCATCAGACGGCGTCGGGCGCGGTGCGCATCCCGGCGGCGCTGCGGCCGATCATGGACGGGCTCGAGGAACTCTCGCCGAAGGGATGAGCGTGGCAAACCGCTCCCCACAATCCTCCGACATGCGCGACGACGCCGCGTCCGGCGCGCGCGACGCGGCGCGCGGCGGCCCCGCGCCGCCCGGATCGCCGCCGCCCGTGAGCGGGCCGCGGCTGCTCAAGGCCTATCTCTTCCTCGGCAGCAGCGTGCTCGTGATCGCGGTGTTCCTGTTCACGACGCAGATGGTCGGCGCGCTCTCGAGCCAGGTGCGATCCACGTCGAGCGTGATCGCGCGTTTCTGCGCCGAGGCCTCGCTGCCGGCGACCGAAGACCTGCGCCTGCAGAAGGCGCTCGCCGATCTCATCGCGAGCCTCGACTTCCCGATCGTGATCACCGACACCGCGGGCATCCCGCGCGCGTGGCGCGGCGTCGGCGTCCCGGATTCGCTGGTGCCGGGCGCCTCGATCGACAGCGTCGCCCTGCACCTGAACATCGCGCCGGCCATTCGGGCGCGGCTCGAGCGCGTGCGCGCGCACGCGGCGGCGATGGACCGCCAGAACGCGCCGATCACGATGAACCAGATCGTGACACGCGCGGCGCTCGGCCAGGTGCACTACGGCGAGCCGCCGGTGCTCGAGCGGCTGCGCTGGATGCCGACGATCGCCGGCGGCGGGCTCGTGCTGCTCATCTCGCTCGGGCTCTGGGGGCTCACCGGCATCCGCCAGGCCGAGAAGCGCACGATCTGGGTCGGCATGGCGCGCGAGACCGCCCACCAGCTCGGCACGCCGCTCTCGTCGCTGCTCGGCTGGATCGAGCTGCTGCGCTCGCACGCCGAGACCGCGCCCGCCGGCGCCGAGGTGCGGGTCGCACGCGCCGAGTTCGACGAGACGCTGGACGAGATGGAGCGCGACGTCGAGCGCCTGACCAAGGTGGCGCAGCGCTTCAGCCACGTCGGCTCGCTGCCACGGCTCCAGCTCCAGGACGTGACGCCGGTGGTGATGGAGGCGGTGCAGTACGTGCGCCGCCGGCTGCCGCGCGAGCGCGAGGTCGTCGTGCGCGAGCGCTATGAAGAGGTGCCGCCGATCAACCTCAACCGCGAGCTGGTCGCGTGGGCGCTCGAGAACCTGCTCACCAACGCCGTCTCGGCGCTCGACAAGCCCGCGGGCGTGATCGAGGTCACTGTCGATCGCCGCAAGGAGACCGAGGCGGTCGAGGTGACGGTCACCGACAACGGCCGGGGCATGACGCCCGCCGAGCTCAAGCGCGCCTTCGAGCCCGGCTACACGACCAAGCGCCGCGGCTGGGGCCTCGGCCTCGCGCTGGCGCGGCGGGTGGTGGTGGAGTATCACGGCGGCCGCCTGTTCGTGCGCCTCAGCGCGCCCGGGCAGGGGACCACGATGGTGGTGAGTTTCCCGACGTAGCATCCGCCGCGCGACGCGGCGCCCGAACGAACGAGGAGGCTTCGATGCGCAGGTTCGGAGTGTGGATCGCATGCGGGATGCTGGGGCTGGTGCTCGCGGCGCCGGGGCGCGCCGCGGGGACGGCGATGACGCTCGCGGTGGACGCGACCGAGGCGCCGCGCGGGCTGCTGCACGCGCGGCTCACGGTGCCGGTCGCGGCCGGGCGCGTGACGCTCGTCTACCCCAAGTGGCTCCCGGGCGAGCACGGACCGACCGGCCCGATCACCGACCTCGTCGGCTTCGCCTTTGCCGGCGGCGGCCATGCGCTCGCGTGGGCCCGCGACACGGTGGACATGTACGCGTTCCACATCACGGTGCCCGCGGGCGTCACCGAGATCGCGGCGAGCTACGACTTCCTGCTGCCGGCGGGCGGCCGGTTCTCGAGCGGCGTGTCGTCGACGCCCAACCTCGTGCTCGTGAGCTGGAATCAGGTCGTGCTCTACCCGGCGGGCGAGAGGAGTGACGACGTGCGCGTCACGGCCAGCCTCAAGATCCCGGCGATCTGGGACTTCGGGACGCCGCTCGAGATCGGCCACGGATCGCCTTCGGCCGGGGTCGTGTTCAAGACGGTCTCCCTCACCACACTCGTGGACTCGCCGGTGCTCGCCGGCCGCTACTTCCGCAGCGTCCGCCTCAATCCCGGCGAGGGCCCGCCGGTCTACCTCGACATGGCCGCCGACAGCCGCGAGGCGCTCGAGATCAAGCCCGACCAGCAGGCCGCGCTGTCGCGGCTTGTGGGCGAGGCGCACACGCTGTTCGGCGTCCGCCACTATCGCGACTACCACTTCCTCTGCACGTTGAGCGACCACACCGCGCACTTCGGCCTCGAGCACCACGAATCGAGCGACGACCGCATGAGCGAGCGCTGGCTGATCGACAAGGACGTCTGGATCCAGCACTCGAACCTGCTGCCGCACGAGTACACGCACTCGTGGAACGGCAAGTTCCGCCGCCCGGCCGGGCTCGCCACCCCCGACTACCAGCAGCCGATGCGCGACGAGCTGCTGTGGGTGTACGAGGGTCTGACGCAGTATCTCGGCACCGTGCTCGGCGCGCGCAGCGGCGTGCGCGACGCCGCGACGTCACGCGACGCCGTCGCCTACGCCGCCGCCAACCTCGACATGCACCGCGGCCGCGAGTGGCGGCCGCTGCTCGACACCGCGGTCGCGGCGCAGCTCCTCTATCAGGCGTCCGACGCGTGGCAGGCGATGCGGCGCGGCACCGACTTCTACAACGAGAGCATCTTCATCTGGCTCGAAGCCGACGCGATCATCCGCAAGGCGAGCGGCGGGCAGCGCTCGCTCGACGACTTCTGCAAGACGTTCCACGGTGGCGAGGACGGCAGGCCGATGCTCAAGCCGTACACGTTCGACGACGTGGTCGCGACGCTCAACGCCGTGCAGCCCCACGACTGGCGCGCGTTCCTCGACGCGCGCGTGTCGAGCATCCAGCCGCACCCGCCGCTCGGCGGGCTCGAGGCCTGCGGATGGAAGCTCGGCTGGGCCGATTCGCTGTCCGCGTTCGAAAAGGTGCTCGAGGACCAGGGCAAGCACACCGACATGCAGTACTCGATCGGTCTCTTGCTCGGCGAGGACGGCATGATCGAGGACGTGATCCCGGGCTCGTCGGCCGCGCGCGCCGGGCTCGGGCCGGGGATGAAGGTCGTCGCGGCCAACGGGCGCGCCTACACGGCGAAGATGCTGCGCGCCGCGGTCAAGGCGGCGAAGGGCGCGGGCCCCGCAGTCGAGCTGATCGTCGTGCACGACGATTTCTTCCGCACCGTGCGCCTCGACGAGCACGGGGGGCTCCGCTACCCGATGCTGGTCCGGATTCCCGGCACGCCCGATCTGCTCTCGAGCGTCTTCGCGCCGCACGCCGGAGGCGGCCACTAGCCGCGCCGCCGTCGTCGTCGTTCGATCTCACCGCGGCCCCCGGGTCCTCGCGATCCGGGGGCCGCGCGTCAGCGGGCGCGCAGGTGGATCGAACCGTCGCCGGTGCGGATCGCGAACGTCGGCCCGCCGCCGTCCAGCGTCCCATGCACGTCGTGGTGCGTGAGCCGGCCCTGCAGCACGAGCGGCACGTCGACGCGGATCTCGCCGTCGCCCGTGTGCGCGGCGAGATCGGCCTTGAGATCGCCCGGGATCGTCAGCGCGACCCCGCCGTCGCCGGTGCTCACGCTCCAGCGGTCGTTGACGTGCGAGCCGGGCAGGATGTCGGCGGTCACGGTGCCGTCGCCGGTCGTGAGCTCGAGCGCGTCGAATCGCCCGGAGACGTGCACCGGCCCGTCGCCGCTGTGCGCGGTGAGCCGCCCGTCGACGTCGGAGCACGTCACGCGCCCGTCGCCGGACTTCAGATCGAACGTTCCCTTCGCGCCGTCGATCACGACGTCGCCGTCGCCGCTCCTGACCGCGACGCTGCCTTCGACCGCCGGCACCGAGACGGCGCCGTCGCCGGTCGTGATGTCGAGGTCCACGCCGCGCGGCACCCACGCCTCGATCAGCACCGAGCGGTCGTGGAAGGCGAAGTCGAAGAAGTGGAAGTGGGGGAGGCGCACCTCGAGCGTCACGCGATCGGCCTCATGCGATTCGGCGACGCGCACACCGCCCTCGCCGCCGATGCGCCAGCCCCCGCGCGTCGTGACCCGCAGGCCGACCTGCTTCTGGTCCCAGATGCCCACCTTGATGCGGCCGTCGTCGGTGACGACGCGGACCGTGGCGCGGTGGGTGATCGGGAGGGTGCGCTCCCAGAGATCGGGATCGGTGGCCCACGCCGGCGTCACGGCGATGGTGCCGACAAACAGCAGAAGAGCGGCAAGCTTGCGCATGGCGGACCTCCGAGGTTCGGCTTGCATACGTCGGGCCCGGCGCCCGTGTTGCGCCGCCCGACGTATGGACCGGCCGACCGGTCCGGCGGGTTGCAGTCTCGGCTATGATGCTGGGCAGGATTCCCTGCGCCCGCGGCGCAGGATTCCCGCGCCCGCGGCGCGTGCGGCGGGGTAGAACCCCTCGAGGACGCACGCGCTCCCGACCCCGCTTCCCACGGCCGAAACCGACGAGACCGATGCCCGACGACAGCCGACGCAAGATCCTCTGGGCCGACGACGAGATCGACCTGCTGCGCCCGCACATCCGCTTCCTCGAGCAGAAGGGCTACGCCGTGACCGCCGTGCCGAATGGCGAGGACGCCCTGACCGAGCTCGGCCGCGGCCGCTTCGACGTCGTGCTGCTCGACGAGATGATGCCGGGGCTCGGCGGGCTCGCGACGCTGGACGCGATCAAGGCGCGCGATCTCCAGCTCCCGATCATCCTCATCACCAAGAGCGAAGAGGAGACGCTCATGGAGGAGGCGATCGGCAAGCGCATCACCGATTACCTGATCAAGCCGGTCAATCCGTCGCAGGTCTACCTCGCGTGCAAGCGCGTGCTCGACGCCGACAAGCTGCAGGACTCGCAGCGTGCGCGCGACTACGTTTCCGAGATGCAACGCTGGCAGACGCTCGACACGCGGCGAATGGGCTGGGACGGCTGGGTCGACCTCGCGATCGACGTGGCGCGCTGGGACGTGCGCTTCGACGCGCTGCGCGAGGAGGGACTGCGGCAGGCGCATCTCGACTTCCGGCGCGCGCTCAACATCGACTTCGGCCGCTTCATCGAGGAGAGCTACGGCCACTGGGTGCATCGGGCCGACCAGCGCCCGCTGCTCTCGACCGACGTGGTCAAGCACGCGGTCGTGCCCCGCCTCCAGACCGGCAAACCGGTCGTGTTCGTCATCATCGACTGCATGCGGCTCGATCAGTGGTTCACGCTCGAGCCGCTGATCGAGGAGTTCTTCAACATCCAGCGCGAGTACTACTGCTCGATCCTGCCGACCGCGACCCCATACTCGCGCAACGCGATCTTCTCGGGGCTGCTGCCCGCGCAGCTCCGCCAGAAGCATCCCGATCTGTGGCAGGAGAACAGCAACGACGAGCGGACGAAGAACCGCTACGAACGCCAGCTGCTCGACTTCCAGCTCGAGCGCGTGCACGCGACGCCGGCGAAGCCGGTCAAGTACATCAAGATCTACGACGCCGACGAGGCGATCTCGACGCGGCGGCAGATCAGCTCGTTCCGCGATCTCGGGCTGGTGAGCATGGTGTTCAACTTCCTCGACATCCTCGCCCACGGCCGCTCGGAGAGCGACATCCTCCAGGAGCTGGCGCCCGACGAGGCGGCGTTCCGCTCGGTGATGAAGGCATGGTTCACGCACAGCCCGTTGTTCGACATCCTGCGCGGGCTATCGAACCAGGACTGCACCGTGGTCATCACCACCGACCACGGCGCGGTGCTCGGCCGGCGCGCGGCGCTCGTCTACGGCAACCGCGACACATCGCCGAGCCTGCGCTACAAGTTCGGCCTCAACCTCAATACCGATCCCAAGCAGGCCGTCATCCTGCGCAAGCCGCTGGACTTCATGCTTCCGGACGACGGCGTCAACAAGAACTACGTGCTCGCGCGCGAGGACTACTACTTCGTCTACCCGACGCGCTTCCACGAGTTCGAGCGTCAGTACCGCGGCTCGCTCCAGCACGGCGGCATCTCCGTCGAGGAGATGATCCTGCCGATCATCACGCTGACGCCGCGCGGGCGATGAGGCCGCTGTCGCGGCGCCCGCCGCCATCGCGGCGCGCGGCGGCCGCGCCGCGCAGCACGGCGTCGGACGCCGAGACGCGCGCGCTCGGCGCGGGGCTCGGCGCGCGGCTCCGCGCCGGCGACCTGATCGTGCTCACCGGGCCGCTCGGCGCGGGGAAGACGTGCTTCGTCGCCGGCCTGGCCGAGGGCGCCGGGTGCGGGGCGCGCGTGCGCAGCCCGTCGTTCACGCTCATCAACGAATACGAGGGGCCGATGACGTTCTTCCATCTCGACCTCTATCGCCTCGAAGGCCACGACGCCGAGGGCCTCGGCCTCGAGGAGCGGTGCGAGCAGGGCGCGATGGTCGCCGAGTGGGGCGAGAAGCTGCCGGCGCATGTGCGCGCCGACGCGCTGACGCTGACGTTCACGGTCGCGTCGGAGCACGAGCGCACGATCACGGCGGGCGCGGACGGCGGGCGCGGCGCCGAGCTGCTCGCGGCGTGGGAGGCGATCGCCGGCGCAGGAGCGCGCGCGTGAGCGATCGCGACGGCGGGGCGCGCGCGCGCCCCGGTGCCGCGACGGGCGTCGGGCTCGCGATCGAGGCGGCGACCGAGCACGTCGAAGTGCTGGTGCGCGACGCGGCGGGCGGGACGCTGGCGCTCGAGGTCGAAGACGTGGGCCACGGGCACACGCGCCGGCTGACGCCGATCGTGGCGCGGGCGCTCGCGCGCGCCAACGTCGCCGCGCGCGATCTCGAGTGGGTGGCGGCCGACCTCGGCCCCGGCTCGTTCACCGGCGTCCGCGTCGGCCTCGCGACGGCGCGCGGGCTCGCGATGGCGGCGGACGCGCGCGTGCTCGGCGCCTCGTCGCTCGCGGCGCTCGCGCTGACGAGCGCCGCGCGGCGCTCGCTGGTCGTGCCGCTGGTCCCTGCCGGCCGACGCGACGTGTACGCCGGATTCTTCCGCGCCGATTCCCGCGGCACGATCACGCTGCTCGCAGCGCCGTGCGTCGGCCCGGCCGCGGAGGTGCTCGAGCGCGTCGACGAGGCGCGCGCGATCCTCGGCGGTGCGCCGGTGCGGTTCATCGGCCCCGGCGCGGCGCGCGAGCGCGACGCGCTCGAGCGCGCGCACGAGGGCAGCGCGGCGCACGCGACGCGCGAAGGCGGACTTTCGGCCGAGGACCTCGCCGCCGCCGCGCTCTCGACGCGCGGCGTCGCGGCCGGGCTCCCGGGCAACGGCGAGGATCCCGCGCCGGTCTACGTGCGCGCGGCGCAGGCCGAGGAGCGCGTCCGCCATCGTGCGCTTGCGGGCGAGATCGTCACGTTGCGCGCGATGCGCGACGACGACCTCCCGGCGATCGCCGCGATCGAGCGGCAGGTGTTCAGCGACGCCTGGCCCGAGTCGTTCTTCGCCGGCGAGCTCGCGCAGCCGCAGGTGGACGCGCGCGTCGCCGAGCAGGACGGGGCGATCGTGGGCTATAGCCTCGCGTGGCTCGGCGAGGGGACCGGGCACCTCGGCAATCTCGCCGTCGCGCCCGGCCATCGCCGGCGCGGGATCGCGCGCCGGATGCTGCTCGACCTGTTCGAGCGCGCGCAGGCGCGCGGGGCGGGGACGCTGGCACTCGAGGTGCGCGCGTCCAACGTCGCCGCGCAGGGGCTCTATCGCGCGCACGGATTCCGTCTGGCGGGCCTGCGACGCGGGTACTATCGTGACACCGGAGAAGATGCGCTGGTGATGGAGCGGCGTCCGCGCGACGCCGACATGGCGCCGGCGCCCGCAACGCACGAGGGAGGACGGCGTCCCGGCCCATGAGCTGGCTCAAGCGCGAACGCAAGAGCATCAAGAAGCCCGAGAAGCCGCGCGCCGATCTGCCCGAAGGGCTGTGGACCAAGTGCGAGAACTGCGGCGAGGCGCTGTTCCAGACGGTGCTCGAAGAGAACCTCTGGACGTGCCCGAAGTGCGACTACCACTTCCGCGTGCCAGCGCGTGTCTACCTCGGCATCCTCACCGATCCCCATTCGTTCTCGGAGCGCGACGCCGCGCTCGAGGCCGGCGATCCGCTCGGGTTCCGCGACGCGCGCATGAGCTATCCGGACCGGCTCAAGACGGCGCAGAAGGACACCGGCATGAAGGACGGCCTGCTCGCCGGCAACGCGACCATCGGTGGCAAGCCGGTGAGTGTCGCGGTCATGGATTTCTTCTTCATGGGCGGCAGCATGGGTTCCGTCGTCGGCGAGAAGGTGGCGCGCTCGATCGAGCGGGCGATCGCCGAGCGCCGCGCGCTGGTCATCGTCTCGGCGACCGGCGGCGCGCGCATGCAGGAAGGCATTCTCTCGCTGATGCAGATGGCGAAGACCTCGGCGCTGCTCGCGCGGCTCCAGGCCGAGCGCCTGCCGTTCGTCTCGGTCCTCGCCGATCCCTCGATGGCCGGCGTGCTCGCCTCGTTCGCGTCGCTCGGCGACGTGATCATCGCCGAGCCGCGCGCGCTGGTCGGCTTCGCTGGCGCGCGCGTCATCCGCCAGACGATCGGCCAGGATCTGCCGAAGGGGTTTCAGCGCGCGGAGTTCGTGCTCGAGAAGGGATTCGTCGATCGCGTCGTCCACCGCAAACGGATGCGCGAGGAGGTCGGCCACCTCCTCGAGTTCTTCTGGCGTTCCACACGCGGCTTCGCTCCCGAGGACCGGCCCTCGCCGCACGCCTTCCCCGCGGCTCATCCCGCGGCGGACGGGACACCTGCTGCGGATTCCGTGAAGCGGTGAGCCTCGAGCTTCAGCATGCCCTCGAGGCGCTCTACGGCCTCGAACGCGGGAAGAGCGCGCACGATCTCTCCGGCGTCACGACGCTGCTCACGGCACTCGGCGATCCGCACCGGCGCTTCCGCTCGGTCCACGTCGCGGGCACCAACGGCAAGGGCTCCGTGTGCGCGCTGGTCGAACGCGTGCTGCGCGACGCCGGCCATCGCACCGGGCTCTTCACGTCGCCGCATCTCGTCGACTTTCGCGAGCGCATCCGCGTCGGCGGCCGCTGGGCGGACGAAGCGTGGCTCGCGCGCACGATCGAGCGCATCGCGGCGATGCCGGCGGGGAGGGGCCGCACGTTCTTCGAGGTGTGCACCGCGCTCGCGTTCCAGTACTTCGCCGAGCGCGAAGTCGAGATCGCGGTGGTCGAGGTCGGCCTCGGCGGCCGCCTCGACTGCACGAACGTCATCACGCCCGAGGTGAGCGTCATCACCTCGATCGGTCTCGATCACACCGAGATCCTCGGGGACACGATCGAGGCGATTGCCGCCGAGAAGGCGGGGATCGTGAAGCCCGGCGTGCCGGTGGTGCTGGGCGAGATGCCGGCGGAGGCGCGCGCGGTGATCGAGCGGATCGCGCGCGAGCGCGGCGCGCCGGTCGCGCCCGCGGCGGCGGTCGAGTCGTTCGGCCGGCGTCCCGGGGCGCCGCGCGGAGCGCGGCCCGCGACGATCGACGCGAACGCGCTCACCGCGGTCGCGGCGCTCGGCGCGTTGGCCGGGCGCGGTGTGACGTTCGCCCCCGGCGTGGTCGAACGCGGGATGCGGGCCGCACGGTGGCCTGGACTGCTCGAGCGTTCGCCGATCGAGCCGCGGCTCTGGTGGGACGGCGCGCACAATGCGGACGGCATGCGCCGGCTCGTCGAGCTGTGGCCGCGCGTCGCGGGCCGCGGCGCGCCCGGGACGATCGTGCTGGCCCTGTCCTCCGACAAGGATGCGGCGGCGATGCTGCGCGCGTTGCGCGAGGGCTTCCCGTCGGCGCGCATCATCGCGACGCGTTCGCGCAGCGAGCGGGCGCTCGCGCCCGACGCGCTCGCCCGCGCCGCGACCGAGGCCGGGTTCGTCGCCGAGGCGCTGCCGGACGTCGCGATGGCCGTCCGCCACGCGCTCGATCGCCCGGGCGGGATCGTGCTCCTTGCCGGTTCGCTGTTCGCCGTCGGCGAGGCGATGGAGATCTTCGGCGGCGCGCCGGGGGAGATGCTGTGACCGTGCGTCGACGGTCGGGTCGCCGCCGCGCGCCGCTCGTACTGGCCGCGACGATCGCGGCGCTCGTCGTTCTCGCCGCTCCCGCGCGCGCCCAATCGCCCGCGCTGCCGTCCGACAATCCGCCGCTCAACATCGGCGCCGACAACGTCACCGGTAGCCGCGGCGCCGAGGGCGACATCGTGCTGCTCAACGGGCACGTCCACATCACGCGCTCCGGCTCCGTGATCACGTCCGAGACCGGACGCTACTTCCGCTCGAAGGGCATGCTCTACCTCGACAATCGCGTGAAGCTCGTGGACAGCACGACGACGCTCACCTGCGACCACGCCTCGTTCTCCGAAGACCGCGACGTGCTCGAGGTCAACGGCCACGTCACGATCATCGACCGCAGCGCGGTCCTGCAGGCGCCGATGGGCACGTACGATCGCAAGCACGCGGTCGCCGAGCTGTTCGGCGGCGTCGCGGCGGCGGACAGCAACCAGCAGGTCCACTGCGATCGCGTCAACTACCTGCGCGGCGAGCACCGCTTCGAGGCGCGCGGCCACGTGATCGGTGAAGACGTATCCAACCACGTGACGCTGAACGCCGACTCGGTGGACTACGACCGCGTGACGCATCGCGCAGTCGCGCGCGGCCGCCCGGTGCTGCGCGCCCGGGATCGCGACGGACGCACCGCCGAGGTGCACGCCGTGCGGCTCGTGCTCGACAACGAGCGCCGCGTCGCCGAGGCGGTGGACTCGGTGCACGTGGTGCGCGACACGCTGCAGGCCACCGCCGACTACGCGATCTTCGACGACCGGCTCGACCACGGCTGGCTGCTCGGGAAGCCGCGCGCCTGGGACGACGAGACCACGGTGACCGGCGACACGCTCGAGGTGTGGACCGAGAAGCGCGCGCTGCGGCGCTTCGTCGCGCGCCAGAACGCGACCATCGACTACGTCGGCGCGCGGCCCGACTCGCGCGGCGAGGCGAGCCGGCTGACCGGCGACCGCGTGGACGTCTTCTTCAGCCGCCACGGTAATGATGTGGAGCGTGGCGCCGACGAGATGGACAGCCTGATCGCGGTGGGCAAGGCGCGCAACAACTACGCCGCGTCGCCGCGCGCGGGGAAGACCGCCGAGACCAACGCGACCCACGGCGACACGATCACGGTGTTCTTCAAGGACAAGAAGATCGAGCGCGCGCTGGTCAGGGGCGCGGCGACGGGCGAGTACCACTTCGAGGTCGCCCAGGGTGACACCGCCGCGGCCAAGGCGGAGATCGTCACCTACGACGCGCCGCGTATCGAGTTCATCGTGCCCAAGAACCGGATCGTCCTGAACCAGCGCTCGCACCTGCTCTACAAGGAGCTCGAGCTCAACGCCAAGCGCGTCGAGTTCGACAGCGAGAAGCAGACGCTGGTCGCCGAGGGCGAGCCGAAGCTCGTGGACAGGGGCGACGAGGTCACGGGCCATCTCATGACCTACGACCTCGAGACGCGCACCGGCACGATCTACAAGGCCGAGACCGCGTACGAGAAGGGGCTGTACCACGGCGAGCGCATCCGCAAGGTCGGCGAGAACGAGCTCGAGGTGATGGACGGCTCGTACAGCACGTGCAATCTCGATCCGCCGCACTATCGCTTCTCGTCGCACAAGATGAAGGTCTATCTGCGTGACAAGCTGGTGGCGAAGCCGGTCGTGTTCTACATCAAGAACGTGCCGATCCTGGCGCTGCCGTTCTACGTGTTCCCGATCAAGCCCGGACGCCACTCGGGATTCCTGTTCCCGCAGACCGAGTTCGGATTCAACAGCCGCGCCGGCCAGTTCATCCGCAACGCCGGTTACTACTGGGCGCCGAACGACTACTACGACATGACGGTCTCCGGCGACTACTACCAGGCCGATCCGTCATGGCTGCTGCGCGCCGACGGGAATTACAAGCTCCTGTACAAGTTCGACGGCCACCTCGCCAGCAGCTTCACGCGCAACGATCTCACGCATCGCGACCAGTGGGACCTGAACGCCGACCACAATCAGGAATTGAGCCCGCGCACGCACCTGATCGCGCGCGCGTCGTTCGTCTCGAGCCGCGACTACCAGCGCGATCTCTCGTTCGGCAATTCGCTCGCGACCAGCCTCAATCGCTTCCTCACCTCGAGCTTCGCGCTTTCCCACTACGCCGACTGGGCGAGCTTCAACGTCGTCCTCGACCGTCGTCAGGACCTCGACGCCGATCAGGGCCTGACGCCCGGCAGGTCGGCGTCGCTGCCGAGCCTGGTCGAGTCCGTGCCGAGCCTCTCGGTGTCGTTCCCGACGCGCACACTCGGCGCGCTCCCGTTCCTCAAGCACACGCCGTTCGAGCACCCGCTCTCGTCCATGTACTTCAGCTTGAGCACGCGCTACATCGCCGAGCACTCGGTCACCGGCTTCCTCGATTCGTCCGGCGTCTCGCGCCCGCGCTCGCTGACGCGCCGCGCGATGGCGGCGAACACCTCGCTCTCGGATTCACGGAGGCTCTTCGGCTGGCTCAACCTCGCGCCCGGAATCGCCGCGAACGCCGTGCTCTGGGACCACGACGCGCTCGGCGGCCGGCTCGTGCCGTCGGGAACGTGGAACGCCTCGCTTACGAGCAGCGCCACGTTCTACGGCACGTTCACGCCGAAGATCGGACCGTTGGTCGGGCTGCGGCACGTCATCTTCCCGAGCGTCTCGATGTCGTACAGCCCGGAGTTCCCGCAGCTCACGTACGTGGACGCCGCCGGCATCCGGCGCAACCGCTTCGAGGGCTTCAACACGATCGCGATCTCGGGATTCCGCGGCGAGCGGATGAACTTCTCACTGCAACAGATCTTGCAGGCCAAGCTCCAGCACGGCGACCAGGTGACGCGACTCGACAACCTGCTGCGCTGGACGGTCAGCGGCGCGTACGACTTCCTGTGGCGCGAAGAGGGGCTCGTGCATCCGTTGTCGACGCTTTCGTCCTCGGTCAGCCTGCAGCCGCCCGGGATCGTCCAGGCGAACGCGAGCTGGTCCACGGATGTGTACTCGCAGCGGCCGCTCCGCACGTTCAGCTACGACGTCTCGACCAGTCTCGCCGGCAAGTCGGTGCGTTCGGCCGCGACCGCCGAGACGCCGCTCGAGGCGAGAGTGCCCGCGGACGTGAACTTCGACGAGCCGTGGGCGTTGAACCTTGCGTATTCGTATTCAGGCGGCTACGCGTCGAGTCTGACCAAGTGGTCGAGCAACCAGCTGCTCAACGGCACCCTCCACTACGGGCTCACGCGCGCGTGGCGGCTCGACTACTCGACCTCGTTCGACGTGACCCACCACGCGCAGCTCACGCAGCAGTTCGGGCTCACGCGCGATCTCCACTGCTGGCAGGCCACGTTCCTGCGCACGTTCTCGCCCGGGCTCACCGCCGAGTACTACTTCAAGCTCGGGATCAAGGATCAGAAGGAGATCTTCTTCGAGCGCGGGACGCGGCAGGCGAGCTTCGGCGGGATTCGCTAGCGCCGACGGGCGTTGCGCCCATGCGCCTCACCCCGCCGACGACCGGCGGACGCCCGTCCGCCGACGCCACGTCCGGCGAGAAAAGCGTTGACGCCCGCCTCGGGAGTGCCAATCTGTCGCGGAGCCACCACCCGTTCAGGTCCCGGTCGGACCTGTGAGGAGGGATCCGGATGAACAAAGGGGAGTTGACCCGGTCGTTCTCGCGCCGCACCGGTCTGTCGCTGCGTCAGTCCAAGCGCGCCATCGATTCGCTGTTCGGCATCGAGGGCAAGCAGATGGGACTGATCCCGGCGAGCCTCGCTCAAGGGAAGGCGGTCCGGCTGGCCGGGTTCGGGACGTTCGAGACCCGCCGCCGCGCCGCGCGTCCCGGCCGCAATCCTCGCACCGGTGAGCCGCTCATGATCCAGGCCGCGCGTCTTCCGGCCTTCCGCGCCGGGCGGGCGCTCAAGGACAAGGTCCGCCGATAGCGGCGCACACATCGCGCGACGGGCGGGGACGGTCGACGATCGTCCTCGCCCGTCGCCGTTCCCGCATCGCGCTCGCATGACGTTCGCCGGTCGCGCGGATCACGGTCACGACGCCGCGCGCTGGCGGATCGCCTGCGACGCGTGCGACGCCGGCGCGTGGATCGGTCCCGCGGGCGACGGGATCGACGCGTGGTGCGAGGGCTGCCAGCGTCCGCGGCGCCTCGCGCGCGGCGTGCGGGTCGCCTCCTGCGCGCACTGCGGCACGGCGCTCACCACCGCCGAGCCGCGGTTCGAGGAGCTGCTCGGCGACGGGCGCAACGTCGCCGCCGTACTCGCGGCGTGGTGCGGCGATCCCGATCCGCTCGGCGCGCTGCTCCCCGAGCGCCCGCGGTTCCTCACCGATCTCGATCCGCCCGCGCCGCGGCCGGACGACGCGCCCGCCGCGCGTGACGCGCTCGCGGCGCTCGCGCGGGGCCAGTTCGAGCGCGCGCGCGTGGCGCTCGCCGATCTCACGGCGCGCGACCGGCCGGGGCGCGGTCGGACCGCGGCGCACCTCTGGCGCGCGTTCGGGATCGCGGCGCAACGCACGGGCGATACGGCGCTCGCCGAACGCGCGTTCACGCAGGCGATCGAGCGCGATCCGGCCGACGCCGCGGCGCGGCTCGACCGCGGCGCCCTGCGCGCGATGCGCGGCGATGCCGCCGGCGCGCGCGAGGACTTCGCGCAGGCCGGGTCGCGGCGCGAGGCGGCCTGGAATCGCGCCGCGCTGCGCGTGATCGCCGCGGTCGCGATCGCCTCGCCGGCGCCCGACGCGAACACGATCCGGCTCGCGCGCGACGAGGCGGGCGAGCCCTCGGCCTACTGGAGCGATCACACCATCGGTCGCCTGGTCTGGTCGCTGCTCATCGAGCGCGAGATCGCGCGCCGGAATGCCTGGGGCGCGACGGCCGCGGGCGCGACCGGCGCCACGACGGGCGACGAGGCCGCGAGTGCCGCCCGCGTGCTCGCCGCGGCGGAGCGCGACCTCGAGTTCGCCACGTTCTGGGATCGCGCGATGGTCGTCCACGGCTACACGCGGCTCGGCATGAAGCGCGAGGCCGGCGCGGCGGCGGCGCCGCTCGCGGCGTCCCTGCTCGAGGCGCTCGCAGCGGAGTCTTACGCGTGCGGCCCGGCGGCCGGGCCGATCGCCCCGGCGATCGCCTCCGCACGCGGGGCGGTCGGCGAGGGGCGGCCGGGTGACGCGCTCGCCGCGGTGCGCGGTATCATCGAGCGGCCGGATGTGAGCCGCTATCGTGTGCCGTGCGCCCGCTGCGGTCGGGGCGCGATCGGCGTCGAGGACGTGGACGAGGGCGCCGATGGCCCCGAATAGCCTTCGCGGGGCGCCGCGCATCGGAAGGAGCCGGAGAGTCCGATCATGCCCTTCATACCCACCATCGAGGTGAAGCCGAGGCCGTCGCTCGACGCGTCGCCCGCGGCGCCCGCGCCCGCACCGGTGGATCTCCGCATCTCGGGGATGCACTGCGCCTCGTGCGTGACGAGCGTCGAGCAGGCGCTGGGCTCCGTGCCGGGCGTCGCCGAGGCGAGCGTCAACCTCGCGACCGAGCGCGCCCACGTGCGGCTGGCCGCGCCGGTCGCGATCGAACAGCTCGCGACCGCGGTGCGCGCGGCCGGCTACGACGCGCATCCGGTCACGAGCGCCGTGCCCGACGACGCGGAGCAGCGCGCGCGCGCCGCCGAGCTCGCCGATCTCGGGCGCCGATTCGCGATCGCCGCGCTGCTCGCGCTGCCGGTCGTCGTGCTCGGCAACTTCGGCATGCTGCCCGGCCTGCGCGCGCTCGATCCCCGCACGCAGAACTGGCTCCAGCTTCTGCTCGCCACGCCGGTCCAGTGGTGGGCGGGCTGGCCGTTCGTGCGCGGCGCGGGCGTCGCGCTGCGCCGCCGCCGCGGCGACATGAACCTGCTGATCGGCGTGGGCACGCTCGCCGCCTACCTCTATTCCGCGGCGGTGACGATCGCGCCCGTCGCGCTGCGCTCGGTGGGCGCCGAGCTCCACGTCTACTTCGACACCGCGGTCGTGATCGTGACGCTGATCCTGCTCGGCCGTCTGCTCGAGGCGCGCGCGCGCGCGGGCACGTCGCAGGCGATGCGCCGGCTGCTCGACCTGCGCCCCAAGATCGCGCACCGCGTGCGCGGCGAGGCGACGAGCGACGTGCCGTTCGCCGACGTGGCGACCGGCGATCTGCTGCTCGTCCGACCCGGCGAGCGCGTGCCCGTGGACGGCACGGTGCTCGACGGCGCCAGCACGATCGACCGCTCGATGCTCACCGGCGAATCCATCCCGGTCGAGGCCGGGCCCGGGGACGCGGTCGTGGGCGGCACGCTCAATCAGTCGGGCGCGTTCCGCATGCGCGCCGGCCACGTCGGCGCCGACTCGGTGCTGATGCAGATCGTGCGGCTGGTGCAGCAGGCGCAGGGGAGCAAGGCGCACGTCGCGCGGCTCGTGGACCGCGTCGCCGCGGTGTTCGTGCCGGTCGTGTTCGCCATCGCGGCGATCGCGTTCGCGGCGTGGCTCGCGCTCGGGCCCGAGCCGCGGCTGCCGCACGCGCTGCTCGCCGCGGTCGCGGTGCTGATCATCGCCTGCCCGTGTGCGCTCGGCCTCGCGACGCCGACCGCGCTGATCGCCGGCACCGGCCGCGGCGCCGAGCTGGGCGTGCTGATCCGCGGCGCCGAGGCGCTCGAAGCGGCGGATCGGATCGACACGATCGTGTTCGACAAGACCGGAACGCTGACCGAGGGCAAGCCGGCGCTCACCGACATCGTGCCCGCGCCCGGCGTCGAGCCGGCGCGGCTGCTCGCCGTCGCGGCGTCCGCCGAGATGCACAGCGAGCATCCGCTCGCCGCCGCGATCGTGATGGGCGCCCGGATCCGCGGTACGGCGCTCGCCGATCCCGAGCGCCTGACCGCCGTGCCCGGGCGCGGGGTCGTCGCGACGCTCGCGGGCCGCACCGTGATCCTCGGCACGCCCGCGCTCCTCGCCGAGCACGGCGTGATGATCTCGGCGCTCGAAGGCGAGCGCGCGCCGCTCGAGGCCGCGGCGCGCACGGTGGTCGCGGTCGCCGAGGACGGCCAGGCGCTCGGGCTGCTCGGCGTGAGCGACGCGCTCAAAGCCGATGCGGCGGCGACCGTCGCATCGCTCACCCGCGCCGGGCTCGAGGTGTGGCTGGTGACCGGCGACAACGCATGGACGGCGCACGCGGTGGCGCACGAATCGGGCATCGCGGCCGAGCACGTGCGCGCCGAGGTGCTGCCCGACGAGAAGGGTGCCCTGGTGGACGAGCTCCAGAGGCGCGGGCGCGTCGTGGCGATGATCGGCGACGGGATCAACGACGCGCCGGCGCTCGCGCGGTCGGACCTCGGCGTCGCGATGGGCGGCGGCGCCGACATCGCGCTCGAGGCGAGCGACATCACGCTGGTGGGCGGCGGGCTCGCGGGCGTGCCGCTCGCGCTGCGGCTGGCGCGCCGCACGATGCAGGTGATCCGCCAGAATCTGTTCTGGGCGTTCGCGTACAACACGCTCGGCATCCCGATTGCCGCGGGGCTGCTCTACGTGTTCCTGCGCCCCGGCGGTCCGGTCGGTCCGGTGCTCGGCTGGTCGGGCACGCTCAACCCGATGGTCGCCTCGCTGGCAATGGCGCTCTCGAGCGTCTCGGTCGTCAGCTCCTCGCTGCGGCTGCGCACGTTCCGCTAGCCGTCATGATCCGCCGCCGCCGCGCCGCCTGCTTCGCCCTCGCCCTCGCCGCGAGCCTCGCCGCCGCGCCGCTCGCCGCCGCGCCCACGCCGCTCGAGCCGGGCTGGACCGCGCGCCTCGTCGTGAGCGGGATCGGGCACTGCATGAGCGGCATCGCCTACGATCCGGTTTCGACCGATCTCTTCGTCAACGCCGATCACGGCCGCAAGCTCTACCGCGTGACGCAGGCCGGCGTCGCGACGCTCATCCACTCCGAGCCGACGTTCGATCTCGACGCGCTCGCGTTCGATCCCGTGGCGCGGCGCCTCTACGTCGGCGGCAACGGGCAGACCATCGTGCGCATGCTCGACGAATCCGGCACGCCGCTCGGCGACCTCGCGACGGTCGAGCGCGCGACCGGGATCACGTTCGCGCCCGACGCCCGCGTGTACGTCAACTTCACCGATCAGGGCGAGATCCACCGGCTCGATCCGGTGAGCAGCACGTTTCCGCTCTGGGCCGGCGGCCTGTGCGCGTCGCTCGACGGGATCGCGCTCGATCCGGCCGGCAACGCTTACGTCAGCGAAACGCTGTGCGATCAGGAGCAGCGCGTGCCGGCGGGCGGCGCCGGGGTGACGATCGGCTCGGTCGCGGCGCCGCGCGGGATGACGTACGGCGACGGCAGCCTCTTCGTCACCGCGTTCGACTCGGCGGTGTGGCGCGTCGCGCCCGACGGCAGCGGCGTGACGCCGTTCGCGAACGGCCACGACGCGGCGCTCGCCGTCCATTTCGCCGCCAACGGCCGGCTCTACGTCGGCGACTTCAACGCCGCCGAGGTGTGGGAGTACCGCCGCGTCGCGACTCCGGTGGCGCGACCGACGTGGGGCGGGCTCAAGCTGCTCTATCGCTGATCAGAGCGCGCGACGCTCGTGTCCGCGCCGCCGCGATCGCGGCGCCGCTACGCCAGGCCCCAGCGCTCGATCTCGTCCTCGTCGAGGCCGATCAGATGGCCCACCTCGTGCCGCACGGTCGTGCGCACCTCTTCGGCGAGCTCGTCGCGATCCGCGCACGCGCGCAGCAGGTTCTTGCGGAAGAGATAGATCGCGCCCGGCATCGCCGGCAGGTCGCTGTGGCTGCGCTCCATCAGATGGCGGCCGACGAACAGGCCGAGCACGTCGGGCGAGACCGCCGGCTTCTCGGCGGTGAGCATCCCGCGCGACGGCAGCGGCTCGACCAGCACCGGCAGCTCGTCGAGATGGCGGCGCACCTCGGCCGGCAGCTCGAGCAGGCTCGCCTCGACCAGCGCGTCGAACTCGGCGTCGCTGACCTCGAGCGGCATCGGGAACCGGTCGGGGTCGAGATCGCACGCGATGCGCGCGTGCTCCTCGGCGCCGTCCGCATCGCCGAGCATCTCGAGCGTGCGCGCGAGCAGCGCGTGGGTCTCGGGCAGATCGGGATGCACCGCGAGGGCGCGGTGCGCGTCCTCGCGCGCCGGCTCGAGCGCCGCGAGCTCGTACTGCGCGAACGCGCGCAGATGGAAGAAGAGCGAGGGATCGGCCGAGCGCTCGGCGCCCTGGAGCGCGATCAGCGCGCGCTCGGCGTCCCCCTCGTCGAGCGCGACCGACGCGTCCACGATGCGCAGGTCGGGATGGCCCGGCCGGTGGCGCAGCAGCCCGTCGATCGCGTCGCGCGCCTCGTCGACCTTGCCTTCGTCGAGGAGATCCCACACCGCGTCCACCGACGACCACTCGGTCTCGTCCAGCGTCTCGTAGCTCATCGCGGGCGGAGACTACTCCGCGCCCGCGAAGCCCACCAACCGGGCTTCCCGCACTTCGCGTTTCCCCGTAGAGTCATGCGCGACCCTCGCCACGAGAGAGGAGCGCCATGACCCAGACGCAGACGCTGCGCAAGCTTCAGCGCGACCACTGGCGGAAGCTCCGCCGCCTGTTCAAGCAGGCGTATCAGGAGGGCATGGACGCCGGTCGCGCGCGCGCCCACGGCCAGGGCCGGCAGGGCCGCACGATCCGCGACGATGCCACCGTCAACGGGCTCGTGCGCCGCATCCAGCGGCACTTCGGCCTCGATCGCTACAACTTCGAGGTGCGCGTCGTGCACGCGGGGTCGGGCCGCCGCGTCGCCGGCGCCGACCTGCTGCGCAAGTACCGGGTGGACGAGCGCGACTGATCCGTAGCCCGGTCCGCGGCGGTGGACTATGCTCCCCGCCGCTCACGCCCCCCGTGTCCTTCGATGGAGACCGGCCCATGTCGCCCCGTGCCCTGATCCCACTCGCCGCCGCGCTACTGCTCGCCTCCGGCATCGCCGCCGCCGCGCCCGCGGCGCCGGACGTTCCCGTCTACCGCACCCCGCCCAAGGTCGTCGCGGACGTCCTGACCGCGCCGCGCATCCCGCGCGGCGCGCCGAGCATCTCGCCCGACGGCGCGCGCATGCTGCTCGCCGATCAGCCGTCGCTGATCCCGATCACGACGCTCGCCGAGCCGGTCGAGAAGCTCGCCGGGCTCGAGATCCTCCCGGCGATGCGCGCCAACCGCGCGGCGCTCAAGGGCGCCTCGAGCGGCTTCTCGATCGTCACGATCGCGGACGGCGCGAAGCTCCGCGCGAAGCTGCCCGACGGCGCGCGTCTTGGCGGCGCCGTCTGGTCGCCCACGTCCGACCGCATCGCGTGCGCGCTGTTCGCCGCGGGCGGGAGCGAGCTGTGGATCGTGGACGCCGCGACCGGCGCGGCGCGCAGGTTCGAGGGCGTGCGGCTCAACACCGTGCTCGGTGCCGGCATCGAGTGGATGCCGGATGGAAAGTCGCTGATGTGCGCGACACTGCCGGCCGGCGCGGGCGATCTGCCCGCGACGAGCCGCGTCCCGCGCGGCCCGCAGGTGCGGATCGGCGCCGGGCGCCCGACGCCGCAGCGCACGACGCGCGACGTTCTCCGCACGAGCGAAGATCAGGAACGCTTCAGCGCCTACGTCCAGACGCAGTTCGCGCGCGTGCCGGCCGACGGCGGCGCCGCGGCGCCGGTCGGCGCGCCCGGGCTCTACCTCGCCTGGTCGCTCGCGCCCGACGGTGCGCACCTCGTCGTCGATCGCCTCGCCGGAGCCCCGGCCCTCGGCTTCCCGGTCTTCCTCTTCCCGCGCACCGTCGAAATCTGGGGCGCCGACGGCGCGCTCGTGGCGAAGGTCGGCGATGTGCCGCTCAACGACCGCAGCGCGATCTCGAGCGTCGCGCCGCTCGGCCCGCGCGACCCGACGTGGTCGCCGGATGGCCGCGCGCTGTGGTTCTTCTCGTGGCAGGACACGCCCGGCGCCGACGCGATGAAGGCGATCAAGGACACGACGCTCGCCCAGCCCGGGACCGATCGCCTGATGCGCCTCGACGCGCCGTTCACGTCGCCGGCGGCGGTGGTCGCGACGTCGGACTTCCGGCTGCGCGGGATCGGCTGGGTCGGCGGCGGAACGAAGCTGGTCGTTGACGACGTCTACGAACCGCGCCGCCGCATGCGCATGTGGTGGATCGATCCGGCGCAGCCGGCGCATCGCACGATGCTGGTCGACCGCTCGACCGAAGGCGTCTACGACGATCCCGGCCGGCCGCTCACGCTTCACGGCCGCCGCGCGGCGCAGCTCTGGTCCACCGCCGACGGCAAGGCGATCTACCTCGCCGGCGACGGATTCCGCGCCGATGGCCAGCGCCCGTTCCTCGATCGCATGGACCTCGCGAGCGGCAAGACCACGCGGCTCTACGCGAGCGATGCCGATCATCTCGAGCCGGCGCTCGCGCTGCTCTCGGCCGACGGCAGGCGTTTCGTGACCTCGCGCCAGTCGAACCGCGAGGCGCCCAACTACTACCTGCGGACGGCCGGCGCGAAGCTCGGCGCGAAGCTGAGCGACTACACTGATCCCGCGCCGGCGCTCACCGCGTCGCAGCGTTTTCAGTTCAAGTTCATGCGCGCCGACTCGGTGTGGCTCAACGCCGAGGCGGTGCTGCCCGCGGACTGGAAGCCGGGAACCCGGTTGCCCACCATCTTCTGGGTCTATCCCAACGACTACCGCTCGGCGGCCGCCGCGTCGCAGAACCGGCGCTCGCCGAACCGATTCCCGTCGCAGAGCGCGCTCAACCCCGAGGTGCTCGTCACGCAGGGCTACGCGGTCGTCTATCCGGACATCGCGGTCGTCGGCACCAACGACCGCTACGTGAAGGAGATCGGCTCGAGCGCTGCGGCGGCGATCGACGAGTGCGTGCGGCGCGGCTTCTGCGACCGCGAGCGCGTCGGCGTCGGCGGCCACTCGTACGGCGCGTTCTCGACCGCCAACCTGCTCGCGCACACCGATCTGTTCCGCGCCGGGACCGCGAGCGACGGCGCCTACAACCGCACGCTCACGCCGTTCACGTTCCAGGCCGAGGAACGCACGCTGTGGGAGGCGCGCGACACGTACCTCGAGATGTCGCCGTTCCTCTACGCTCAGCAGATTCATGCGCCGCTCATGCTGCTCCACAACCTCGACGACACGAACGTCGGCACGAACCCGATCCAGTCGCAGCGCATGTTCGAGGCGTTGAACGGGCTCGGGAAGACGACGGCGCTGATCGAGTACCCGTACGAGGATCACGGGCCGACCGGGCGCGAGTCGGTGCTCGACTACTGGACGCGCGAGATCGAGTGGTTCGACCGCTACGTCAAGAACGCCCCGGCCCGGAGCGCTGCGGAGTCGGTGCCGGGCAGCCGATAAGAGGAGTCGGACCGACCCCGGAGCGCCGGTGCGGGGTAGGGGCGGATGCGAGCCAGAGTCTTGACGCTCGGCCCGCGCCGCCCGTAAACTCGTCGCGCTTCGTCAGAGGCCGTCCATCGCATCGCAGAACGGAGACGCTCCGAATCTCATGAAGTCCCTGTCGCCCCGCATCCTGGCCTGCGCGGTCCTCGCGATTCTCGCCTGGGTCGTCCTCGCCGGCGCGAGCGCCCCCGGCCCCGGCATCAAGGAGCCGGACAAGCTCATCATCCTCTCCACGGTGGACGTGAAGGGGAAGACGAGCCCCTGCGGCTGACACACGCCCAAGGGGGGCCTGGCCCGGCGGGCCAGTTTCGCGGACAGCATTCGCGCCGGCTACGGCCAGGTCCTCCTGGTCGACGGCGGCGGCTTCTTCCCTGAGAACGATTCGCCCGACTACGAGCGCGTCGGCGACTTCGTCATGGACGCGATGAAGCTGCTCGGCACCGATGCCGTGGGCGTGAGCGAGAAGGAGCTGCGCTTCGGCCTCGCGTTCCTCAAGCAGGGCGCCAGGCGCTCCGGCATCCAGCTCGTCTGCGCGAACCTGCTCGACGCCAAGACCGGCCAGCCGATCTTCGCGCCGTACATCATCAAGAAGGTCGGCACCGTGCACGTCGGCATCTTCGGCCTGATGAACGACAAGATGTCGTACGGCCCGGCCGCCGAGTCGCTCAAGGTCACCGAGCCGACCGCCGCCGCGACGAAGGCCGTCGCCGAGATGCGCAAGAAGGGCGCGACGGTCATCGTGCTGCTCTCGCAGCTCGGCAAGGTCGAGGGCGAGGACCTCTCCGCCGCGGTCCCGGGCATCGACGCGATCATCATCGGGCACAGCGGCACGCTCCTGAACAAGGGCCGCATGATCAAGAACACCGTCGCCTGCTACGGCGGCGAGCAGGGCCAGTTCATCGGCAAGACCGAGATCACACTCAACGCCGCGCGTGGCCAGGCGACCGGCGACAACGACGCGTTCATGCTCGGCCCCGAGGTCGGCGAGAACGCCGAGGTCGCGCGTCTTGTCAAGGCGTTCGAAGACGGCTTCAACGAGATCCTGCGCAAGAGCGAGAAGGAGCGTGTCGCCGCCGACGAGAAGTCGCGCGCGGATGCGAACGCGAGCCCGGACCGCTACCTCGGCGCCGAGCTGTGCATCCGCTGCCACAAGGACGAGGCCGATCAGTGGAAGACCACGTCGCACTCGCTGGCGTGGCAGACGCTGGTCAACGTGAAGAAGGACGCGACACCCGAATGCATTGTGTGCCACGTCGTCGGCTACCAGAAGCCCGGCGGCTTCAAGGAGCAGAATGACGCGGCCAAGCTCGGCAACGTGCAGTGCGAGAACTGCCACGGCATGGGCACCATGCACGAGGCGTTCGCCAACCCGCACAAGACGGTGACCGAGCAGGTGTGCGTGACCTGCCACCGCGGTGAGAACGATCCCGAGTTCAACTGGCAGGTCAAGCGCCCGAAGATCGTGCACACGAATTCGTCCGGCGAGACGATCAAGGCCATGAAGAACCAGATGGCCAAGCCGTCCGGCTCGCAGTAACCCGTCCGCGCGCCCCGCGCGCTTGACCGCTCCGGCCGCGGCTCCTAACCTGCCGCCGCGTGACCCCTCCCGCCCGCATCCTCGAAGGCGTCGACTACCACGAGACCATCCTCGAGACGATCGGCCGCACGCCGCTCGTGCGCATCCGCAAGCTCGCCGCCGGCGTCTCCTGTCCGGTGCTCGCGAAGCTGGAGATGTTCAATCCCGGCGGGAGCGTCAAGGACCGCATCGGCCTCACGATGGTCGCGGCCGCCGAGCAGGACGGAAGGCTCAAGCCGGGCGGGACCATCGTCGAGTGCACGTCCGGCAACACCGGCCTCGGTCTCGCGATGGTTGCGGCGATCAAGGGCTACCGCGCCGTGCTGTGCATGCCCGACAAGGTCTCGAGCGAAAAGGTCAACCTGCTCAAGGCGTTCGGCGCCGAGGTGCACTTGAGTCCGACCGCGGTCGCGCCCGATTCGCCGCTCTCGTACTACTCGGTCGCGAAGCGCATCGCCGCGGAGCGCGGCGGGTTCCTCGCCAACCAGTACGACAACCCGGCGAACCCCGAGGCGCACTACCGCGGCACCGGGCCCGAGCTCTGGGAGCAGACCGCCGGCAAGATCACGCACTTCGTCGCCGGCATGGGGACCGGCGGCACGATCAGCGGCGTCGCGAGGTACCTCAAGGAGAAGAATCCCAGCGTGCGCGTGATCGGCGCCGACCCGGTCGGCTCGATCCTCAAACATTTCCACGAGACGCACGAGATGTCCGAGCCGCACACCTACAAGATCGAGGGCGTGGGCGAGGACTTCATCCCCGGCACCACCGACTTTTCGGTCGTGGACGAGGTGGTCCAGTGCACCGACCGCGACGGGCTCAACACGGCGCGGCGGCTCGCGCGCGAGGAGGCGCTGTTCACCGGCGGTTCGGGCGGCATGGCGGCCTGGGTCGCGCTCGAGGTCGCGCGCCGGCTTCCGGCCGAATCGCTGGTCGTCGTGCTGCTTCCCGACACCGGCGAGCGGTACTTGAGCAAGGTGCACAACGACGAGTGGATGCGCGACAACCATCTCCTCGACACGTCGGGCGCGCTGGTCAAGGACCTGATCGGGATCAAGTCCGGCGCGGTGCCACGGCTGCTCTCGATGCAGGCCGACGAGCCGCTCAAGCGCGCGGTCCACATCGTCGAGCAGCACAACATCACGCAGATCCCGGTGTTCCGGAACGGCGAGCTCGCGGGCACCCTGTTCGACAGCGACATTCTGCGCGCAGCGCTCGCGGATCCCACGGCGCTGGAGAAGCCGATCGCGCCGCTGCTCGCCGAGCCCCTGCCGGTGGTGGCGAGCGGCGATACGGTCGAGCGCGTGACGAAGCTGCTTGCGGCGCGCAGCCCGGCGGTGCTGGTGCGCGACGAGGGCGCGTATGTCGGCATCCTCACGCGCTTCGACATGCTGCAGTTCATCGCGGGAGGGGAGTGATGGGCGGCGAGAAGTCGCTGGGTCCCAAGGCGGGTTTCAGCACGCGCGCGATCCACGCCGGGCAGGAGCCCGATCCGTCGACCGGCGCGGTGGTGGTGCCGATCTACCAGACCTCGACGTACGCGCAGGAGGCGCTCGGCCGCAACAAGGGTTTCGAGTACGCGCGCACGCACAATCCCACGCGCTTCGCCCTCGAGCGCAACATCGCGGCGCTCGAAGGCGGCCGCCACGGCTTCTGCTTCGCCTCGGGGCTCGCCGCGACCAACACGCTGCTCGAGACGCTCTCGGCCGGCGACCACGTGGTCGCGGGACACAACCTCTACGGGGGCACGTTCCGGATCATGGACAGGGTGTTCCGCCGCCTCGGCCTCGAGTTCACGTTCATCGCCACCGACGACGTCGATCGGGTGGCCGCGGCGTTCCGCCCGAACACGCGCATGCTGTTCGTCGAAACCCCGACCAACCCGATGATGCAGCTCACCGACATCGCCGCGGTGAGCCGGGTCGCGCACGAGCGCACGATCCGGGTCGCGGTGGACAACACGTTCATGACGCCGTTCTTCCAGCGCCCGCTCGAGCTCGGCGCCGACGTCGTGCTCCATTCCGTGACCAAGTACCTCAACGGCCACAGCGACATGCTGGGCGGCGCGCTCGTCACGAGCGACGAGGCGCTGGCCGACTCGCTGCGCTTCCTGCAGAACGCGGCCGGTGGCGTGCCCGGTCCGATGGACTGCTGGCTCGCGCTCCGCGGCACCAAGACGCTCGCGGTGCGGATGCAGCGCCACGACCAGAACGCCGGGGCGCTCGCCCAGCACCTCGAGGGGAAGCCGGGGGTCAGCCGCGTCTTCTATCCCGGCCTCGCGTCCCATCCGCAGCATGCGCTCGCCCGCCGCCAGGCCTCGGGATTCGGCGGGATGATGTCGTTCATTCCGGGCGACGGCAGCCTCGAGGCGGGCCGCCGCGTATTCGACCGGCTGCGGCTCTTCTCGCGCGCCGAGAGTCTCGGCGGCGTCGAGAGCCTGGCCTGCCACCCGGCCACGATGACGCACGCCTCGGTGCCGCGCGAGACGCGGCTCTCGATGGGTTTTGCCGACGGCCTGATCCGGCTCTCGGTCGGGATCGAGGACGTGGACGACCTCCGCGCCGATCTCGACCAGGCGCTCGAAACCATTTGAGTTCAGTCGATTACGGGCGCGTGCAGGCCGGTGCCCGGGCCAAAATCGGAGTTGACAGGACGGGGTGGCGCCCCTAGCCTTCGCGCGCATTTGTCCGGACCGGGCGCGCCCCAACCGCGACCTTCGCGGGACAGGACGTTGTGAGGCCGGACGCGGGACGTTGCCAGTCGAGACACCGCTTGCGGGTGGTGTTTCTTGCGTATTCAGTCCAGCCGAAAGAGCGTCGCGACGGGGAAACGCCCGGGAGCGGCGGAACGAGAGGAGGTGAAGTGCAATGCGGAAATTCTTCGCGTTGATGATGGTGGCGGTGCTGGCGCTCGCGATGTCGCTCGCCCTGGTCAGCTGCACCAAGAAGGCCGAGGAGACCCCGAGCACGTCGGCGGCCCCGTCGTCTGCACCTGCAATGTCCGATTCCTCGTCGACGATGGCGCCGGCGGATACGACGCACAAGTAAGCGGTCGGTCCAGGTCCATATCGTCATAAGCCGAAGGGGAGGGAAGGAACCGACGCGGTCGGGGACTTCCCTCCTTGCTGTTCCCGCCATGATCCGGCTCGTCCCCTGGAAAACTTCGTGCCCGGCCGCAACCCCATGGGGGCGCCGAACGTAATCCCGCCGTGACATCGAGACCCGCAGGAGGATCCGCATCGTGAGATGGCCGATCGTCGTGCTCGCCGCGCTGGCCGCCTTCCCGACGGTCGCAGGCGCCGAGGTCTGGCGCGAGCAGAGCCGTCAGGACGCCGACGCACGCGGCCTTTCCACGATCGAGATCCACAACGCCCGTGGCCGGATCGACGTGACGCCGAGCAGTGACGGCCGCATCCACCTCACCGCGATCAAGATCGTCCACCTCGACGGGGCGGGCAGGGCCCGCGACCTCGCGGACCAGATCACCGTGGACACCGATCGCCGCGGTGACCACTACGTCGTCGAGGTCCACTACCCGCAGCGCGCCTCGTTCCACATCGACTTCTTTGGCGCCCTGCGCGGCTTCGATCGCGAGTTCGAGGTGCGGATCGCCGCCGAGGTGCCGCCCGCGCTCGGCGTCGAGGCACGCTCGGCGAGCGGCGTCGTCACCAGCGAAGGCGTCGGCGGCGCGCAGCTGCTGCGGACGGCGAGCGGCGACATCGAGGTACGCTCGGCCGGGCGCCGCGTCGAGGTCTCGAGCAGCAGCGGGGCGATCGAAGCGTCCGATCTCGGCGCCTCGGCGCGGATCCACAGCGTGAGCGGCGATCTGACGCTGCACCACGTGCGCGGCGCGCTCGACGCTTCGACCTCGAGCGGCGCCATCCGCATCACCGGCGCCTAGGACAGCGTCGCGGCCACGAGCGTCAGCGGCGACATCAAGCTCGATCGCGCGCCGCACGGGCTGCTCGCGCACTCCTCGAGCGGCAGCCTCGAGGCCGAGGCCGTCGCGGGCGGCGTGCGTGCCGGCACCGTGAGCGGCGACATCCGGCTCGCCGTGCGCGATCCGCTGCGCGGCCTCGAAGCCTCGAGCAGCAGCGGCTCGATCCGCGTGGCGCTCGATCCCGCGGTGCGCTGCGTCCTCGACATGCGGACCTCGAGCGGTTCACTCGACGTGCACCTGCCGGTCGAGATGCAGACCATGACGCGACGTCACCTCGAGGCGCGCGTGCGCGGCGGCACGATCCCGGCGTCGCTGCGCAGCGTTTCGGGGAACATCACCGTGACAGGTGGAGGGCAATGATCATGCGTCGACTCACGGCATTGCTGGTCGCACTGGCCCTCTGCGGCACGCTGCTGACCCTCGGCACGATCGCGGCGGTGCTCTCGCCCGGATCGTGTCTGCACCGGCACATGCGGCGGCCGGCGCGCGCCCTCGCGAGCCTCGTGCCCACCGCGGTGCAGGCGCAGGAGCACATGCGCTTCCAGCCGGTCCCGGCCGAGAGCGTGCGCGACGTCGCGAAGCGTCCGCGCCGCGGCGCGCGGGCCGTGACGCCGATGCCGGCGCCGGCCACGGCGCCCGCGCCGGAGACCACGGCGACCGTGCCGCCGGTTCCCGACAACGGCGACGAATCGACGACCGGCGAATTCGGCAGGCGCTCGTCGCACGCGGGCGACATGGTGCGCTTCGGCTCGTCGATCCACGTGCGCGCGGGACAGAGCGTCCACGGCGACGTGGTGTCGATGGGCGGCGACGTGACGGTGGACGGGCACGTGGACGGCGACGTGGTCTCGATCGGCGGCGACGTACGGCTCGGCCCCGGCGGCTCGGTGGACGGCCAGGTCGTCACGGTCGGCGGCCAGCTGCACGAGGCGCCGGGATCGCACGTCAGCGGCTCGCGCGTCACGGCCGGCGGCCTGCCGCGCCGCTGGGTCGGCTGGCCGTTCTTCGGCGTGATGAGCTCGGGCATCAAGATCGTGATCGACTTCTGCAAGATGTTGTTCGCCCTGCTCATCGCCTGGGGATTCACGCAGCTCGCGCCGAATCGCAGCCGCGCCGCGGTGGACTACCTCCGGACCGAGCCGTTGATGGCGTTCGGCATCGGTCTGCTCGCGTGGGCGCTCGTGATCCCGTCGGTGGTGGCGATGGCGCTCGTGGTCGCGATCCTGTGCATCACGATCATCGGCATTCCGCTCGCGCTCGCGGTGGTGCTCGGCTACGTGCTGGGCCTGCTGCTGCTCGCGGTGTGGGGATTCGTGGTCGGCACGGTGGTGCTGGGCGGCCGCATCGCGCATCAGCTCGGCCGGGCGGCCGCGACGCTGACGATGATGGCGGTGTGGGGCATCATCTCGCTCACGGTGGTGTCCGCGGTCGGACACATGTTCGGCGCGCTGCCGATGGGCGGCCCTCCGGGCTTCCTGCTGGTCATGATCGCGAAGGTGCTCTCGGCGGTGCTGCTCACCGCGGGCGCGGGCGCGATCCTGCGCATGCAGCTGCGCCGCGAGTCGATGAGCCAGTGGTGGCCGCCGGGGCGTCGCGCGGCGATGGCGACGCCGGGCATGGGCACGCCGGTCGCGCCGGTCACGCCGGCCATGCCGGCCACGCCGGTCACGCAGGTCGCGCCGCCGCCGCCGGCTGCTCCGATGTCGCCGCCGGAGACGCCGACGGGCTAGGCCGCCGCGATTCCGCTAGGCTGCGTGCGTGACCACGTCCCTGTGGATGATGGTGCTGCTGCTGTTCGCCGAAGGCGGCACGCTCTCGTTCCTCACGACGCCGACGCTCCTCTATTACGGCCGCTATCACGAATCGTGGGTCGTGGCGCTCGCGGGCAGCGCGGCGAGCGCCGCCGGCAGCGCGCTCCAGCTCTGGGCGCTGCGCTGGGCGCTCGACGAGAAGCACGCCTGGATGCACCGCTTCGCTCCGTCGCGCCGCAAGGTGGATGACGCGCTCAAGCACTATCCGGCCGCGACGTTCCTCGGCCTGCTGGTCGCGCGCGCGACGCCGCTCCCCGACGCGCCGCTCAAGATCGTCGCCGCGGTGGTGCGCTATTCGATCGGGCTCTATACGCTCGCGGTGCTCCTCGGCGCGCTGCCCTACTTCTACGTCCTCGCCCTCGTCGGCCGCGAGGTCAGGATCCCGAACTGGGTCCTGATCGCCTCGATCGTGGCGATCGCGCTCGGCGTCGGCGTGGACTGGCTGCGCAAGCGCCGCGCGGTCCGCGCCTGATGGTGACGCGCGCCGAGGAGCGAGGTCGGCTCGCCCCTAGGCCGTCACCATCCGCCCCAGCGTCCGCGCGACGACGCGGCGCGTGAGCGGCGTCGCATCGGACGCCGAGATGCGCAGCGCCGCCTCCGGCACGTCGTCGAGGAACGCGTCGCTCTGAAGTCCGACCAGCACCGTGGGGCGCTCGCGGCAGATCGCGCGCATGCGCTCGATCTCAGCCGGAGCGAACGGCACGCGCGTCATCACCGCGATCACCTCGACGCCCGGCGCCTCCGATGTCACCGCGATCCCCTGCGCCGCGAGATCCGCCGCGAGCGTCGGACCGTGCGCGAACGCCGGCTCGTGCACGCGCCACGGACGTGAAGCCGCCGCGGCCGGCAGGCCGCCGCGCACGATGAGCCCGCGCGCGACGATCGCTTCGAGCCGCGGCTCCCAGTCGTCCGGCGTCAGCGATGCGAGCGGGCGCGCGAGCTCGTCGTCGCCCGGCTCGGCGTGGGCGGCATCGAACGCCGCGAGTCGCGGGCGCGCCGCGTCGTAGCTCGCACGGTCGATCGCGCCGTCCACCAGCGCGCGCGCCAGCTCGAGCCGCGCGCGGCGCACCGCCTCGTCGTGGAACGCGAACAGCAGCAGGTCGCATCCCGCCGCCAGCGCGAGCCGCGCCGTCTCGAACGCGCCGCGGCCCTCGGCGGCGCCCTTCATCTCGAGCGCGTCGGTGATCGCGACGCCGCGGAACCCGAGCGTTTCGCGCAGCAGGTCGTGGACGATCGCGCGCGAAAACGTCGCGGGCCGGTCGGGATCGAGCGACGGGTAGACCACGTGCGCCGTCATCACCGCGTCGGCGTCGAGGTTGGCCCGGAACGGCGCGAGCTCGCGCGCGTCGAGCGCCTCGCGCGACGCGTCGCAGCGCGGCAGCGCGAGGTGCGAGTCGAGCACCGTGTCGCCGTGCCCGGGGAAGTGCTTGAGGCAGACCGCCGCGTTCGCGCTCCGCAGCCCGCGCACCGTCTCGGCGACCGCGCGCGCGACCGGGTCCGGCGCGGCGCCGAACGCGCGCGGGCCGATCACCGGGTTGCGCGGCTCGCTCGCCACGTCGGCGACCGGCGCGAACGGCCAGTCCACGCCGAGCGCGCGCAGCCGCGCGCCGGTCACCTGGGCGATCCAGGCGAGATCGCCGGGCGCCGCGCCGCGCGCGAGCAGCGCGGCGTTGGGCGGGACGACGAGGTGCCCGGCGAGCTGCGAGACGAAGCCGCCCTCCTCGTCCATCGCGATGAACAGGCGCCGCGGGCGGACGAGCGCGCGCAGGCGCGCGGTCAGGCGGCGGAGATCGTCGAGGTCGCGGAAGTCGCGCGCGAACAGAATGACGCCGGCGGGAGGGAAGGCGGCGACGTCGCGTTCCCACGCGGCGGTGAGTCCCTCGCGCGGCAGCCCGACCACCAACCGGCGCGCGATGCCGCGCTGTGCGTCCATGCCGCGACCATCGTGCAATTCGCCGCGTCCATGCAAATCGCTCGTTGGGTCGCACCCACCGTGCGCGGTAGACTTGTGATCTCCGATGCGACCTCTCGTCTCCCAGCGCAGCACGCGCTTCACCGAGTCCGTGATCCGCGAGATGACGCGCCTCTGCCATCAGCACGGCGGCGTCAATCTGGCGCAGGGCTTTCCCGATTTCGCGGCACCCGAGGCGATCAAGGACGAAGCGGCGCGCGCGGTGCGCGACGACGTCAATCAGTACGCGATCACCTGGGGCGCGAAGCGCCTGCGCGACGCGCTGGTCGAGAAGACGCTGCGCTTCGCCGGCCTCCGCTACGACGCCGAGACCGAGATCACGGTCTGCTGCGGCTCGACCGAGTGCATGATCGCGACGATGCTCGGCCTCGTGAATCCGGGCGAAGAGGTCGTGATCTTCGAGCCCTTCTACGAGAACTACGGACCGGACGTGATCCTCTCCGGCGCGACGCCGCGCTTCGTGCGCCTGCGCGAACCGGACTGGACCTACGATCCGGCCGAGCTCGAGGCGGCGTTCTCGAACCGCACCAAGGCGATCGTCATCAATACCCCCAACAATCCGACCGGGAAGGTGTTCAGCCGCGCCGAGCTCGAGCACATCGCGGCGCTGTGCCGGACGTGGGACGTGGTGGCGATCACGGATGAGATCTACGAGCACATTCTCTATGACGGCGCCGAGCACGTGAGCATGGCGTCGCTCGACGGCATGCGCGAGCGCACCGTCACGATCAGCGGCGTGTCGAAGACGTACAGTGTCACGGGCTGGCGGATCGGCTGGTGCCTCGCCGCGCCGCCGCTCACGGCCGCGATCCGAAAAGTTCACGACTTCCTGACCGTGGGCGCTCCGGCGCCGCTGCAGGAGGCGGCGGCGGTCGCGCTCGCCACGCCCGACGGTTACTACCGCACGCTCGCGGACGGCTATCGCGAGCGCCGCGACCATCTCGTCCCGGCGCTCGAAGCGGCGGGATTCCGCGCGTTCCGGCCGCGGGGCGCGTATTACGTGATGACCGACATCTCGGGCTTCGGCTTCCCGGACGACGTCGCTTTCGCCCGCCATCTCGTGGCGGACGGAGGCGTCGCGGCGGTGCCGGGCTCGAGCTTCTACTCCGATCCGGCGGCGGGGCGGCAGCGTCTTCGCTTCCACTTCGCGCGCCGGCGCGAGACACTCGATGCGGCCGTGGCGCGTCTGGGCAGGCTCAAGGCCCGGGCGTCCGTCACTTGACCTTCACCCCCAGGGACCTCTTCATGGCGTTCTTCCGTCGCACCTCGCTCGGCCCACTCGCGGTGGCCATGGCGCTCGCACTGCTGCTCGGCTTCGGACTCGCTCGCGGCCTCCAGGCCACGGACGACATGCGCAGCCAGCTCGACCTGTTCTCGCAGGTGCTCTACCTCGTGCAGAACAACTACGTCGAGGCGCCCGACAACGAGAAGCTCATCAAGGGCGCGATCGACGGCATGCTCAAGACGCTCGATCCGCACACCGTCTACGTGCCGATGCAGCGGGCGCAGCAGATGGACGAGGAGTTCCAGGGCGAGTACTCGGGGATCGGCATCAACTTCGACCTGCGCGACGGCGCGATCGTCGTCATCGCGCCGCTCGAGGGTTCGCCCTCGTCGCGCCTCGGCATTCAGGCCGGCGACCGTATCGTCGAGATCGAGGGCAAGCCGCTCGCCAAGAACCTGACGACCGACGACGTGTTCAAGCTGCTGCGCGGCGCCGCCGGCACCGTGGTCAACGTCACGATCGAGCGCGAAGGCGACAGCCAGCCGCACCACTTCGCGATCGAGCGCGCCAAGATCCCGCTCGAGAGCGTGCCGTACGCGTTCATGATGCGCCCCGGCGTCGGCTACGTGCGCATCACGCGCTTCGCGCAGACCACCGGCACCGAGCTCGAGAAGGCGCTCACCGGGCTGCGCCAGCAGGGCATGAAGTCGCTGGTGCTCGACCTGCGCCAGAACGCCGGCGGCCTGCTGTCGCAGGCGGTCGAGGTGCTCGACGAGCTGGTGCCGCAGAACAAGCGCGTCGTCTACACGCGCGGGCGCATCCAGTCGGCGAACGCCGACTACTACAGCAGCGAGCGTCCCAAGCTCGTGGACGGCCCGATCGTCGTGCTCATCGATCACGGCTCGGCGTCGGCGTCCGAGATCGTGGCCGGCGCGATGCAGGATCTCGATCGCGGGCTGATCGCCGGCGTCAACTCGTTCGGCAAGGGGCTGGTCCAGAACCAGCTCCGGCTCGGCGACGGATCGAAGCTGCTGCTCACGATCGCCAAGTACTACACGCCGAGCGGCCGGACCATCCAGCGCCCCTACGACAAGTTCGGGTCCGATCGCGTCTCGTATCAGGAGGACGCGGCCCGCGAGGACGTGCCGAGCGACTCCGAGCTCGCGGCGCGGCCCAAGTTCAAGACGCAGGCGGGGCGCAATGTGTTCGGCGGCGGCGGCATCTTCCCCGACGTGGTGCTCAAGGACGACCCGCTGCTCACGCGCCCGCAGGTGGACATGATCCAGAAGCGCGTGTTCTTCGAGTTCGCGACCCACTACATCGCGCAGCACAAGAGTCAGAAGTGGACGGCGCAGGCGCTCGGCAAGGACGTCAAGCTCACGGACGCCGACTGGCAGGCGCTGCA
>JACOSV010000043.1 GCA_016178725.1 Candidatus Eiseniibacteriota bacterium
CGCGACCCGCTGTGCGCCGGCGCGGGTGCGCCGCCACAACGCCTCGGCCCGATCCGGGAGCCCCCACGCCGCTCCGCCCGCGAGCCAGCAGTGCATGACCACCGTGTGCCCGAGCGCGCCCGACATCTCGCGCTTGAACACCGTATCGCCGCCGAGGTTGATCCAGCGGTGGCCGCGATCGCGGCCGCGCCGCGCCTCTTCGAACGAGAGCAGCGCGAACGCGCCGTCGCGGCGCGCGTCGGGCGCGCTCGCGGCCTTGCGGCCGTCGAGCATGCCGCCCGGGCGGCGGCCGTCGCCGAGACCGGACGCGACGCGGCCGTCCTTGCTCGCGAGCAGCAGCCACATCCACGGCTGCTCCCACTCGCGCCAGGCCTGACCGGGCTCGGGCACCACGGACGGATCGTATTCGCTGGCGCGGCCGCGCTGCGTCGCCGCCTCGCGCGCCAGCACGGCGAACGCGCGCAGCTGCTCGATCGTGTGCTCCTCGCTCACCGTGTAGCCCTCGCGCTCGGCGCGGCGGATCATGCGGCGTTTCGCGGCGTGCATCGCGCGCAGCAGGTCGTCGTCGTCGTGGGCGATCGAATGGAGGATCGTCGTGTACGCGGCGAACGCCGGCGCCCCGTCGGCGGGCGCGACCGGCAGGTAGCAGCGCACCGGCTGCGGTGCCGCGATCGCGCGCGCCTCTCCGACCGCCCACGTCGCGTCCGCCGCGTCGATCCCGACCGGCCGCGCCGGGTCCGCGCCCTCGAGCACCACCTGCCAGCGCCACGGCTGGCCGCACGCGAACCCGCCGCGCTCGCGCCGCAACACCAGCGCCGCGCGCCGCACGCCGTCGTCGATCAGCGCCGCGATCGCGTGGCGTCCCTGCGCCGCGTCCCAGCGCAGGCAGTCGAGATCCATCATGAAGTTGGCGTGCGGACAGAGCGCGAGCCGCGCCGCCCAGCGCCGCTCGAACTCGGGCGCGAGCGCCTCGCGCGTGTCCCAGAGCACCGCGCTCACGACGATCTCCGGGCACGGCGCACCGCGTGCCACAGGATCGGCAGATGGCGCGGCCGCAGCGACCCCATGATGCGCACGATGCGGTCGAAGCGCCCGTGGCGCAGGTGCGCGCCGATGAGCTCGAGCTCGTAGCGCAGGAGCTGCGGGGCCGATTGTGCCGCGAAGCGCTCCGCCGCGTCGCGCATGGACGCCGCGAGGCCGGTCACGCGGCCGCGGATCTCCTCCGCCTCGGCCGGCGTCGCGGCGCGCGGGAAGCCGTCGGGATCGAGGACGCACGGCGTCATCTCGAGTCCGGGCGTCTCGGCGATCAGCGCGGTGAACACCGCGCTCCCGAGCCGCGTCTCGGCGCCGACGCTCGCCCGGACGTCGCCGGCGCCGCCGTTGAACGCGCCGTCGCCGAGGCTGTAGAGCGTCAGCGTGCGGCCCGTGCGGTCGAACGCCTGCACCACGTGCGGGTGATGGCCGAGCACGAGATCCACGCCGGCGTCGGCGAGCACCCGCGCGAGCTCGAGCACGCGCGGCGGCGGGTAGTCCACGTACATGGATCCCCAGTGCACGCTCACGATCTTGACCGTCGCCTCGCCGCCCCAGCGCGCGAGGTCTTCGCGGACCAGATCGGCCTCGAGCGGCGCGATGCCGGGCGCGTCGCCACGCGCGACGTCGCCCGGCGCGCCGGGCGCGGCATAGGCCAGCACCATCACGCGCTCGCCGCCGACCGCGAACCACGCGGGTGCGCGCGCCGCCGCCAGATCGGAGCCCGCGCCGACCGTCGCGATCCCGGCCGCCGCGCACGCCTCGCGCGTGCGCGCGAGCCCACGCGGGCCGCAGTCCATGATGTGGTTGTTCGCGATCGAGACCACGCGCACGCCGGCGCGCGCGAGGGCCGGGATCAGATCCGCGTCGTGCCAGAACTCGGCCGAGCGTCCCGGCTCGACCCATCCCGGCTCGGCGACCGGGAACTCCAGATTGGCGAACGCGAGGTCGGCCGCGGCGAAGACCGGCGCGATCGCGGCGAGCGGCGTGGCGAAGCCTTCGCGGCGCGCGCGCGCCCGCCCCGTGCCGACGACGCCGATGTCGCCCGCAGCGGCGATGCGCACGCGCACCGCGCCCGCGGGGTCGATCAGGCGCATGCGTCCGCCTCCGCGGGTGCCGCGGCGGGCGCGGGCCGGCCGAGCGCCGCGTGGTAGAGCGCCTCGGTGTCGCGCACCATGCGCTCCGCGGTGAACGCGCGCGCCCAGCGCGCGCGCGCCTCGACGCCCATGCGCTCGCGGCGGGCCCCGTCACCGAGCAGCTCGCCCATCGCGCGCGCCAGCGCCTCGGCATCGCCCGCGGGAACGACGAGACCGGTGACGCCGTCCTCGACCGCCTCGGCATTGCCGCCGACGCGCGTCACCACCGACGCCCGGCCGCCGCGCATCGCCTCGAGCAGCGACAGCGAGAGTCCCTCGCGTCGCGACGATACGACGAACAGATCGCACGCCTCGACGAGATCGCCGCCGTCGGTCCGTGCGCCCAGCCAGCGCACGCGATCGGCGATCCCGAGCGTCCCGGCCTGGCGCTCGAGCGCTGCGCGCAGCGCACCGTCGCCGGCCATGACCAGCTGCGCCGGCGAGCCGCCGCGCACGACCCGCGCGAACCCCTCGAGCAGCACGTCGAACGCCTTGGGCATCCGCATGCCGCCGAGCGCGAGCGCCGCGGGCGCGCCGGGCTCGAGCCCGAGCGCCGCGCGCAGCACCGCGCGCGGCGCGCTCGGGCGATGCTCGGCGACGCCGTTCACGACCGTGACGAAGCGCTCCGCCGCCCACGCGAGCCTCCGCGTGTGCGATGCGCGCACGGCCTCGCAGACGCAGACCACGCGGTCGCACATCGCGGTGAGCACGACCTCGAGCGCCGGATACGCGCCCGAGTGGCGCCGCGGATAGTGGATCGTGTGCTCGGTGCGGAACACGGCGGGGACGCCGGCCCAGCGCCCGGCGGGGACGCCGTAGAGCGTGCCGGTCGGGTTGTGCGCGTTCACCACGTCCACGCGCTCGGCGCGCATCAGCGCGCGCAGCCGCGCGAGCCGCGCGACCGGCCCGGCGCCGGCAAGGTCGAACGTCCGCGCGCCGAGCGACCGCACGGTTTCGAGCGCGCGGCCGCCGCCGTTCAACGCGCAGACGAGGCTCTGCACGCCGGGCGAGGCGTGGCGCACGTGCTCGACCACGACGGACTCGGCGCCGCCCATATCCATCGCGTTCACGACGTGCAGCACGCGCAACGCAGGCGGCGCTCCCGCGGCGCTCACGAGCCGGCCGCCGCGGCGAACGCCGCATGCGCCGCGGGCTCGGGGCGCGCCTCGATCAGCGCCATCATGCGGTCGAAGTTGCGGCCCGCGTCGAAATCGCGCAGCACGCGGCGGCGCGCCGCCTGCCCCAGCCGCTCGAGCGCCTCGGGATCCGCGAGCAGCGTGCCGAGCGCCGCCGCCAGCGCCGGGGGATCGGAGTCGGGCACGAGCCGGCCGTTCTCGCCCGGCACGATCAGTTCCTCCATGCCGCTCGACGCCGTGCCGACGCACGGCACGCACATCGCCATCGCCTCGACCACCACGTTCGGGATCCCGTCGCGGCGCCCGTTCGGCAGCACCTTGCTCGGCGCGAGCAGCGCCCACGCGGCGCGATAGAGCGGCAGCAGGGCCTCCTGCGTGAGCGCGCCGCGGAACTCGACGGCGTCGCCGACACCGAGCCGTGCGGCCAGCGCCTCGAGCGCCGCGCGCTCGGGGCCGTCGCCGGCGATCACGAGCGTCGCGCGATGCCCGGCGGCGCGCAGCGGCACCAGCGCCGCGATCGCGTCCGCGAATCCCTTGGCCGGCGCGAGCCGGCCGACCGCGAGCAGCAGCGGCGTCGCCGCGCGGCGGCGCCCGGCGCCGTCGAAGCGCGCGAGGTCGACGCCGTGGTAGACGCACTCGACGCGCCCGCCGCCGGCGAGCCGCGCGAGCATCGTCGCGTTGCGGCGCACGCACGCGACCACGACCCGCGCCGCGCGCACCTTGGGCGCGAGGAACGCCTGACTGCGGTAGAGATCGGCGCCGGCGTGCGCGGCGAGGCTGTACCCGCGCCCGGTGAGCTTCCACGTCAGATACGCAACGGTGCCGGGAAAGTGCGACCACGCGCCGTGCACCCACTCGACGTCGCGCCGCTCGACGAGCAAGGCGACGCGCGCCGCGGCCGGCAGGTAGCCGACGTGGCCCAGGAGCGCGTAGAGACTGCCGCGCGAGGCCCACAGGATGCGCGCGATCTCGGGGATCAGCACGTGCGGCCGCCGCGCGAGCCAGAAGAGGAGCGCCGCCCACGCGGCCGGCGCGAACGGCGAGCCCACCGCTTCGGTCAGCGGCAGGAGCGCCGCGTGCTCGGGCTGGTACTCGCGGCTCGCGCCGCGCAGCGTGAACACCATCACGCGCGTGCCGCGTGCGCGCAGGCGATGGACCTCGTTCTCGATGAACGACGTGGTGGTCGGGAAGCGGGTCGTGACGTAGGCGATCGAGTTCACCCGCGGCGCTCCCCGGCGATCGCGGCGTAGAAGCGCTCGTGCGCGCGCACCATCGCGTCGATCCCCATGCGCTCCACGACCGCGCGTCGCGCCGCCTGGCCGCGCCGCGCCGCCTCGCCGGGATCGAGCGCCTGATCGATCGCCTCGGCGAGGCGCTCGGGCGATCCCGGCGGCACGAGCCAGCCGGTCTCGCCGCCGGCCATGACCTCGGGCGTCCCGCCGACCGCGGTCGCGACCACGGCGCGGCCCGCGGCCATCGCCTCGAGCAGCGCGTTCGCGATCCCCTCTTCACGCGACGAGAGCACGAAGACGTCCATCGTCGACAGCAGATCCGCCACGTCGCGGCGCTCGCCGGCGAACGTGATCCGGTCGCCGAGGCCGCGTTCGCGCGCGCGCGCCTCGAGCGCCGCGCGCTCCGGACCGTCGCCGACGAGCAGCGCGCGGAAGCGGCGCCCCGAGCGGTCGAGCTGCGCGAGCGCATCGATCAGCGTCGCGTAGTCCTTGCGCGGCGCGAGGCAGCCGACGCTGCCGATCACGGGCACCTGTCCGTTGGGCGCGGCCTCGCGCGGCGCGTAGCGCGACGCGTCCACGCCGTTCGGGATCACCGTGATCCGCTCCGGCGCGACGCCGAGCGCTTCCGCGCTCCGGGCCACGGCGCGGCTCACGGCGGTGACGTGGGTTGCGAGCCCCAGCGCGAAGCGATGCACGGCGCGCTGGCGCGGCGTCTCGAACGCGTCCACGTTGCGCTTGGCGATCACCACGGCGGGCACGCCGGCCGCGCGGCCGGCGAGCGCCGCCATCAGGCCGCCGGTCATGAGATAGCCATGGACCACGCCGGGACGGAACGCGGCGACGAGGTGGATGAGCCGCGCGAGGCCGCGCCAGCCGCGCGGGCCGTAGATGCGCCGCCCGACCGCGAGATCGTGGATCGGCCAGCCGAGCGAGCCGGCCTCGTCGGCGAGCGGACCGCGCCGCGAAAGGCACGCGATCTCGATCGTGAACCGCGAGCGGTCGATCCCGCGCCACAGCTCGATGAGATGACGCTCGGCGCCGCCCACGACGAAGTCCTGGACGACGAACATCACGCGCACCGGCGCGATCATCGCGCCGCTTCCGCGCGCAGCGCGCGCATGCCGTCGAACGCGCCGGCGATCTCCGCCATCGCGAGCCGCGGCGCGAACGCGCCGCCGGGCCCGAGGCACGCGCCGTCCGGGAGCCCGCGTCGCTTGAGCTCGAGGCGCGGCGACCCGGCGCGGTTCTCCCCCGCGCGCGTGGTCACGGCGTAAGCGAGCCCCGCCGCCCGCACCGCGTCGAGCGTCCGCGCATCGTAGTCGCCGCCCGGGTACGCGAAACCGGCGGGCCGCACGCCGAGCCGCTGCTCGATCAGCGCGACCGAGTCGGCGATCTCGGCCGCCTGATCGCCCGGGGCGAGCGTCGTCAGGTGCGGATGCGTCATCGTGTGGGCGCCGATCTCCATCCCGGCGTCGCGCAGCGCCGCGGCATCGGACCAGCCCATCAGCTCGCAACGCACCGGGCCTTCGACGCCGAGCGCGGCGCGCAGCGCTCCGATGCGCCGCGCGCGCGTCGCGAGATCGGCGCGGAAGTCCGGCAGCACAGCGGCCATCGCCCGCCTGCGGTCGGCGCGGCCTGCGAGCGGCAGTCGCATCGTCGCCCCCGCACCGTCCCAGACGAGCAACGCGGCCTTCGAGCGCTCGAACGCGTCGGCCACCTCGTCCCACCACGGCGCCTCGCGGCGCTCCATCAGCCCGGCGGTGAGGAAGAACGTCGCGCGCGCGCCGGCCGCGCGCAGCAGCGGCAGCGCGCGGGCGTGGTTGTCGGCGTAGCCGTCGTCGAAGCTCAGCGCCACGCGGGCCCCGGGATCGCCGCGATCGAGGTGTGCGATCCCTTCGGCGACGCTCACGGGCACGAGCCCCGCGCGCGCCAGCATCTCGAGCTGGGCGCGGAACACCGCGGCCGAGATGCCGAGGCGATCGAGCGGCGCGGCGCCGTCGTCGTAGACGCGGTGGTGGCGCAGCACGACCAGCCGCGGCGCGCGGCCGCGCAACGCCGATCCGCGCGCGAGCGCCAGCAGCCAGCGCAGCGTGCGGCCGTTCACGGGCGGGGCTCCCGCCGCTCGAGGAGCTGATCCTGGACCAGCGCGGCGAGCAGCCAGAAGTTGCCGGTGATGCCGATGTCGAAGAAGCGGTCGCCGAACCAGCTGCTCACCGCGAGCGTCAGCGTCGCGCCGCCGAGCGCGACGCCGAGCTGGCGGTCGAATCGCGTCGTGGCGCTCCGCACACCGGCCTCGCCCATGCGCAGGCAGGTCCAGAAGATCCACAGGAACACGGCGAAGCCGAACACGCCGCACTCGCTGAGCATGCGCAGGAACGAGTTGTGGGAGGTGCGCGCGATGCCCTCGATCCCCTGCGCGGTGCCCTCCTTCACCAGCACGCCGCTGATGCCCGCGTAGCCGACGCCGTCGAGCGGATGCTCGGCCACGGTGTGCATGATGATGCTCCAAGTGTCGAGGCGCTTCTGCGACGACCCGTCGAGCTTCACTTCGTCGCTGCCGTCGACCTCGACCTGTGTCGAGGTGATGCGCTCCTTCATATCGGCGGGGAGCCACAGCGGGCTCGTGAACGCCGCGAGCAGCAGCGCTACGGTCATGAGCCGCGAGCTGCGCAGCGTGACGTAGAGGAGCCCCACGCCGACGGCCACGATCGCCCCGCGCGACACCGAGGCCATGATGCCGGCGAGGCCGAGGAGCGTGGCGAGAACCAGTGCCGTCTTTCCCACGGTCGACCGCACGCCACGCACCATCGCGGCGGCCATGCACACGAACATCGCGAGGTAGGTGCCAAGCACGTTCGGCTGGTCGAGGCTTCCGACCGACCGACCCAGGCTGCCGTTGCCGTGGAGCGCGAACGTCGCGATCCCCTCGAGCGCGAGCGCCAGGACGATCAGGGCCGCCATGCGCCGCCGGTCGGCGGCGCCGCGCAGCATCGCGAGCCCCATGAAGAAGATGAAGAACGGGACGCTGCAGCGGAACCACAGCATGAACGCGCCCGACGCGCTGTAGTAGGTCGTGACCGGAAAGGCGATGCCGCGCCCGAGCGCGACCAGCGTGACGAGGACGAAAACGCCGAGCACCGGCCCGAGCCGGCCGCCGCGCAGCACGTGCTCGCGGGCCATGATGCGCGGCGCGAGCCAGGCGAAGAACACGGCGAACACCAGGACGTTGACCGCGTTCAGCATCGGCACCGGGATCTTCGGCAGCCAGCCGAGGAACGGAACCGCGATCGGGAGCAGGAAGAGGCCGAAGCGCGGTACCGTGACCATCACGCCGACGCCCGCCAGCCCGAGCACGAGCTTGAAGAGGCGGTGCGCGTCCTGATTGAACTTGTAGTCGAGCAACGCCACCGCCGCGACGATCATCAGCGCGGCCGCGCCGCCGAGCGCCGCCAGCAGCCCGCCCGAAAGCGGGCGCGCCTGCCGGCGCGCCTGCGCGCGCACCGCGTCGGGCGAGATCATCGACGCGCGCGGATCGTGGCTCACGTCATCTCCGGCACGGCGACGTCAGGAATCGGTCCCCGCCGATTCGTCCGCATAACCGTAGGTACGGTAGCCGTACCCGTAGTAGCTCGGCAGGATCTCGCCGGCGTCGTTGATCAGCACGCCGAGGATGTTGTCGCGCGCCTCACGCTGCACCTTGACGCCGTACTCGGCGGCCTTGCGCACGGTGCTGCCGGCCTTGATCACGTAGAGCACGCCCTCGACCGCGCGGCCGAGGATCAGCGGATCGGGCACCGCGAGATTGGGTGCGCAGTCGATGATGACGAGCGGGTAGCGCGCCGCGGCCTCTTTCACGAACCACTCGACCACCTCGCTCTCGATCAGCTCGGCGGCGGGCCGGTCGCTCTTGCCCGCGGGCAGGAACTCGAGGTACGGCAGCACGGTCGCGCGCACGAAGCGCTCGTCGAAGTGACGCTGCGCGAGCACCTGCGCCAGCCCCCAGCTGCTGCTCGGCAGGCCGAGTGCGCGATGGAGCGCCGGGCTCCTCATGTCGAAGTCCACGAGCAGCACCTTCTGGCGCAGCTCGCGCGCCATCGTGATCGCGAGGCATGCGGAGGCGGTGGTCTTGCCCTCGCCGCGCGTCGCGCTGGTCACCGCGAGGGTGTGCGGCAGCGCCTGCGCGCGATTCTTCGCCAGCTTGAGGTAGACGCGGCGGAACTCGAGCCCGAGCGGGCTCTCGACCTTGAGGCGGTGCAGCATGCCGTGCTCGCGCGACGTGGGCACGCCGGCCGCCGCGGCGGCGAGCGGGTTCGCGCGCCGGCGCTGCGCCTGCAGTTCGGCGACGCGCGGGATCGCGCCGACCACCGGCAGCCCGAGGAGGTTCTCGACGTCCTCGGCGTTGCGCATGGATTCGTCGTGGTGCTCGACCACGAGCACCGTGCCGACGCCGACGACGCCGCCCGCGATCAGCGCGAGCAGGATCAGCACGGGGCGGTTGGGGCGTGCCGGCTCGAGCGGCCTGCGCGCCGGCTCGAGGATCAGGAAGTTCCCGCTCAGCTTCGCGTTCTGGAACGCCTCGGCGATCTGCGTCGCGGACGACTGCTGCAGGAAGGTGGTGTAGAGCGCGCGATTGTTGTCCACCTCCTGCTGCAGGCGGTTCACCTCCATCTCGCGCTCCGGCGTCATGACCACGCTGCGCTCGTAGCCCGTGACCTGGCGGTCGAGCCAGTCGCGCCGCGCGATGACGCCGGCGAGGTCCGCCTGCGCGACGCGATAGTCGATCGCCACGTCGCGGGCGGCCTGCGGCACCTGGGGCAGCGCCTTCGCCGCCCCCAGCGACAGCTCGCTCGCCAGCTCCTCGTGCTTGCGCACGATCGCGAGCTTCATGCTGTTCGATCCGTCGAGCCCCCCGTCGTTGATCATCGCCGCGGCGAGCTGCCGCTCGAGCGCGGCGAGCTGGCCGGCAAGCGAGAGCACTTCAGGCGTCCCGAGCGCGCGCAGGTCCTCGTCGCGCACACGGCCGGCGAGACTCGAGCGCAGCGAGGCGATGCGCTGCCCGAGATCCTCGGCCTCGAGCCGCGCCTGATCGAGCAGCGTGCGCGCCTTGGCGACGTTCCCCACGCCGACGGTCGAGTTCACCACGGTCGTCGTCAGGACGTCGCGCCGGTAGGCCTCGAGCTTCGCCTCGCTCTCGTCGAGCCGGCGCTTGTAGATCTGCTGCTGCTCGGAGCTGAACTCGCCGGTGCGGCGCACCGCCTCCATCTGCGCCGCCTTCGCGGACGCGAGGAACTCGTTCGCGACCGCCTCGACGATGTGCTGCGAGCGCCCGGCGAAGCGATCGGCGACCGTGATCTGGAACACGCCGCCCTTGAGAAGCTTGATCGTGATCGCCTGGCGCAGATAGTCGACGAGGAACGCCTCGATCGCGTCCGGCTCGCTCATGCCCGCGGGCCGCGGCGCGCGCTTGAGCGCCCACGCGTGCGTGGTCGCGTCGTTGTGCAGGCCGGCGGAAGTGATGACGCTCGAGAGGAAGACGCTGCTGCGCACCTGCTCGCGCATGAAGTCGACCTGAGCGGCGGGGTCGATGGTCGCGACCTTGCCGCTCAGGTTGTCGGGAAGCCCGCTCGGCCGCTCGAGCACCATCGTCACGGTGCACTCGTAGATCGGCGGCAGCAACATCGCCGCGGCGACGCCGCCGAGCACCGCGACCGCCCACGGAATCACGAGCAGCCAGCGGCGGCGCCAGGCGATGCGCAACGCTTCGCGCAGGTCGAGCGGACTCGCCTCGAGCGATTCGTTCATCGGCGGACGATGTCCCGCAGCAGCACGAGGCTCACCACGTCGCGCGTGGCGCCGAGCGCGAGCTGGAACGCCGCCCACGCGCGGCCGCCGCCGCGGTCGGCGGTCGAGGGCACGAAGATCACGTCACCGGTGCGCACCAGGAACGGCGCGCGCGTGCCGTGCTTGAGCGCCTCGCGCAGGTTGATGGTCGCGACCGCCTGGCCCGCGCCCTGACGCGTGATGACGTTGACCGAGCCGAGATCGCCGAGCGCGCTGACGCCGCCCGCGGCCGCCAGCACCGACCACACGTCCGAGGTGCCGTTGACGGTGTAGAGCCCGGGACGCACGACCTGGCCGATGACCCCGACCCCTTCGCCCGCCCCGGGGGCCTGCCCGGGCGCGTTGATGCTCGGGATCAGGACCGTGTCGCCGGGCTTGAGCTGGGGGAGCGTCGAGCCGACCCCGTCGCGCAGCGAGGCGGCGACGTCGGCTTCGATCGTGCGCCGGTTGTCGCCCTCTTTGCGGATCACCTGCACGTGCGCGAGGTCGGCGCCGGCCACGACGCCGCCCGCCTGACTGATCGCGTCGATCAGCCCGGGGATGTGCTCGAAGCCGTAACGGCCCGGCTTCGACACCGCGCCGGAGACGAACACGCTGCGGCTCATGAACTGGCTCACGGTCACCGTGACCGCGGTCGTCTGGCGCAGGAACGTGCCGAGCTGGTTCGCCAGCTTGTCGCCGAGCTGCTTCGGCGTCAGCCCGGCCGCCGCGAGGGAGCCGATCGGCGGATATACGATCGTGCCGTCGCCCGCGATCGTCACCGTGCGCTCGAGCTCGGGATGGAGCCACACCGACACCTGCAGCACGTCGTCGGCACCGAGCACGTAGTCCTCGGCGCGCGCTGCGCCCACGCCCGCGATCAGCAGCACCGCAACCATCCAGAGCCCACCTCGGCGGAACAGGTTCCTCATCGCGTCACTCCTTTGATCACGGGTTCGGCCGCCGCGGCCGCGGGGCGTTCGCCGACGCCGCGTGGACGGCGGGCCAGCACGCCGAGGGTGCGCCCCAGCGTCCGCACGTCGAGCAGCAGCGACCGGTTGTCGATGTAGAACAGATCGTAGTGTACCCGACGCACGACGCCGTCGGCGTCCGAATCCGGGCACTCCGAGACCTGCGCGAGCCCGGTGACGCCCGGCGTCACGCTGAAGCGCCGCGCGTAGTCGGGCACCACGTGGTGCCAGCGCAGCACGAGCTCGCCCTTCTCGGGCTTGGGACCCACGAGCGTCAGCTCGCCGCGCAGCACGTTGATCAGGAACGGCAGCTTGTCGAGCCGCCGCGACGCGAGCCAGCGGCTCACCGGCCCGAGATCGGAACGGAAGCGCGCGCAGCGCAGCGGCTGCCCGAGCAGGTCCTGCGTGCGGCGCTCGGTCGCCCGACGGTCGATCACGGCATGGGCGGGCGCGGCGCGGCGCTGCTGGCGCCGGCGCGTGCGCCCGACGCGCACTTCGTAGGCGAGCACGCTCGATTCGCCGCGGCGGCGCGCCTCGATCCAGAGCAGCCCCCACAGCGGCGCCGAGAGCGCGAGCACGGCGACGGCGACCGCCGCATCTGCCGCGCTGCGCGCGACGTGCGCCCAGTCGCGCGGCGGCCTGGCCGGCGGCGGCGCGGCCGCGGCGGGCAGCTCGACCACGGGCGTCGCCGGCGCCGACTGCAGCGGCACCACCGGCGCCTCCGTGAACTCCGGCACCAGCCGGGCCAGGCCCTTGCGGACGCCGACGCCGTCGGCGGCGCGCGCGAGGCGCTCGAGGTCGGCGACCTGGCGCAGCAGGTCCTCCTCGTCCACCACGTCGAGCTCCCACTTGATGATCCGCTCGTGGCGCGTCATGCGCGTCTTCTCGGTGTCCGAGTGCAGCTCCTCGTAGAGCTTCTCGCCCGGCCTCAAGCCCGTGAACACGATCTCGATGTCCTCGCCCTCGCGCAGCCCGGCGAGCCGCACGAGCTGGCGCGCGAGGTCGATGATCCGCACCTGCTCGCCCATCTCGAGCAGGAACACCTCGCCGCCGCGGCCCATCGCGCCCGCCTGCAGGACGAGCCGCACCGCCTCGGGGATGGTCATGAAGTAACGGCGCGCGTCCGGGTGCGTGACGGTGATCGGGCCGCCGCGCTCGAGCTGGCGCTGGAAGAGCGGGATCACCGAGCCGTCGCTGCCGAGCACGTTGCCGAAGCGCACCGCGACGAAGCGCGTCTTGCTGTGCTGCGAGCGGCTCTGGAGCAGCATCTCGCACACGCGCTTCGACGCGCCCATGACGCTCGAGGGGTTCACCGCCTTGTCGGTCGAGATGAGCACGAACTTGCGCACGCCGTAGCGGTCGGCGAGCTGCACGAGATTGCGCGTGCCGGCGATGTTGTTGAGCACCGCCTCGCGCGGGTTGGCTTCGAGCAGCGGCACGTGCTTGTGCGCCGCAGCGTGGAGCACGAGCGTCGGCTGGAAGCGGCGGAACGCCTCCTCGAGCCCTTCCAGATCCTTGATGTCGGCGATCACCGGGTGCACCGGGAGCCCGGCGCGCTGCGCCAGCAGCTCGTTGTGCACGTAGTAGAGGCCGTTCTCCGAATGATCGAGCAGGATCAGCTCGCTCGGTCCGTACTCCGCGACCTGGCGCGACAGCTCCGAGCCGATCGATCCGCCGGCGCCGGTCACGAGCACGCGCTCGCCGCGCAGGTACTCGGCGACCTCGGCGAGATCGAGCTGCACCGGCTGGCGCCCGAGCAGGTCGTCGATGCGGATGTCGCGCATCTGCGCCAGCGCCGGGCGCCCCGAGTGGAGGTCGGCGAGCCCGGGCAGCGTCTTGACGCGCACGTTCGCTTCGCCGCAGAAGCGCGCGATCTCGCGCACCACCTTGGCCGGTACCGCCGGGTCCGAGACGATCACCATCTCGGCGTTGGCCTCGGCGAGCACGCGCGGCAGGTCGGCGATCGTGCCCAGCACCTTGAGGCCCTCGACCAGCCGCCCGCGCAGCCGCGGATCCTCGTCGATGAATCCCACCGGCGTCAGCACGTCGGTGCCCGTGTCCGCGCGGCGCATCTCCTGCGCGAGGTGGACGCCACGATTGTCGGCGCCGACCACGATCGTGCGCACCGCGCGCCGCGGCGCCGGGCCGAGCACGCGCTCGCGGCCGAGCCGCCACGCGAAGCGTGCGCCGCCGACCAGCACCAGCTGCCACAGCCACACCATCACGATCAGGCTGCGCGGGAAGAGCACTTCGGGGCTGAACAGCATGATCGCCACCATGCCGCCCGCCGAGAGCGTCGCGCCCTTGAGGATCTGGAACAGCGTGACGGTGCTCGCGAACCGCCACAGGCTGTGGAACAGCCCGGCGTAGAAGTAGGCGATCAGCGAGAGGATCGTGAACGCCGGGGCCGCGGCAAGGTAGCCGGCCCAGAAACGCGCGGGGACGTCCCCCTCGAACCGCAGCAACAGTGCGGCGAGATATGCGGCGTTGACGATCAGCGCATAGCCGATCGCCAGCAGGATGTACCTCGGCGCTCTCTTCAGACCCATCACTTTCTGTCCTGGCGGACATGCGCCCGCCCGGTCGAGGGATCACGCGCCGCACCGCGTGTCAGAAGGCAACAGGCCAAACGCCGACAGGGGGCAGCCGAAGCTGCTGGAGCACGGACGTTCGGTTGATGGTGACCGCGGTCCGGGAATCTCCCCAGCGGGGTTCTGTATCCCGCCGATCGATACTCGGGACGGCGCGACGAGCCGCGGTAGTGCGGACCGCGACCCTGCCGCCGTTTCCGAGCCGATCATCCCCGGATGCGCGAGGTCGGACGTATCTTATGGGGTGGTGGAAAGAAGTGTCAAGAATCAGAGCCCGAATACGTTAGCGCCGCCGCAAGACACGCGAGAAGATGCAGTTCGGCCGTGCGGGATGCACGGATGAGGAGGCGGCCGGGCCGTTGACAGGTCGTCGAACGCGGGCCCAGACTGAAGGCTTCGCCGGGCAATCGAGGTCTCATGCCTCCGCCGCACCCGTCCCATCCTCCGCGCAGAGCCGCGCCTCGGGCCCGTTCAGCCCCCCCGGCACGAACCGGAACCATCGCGGTCCTCGCGGTTTGCGTCGCGATCCTGTGCCGGACGTTCGCGCCGTCTCCTGAGCGGGCAGGTGAGCATCGAGGCCGGCGCAGATCGTCGGACACAGTTCCGCGCGTGCCCGCTACCAGAACTCAGCCTGCGGCACGCGCGGATGGACTACTCGCGAGGAACGGGGACCGCGATGCTACGCGTGCACCGGTAGTCCCATGGCAACCTTGCTGTCGACGGCGTAGTAGGCGTTCTTGCTCAGCCCTGCGGTCTTTGGCTCCAAATAGCTCTTGACCGCATCGACAGACGTGCCTTCCCAAAGGCAAATCGCCTCCTGGCCTTCGGTGCTGGGAAGAAACTGGAGGACTTTGATGCCCTGCGGTACGCCTTTGGTGACGGCTTCCGCGGCGCCGAAAAACCCGTTCCGGTTCGTGATGTCGTGACGGACGACAATGAACATGATGGTCTCCCTTGGAATAGGACGTTGGCTCGAACTCCACCCGACGCCACGGCTGCGTAGGTGCGGCACCCTACCACGAGCTGCCGGGCCTCCTGCGCCAGTGTACGTCGTCAACTGCGATGGGACACGGACGGCCTGAACTTAAGAGACACCCATGCGGTACAGGAACGGCAGGATACGCTCTTCGGGTTTGACCAGCAGGCCGCGGTTGATGCGC
>JACOSV010000049.1 GCA_016178725.1 Candidatus Eiseniibacteriota bacterium
GGCGGGCGCCGGCGTCGCGCGGGCGCGCGGCTTCTTCGCGGCCGCGGCCGCTGCCGCGGCGCCCGCGGCGCCCGCCGGCTGGGGCCTCGCGCTCTTCGCCATCCCTTCGCGCCACGCCCGCCACGCGGCGATCGCCCCGGCGATCGGCGCGAAGAACGCGCCGCGCAGCAGCGGCGCGAGCCAGTGGAACCCGAGCTCGCTCGCGGCGAGCACCGTGACGCCGAGCAACGCCGCGCCGACCACCCACGAGCCGATCCCGCCGAGCGCCGAGCGCAGCGCGAGCGCGGCGGCGAGCCCCCATCCGCCCGCCCACGCGGCGCGCTCGAGGCCGCCGAGGCCGAACAGCGTGCAGGCCTCGAACACGATGAGCGACGCGAGCAGCGAGCGCAGCACGAGCGGCGCGATCGGCCGCTCGAGCAGCCGGTTCCACGCCCACGCGCCGGCGAGCAACGGCATGCCGAACGCCGCCATGCGGCCGACGGTCCATATCAGCGACCACGCGAGGGTGGCGCCGACCGGGCCGCAGGCGTTGGCCGCGGTCCAGGGACGGGCGAACGGCAGCGGCGCGCGGTACGTCGCGACGCTGGCGAGCGACAGCACGGCGAACGCCCCGAGCAGCAGGGCGAGGATCTGGCGCTGGCGAGTGGATGAGATGGCGGAGGCCACGATCGGCCGGAGGGCTCCCTGTGGTGAGTGACGCCGGAGCCGGGCCGCGGGTCTGGCCGGGCGTTCGGCGTGGCGCGCGTCCTCAGGATGGCGGCCGCGCTCGCCCGCCTCCCTGGCGGGCACCGGTTCGACATTCTGCAACAGCCCGGCCGGGCGAGCAACGTCGGACCGCAACCCGTTGCCGGACTTGCCCGCCGCGGCAGCCATCGGCAATCTTGAGACAGACCCTTATGCCCAGCCCCCGCAAGCCGGCCGCGGTCGCACGCGACCCGCGACACGTCCCTTCCGCCGCCGATCGGGCGGCGCTCGCGATCGTGCTGGCACTGGGCGCCGCGCTGCGGCTCTGGTTCGCGTTCCGCACCAGCGGCCTCACGATGGACTCCGCGCTCTACGTGCGCATGGCCGAAGCGCTCGGCCGCGCCCAGGGTCCGCTCGGTCCGGCGCACCACGGCTACCCCGTGCTGATCGCGCTCGCGAGCGCGCTGCTGCCGGGGCGCGAATGGCCGGGGCGCATCGTCTCGATCGTCGGCTCGCTCGCAGTGATCGCGATCACGTTCCGCCTCGCGCGGCGCCGGCTTCCGCTCGCGGCGTCCGCGGCCGCCGCCCTGCTGGTGGCACTCCATCCGCTGCTCGGCGTCTACGGTGCGGCGCTGATGACCGAGGCGACGTTCCTCGCCCTCGCCTACGGCGCGCTGCTGGTTGCGAGCCCGGCGGCCGCGCCCACGCCGCCGCGCGCGATGTCGCCGCGACGCGCCGCCGCGGCCGGCGCGCTGCTCGGCCTCGGCTACTGCGTGCGGCCCGAGGCGCTGGTGATCGCGCTCGTCGCGCTGCCGTGGATGGGCGGCGCGCGCGCGCGGCTCGCGTGGCTCGCGGCGTTCGTGCTCTGTGCCGCGCCCGAGGTCGCGATGTTGAGCGTCGAGCACGGTGGGCTCACGTTCACGCCCAAGACCGCGCTCATCGCCGCTTCCGCGGCGGCGCACGACGACGCCGAGTGGCGCGCGACGAGCGTGGACTCGATGGCGACGGCGCCGCGGCGGACGTGGAGCGAGCGGCTCGGCGCCGACCTCCCGGCCGCGGCGCGCCGCTATCCCGGCCGCATGCTCGGCACACTCGCGCGGCTCGTCGAATCGTGGCCGCCGCCGCTGCTCGCGTTGAGCCTCCTGGGCGCGCTGCTCCAACCCGGGCTCCTGCTCGCGCCGCTCGCGATGCTGATCGTCCTGCCCGCGATGGGCACGACACCGACCGTGCGCTTCACGCAGACGATGCTGCCTTCGCTCGCGATCCTCGCCGCGATCGGCGGCTGGCGGCTGATCGCGTGGCTCACCGTCGCGCGGCGGCTGCCGCGGCGCGCGGCCGTCGCGATCGCGGCACTCGTCGCCGTCGCCGGCCTCGCGTGGTGCTGGGCCGGACCGGCGGGCCGCGTCACGCGCCGCTTCGACGACGGGCCGGTGCGCTCGATGCGCCGCGCCGGCGCGTGGCTCGGGCGCTACGCCCGGCCGGGATCGCGGGTGATGGACCGCAAGCCCTACGTGCCGTTCTTCGCCGGCATGGATCAGGCGCTGATGCCCGACGACGACTACGACACGATCGTCCGCTACGCGCAGCGGACCGGCGTGGACTTCATCGTCGTCGAGGAATACGTGATGGTGACGATCCGGCCGCAGTTCAAGGCGCTGCTCACCGATCCCGGGTTCCGCAAGCGCGAGAACCGGCTCCGCATGGTCTTCGGCGGCGACGAGGGCCCCTACACCGGCGTCGCGATCTTCGCCGTCGAGCCGCCGCGATGACGCGGCGCACGCAAGGCGCGGCGCGCGACGCCGGCGCCGCGCCGCGCGCCCGCTGGAGCGCGCGCGAGATCACGATCCTCGCGCTGATCACGCTCGCCGGCGCGGCGCTGCGCGCCTGGCTCATGACGCAGAACTCGGGCCTCACGATGGATTCGCCGCTCTACGTCCGGATGGCCGAGCAGATCCGCTCGGGGCAGAAGGCGATCGGATTCGCGCACCACGGCTATCCCGCGCTCATGGCGCTGATCGGCGGCCTCGCGCCGAGCCTCGAGACGGCGGGGCGCCTGCTGTCGTGGCTCGCGGGCGTGGCGCTGATCCCGCTCGCGTACGCGCTCGCGCGCACCGCGGCGTCGGCGGCGTGGTCCGCGTTCGCGGCGGTGCTGGTGGCACTCCAGCCCACGGTCGCCGTCTACTCGGGGCCGGTCATGACCGAGACCACGATCCTCGCGCTCACGACCGCGGCGCTGCTGCTGCTCGCGCGCGGGAAGCCGCTCGGCGCGGGCGTCGGGCTCGGCCTCGCCTACGCCGTGCGTCCCGACGCGCTCGTGATCCTGCCCGCCGCCGCGTGCCTCACGCGGCGCGGCGTCCGCGGCGCGCTGCGCCTGCTCGCGGGCTTCGCGATCGTCGCCGCGCCCTACGTCGGCTACCTGTCGTGGGAGCGCGGCACGTTCACCTACACGCCGAAGAGCGTGCTCGTGCGCGCCGACGGCGGCGAGCGCGAATGGCAGGTCGGCGCGGAGGCGCGGCCCGCCCCCGCGCCACCGGTCGCGGATCGCGTGCGTGACGTCGCGGCGCGCTATCCGGCCAAGTTCGTCCAGCACGGCTACCGGCTGCTGCAGGCCTGGCCGTGGCCGCTGATGCTGTTGAGCATGCTCGGCCTCGTCGCGCGCTTCGGTCCGCCCGCCGCGGTGCTGATCGCGTTCTTCGGCCTGCCGCTCCTCGGCATCTCGCCCGACGTGCGCTTCAGCCAGGTCTTCGTCCCCGCCCTCGCCTGCTTCGCGGCGCTCGGCGGCGCGTGGCTCGCGGCGCGCGGGTCGCGCGTCGCGCGCGCCGCGTGGGCGGCCGCGATCGCGTGTGCCGCCGGCGGGCTGATCCTCGCGTGGCTCGGCCGCGCCGGCGTCAACGCGCTCCGCTTCGACGACGGACCGATGCGCGAGATGCGCGACGCGGGTGAGTGGCTCAAGGCGCACGGGCGGCCCGGCGCGACAGTGATGGATCGCAAGGCCTACGTCGCCTACTACGCGGGCATGCACCATCTCCAGCTGCCCGCCGACGACTACGACACCGTGATCGACTACGCGCGGCGGAACGCCGACTATCTCGTGCTCGAGGAGTACATCGTCGAGACGCTGCGGCCCGAGTTCAAGCCGCTCACGCGCGATCCCGAGTTCCAGGCGCGCGAGCGCCGGTTGCGCATGGTGTACGGCGTCCGCCACGGGCCGCTCACCGGCGTCGGCGTGCTCGAGGTGGTGAAGGACACGAGCGCCGCGCACGGCAGCGCGCCGTGACGCGCGGGCGACGGCGCCGCGCCGGGCGCTAACGTCCCGCGGCGGCGACCTCGCGCCTCGCCTCGGCCGCGGCGACCTCGGCCTGCGCGGCGAGGATCCCCTCTTCGAGCCACGCGTAGCGCCCGTCCATCACGCCGCGCGCCAGCCGGTAGCTCGCCACGTCGTCGTTGGAGGCGATGGCGCGGAACGACGCCTCGATCCGCCGCCGCGACTGGCGGCAGACGAGATCGGCGAGCTCGAGGGGCGTCGCGTCGGCCGGCGCCTTCGCGTGATCACGGTGCGCCCGCGCGCAGGTCGCGGCCATCACGAACAGCTCGGCGCCGATGTCCACGCAGCGGAAGAGCTGCGCCTGGCGCTTCTCGAGCCCCGCCTGGTAGCGCATCATGAGGTGGAACTGCTGGCGCGCGAGACGGCGCGCGGCGCGTTCGACCCAGCGCACGTGGGTCGCGAGCCGACCGAACTCGGCGTACTGCGGCCAGCGCCCCCAGCCGAGCCAGCGGCTCGGGTACCACACGGCGTAGAAGAGGCCGGCGCGGATCATCGCCGCGAACCGCCGGCCCGTGGGCACGCCCGGCATCACCGCGTCGCCCGCCGCCTTGAGGTGCGTGTCGAGCGCCTCGCGCGCGATGAACAGGCGCATGATCTGGTTCGAGCCCTCGAAGATGCGGTTGATGCGCAGGTCGCGCATCACGCGCGCGAGCGGGATCGGCGCCTCGCCGCGCGAAGCGAGCGACGCGGCGGTCTCGTAGCCGCGACCGCCGCGGATCTGCATCGCGTCGTCGCACAGCGCCCACGCGGCGTCGGTGTTCCACAGCTTGGCGATCGCCGCCTCGAGCCGGATGTCGCTCTTCCCAGCGTCCGAGAGCAACGCGCCGAGGTCGGCGACCGCGGCCATCGCGTACGTGCGTGCCGCCATCTCCGACAGCATCTGCGCCACCGCTTCGTGCTGGCCGACCGGGCGTCCCCACTGGACGCGCTCGGCCGCCCACGGCCGGCACACGTTGAGGCACCACTGGCCGGTCGCGACCATCGTCGCCGGCAGCGTGAGCCGGCCGGTGTTGAGCGTGACCAGCGCGAGCTTCAATCCGCGGCCCTCGCCCCAGAGCAGATTCTCCTTCGGCACGCGCACGCCGCGGAAGCGGATCAACGCGTTCTCGATCCCGCGCAGCCCCATGAACTCCAGACGCTTCACGATCTCGACGCCCGGCGACGACGCCTCGACGATGAACGCGCTGATCGGACCGGGCTTCCCGGGCACCTTGCTCGGCGTGCGCGCCATTACGACCAGGATCTCGGCGATCGAGCCGTTCGTGCACCACAGCTTCTCGCCTTCGAGGATCCAGCTGTCGCCATCGGGCGTCGCGGTCGTGCTCATGCGCGCGGGGTCGGAGCCCACGTCGTTCTCGGTCAGGGCGAACGCGGAGATCGCGCCGCGCGCGAGCCGCGGCAGGTACTTCTTCTTTTGCTCCTCGGTGCCGAACAGCTTGAGCGGCATCGGCGCGCCGATCGACTGGTGCGCCGAGAGCAGCGCGACCAGCGCGCTCGAGACGCTACTCGCCATCGCCATCGCGCGGCCATAGGTGAGCTGCGAGAAGCCGAGGCCGCCGTACTCGCGCGGGATCTTGATGCCGAACGCGCCGAGCGCCCTCAGGCCCTGAATCGTCTCGGCCGGAATCTTCGCTTCGCGCTCGATGCGCTCGCCGTCCACTTCGTCGCGCAGGAAGCGCTCGAAGCGCTCCATGAACTCGCGCTCGCGCGGATCGGCGGCGGGCTCGGGCCAGGGATGGATCAGCGACAGGTCGAGGTTCCCGAGGAACAGCTCGCGCACGAACGAGGGCGCCGTCCAGGTGGTCTCGCGTGACGCCTCGGCGACGGCGCGGGCCTCGTCGGCGCTGACGTGGAGCTTCTTCGGGGATTCGCTCATCCTGGCGATCTCCTCCTCTATAGATGTGGGCCCGCTCGCGCCCGGAATGCGGTAACCGGCGGTCGCGCCGAGGGTAGCGCCGCCCGCTTCAGGCGCCAAGTCGCGGAGCGCTCCGATCGAGCGCCCCGCACGCCCGCGACGACGACGACGCGCAGCGGGAGCAGGTTGCGGTGCGCGGCGAACACGTCGGTGGCGCCCTCGGCGTCCACACAGTTGAGCGCGAACAGATAGCGCGAACCGAGCGTGCCGAGCGCGAGACTCGCCGAGGTGGATTCGAACGGAACGGATGTCCAGCCGGACCACGCCGGCGCGTAGAGGGCCAGCAGCGATTCGGGATGCGTGCGGGCGAACTCGACGAAGTCGGCGATGTCGGGCCGATCGGGATTGGCCGGAGCGAAGAGGCGGTATACGTAGCGCGCCGGCTGTGTGGTCGGCGAGTCGATGTCGGTGCCGTCCCATTGCACGAGCACGTGCGAGCTCACGGTCGCGTACGACGTGTCCGGCGGCGCCGCCGGGTGCAGGATGACGACCTGCGGGGAAACGTCGGCCGCGAGCACGGGAAACACGCGCGTCCAGACATCGGAGGCCGCACCGGACGTATCGACGGCCCCGACCGCGACGGTGTGCGATTCGCTCCAGGGAAAGACGAATACATGCGCCCCGGTGCCGTCGCGCGTCCAGGTCGAGTCGACGGCGACCGGCGCGGGCGGATCGAGGCGCCAGAAGACCCGCACAGCCGGGGTGCCCCCGGGCGTCACGACCCAGCGCACTTCGTACGAGACACCGCCGTAGTAGGGATCCCCGAGGCGCGACACGGCGACCGCGAGCGCCGGACGCGTCGGGCCGGCGGGGACCGGCACGACCGGGCGCGCAGCCTTCGAGCACGAGGCGAGCGCGAGCGCGGCGAAGAGAGCGGCCGCAGGCGCGGCCAGCGGACGAGCGAGGATCACGAGTCAGGTCTCCGGACGAGCACCGACCCGGTCGCGCCGATCCTAGCCCGCATCGCGGGCGCTGTCTCCGGAATTGTCAGGGCGCCGTGGATCCGCCCGCGTTGAGCAGCGCGTTGAACAGCAGCTTGTACGTGCCGAGCGTCTGCCCGCGATTCTGGACGCGCGGGCCGAACAGCACGACGTGCCCCTTGCCGAGCGTCGCGTCGACGACCGCGGCGTGGCCGGCCATGCGGTCGGTGCCCGCCGCCCAGCCGCTCGCCACGACCTGATCGGCGTACTCGGGGAAGCGCGCGACGACGGTGCGGTCGACACCGGCGCCGGGGACGGTGGTCGCGAACACCGGGCCGCTCGTGTAGTAGGCGACGACGTCCTCGGGCATGCCGAATCCGACCGGCGTCGCGGGATCGACGCGCAGGTTCACCATCGTGCCCGGGAGCGAGTAGTCGGTGGCGCGCATGCGCGCCACGACGTTCCGCACCGGCAGGTTGAACTCGTCGATCGCGAGCCCGCACGCGTCCGACAGGCACACCAGCGTGCCGCCCGCCTGCACGAACGCCTTGAGGTTGGCGACGCCGTCCTTGCCGATCCCGCCGGAGTACTCGGGCGGCAGCGGCTCGAAGTACGCGGGGCCCTCTTCGCTCCGCGGCTTGCCGTCCACGATCAGATTCTTGTCCTGATCCGGGATCACGATCACGTCGAACTTCGACTTGAGATCCTTGGCCTGCACCGCGGCGTTGTTGATCTCCGTGTGCTTGAAGTCGTGGCGATCGAGCACCATGCGCGTCCAGCCCTCGTCCATCGACGGCGAGTACGACTGGTAGATGCCGATGCGCGGCGCGCGGGCCGGCGCGCGCGCGACGGCCGGCGCCGCGGCGAGGCGCACGGCGTCCACGTGCAGGTCGCGCACGATCGGCTCGAGCGCCGCCGCCGCATTCGCCGGGACGATGAACGCGCCGGGCGCGAAGCGGTTCGCGCCGTCGGCGAACGCCGCGGTCGCGCGCTCGACCGCCACACCCTTCGCGAGCAGGCGGTTGACGGCGGCGTACGCGGCGTTCCGGTCCGCGGCGATCGCGAAGCCCGCCGCGCCCGAGCCCGCGATCGCGCCGGGCTTGAGCGACGAGACCGCGACCGGCGCGAGGTCGGCGGTGAACGGCTTGTCCACGCGCGCCGACTCGACGCCCATGAGCAGCGGCAGGGTCCACGCGGTCACGTCGTACGGCCGGTAGATCTCCTTCGACTCGGTGCCGACGCGCACCTCGGGATAGCGCTGGCGCTCCATCATCTCGACCAGGAACGGACGGAACGGCTGCGCCGCGAGGAACACGGTCGTGCCCGCCGGGAACGCGCGGCCGTCGGCGGTGCGGAACTCGGCGTTCGCGCGTTTCGCCTCGAGCCCGTGCTCGCGCAGGAGGTCCACCATCTCGGCGGCTGCGACCGGATCGTGCTGCGCGGGCGGGATGCAGTAGGCGAACGGCGCCTCGCTCCCGCCGCGCGCGACCGCGTCCCTCGCCATCACGTAGTTGGCGCGCAGGAACTCGGCGCGATAGCTCGAGCAGGTCTCGAGCAGGCTGTTCCCCGCGGTCAGCTCGTAGTCCACGATGTCGCGCAGCCGCCACCAGCCGCCCGGCCACGGGTTCGGGAAGTTCATCTGCATGCGGTAGTCGGGCAGGCCCTTCCGCCCGCCGGTCAGCTCGTTCGCGTCCACGTAGACCGGCGAAGCGATCCGCGCCGATGCGACCTCGGTCAGGAGACCGATCACGTTCTTGAGGCACGCGGTGTTCTTGGTGCCGCCCGGCCAATAGGCGTCGAACGAGTAGGCGTAGATCACGCCGCTCTTCCGCTGCTGCTCGAGGCGCAGCGCCATCGCCGTGCCGATCAGGTCGTTGAGCCGCCACTGGAGCGGATGGACGAGCGGCGTCCCGGGATCGGCGTAGGGCGGGACGAAGATGCGCGGACCGTTGTTGCCCATCTGGTGTTCGTCGAGGAACACCTGCGGGAACCAGTCGTGGTGCAGCACGCGGTTCACGAGCCGCGTCTCGGGCAGCGTCAGCATGTACCAGTCGCGGTTGTTGTCGTGCCCGGCGTAGTGGTGGTAGAGCCACGGCAGGCGCCCGCCCTCCCAGGGCGTGCCGACGTACTTGCGGTAGTAGTCCACGATCATGTCGGTGCCGTCGGGATTGATGGACGGCATCAGCAGCAGGATCACGTCGTCGAGCCAGCGCTTGACCCTGGGATCCTCGCTCGTGATCAGCGTGTGCGCCCACTCCATCGCCTCCTGCGTCGAGCCGATCTCGCTCGCGTGGATGCCGCAGGTGACGAGCACGATCACCTTGCCGTCGGCGATCAGCTTCTCGGCGGCGGTCGAATCGAGGCCGCGCGGATCGGCGAGGCGCTTCGCGATGTCGCGGTAGTGGTCGAGCTGGCGCATGTTCGCCTCGCTCGTGATCACCGCCATCACCAGGTCCTTGTCGAGCGTCGTCTTGCCGAGCTTCATCAGCGTCAGCCTGTCCGACGCCTGATCGAGCGCCTCGAAGTAGCGGACGATCTGCTCGTAGTCGGCGAGCTTGCGGTCGGCGCCGACGCGGAAGCCGAGGAACGACTCGGGCGTGGGCGGGGCGGCGGAGGCGGCGGGCGCCGCGACCGCGAGCGAGACGAGCAGGGCGAGCGCGAATCCGGGCTTCATGGTCGGCCTCCGGAAGGGGTGGGACGCGAAGGCGGGAATCTGGCGCACCGGCGCGCGCGGCGCAACGGCGGAGTCGCCGCTTGCTCCCTCCCTCACCCTCGGCTAGATTCCCTCGTCCTTCGCGCCCGGCGGTCGCCGCGCGTGACGGACTCGATCCTCGGCGATCGGCCCGTAACTCCTTGCCGACCCGCGCCGCAACGCCGACCGGACTCCCGCGTCACCCCCATCCATAAGAAGAGGAGCTGCCGATGACGATGTCCCGCGCCGCGGCCCCCCCGCGGCACTCCTGGTTCTCGATGCTCCCCGGCGCGCTGCTCGCGCTGGCGACCGCGCTCGCAGCGCCCGCGGCGGCGTTCGCGAGCGAGCTCGACCTCAAGATCCCGGCGCTCGACACCACGTACTCGCTGTTCGGGAATCCGGTCTCGGGCGTGACGCTGCTGATGGCCGGCCTCTTCGTGTGCATCCTCGGCGGGCTGTTCGGCCTCGCGATGTTCAACCAGGTGAAGGGGCTGCCGGCGCACAAGAGCATGCTCGACGTGTCGGCGATCATCTATCAGACGTGCCGCGCCTACCTGCTGCAGCAGGGCCGGCTGCTGGTGATCCTCGAGGTCTTCATCGGCGCCTGCATCGTCTACTACTTCGGCTTCCTCGAGCACATGAGCGTCGCGAAGGTCGGCCTGATCCTCATGTGGTCGGTGGTCGGCATCCTCGGCTCGTACTCGGTGGCGTGGTTCGGCATCCGCATGAACACCTACGCCAACAGCCGGACCGCGTTCGCCTCGCTGCGCGGCAAGCCGCTCTCGGTGTACGAGATTCCGCTCCAGGCGGGCATGAGCATCGGCGTGCTGCTCATCTGCGTCGAGCTGATCATGATGCTCATGATCCTGCTCTTCGTGCCCAAGGAAGCGGCCGGCGCCTCGTTCCTCGGCTTCGCGATCGGCGAATCGCTTGGCGCCTCGGCGCTGCGCATCGCCGGCGGCATCTTCACCAAGATCGCCGACATCGGCTCCGACTTGATGAAGGTCGTGTTCAAGATCAAGGAGGACGACCCGCGCAACCCCGGCGTCATCGCCGACTGCACCGGCGACAACGCCGGCGACTCGGTCGGCCCCACCGCCGACGGCTTCGAGACCTACGGCGTCACCGGCGTCGCGCTGATCTCGTTCATCGCGCTCGCGGTGTTCCCGCAGCACAAGGCGCACCTGCTGGTGTGGATCTTCGTGATGCGCATCCTGATGATCGTCACCTCGATCGTCGCGTTCAGCGTCAACGGCGCGATGGCGCGTTCGAAGAACCAGGGCAAGGACAAGATCAACTTCGAGGATCCGCTCACGAGCCTCGTCTGGATGACCTCGATCCTCTCGATCGTCGTGACGTTCGTGGTCTCGAAGTGGATGCTGGGCGACCTCGGCCAGGGCCTGTGGTGGAAGCTCTCGACCATTATCTCGTGCGGCACGCTCGCCGCGGCGCTGATCCCCGAGTTCACCAAGGTCTTCACCAGCAGCCACTCGCGCCACACCAAGGAGATCGTCGCCGCTTCGCGGGAGGGCGGCGCTTCGCTCACCATCCTCTCCGGCCTGGTGGCCGGGAACTTCTCGGTGTTCTGGAACGCGCTGACGCTCGCGACGATGCTGCTGATCGCCTACGTCATCTCGCTCCAGGGCCTCGGCGCGTTCATGGATCACGCCGCGGTCTTCGCGTTCGGCCTCGTCGCCTTCGGCCTGCTCGGCATGGGCCCGGTGACGATCGCGGTCGACTCCTACGGCCCGGTGACCGACAACGCGCAGAGCATCTTCGAGCTGTCGCAGATCGAGACCACGCCCGGTGCCGCGGCCGAGGTCGAGAAGCAGTTCGGCTTCAAGCCGGACTTCGCCAATGGCAAGTTCTACCTCGAGGACAACGACGGCGCCGGCAACACCTTCAAGGCCACGGCCAAGCCCGTGCTGATCGCGACCGCGGTCGCGGGCGCGACGACAATGATCTTCTCGCTCATCGTGCTGCTCACGCACCAGATGGGCGCGGCGTTCGACCTCACGCTCACCGAGCCGCGCGTCCTGCTCGGCCTGCTCATGGGCGGCGCGACCATCTACTGGTTCACCGGCGCCTCGATGCAGGCGGTCACGACCGGCGCCTACCGCGCGGTCGAGTACATCAAGCGCAACATCCGGCTCGAGTCGGCCGAGAAGGCGTCGACCAAGGACTCGGTCGAGGTGGTGCGCATCTGTACCCAGTACGCGCAGGCGGGCATGTTCAACATCTTCCTCGTCATCTTCTGTCTGACGCTCGCCTACGCGTTCTTCGATCCGATCTTCTTCGTCGCCTATCTCGTCTCGATCGCGGTGGTCGGCCTGTTCCAGGCGGTCTACATGGCGAACGCGGGCGGAGCGTGGGACAACGCGAAGAAGGTGGTCGAGGTCGAGCTGCACGAGAAGGGCACCCCGCTCCACGACGCGACGGTGATCGGCGACACCGTCGGCGATCCGTACAAGGACACTTCGTCGGTCGCGCTCAACCCGATCATCAAATTCACGACGCTCTTCGGCCTGCTCGCGGTCGAGATGGGGGTCGCGAATCAGGCGGTGGCGCGTCCGGTCGGGATCGTCCTGTTCCTGATCGCGCTCTTCTTCGTCTACCGCTCGTTCTACGGCATGCGCATCGGCTCGCAGTCGTCCGGCGCGGCGGCGGCGAAGACGGCCGGCGCGGCGACCCACTAGCCGCGCGGCATCCGGAAGCACCACGGGCTCCCGCCCTCCGGCGGGGGCCCGTTCGCTTTCAGCGCGCCGGCATCGCGGCGTAGATGGCGTCGGCCTTCGCGGCGAGGATGAAGTCATTGCCGTGCAGGCCGCGGATCTTGTGCGACCAGGTCTCGACCCGGACGCGGCCCCATGCGAGGTGGATGTCGGGATGGTGCTGCTCGCGTTCGGCGAGCTCGCCGACGGCGACGGTGAACTCCAGCGCACGGCGGAAGTTCGTGAAAGTAAACATGCGCTCGATGCGTCGCACGCCGTCCACCTCCGTGACGCGCCACTCGGGTACCTGTGGGGCGTAGCGGGCGATCAGCTCGTCGGTCAGCGGAGGCACCCCACCGCGGCAGGGCACACAAGATGATTGCGCGAGGTCGTCCATGGCCGATAGACTGACCGCCTGCCCGCCGCACTTCAAGCCGTACGATGCGTACCCCAATGAGGGAACATGCGCCGCCCCCCCCACGCGTCACCGGGCTCGTTCGTTGGTCATATCTGCCGCACTCGTATCCTTCGCAGCGCCGCCGTCCTCGCCTTCGCCATCGCCGCCGGGATCTTCGCGCCCGGCCGCGCCGCGGCCGATCAGGTGACCGGAATCCAGGCCCGCAACCACGACGGGCAGACGTTCGTCACCTGGATCTCGCTCCCCGGCACGGGCTGGAAGTATCTGATCTACAAGTCCTCCTCACCGATCCGCACTGCCGCCGACCTCGCGGCCGCGACGCTCGCAGGCTCGGTCGGAGATTCGAGCTGGTACGACCGGCGCCTCTCGACGTTGACCGGCACGGTCTACGGCTACCGCACCGATTCGACCGCCAAGCCGCTCAACTTCGTGCGCAGCCTGTTCGTCTCGACCGCCGATGACGCCGCCGGCGGCTACTACTACGCCGTCACGGCGCAGGCGGCGAGCGGCAGCGAGGATCGATCCCTCACCTGGACTGCGAACGCGCTCGACGTGCCGGTGTTCGAGGCCCCTGCTCTGCCACGGCCGGTCTACCAGTACACGCTGCAGATCAGCTTCATGACGGTGGACGTGTACACGCTGTGGACCAGCAGCCGCGCGCACGCCCAGTTCCCGGAGATGAGCAACCGCGAGAGCACGCCGTACGACTGCGCCGTGGTGCGGGGCGGCGACGCGCCCGTCCACGCGCTGGTGTTCCGCCCGCACGTGCGTGGCGGGAGCTTCCTCGACGTCGCCGAGAACTGCGCCGGCGAGTGGGATCTCACGATGGACGATTACCTCGGGACGCCGGACGTGAACACATTCTGGTTCGGCTACCACGAGAACTACGACATCACCTCCACCGGAAATCTGCCGCCGCTCACCGGCCACGTCTGCGACTACACGATGCAGCGCGTGATCTACACGCTCGAGTGGGCGCGACGCACGCTGCCGATCGATCCCGGCCGCGTGTACGTGAACGGCGCCTCCATGGGCGGCATCTGCGGCGTGTTCCTGGCCATGACGCGTCCGGACCTCGTCGCCGCGGTGATGGTCAACATCGCCCGCTTCGACTTCTCGTCCGAAGCCGACCCGAACGTGCCGACCTGCGCGTTCAACACCGGGTCAGGCCAGCGCACCACGTGCGACCGGCTGTGGGGCACGGTGGACACGGACCTGCCAACCGACGACGGCACGCTGGTCTTCAACCGCCTGAACGCGGGCTTCCTCGCCCGCCAGCTCGCCAACCGGTACGTGCCACCGATCATCGCCTTCAACGGTCGCAACGACGTGATCGTCGGCTGGGCCGAGAAACCGATCTTCTACGGCGTGATGCGCGACACGCGCGCCGGCGGCCAGTTCTACTGGGACACCCGCACGCACTGGAGCAGCGAGACCGCGGCGTGGAAGCCGATGTTCGACTACATGTACATCTACCGGTATCGCTCCGACCGCAGCTTCCCGGCGCTCTCCAACTGTTCGGCGGACAACAACGCGGGCAACGGCATGGCGACGTCCGGCGACAGCGTCGGCACGATCAACGGCTACGTCGAGTGGGACCCGACCGTGATCGACGACGCCAACCGCTGGCAGGTGTCGCTCCACTCGCGGACGCTGCAGACCCTCTGGGGCGCGCTGCCGCCGCCCGATTCGATGACGGTCGACGTCACGCCGCGGCGGCTGCAGAGCTTCGTCGTCACGCCGCTCGGCGCCTACACGTGGTCGGAGCGCAACGTCGGCGGCGTGCTCGTCGCGACCGGCCGGGTGCTCGCCGACGTGAACGGCATCATCACCGTGCCGGGCGTGCCCGTCTACCGCACCGGCGGCACGCTCCAAATCCAGCCCGCCTCGTTCCTCGCCGTGGATCCGATCGAGCGGCGGCTCGGCCTGGCGCCGTCGTTCGCGCCGGTCGAGAACCCGGTGCACGGATCGTTCTCGATCACGGTGCGCTGGGCGCGTGACGGCGAGGCCGCGCTCGATCTGGTGGACCTCTCCGGTCGCAACGTGCGCCACATCGCCTCGGGCACGTTCGCCGCCGGACCGCGCACGGTGGCCGTCGACGCCGGCGATCTGGCGAGCGGGATCTACTTCCTCACCGCCCGGCAGAACGGCGTGGCCCGCAGCCAGCGCATCGCGCTGCTGCGCTGATCATCCGCGGACGCGGGCCGCGCCGGCGCGGTGCGTCCGCGACCGATCAGGCCTTCTCGCGCCGCAGCGTCTCGATCCGCTCGAGGACGCTCTTCCAGGCGTCGGTCCCCTCGTGCAGCTCGCCGATGTGCACGTCGCGGATCACGCCGTGCCGGTCGATCAGGTAGAGCGCCGGCCAGTACTGGTTGTCGAACGCGCGCCAGTTGACGTAGCCGGGATCGAGCACCACCGGATAGCGCACGCCGAGCGAGTCCACCGCCCGGTGCACCGCCTCCGTGTCGCGCTCGATCGGCAGCTCTGGGGTGTGGATGCCGACGATCACGACGCTGCTGTCCGCGCGGTAGCGCTCGTAGAGCGCGCGCATCGCCGGCAGCGTGCGCCGGCAGTTGATGCATTCGAACGCCCAGAACTCGACGATCGTGACGCGGCCGGCGAGATCGGCCGGCATCAGCGGCTTCGAGTTGAACCAGTGGGCGCCCCAGATGCGCGGCGCCTTGCGCGCGACGGCCGGGGCGTCGTCCGCACCGTAGGCCGCGGGCGCCGGGGCCGCCACCGCGAGCAGCAGCGCGCCGGCGAGCGCGCCGGCGGTGAGATTCGATGGTGTGCGGATCATCCAGCGCATGCCGCCGCCCTCCAGAGTTCGGCAATCGGTACGGACGGGCGTCTCGCCTGTGACGCCGGCCGGGGCGCTCCACCATAACGCTTGACCCGCCGGGCGCCATCGCGTTTCCTCGCCGCGCTCCGGCCCGTCTCCCGGGCGCCCCGGCGTCCGCCATTCCCACGACAGGAGTTCCCGCCATGTCGACGTTCGTCCATCACTTCGTCCGATCCGCGCGCGTCGCCGGCGCGCTGGCCGTCCTGCTCGCTCCGGCGAGCGGGCACGCGGCCGGCAAGCGCCCGGCCGCCGCCGCGACGACCGCCGCGACCGCGCCGCACACCGCCGGCGCCCCGGCGGGCATCAAGGTCGAAGAGCACGTGCTCTCGAACGGGATGAAGCTGCTGCTCGTCCCGCGCCACCTCTCGCCCACCGTCTCGGGCGGCTGGGTCGCCCACGTCGGCTCGGTGAACGAGCGGCCCGGCATCACCGGGATCTCGCACCTCTTCGAGCACATGATGTTCAAGGGCTCGCACGCGATCGGCACGCGCGACTACGAGAAGGACGTACGGCTGATCGACGAGCAGGAGCGCACGCAGGACCAGATGCGCGACGAGCTGTCGAAGATGCGCGCCGCCGAGCGGCGCGGCGACCTCGAGGACATGACGAAGCCCGAGGCGAAGACCGCGCGCTACAAGGCGCTCGAAGCGCGCTTCGATTCGCTCGTCGTCCAGCAGCGCGCCAACATGGTCAAGAACGAGTTCGACCAGGTGTTGAGCAAGAACGGCGCGACCGGCATGAACGCGTTCACCGCGAACGACATCACCTTCTACTTCGAGACCGTGCCGGCGAACAAACTCGAGCTGTGGTTCTGGATGGAGTCGGACCGGATCAGGAATCGCGTGTTCCGCGAGTTCTACTCCGAGCGCGACGTCGTGTACGAGGAGCGCCGCCGCTCGGTCGAGTCCACGCCGACCGGCAAGTTCGAGGTGTCGTTCGACGCCGTGTTCTGGGATTCGAGCCCGTACTCGTGGCCGGTGATCGGCTGGCCGAGCGACGTGGCGGCGATCTCCAAGGCGCAGGCCGATGAGTACTACGAGCTCTTCTACGCGCCGCAGAACCTGACCGCGGTCCTCGTCGGCGACTTCGATCCCGTGACGACGCTGGCGATGGCCGAGAAGTACCTGGGCTCGATCCCGGCCGGGAAGCGCGCCGCCCCCGAGATGATCACCACCGAGACGAGGCAGCTCGCCGAGAAGCGCTTCTACGGCGAGGCCGAGACCAACCCCGCGGTGACGATGCGCTGGCACACGCAGGCCTACGTCCACAAGGACGTGCCGGCGCTCGAGGTGATGTCGCAGGTCCTTTCGGGCACCACCGGAAGGCTCAACCGTAACATCGTGCTCGACAAGAAGCTGGCGACGCGGGCGTTCGCGAATGATGAGCCGAGGAAGTACGAGGGCCTGTTCGAGATCCAGGCCGAGGCGAAGGAAGGCCACACGCCCGAGGAGCTCGAGAAGGCGGTGGACGGCGAGATCGAGCGGCTGAAGAAGGAGCCGGTCGGCGCCGACGAGCTGCTGAGCGTCAAGAACCGTTACCTGGCCTCGACCTACCGCCAGCTCACGAACAACTTCTCGATCATGCTGCGCTACGGTCGCGCCGACGGCGAGGCGAACTGGCGCCTGGCGGACGAGCTCGACGCCGCGATCCAGAACGTGACGCCGGCCGACGTGCAGCGCGTCGCGAACGCCTACTTCAGCAAGGAGAACCGCGCGGTCGCGATTTGGACGCGCAAGGGCGGATCCACGCCCGACGATCCGGCGGTCGCGGCGCTGCCCGAGAACGCGAAGCCGATGGTGCGGCAGATGCTAGGCAGCATCGCCGCCGCGACCGACGCGTCGCAGCTCACGCAGATGATGACGCGCCTCGACACGATGGGATCGCAGGCGCCGCCGGAGATGAAGCCGGCGCTCGATCCCGTCCGCGCCAAGTGCGAGGCGCGGATCGCGCAGCTCAACGCAGACAAGAAGTAACGGGAGGAGACGACCATGAGCGTCACGACCATGATCCGTCGCGCGCCGGGCCGAACCGCCCTCGCGTGGATCGCAGCATTCGCCCTGTGCACGATGTTCGCCGCGCGCGGCACCGCCGACCCGATCGCCGCGCGCCCCGAGCAGCTCAAGTTTCCGCCGCTCACCTACGCACCGCCCAAGGCGGCCGACTACCGCGTCAAGCTCGGCAACGGGATCATCGCCTACCTCGTGCCCGACCGGGACCTGCCGCTCACGACCGTGCACGTGCTGATGCGCGTCGGGCCCGATCTCGATCCGGCGGGCAAGGAAGGCCTCGCCGCGATGACGGTGTACCTGCTGACGCGCGGCGGGACGAGCACCAGGACCGCGACGCAGATCGAGGACCGCGTCGCGTTCCTCGGCGCGCAGCTCGAGTCGCAGCAGGGCGGGGGCGGCGGCGGATTCGGCGGCGGCGGCGTGCCGATCGGCGCGAGCGAATCGCGCGCCACGCTGAACCTGCTCTCCAAGGACGTCGACGAGGGACTCGCCCTGCTCGCCGACTGCCTGCAGCACCCGGCGTTCCAGGACGACCGCATCACCCTGCGCCGCGATCAGCAGATGCAGGCGATGAAGCAGCGCAACGACGAGAGCGCGCAGATCGAGGACCGCGAGTTCGGCTTCCTGATGCGCGGCGACGGCCACTGGTCGAACCGCTACCCGACCGAGACCTCGATCAAGAGCATCACGCGCGACGATCTCGTCGCCTTCCACAAGCGCTACGTCGGGGCGAAGAACTTCATCCTCGCCGTCTCCGGCGACTTCGACCGCGCCGCGATGGTCAGGAAGCTCGAGGCGACGTTCGGCAAGTGGCCGAGCGCCGGCGAGCGCCCGGCCGCGCCGGCGGCGCCGACCACGGCCGCCGCGTCGGGCTACTTCATGGTGGACAAGGCGGTGAATCAGGGCCGCGTCTCGGTGGCGATCACCGGCATCCAGCGCGACGATCCCGATCTCTACGCCATGCGGGTCATGAACGACATCCTCGGCGGCGGCGGGTTCACGTCGCGGCTCGTCAACCGCATCCGTTCCGACGAGGGCCTCGCCTACCAGGTCGGCTCGCGGCTCGGCGAGGGCGTCTACTACCCCGAGCCGTGGCGGCTGATCTTCCAGTCGAAGGTGCGCTCGGTCGCGTTCGCGCTCCAGATCGCCTTCGGTGAGATCGGCAGGATGCGCGACTCGCTGGTGACGAACGACGAGATCGAGACGTCGAAGAACGGGTTCGCCGAGGCGTTCCCGACGCAGTTCGCGACCGCCGGCGCGATCGCCGGGCAACTGGCGGTGGACGAGCTGACCGGCCGCTACGCGAAGCACCCGTCCTACTGGGCCGAGTACCGCGACAAGATCCGCGCGGTCACCGCCGCCGACGTGCAGCGCGTCGCCCGCCGGCTGCTCGATCCGGCAAAGATGGCGGTGGTGATGGTCGGCGACGCGAAGGAGATGACGCTCGGCGATCCGAAGCACGCGAGCGCGACGCTCGCGAGCCTCTCGAGCGGCGGGATGAAGCACCTGCCGCTGCGCGATCCGATGACGATGAAGCCGATGCCGACGCCCTGACGCGTCGGCGTTTCATGAACCAAAACAAATCGTCGCGCCCGAGGGTCAGGGATCGCCGTAGTCCTTGACCGTGCGCCGGACGGCCGCGACCATCATCCTCGATATCCCATTCCGAAGCGGCGGGCCCGCGCGACGTTGCGCGTCGGGTCGCGCCGCTTCGGACATGCCGTCCCCACGGTCCGACCCCGCGGACCAGCGCCGCCGGAGCCTCGAGCTCCGGTCCCCGGAGGATTCGCCATGCCGAGGTCGCTTCGCCCGCTGCTTCCCGCTCTGGCACTCGCGCTGGCCGTGCTGCCCACGGCAACCGCGCACGCCACCACCATGGTTCCGCGTCGCGTCGAAGACCTCGCGCGCGTCTCCGAGAGCGTGGTCCGTGCCACCACCGTGTCCACGCACTCGGCGTGGGACGCGCAGAAGCGCATCGTCACCACCGTCCGGCTGCGCGCGCTTGAAACGCTCGCCGGGGACATCCGCGTCGGCGAAGAGTTCGACTTGCAGCACTTCGGCGGCATCGTCGACGGGACCGAAATGACGATCATCGGCGGGCCGCACTTCACGCCCGGCCAGGAAGTGGTCGTGTTCCTGATCCGCGACGCGATCGGCCGTCGCGAGGTCGCCGATCTCGCGCAGGGCAAACTCGAGGTGATTCGCGACGCCGCCGGCCGCGAACGACTGACACATCGCGACCTCTCGGGCGTCGACTGGTTCCGCGGCACGGGCCCGGATCACGTCGCCACGCTGGATGAACTGCGCGCCCGCGTCGCCGGCGCGCTCCACGGCAACCGCTGACCGCCACGAGGAGATCGACCATGAGCCTCACCGTATCGTTCCGTCGCGCGGCGGTCGCGGTGCTCGCGGCCTCGGCGCTCGTCGCGGGCCCGGCGTCCGCGTTCAACATCATCGGCAGCTCGGCCAATCCGACCGCGGGCCCGCTGCTGCCGCCGACGACGCTGCCGGCCAACGGCATCTTCCGTCACTGGGATCTGCGTGAGTTCGACAACTGCACGATCCCCTACTCCATCAATCTGTCCGGCACGCCCGACATCGTCGGGGTCGGCGAGTTCACCGCGATCGACAACGCCGCGGCCTCGTGGACCAACGTCGTGCCCGCACTCGTGGCGCTCGCGCGTCAGAACAACACCAGCATCGCGATCGCCGCCCGCGACAGCTTCAACGTCCTCTCGTTCGACAACAACAACACCAGTGGCTTCTTCCCGCCGCCCTCGAGCGGGACGATCGGCCTCACCAGCCTGTTCACGAACGCCGCGACCGGCGTGATCCTGGAATCCGACATCATCTTCAACGACCGCGACTATCAGTGGAACACCAATCAGGACGATCTGATCGACGTGATCAGCGGCACGCAGCCGTTCAACGTCAACAACGGCCAGACGCTGACGATCAGCGTCGACGGCGGCGCGGCCCAGACCATTACGCTCGGCGGCGTGACGAACGGAGCGGCGACCGCGAATCAGGTCGGCTTGAGCATTGCGGGGCAGATCGTCGGCGCGAACGTGTTCCTCAACAACGCCGGCAACCGGGTGATCGTCAAGTCGCAGACCCACAACGGCACCGGGACGATCAACGTCACCGGCGGCACGGCGTCGGCGAACATGGGGTTCCCGGGTGGAGCGATCGTGACCGACGCCGTCGACGTCGAGACCATCGCGCTCCACGAGCTCGGCCACTTCCTCGGCCTGCACCACTCGTCGAACCAGGGCAACACCGGCGGCCCGCCCGAGCCGAATCCGACCTACTTCAACGCGGTGATGTACTGGGCGGCCCCGGATCTCGGCACCAAGCGCGTGCTGACGGCCGACGACACCAACGGGCTCAACTTCCTCTACACGCCCGACCTCGGCGACGCGCCAGATCCGACGACGGCGTTCAATCAGTATCAGACGCTGGTGCACAGCACGAACAACAGCCGCCGGCTGAACCTGGTCGTGCTCAACACGCCCGGTGTCGGTCCCGAGCACCTCTACGACTACTTCCCGCAGGACACGCTGCGGCTGGAGTGGCTGGGCCCGACGACGGACGGCAGCGACCAGGAGTGCGAAGCGCGCGTCATCAACAACGACGCCTCGGACGACGGCGTCGGCTTCCCGTTTCCGATGTTCCGCGGCGTGCCCAACGTGGTCACGGTCACGGTCTCCTACCAGAACGCCGCGCGATACAACGCCACGGCGGCGCGCCGGCTCTACTTCAACGGCTATTACGATTGGAACAACAACAAGCTCTTCGATCCGGGCGAGCGCGACATCTGGTGGACGGGCGATCCGACCGGCGGCACGTTCGCCGCGTCGCCGAACTGGACGGGCGCGACGTACACGCCCGGACAGATCGTGCTCACGTTCAACGAGACGCCGCCGGCCAACGCGCCGTCCGTGTACGGCCGATTCCGGCTCGACCTCGGCGAGGACGAGGGGCGCGCCAACAACATCAACGGCGATCTCGCGTCGGCGCAGGGTGTCGCGCAGTTCGGCGAGGTCGAGGACTACTACGTCGCCACGACCAACCCGGTGACGGCGACGCTGGTCGCGCGCTTCGACGGCACCGTGGAAGGACGCACGGTGGATCTGTCGTGGAGCCGGCCGATGGGTGCCGTCAGCACCGACGTCAATCTCTACCGCTCGGTGGTCGGGAGCAGCGAAGAGGTGCTGCTCGGCCACATCGTCGCCGGACCCGATGGCGGCACGTATCAGGATGCCGACGTGACCGCGGGCGCCTCGTACCAGTACCGGCTCGGTCTGTTCGACGCGACC
>JACOSV010000045.1 GCA_016178725.1 Candidatus Eiseniibacteriota bacterium
GACGGGGCCGGCTCGGTAAACCCCACCTGGAGCAAGACCGCATAGAGGGGGAGGAGTGTGACCCGCTCCGTTACCACCCCAGGGTCGGTCGCACGAGGCGTCCGGAAACGAACGCCCCAGATGAATGATCACCACGGAGTGATCCGACAGAATTCGGCTTACGGGAAACTCGGTGTTCGTGCGCGCCCGGCGGTTCCACACGCCGGGCGCGCGTCGTTGAGCGCGTGGCGATGAGCGTCGCGTCGCGCGCACGGCGGCCGCGGTCCGCGGTCCGCCGTCTTGAACCGCATGGGGGCGCCTGATAGCGTGCGATCGCGCCCGAACCAGGACCCCGGTTCGCGCCGCCCCGCCGCCATGACGCAGACCCTGCCCGTCCCATCGCCCTGGGTGATCCATCCGCGCTCGCAGCCCGCGCTCGCGCTGGATCTGGCGCGCTCGCTCGGGGCGCCGCCCGCGATCGGCCACGTGCTCGTGAACCGGGGGCTCGCCGACCTCGCCGCGGTCGGCGAGTTCCTGCACCCGACGATCGACGCGCTCCACGATCCGTTCCTGCTGCTCGATCTCGATCGCGCCGTCGAGCGGATTGAACGCGCGCTCGCGGGCGGGGAGCGCGTGCTCGTTCAGGGCGACTACGACGTCGACGGGATCACCTCGACGTACCTGCTGACGACGGCGCTCACCGAGCTCGGTGGACGGATCGAAACCCGCATTCCGCACCGCACGCGCGACGGGTACGGTCTGACCGTGGCGGCCGTGGACGAGGCGGAGCGCCGCCGCTGCACGCTGATCGTCACGGTGGACTGCGGCATCATGGCGGTCGAGGCCGTGGCCGAGGCGCGCAGGCGCGGCATCGATACCGTGATCACCGACCATCACGAGCCCGCCGCGCGCCTGCCCGACGCCGCGGCGGTCGTCAACCCGCGCCGGCCCGGCTGCCCCTATCCGTTCAAGTCGCTGGCCGGCGTCGGCGTCACGTTCAAGCTCGTCGAGGCGCTGTTCCTGCGCCGCGGCAACCGCGCGCGCACCGAGGGATTCCTCGAGATCGTGGCGCTCGGCACGATCGCCGACGTGGTGCCGCTCGTGCGCGAGAACCGAGTGCTCGCCGCCCTCGGACTCGATCGCCTGCACCGCACGCGCCATCTCGGACTCCGGGCGCTGCTCGAGCGCGACGGTCTGGCCGGACGCCGGCTCACGAGCGGACAGGTGGCGTTCGTGCTCGCGCCGCGCATCAACGCGGCGGGACGCATGGGCAATGCGGAGCAGGCGCTGCGCCTGCTCATGGCCCGCGACGAGGATGAGGCGCGCGCGTGCGCCGAGAGCCTCGAGGACGACAACGACCGGCGCCGCAGCTTCGACGAGCAGGCGGCCGCCGACGCCGCGGCCCGCGTCGAGGCCGAGCTCGACTGGCCGCGCTGCGCCTCGATTCTGATGTGGTCGGACACGTGGCACGCGGGCGTGCTCGGCATCGTCGCCTCGCGGCTGGTCGAGCGCTTCCAGCGTCCAACGATGCTCGTGGCGCTCGACGGCGACCGCGGACGCGGATCGGGCCGCAGCCTCGGCGGGCTCGACCTGACGCGCGTGCTCGACGGCTGCGCGGACCTGCTCGAAGCGTACGGCGGCCACGCGCTCGCGGCCGGGCTCACGGTGCATCGCGACCGGCTGCCGGAGCTGCGCGAGCGCTTCGAGAAGCTGGTCGCGGAACGCGTCGACCTGGCGCAGCTCGCGCGTCCGCTCGAGATCGACGCCGATGTCGCCGTGGGCGACTGCGGCGACGCGCTCGTGGACTGGACCGAACGGCTCGCGCCGCACGGGCTCGACAATCCCGAGCCGGTGCTGCGCGTCGCGCGCGCCGAGGTGTTGAGCGTCGGCACCGCCGCGGGCGGCAAGCACCTGCGCCTCGTCGTGCGCGAGGGCACGGCGGTCGCCGAGGCGATCGGATTCGGCATGGGCGCCGAGATCGCGGGCGGGCGGCGCGCCCGCACCTGCGCGGTCGCGTTCGCGCCGATCCGCGACCGCTGGAACGGCGCGACCCGCATCCAGCTCAAGCTGAAGGGAGTGCGCTGGTCGTGAGCGTGCCCGGCGCGCATCCCGACCTGCGTGCGGCGCTGCTCGCCGAGCTCGAGGAGCGCGCGCCGAAGGTGGATCGCGACCGCGTCGCCGCGGCCTTCGACTTCGCCGACCAGTCGCACGGCGATCAGCGGCGGCTCTCGGGGCAGCCGTTCATCTCGCACGCGATCGAAGTGTGCCGCATCCTGCTCGGTCTGCTCGAGACGCGCCTCGACACCACGCTCGCATGCGCCGCGCTGCTCCACGACGTGGTCGAGGACACGGCGATCACGCTCGCCGACGTCGAAAAGCGCTTCGGGAAGGAGGTGGCGGCGCTGGTCGAGGGCGTGACCAAGCTCTCCGGGCTCCATTTCGACAGCCGCGAGGCCGCGCAGGCCGAGAACTTCCGCAAGATGCTGCTGTCGATGTCGCGTGACCTGCGCGTGATCTTCATCAAGCTCGCCGACCGGCTCCACAACATGCGCACGCTCGAGTACCTGGGTCCGGAGAAGCGGGAGCGCATCGCCGCCGAGACGCGCGACATCTACGCACCGCTCGCCCACCGGTTCGGCATGGCCGGCATCAAGCGCGAGCTCGAGGACCTGGCGCTCAAGACGCTCGATCCGGACGCGTACCAGGACCTGACGCAGCGCATCCAGGTGCGGAGCGAGGCGCGCGAGGCGTTCCTGGCCGAGATGCGCGAGCTGATCGGCTCGGGGCTCAAGGCGGCGGGGATCAAGGCCGAGGTCAGCGGCCGGCCCAAGCACTTCTATTCCATCTACCAGAAGATGCGCGCCGGCCGTGAGCTCGACGCGATCTACGATCTGTTCGGCCTGCGTATCGTCACGCACACGCGCAACGACTGCTATCGCGCCCTCGGCGTGGTCCACGATCTGCTCGAGCCCGTGGGCGACCGGTTCAAGGATTACATCGCGATGCCGAAGAACAACATGTACCAGTCGCTCCACACCACGGTGGTTGCGCCCAACGGCGAGATGGTCGAGGTGCAGATCCGCACGCGCGAGATGCACCGCACGGCCGAAACCGGGATCGCCGCCCACTACGTCTACAAGCAGGGCGGGCATGTCGACGAGGAGCTCGACGCCAAGCTCGGCGGGTTCGTGACGCAGACCGCGGACTGGCAGCGCACCGCCGGCGACGACGAGTACATGGATTTCCTGCGCACCGCGCTCTATCAGGAGGAGGTGTACGCGTACACGCCCCGGCGCGAGCTGAAGCGCCTGCCGAAGGGCGCCACCCCCCTCGACTTCGCGTTCCTGATCCACACCGAGGTCGGTCAGCACACGGTCGGCGCGCGGGTCAACGGCGAGCTCGTGCCGCTGCGCTACCAGCTCAAGAACGGCGACACGGTCGAGATCATCACCTCGCCGCAGGCGCAGCCGCACGAGGATTGGCTCAAGCTCGCGCGCACCACGGGGGCGCGCGGCAAGATCCGGCACTGGCTGCGCCAGCAGCGTCTCGCCGACTCGATCGCGCTCGGGCGGGAGATGATCGAGCGCGAGATGAAGCGGCTGCGCACGCGGCCGACCGACGCGCAGCTCACCGAGGTCGCGCGCGGGCTCGGTTGCGACGATCTCGAGCAGATGTTCGCGCGCGTCGCCGAGGGTTCGGTGTCGCTCACGGGTGTGCTGCGCAAGCTCGAGCCCGAGAAGGAGACGTTCGCCGAGCGGCTCGCCAAGGGACCGCTCGAGGCGCTCGGGATCGGGCGCAAGCCGGCGGGCGGCATCCGCATTCAGGGGATCGAGAACGTCATGCTTCAATTCGCGCGCTGCTGCCAGCCGGTGCCGGGCGACCGCGTCGTGGGCATCGTCACGCAGGGGCGCGGCGTCTCGGTGCATCGCCAGGACTGCCCCAACACGTTCGACGATCGCGTGGCGCCCGAGCGTCGCGTGGCGGTCGAATGGGACACCTCGCGTCAGGAGACGTTCCCGGTGCGGCTCGTGGTCTACGGCCAGGATCGCACCTCGTTGCTCGCCGACATCGCCAAGGCGATCGCCTCGACGCAGGTCAACATCCGCACCGCCGGCATGGCGAGCGAGGACCAGACCGCGCGCGGCATGTTCGTCGTCGAGGTCCCGCACCTCGCCAAGCTACAGGAGGTGATGACCGCGATCCGCCGCGTGAAGGGTGTGGCGCGCGTCGAGCGCCGACAGCGCACGGTGCGCGCGGCCGGCGCGCCGCCGCCGCCGCCGCCGCGGCAGGCGAGCGGCGAGGGATGAGGGCGCTGGTCCAGCGCGTGGCGCGCGCGCGCGTCACGGTGGACGGCGCAGGGCGCGGCGCGATCGAGCGCGGGCTGCTCGTGCTGCTCGGCGCGACGCACGCCGACGACGCGGCAGCGGCCGAGTGGCTGGCGCGAAGGGTCGCGGGGCTGCGCGTGTTCGCGGACGAGGCGGGCCACATGAACTTGGACCTCGCGGCGGCCGGCGGGCGCGCGCTGGTGGTCCCGCAGTTCACGCTCTACGGCGACGCACGGCGCGGCCGGCGCCCCGAGTTCACCGCCGCCGCCCCGCCGGAACAGGCCGAGCCGCTGTTCGAGCGCTTCTGCGCGGCGCTGGCGGGCGAGGGCGTCGCGGTCGAGCGCGGCGTGTTCCGCGCCCACATGCAGGTCGAGCTCGTGAACGACGGACCGGTGACGCTGATGATCGAGAGCCCCGCGCCGGGTGCTGCGCCGTGAAGCCGCGGCGGGCACTGTTCTGGAACGGGGCGGGCGCGCTGGTGCTGGCGTCCGCCTCGCCGCGGCGGGTCGCGCTGCTGCGGCAGGCGGGGGTGTCGTTCACGGTCGTGGATCCGGGGCCCGATCGCGACTGGCCCGGTGCGGCGGAGCCGCGCGTCGGCGTGCGCGCGCTCGCGCTCGAGAAGGCGCGCCGCGTCGCGGCGCGGCGCCCGGATCGGGTCGTGATCGGGGCCGACACCGTGGTCGTGCTGCGTGGCCAGCGGCTCGGCAAGCCGCACGACGCCGACGAGTCGGCCGCGATGCTGCAGCGCCTGCACGGCCGGACGCACGAGGTGTGGACGGGCATCGCGGTCGTGCGCGGCCACGAGACGCGCACCGCGTCCGAGATGACGCGGGTTCAGTTCGCGCGCATGAGCCCCGCGGAGATCGAGGCCTACGTGCGGAGCGGCGAGCCGCTCGACAAGGCCGGGGCGTACGGGATCCAGGGGCTCGCGGGCCAGTTCGTGCGCCGGATCGAGGGCGACTACGCGAACGTCGTCGGCCTGCCCGTCGCCCGCCTGCGCCAGATCCTGCGCGAGTTCGAGTGAGCCGGATTGCCGGTGAGGGGCGGGGCTCTCGCGAGTTTCGGACGTTCCCTGCGGGGACATGTCCGTCCTCCCTGCACTCACGCCGGCCTTCTTGACGCCCTTCGCGGCTTCGTGCTAGCGTGCCGCGTTTCTTGGGGATAGCAGCGGTATCGTGCGGCGCGCACGGGGGCCCGCGGCCCTCGCGCATCGGCGCCGTGTTTCGATGTGCCCGCCCGATCCGCGACGATCGCAGGCGGGGTCCCGACGGATGGAGGATGCATGAAGACGTATTCCGCGCGGCCCGATGACATCCGGCGCCAGTGGTTCGTGGTGGATGCCTCGGGCAAGACGCTCGGTCGCCTCGCGACCGGTGTCGCGACCGTGCTCAAGGGCAAGCACAAGCCGATCTTCACGCCGCACATGGACACCGGCGATCACGTGGTCGTGATCAACGCGGCGAAGATCGCGCTCACCGGGACCAAGGCGACCGACAAGCGCTATTTCCGGCACACACTCTATCCGGGCGGCGCGCACTGGATCAGCATCCGCGAGCTGATGGAGAAGCATCCCGACCGCGTCCTGACGCAGGCGGTGCGCGGCATGATGCCCAAGACCAAGCTGGGACGGGCGATGATGAAGAAGCTCAAGGTGTACGGAGGCGCCGAGCATCCGCACGCGGCCCAGAGCCCGAGCCCCTGGCCCTACTGAAACCCGACGACGGAGATCCTCGCGACATGAACGTGACGCAGACCGTGAAGCCGCGCACCGGCCGGCGCAAGGAGGCCGTGGCGCGCGTGCGACTCACGGCCGGCACCGGCAAGCTGACCGTCAACGACCGCACGCCGCTCGAGTACCTGTCGCGGGCGACCCTGGTTCAGCACGCGGTCCACGCGCTGACGGTGACCAACACCGCCGGCAAGTACGACGTGGTCGCGCGCGTGCACGGGGGCGGCTTGAGCGGTCAGGCGGGCGCGCTGCGCATGGCGATCGCGCGCGCGCTGGTGGCCGAGGACGAGGCGCTGCGCGGGCTGCTCGGGCGCGAAGGCCTGCTCACGCGCGACGCGCGGATGAAGGAACGCAAGAAGTACGGACAGCCGGGCGCGCGCAAGCGCTTCCAGTTCAGCAAGCGGTAGCCACGCAGGGTCGGCCGGTCCGGCGGCCCGCGATCACACACGCCCCGTTCGGTGACGCCGGGGGTCCCGTCCGATTCGACGGGGAAGGCGTCGCGGCACGGCGAGGGCGGACGACACAACCCCAGGGGGAGGCAACGCGGTGGCCGAGATCGGCATGAAGGATCTGCTCGAAGCGGGAGTGCACTTCGGGCATCAGACGCGGCGATGGAATCCGCAGATGAAGCGCTTCATCTTCATGGAGCGCAATGGCATCTACATCATCGACCTGCAGAAGACGATCAAGTGCATCCAGGACGCGCGCGCCGCGATCGAGAAGGCCGTGCGCGGCGGCGGGCACCTCCTGTTCGTGGCCACCAAGAAGCAGGCCAAGCAGGTCGTGGCCGAGGAAGCGACGCGCTCGGGTATGTTCTACGTCACCGAGCGCTGGCTCGGCGGCATGCTGACCAACTTCAAGACCATCCGCAGCAGCGTCAAGCGGCTCAAGGATCTCGACCGCATGGCGACCGACGGCACCTTCGAGAAGCTCGCGAAGAAAGAGGTCGCGCGGTTGTCGCGCGAGCGCGCGCGTCTCGAGTTCGCCTTCGCGGGCATCAAGGAGATGCCGGGCCTGCCGGCGCTGGTGTTCATTATCGACACCAAGAAGGAGAAGATCGCGGTCGCCGAGGCCAACCGGCTGGGCATCCCGATCGTGGGCGTCGTCGACACCAACTGCGACCCCAACGTCATCGACTTTCCGATCCCGGGCAACGACGACGCGATCCGTGCCCTGCGGCTGTTCGCGCGGCTGGTCGCCGACACGGTCGGCGAAGCGCGGGCGACGGCGCTCGAGGGGCGCGACCAGGAGACGGTCTCGTTCGGGGGCGAAGGGGTCGAGGGCGAGAGCGAGACGGCGCCGACCGCAACCGTTCGTTAGGCCCGTTGGCCGTCCACCATCGCCCGTTCGCGCCCGGCGCGCGAGCGGGCGTTCCAACACGGGAGTGAGATGCCGATCACCGCGGATCAGGTCAAGCAGCTCCGGGACATGACCGGGGCAGGGATGATGGAGTGCAAGAAGGCGCTCGCCGACACCGGCGGCGACCTCGAGAGGGCGGTGGACGCGCTGCGCAAGAGGGGCGCCGCCAATGCTGAGAAGCGCAGCGGCCGTGCGGCGCAGGAAGGCCGCGTCGACAGCTACATCCACCCCGGCAACCGCGTCGGCGTGCTGATCGAGATCAACTGCGAGACCGACTTCGTCGCGCGCACCGACGAGTTCGGCGAGCTCGTGCGGAACATCGCCATGCAGGCCGCCGCCGCCGGCGCCGAGTACGTGCGCCGCGAAGAGGTGCCGGCCGAGCGCGTCGGCCGCGAGCGCGACGTCCTGGCGGGAGCGGCCGAGCTGAAGGGCAAGCCGGCCGCGATCCTCGACAAGATCGTCACCGGCAAGCTCGACAAGTTCTTCGCCGGGGTGTGCCTGCTCGAGCAGGCGTACATCCGCGACGACAAGCGCACGGTTGCCGACATCGTCCAGGAAGCGGCGACGAAGACCGGCGAGAACATCGTCGTGCGGCGGTTCGTGCGCTTCCGGCTCGGCCAGGACTAGCCTTGGCGGCGCGCTACCAGCGCATTCTGCTCAAGCTCTCCGGCGAGATCCTCGCCGGGGAGGCGGGACACGGCATCGACGAGCCCGTGATCGACGGGCTCGCCGGCGAGATCCGCGACGTGCACGCGCTCGGCGTGCAGATCGGGATCGTGCTCGGCGGCGGCAACATCTTCCGCGGCCTCGCCGCGAGCGCACGCGGCATGGACCGCGTCGCCGCCGACTACATGGGCATGATGGCGACGGTCATCAACAGCCTCGCGCTGCAGCACTTCCTCGAAAAGCGCGGCGTCTACACGCGCGTGATGTCTGCGATCGAAATGGCGCGGGTCTGCGAGCCGTACATCCGGCGGCGCGCAGTGCGCCATCTCGAGAAGAACCGCGTCGTGATCCTCGCCGCCGGCACCGGCAATCCCTACTTCACGACCGACACCGCCGCCGCGCTGCGGGCGATCGAGACCGGCGCCGACGTGATCCTCAAGGCGACGCGCGTCGACGGCATCTACAGCGGCGACCCGCTCAAGGACGCCTCGGCCACCTTCTTTCCACGGATCAGCTATCTGGATATCCTGAACCGCGGACTCAAGGTCATGGATTCGACCGCCATCTCGCTGTGCATGGACAACCGGCTGCCTCTGGTCGTGTTCAACGTCGGCGTCCGCGGCAATCTGCTCAAGGTCGTGCAGGGTGAGGCGGTGGGGACCCGCGTGGGAGAGGCCGAAGCATGAACAGGATTCTGGTGGATGCCGAGGAGCGCATGAAGAAGGCGCTCGAGGGAACGCGCCGCGAGCTGTCGGGGCTGCGGACGGGCAAGGCGTCGCCGGCGCTGCTCGACATCGTCAAGGTCGAGGCGTACGGGCAGATGATGTCGCTCAAGGAGCTCGGACAGGTGAGCGCGCCCGAACCGCGGCTGCTGGTCGTGCAGCCGTACGACAAGGCCATGGTCAAGGCGGTCTCGCGCGGGATCGCCATGGCCGAGCTCGGGCTCAATCCCACCGACGACGGCACCGTCGTGCGGATTCCGATCCCCGCGCTCACCGAGGAGCGGCGCAAGGACATGGTGAAGCTGGTCGCCAAGTACACGGAAGAGGGCCGCGTCCACGTGCGCCAGGTGCGCCATGACGTCAACAAGGACGTGAAGCACCAGCAGGACGCGGGCACCCTCGCCGAGGACGACGGCAAGCGCCTGATCGCCGACGTGCAGAAGCTCACCGACAAGTACATCGCGCTGCTCGACGAGCTCCTCAAGAAGAAGACCGCGGAAGTGATGGAGGTCTAGCTTCCCGGGAGGACGCTTGCCCACCCGAACATTCACGCCCGAGCAGCTCAAGGCGCGCGGGGTCATCCCGCGTCACGTCGCGATCATCATGGACGGCAACGGGCGCTGGGCGAAGGCGCGCGGCGTGCCGCGCCTGATGGGGCACCGCGCCGGCCGCGAGTCGGTGCGCGAGGCGGTGAAGGGCTGCGTCGCGCTGGGCGTCGAGGTGCTGACGCTCTACACGTTCTCGACCGAGAACTGGAACCGGCCCCGGCGCGAGATCGCGGCGCTCATGACGATCCTCCGCCAGACGCTGCGCGCCGAGCGCCGCGAGCTGCGCGAGAACAACGTGCGCCTCGCGGTCATCGGCCGCGCCGGCGATCTGCCGCCCGAGGTCGTGCGCGCGATCGCCGAGACGCAGGAATACCTGGCGGGCTGCGACGGCCTGCTGCTCAACCTCGCGCTCTCGTACAGCGGCCGCGCCGAACTCGTCGACGCCGTGCGCGCACTGATCGCCGAGGGCGTGGACGGCAATCCGCTCGACGAGGCGCGCGTGTCGGCACACCTCTACACCGCGGGCCTGCCGGACCCCGATCTCCTGATCCGCACCAGCGGTGAGATGCGCATCTCCAACTTCATGCTCTGGCAGCTCGCCTACACCGAACTCTGGATCACCGACACGCTGTGGCCCGATTTCCGGCGCCGGCACCTCTATCAGGCGGTCGCCGAATTCCAGGGCCGCGAGCGGCGCTTCGGGCGGGTGGATTGACGCCGGCCGCGGCGCGGCCCTCGGCGTGGGCGCTGCGGCTGCGCGTCGCGAGCGCGGTGCTCTTCCTGCCGGTGCTCGTGCTGCTCGCACGCGCGGGCGGGTTCGCGTTCTGGGCGTTCGTCGCGGTGCAGGTGACACTCGGACTGATCGAGTTCTACCGCATGATGCGCGGGATCGGTCTCCGTCCGTCCCGCCGGCTCGGCATCGTCGCGGCGCTCGGCCTGCTGTGGGTGTGCTGGCGGCCCGATACGCCGCACGTCGGCTTCCTCGCCACGTTCGCGCTGCTGCTGGTGCTCGCGCTCGAGCTGCGCCGGCCCGAAGCGCATCGCCGCGTCGAGGACATCGCCGTCACGTCGTTCGGCGTGCTCTACGTCGGCTGGCTCTCGGCGCACCTCGTGCTGCTGCGAGAGCTGCCGTGGCGGGCCGGGACCGCCTATGCGCAGGGCGCCGCGTTCGTGCTGCTCGCATTCTTCCTCGCCTGGAGCTGCGACAGCGCCGCGTATCTCGTGGGCCGCCTCATCGGGCGCACGCGTCCGTGGGCGCGGATCTCGCCCGGCAAGTCGCTCGAGGGCAACGTCGCCGGGCTGGCGGCCGCGGTGGCCGCGGCGTTCATCGCGCGCCGCTGGTTCGCGCCGTTCCTCGGCGTCGCGGATGCGGCGGCGCTGGGCGTGCTGGTCGGCCTCTTCGCGCAGGTGGGCGATCTCGTGGAATCGCTGCTCAAGCGCGACACCGCGCACGGCGTCTCGTCGGATCTGATCCCGGGCCACGGCGGCGTCCTCGACCGCTTCGACAGCCTCTACTTCGCCGCGCCGGTCGTCTACTACTACCTGGCGATCGTCGTGTTCCGGGTCCCGTGACGATGCGCACGGTGGCGGTGCTCGGCGCGACCGGGTCGATCGGCGGGCAGGCGCTCGAGGTCGCGGAGGCGCATCGCGACCGCCTGCGCGTCACGGCGCTCTCGGCCGGATCTCGGCTCGACGCGCTGGAGGCGCTGGTGCGCCGCGTCGCGCCCGAATGGACGGCGCTCGAGCGCGCGGACGACGCCGATGCGGCGCGGCGCCGGCTGGAGGACGCGGCTCGCGCCGCGGGCGTGCGGCAGCCACGCGTCCTGGTCGGCGTCGGCGCCGGCGCCCGGCTCGCCGCCGAGAGCGGCGCGGACATCGTGGTCAACGGCATCGTCGGTGCGGTGGGGCTCGAGGCCTCGCTCGCCACCCTCGCGCGCGGCGCGCGGCTCGCGCTCGCCAACAAGGAGTCGCTGGTGGTCGGCGGGCCTCTGGTGCGCGCGGCGCTCGCCCGGGGCGGGAGCCTCGTGCCGGTGGACAGCGAGCACAGCGCGGCGTGGCTCTGCCTCGGCGGCCGGCCCGCCGCCGAGGTCGCGCGGCTCACGCTCACCGCTTCGGGCGGGGCGCTGCGCGATCATCCCGACTGGCGGCGCGCGACGCGCGACGAGGTGCTCGCGCATCCGGTGTGGGCGATGGGGCAGCGGATCACGGTGGATTCGGCGCTGCTCTTCAACAAGGGTCTCGAGCTGATCGAGGCGCGCTGGCTGTTCGATCTCGACTGGCCGCGTCTCGAGGCGGTCGTGCACCGCGAGGCGCGCGTCCACGCGATCGCGGCGTTCACCGACGGCACGCTCATCGCCCAGGCGGCGCGTGCCGACATGCGCCTGCCGATCCAGCTCGCGCTGTCGTGGCCCGAGCACTGGCCGGGGCTCACGCCGGCGCTCGATCCGCGCGATCTCGCCGGGCTTTCGTTCGAGCCGATCCCGGCCGGCCGCCACCCGGCGTTCGACCTCGCGCTCGCCGCCGGCCGGGCCGGCGGCACGGCGCCGTGCGCGCTCAATGCCGCCGACGAGGTCGCGGTCGCCGCGTTCCTGGACGGGCGCGCGACGCTCGGCGAGGTGCCGCAGACGATCGCGCGCGTCATGGACGCGCATCGGCCGGAGCCGATCGAGTCGCTCGCGCAGCTGCGCGCCGTGGACGCCTGGGCGCGCGAGGCGGCGCGCGCGGCCGTGGCGCGGCGCGCATGATCCCGGCGGCGGTGATCGCGACGTTCGATCAGCCGCGCGCGCTCGACCTCGCGCTCGCGGCGTGGGCGCGGCAGCGGACGATGCCGCGCGTCGTGATCGTCGCGGACGACGGGAGCGGAAACGAGACGGCCGAGGTCGTGCGGCGCCATGGCGCCGAGCACGTGCGGCTCGAGCGCGGCGCCGGCTTCGGCAAGTGCCGGACGGTGAACGCCGCAATCCTGAAGGCGCGGTCCCTCGGCGCGGACTGGCTGCTCTTCACCGACGGGGACTGCCTGCCGGCCGCGGATCTCCTCGCGCGCCACGCCGAGGAGAGCCGCCCGAATCGTTTCGTCGCGGGCGGCGTCATCCGGCTCGACCGCACGACGTCGGAAGCCCTCCGTCCCGACGACGTCGCGAGCGGCGCGTTCGAGAAGCTTGGCGGCAACAAGCCCCATTACGCATGGCCGCGCGCCGCGGGCCACGTGCTCGACCGCATCCAGTCGCGACGCGCGCCGTGGAAGGGCGGCAACAGCTCGGCATGGCTCGCCGACCTGCTGCGCGTCGGCGGCTACGACGAGCGCTTCGGCTGGGGCTGGGAGGACAAGGAGCTCGGCGTGCGCCTCGAGCACGCCGGCGCTCGCGGGCACTCGATCCGCTACACCGCGCCGGTCTATCACCTGTGGCACGAGCGCCCATGGGCGGATCTCGAGGTGCTGGCGCGCAACGAGCGGATGCTCGCCGAAACGCGCGCGAGTGGCGCCGACCGCACCGATTACGGCATCCATCAAGCCGGGACGCCCGGGGACCGATAGAATGAGAGGTCGTCCCGGCGCGGTCTTGACGCTCTTCCGCGCCCCGGAGTAGGTTCCGCAAGTGCTTGATCACCATAGGAGTTGCCTGTGATCGGGAACATGATCCTGCCGGGGCTGATCCTGCTCGGCATCGTGATCTTCGTCCATGAGCTGGGCCACTTCCTCATGGCCAAGTGGCGCGGCGTGCGCGTGCTCAAGTTCTCGCTCGGGTTCGGCCCGGCCCTGTTCCGCTTCACGTCGGGCGAGACCGAGTACCGGATCTCGTGGATCCCGCTCGGCGGCTACGTCTCGATGGCGGGCGACAGTCCGAACGAAGACGGCTCGATGCCCGAGGGCGACGACCAGTTCCTCTCGCATTCGTGGCAGGGGCGCGCGCTGATCGCGATCGCCGGCCCGCTGGCGAACCTGATCACCGCGTGCGTGATCATGATCGTGATCGGGCTCGTCGGCGTGACCTATCCCGACTATCCCAACGTGCTCGGCGCCGTGCCCGACACGACCGTCGCGGCGCACGCCGGGCTGCGCGCCGGGGACCGTCTCACCGCGGTCGCCGGCAGGCCGGTCTCGAGCTGGGTGGCGTTCTTCGTCGCCGAGAAGCTGGTGCCCGAGCGCCGTCCGCTCGACGTCGAGGTGACGCGCGGCGTGACGAAGTTCACCGCCCACGTCGCGGCCGCCGACCGCCGCGCGTTCCTCAACGGCCTCGACCGCCCGCCCGATCCGCCCGTGATCGGCACGGTGATGACCGGCATGCCCGCCTACAAGGCCGGGCTCAAGGACGGTGACAGCATCCTCGCCGTCAACGGCCGGCCCGTGCGCGTGTGGGAGGACCTGCCGCGCGAGATCTCGAGCCAGACCGACCGCCCGGTCGTCATGCGCATCCAGCGCCACGGCAAGGCGTTCGATCTCACCGTGACGCCGGTCGATCCCGGCGGCGTCGGCGGCTCGAATGCCGGCCGCATCGGCATCGAGGCCCGGCGCCTGGGCAACTACGTCGAGCGCTATCCGCTGCTCCAGTCCATCCAGCTCGGATTCTTCGCAACCATCGACCTCGTCGGCAGCGTCTATCGTGGCATGTGGCTCACGGTGACCCGGCCGCTCTACTATCGCGAGTACCTGGGCGGGCCGATGTTCATCGCGCAGGCGGCGAGCGAGCAGGCGCGGCGCGGACTCGACGCGTATCTGCAATTCCTGGCGATGATCAACGTCGCCATCATGGCGTTCAATCTGCTCCCCATTCCGGTGCTGGACGGCGGCCACATCGCGCTGGCGCTGTTCCAGGCGGTGCGCGGCCAGAGCGTCTCGTACCGGTCCTACGTCCGATTCCAGAAGGTCGGCCTCGTGGTGATCGGCACGCTCTTCATCCTCATCCTGGCGAACGACCCGTTGCGCTGGCTGCAGAGGCAGCGCGCGCTCGACAAAGCTCCCCAGGAGGGCGAGGTTGCCCCGAACCCGCCCTAGCGGCGAGCGTCGGACGTGGTGGTGGGGCCTCGCGCTGGTCGCCGCGCTGGTCGTGACGGCGAAGGCCGGCCGGGCCCAGGAAGATCTCTTGGGCGAGCTCAAGACCGTCGCCTCGGTGACGTTCGTCGGACGGCACCATGTCCCCGCGCGCGAGCTGGGCACGGTGATGAAGACCCGGGCGCCCTCGCTGTGGCCGTGGCACGAGCGTCCGGTGCTACGGCCGGACTTCCTGCGCTCCGACACCCTCGCGATCCGCGACCGCTACCGGCTGCACGGCTTCCTCGACGCCGAGGTCGGCGCCACGGTCGCCGCCACCCACGACTCGAACGCCGTCGCCGTGACGTTCCTGATCCGCGAGGGGCACCAGTCGCGGGTCGCGAGCGTCGCGTTCCACGGCGTCGAGCACTATCCGGTGGACGACATCCGCCGCAAGCTGCAGACGCGACGCGGCGTGCCGTTCGATCCCTACGTCCTGCAACTCGACACGCTCAAGATCTCCGAGCTCTATCAGGAGCGCGGCTACCGGCCGTCGATCAGCGCGGTCGCGCGGCGCGGCGAAGGCAACGACTCGCTGCGAGTGCAGGTGGACTTCGAGGTCGTCGAGGGCACGCGCTACCGCGTCGGCCGCGTGTCGGTCGAGATCCAGGGCGACCGGCCCGTCGCGCCGTGGCTCGCGCGCCGCGAGGTGATGCTCAAGCCCGGTGACTGGTACCGGCGTTCGTTCCTGGTGCGGTCGTGGGAGCGGCTCTACGACACCGGGCTCTTCAGCTCGGTCCAGATGACGCCGACCGTGGATTCGACCCGCGACAGCATCGACATCGACGTCACGGCGCTGCCGCGCAAGCCGCGCTGGATCGACGCCGGCGTCGGGAGCGGCACCGCCGAGCGCTTCCGCGTCACCGGCGAGTGGGGTTACCGCAATCTCATGGGCCGCGGCATCCAGGGCGCGCTCGACTCGCGCATTGCGTTCAACGGGCAGGGCAAGTTCCTGCTCGCGCACACCGAGGGCTCGCTGCTCGCGCCGTGGATGTTCGGCAAGCGCATCCGCGGCGTGGTGACGCCCTACTACGAAAACAGCCACGACCGCGCCGACCCGCGTTGGCTGGTGGTGCAGGACCTGCGCGGCGTGCGCTTCGAGCTGCGCCGCGACATCGACCGATTCAGCAGCATCGCGCTGTCGCAGGACAACGTCTGGGGGCATCAGGCGCTCACGCTCTTCACCGACACGCTCGCCGCGGCGACGCGCGACTCGCTCCAGCGCTCGGTGGTCTCGAGTTACAGCACCCACAGTCTCTCGCTCGGCGCGCAGTGGGACTACCGCGACAATCCATTCAGCGCGACGCGCGGATCGTTCCACGTCGCGAACCTGGAGCTGGCGGGCGGTCCGCTCAAGGGCACGAGCAGCTTCCGCAAGTTCGCGGTGACGTCCTCGTGGTACACGCCGTTCCGCAACGGCTGGGTGCTGGCCACGCGCGTCGAGGCCGGCGCGATCGAGCCGATCGGCATCGCCCCGGCATTCTCGCTCGAGCCGAGCGTCGATCCGACGGTCGCCCGGGTGCCGCTCCCGGACCGCTTCCGCCTCGGCGGCGTCAACTCGATCCGCGGCTTCAGCGAGAACCAGGTGCCGCCCTCGGGCGGGCTCGCCATGCTGCTCGCCAACGTCGAGATGCGCATCCCGCTGGTCGGGCCGTTCGGGCTCGAGGTCTACGCCGACGCCGGGAATGTCTGGGCGCGGCCGCAGTACATCAAAGGGCACGACTTCCCGCTGCGGCTGAACCACACGGTGCTGGGCCCCGGCGACGTGCGCTACGTGGTCGGGATCGGACCGCGGCTCAACCTGCCGATCGGGCCGCTGCGGTTCGATCTCACGTGGAGCTTGAGGCCGGTGCCGGATCCCGTGACCGGACAGGCCGTGTGGCTGATCCGCAAGGCCCAATTCGCGATCGGACCCTCGTTCTGACGGTGGAGAAATGACCGAGCCCCCGGATCACGAACCGCGCGACCCCGAATCGGGCGAGACGCCGCACGGCCTCGGCGAGGAGATCCGGCACGAGATCGCCGAGGTCCGCCACGAGATCGAGGAGGCGGTCGAGCACGTCCCGAAGCCGATCCGCTGGACGGTCGGCAAGCTGGTGCGGCTCGCCGTGCTCTCGGTCTTCGCGCTGCTGGCGATCGCGGTGGTGACCGCGATCCTCTACGTCGCGAACCGCACCCAGTGGGCGGCGCAGGAGCTGGCGCTGGTGGTGAACCAGACGCTCGCGGCGCGCACCGACGTGATGCTCGAGATCGGCGACCTCAAGGGGAATCCGCTGACGGGCGTGCGCATCCTCCGGCCGCGGGTGCGTTTCCGCGAGGGCAACGCGCCGCCGCTGCTCGAGGCGCCGTCGCTGACGCTGCGCTATTCGGCGTGGGCGCTCGCGACCGGCGGTCGCGGACCGATCGAGGTCGATATCGACCACCCGCGCTTCCAGCTCGGGCGCAAGCCGGACGGCTCGCTGCGGCTGCCGCTATGGCGGTCGGAGGGTCCGGGCCGCATCGGCGTCCACGCGCCCACGCGCGACTTCGTCGTGCGCATCCACGATGGATCGCTCCTGACGCCGGACACGACGCTGCGCATCGCCGATCTCGACCTCGACGCGCTGGCGTCGGTGGGCGGGCCGACGCACGTCGAGGTGCGCTCCCTGCGCTGGCGCGCGGGGCCGTTCGGCAGCCGGCTCGAAGGCCTGCGCGCCGAGCTCGCGGGCGGCGACAGCACGCGACTCACCGTGCGCGAGGTCGCGACCCGCGATCTGCACCTGAGCGGGCGGGCGGCATGGAAGGAGGGCGCCGCCGACGCGAGCGTGCATGTGGATATCCAGCGCGTGCGCTGGCGCTGGCTGGCGCGCGTGTTCACCAACGACACGTTCGAGGTCCCGGGCGAGGGGAAGGTCGCGATCGACGCGCGCGGCTGGACGCGCTGGGCGGGGCGCTTCGCGATCACCGCCGACTGGGACAGCCTGCCGGTCGACGCACACGGCGGGCTCGCGTGGGACGGCGCACGCCTCAAGCTCGATCCGATGATTGGACACTCGTCGGCGGGCGATCTCGACGGCGTGGTGCAGTGGAGCAAGCAGGGCTGGGAGGTGGGCGGCCTCGCGCGCCACGCCGATCCCTCGCGCTGGTTCGTGTTCGGACTCCACGACTGGCCGGCGGGCGACCTCAACGGTCGTTTCCGGTACTGGGTGGACACGCGCGGCGTCTCGCATCCGCGGCTCGCCGCGCGGATCGTCGCGACCGAGTGGGCGCGCTGGCGCGCCGACAGCGGATCGGTGGCGATCGACTTCACGCCGGTCGGGCCCGACACGTTCCTCGTCCGCACGTTCCGGCGCGGCGGCGAGATGACGCTGAAGGCCGCGACCCAGGCCAAGGGCTGGCGCGGTGACTACACGCTCTCGCGTTATCCGCTCGACGAGTGGCCGGACGGCCGCGCGAGCGGACTCAAGGGCACACTCGCGACCGGGCGCGGCACGGCCGAGGACGGGCCGGGCGGGCTGCGCGTCACCGGCGCGCTCGACGGCACGGTCACCGACTGGCTCGGCATCCACGCCGCGCGCTGGCGGCTCACCGATCTCGACGGCACGCTGCTGCCGGTCCCGAACCTCACCGCGAACGCGCGGCTCTCCGATCTCTTCTTCCTCGGCGTCCACTGGGACAGCGCCGGCGTCGCATTCCACCTCGGCGACGGCACGGTGTCGCTGCCGCGCCTGCGCGCGACCGCCGCCGACACGGTGATGAGCCTCGACGGGCGCGTGGACTGGGGCAAGGAGGGCTGGCGCCTCGCAGCCGACAGCGCAGCGTTCGAGAGCAGCCGCTTCCACTGGACGGCGTCGTCGCCGCTGCGGCTCACGGGCGAGAGCGGCGGCGTGCGCTTCGACCGACTGGTCGCGTCCGACGGCGACGCGCGGCTCACGATGGAAGGGATGTGGGCGGTGCCGGGCGGGCATTACGACTGGACCGGCCGCGTCGAGCGTCTCGATCTCGCGCGCCTCGGCCTGCCGATGGACTGGGGGCTCGCCGGCACGGCCGACGTCGTGCTGCACGTGAGCGGCGTCCCGGGCGACGCGCGCTGGACGCTGGAAGGCGCCGCGCGCGCGCCGGGCGTCCGCGGCCACCGCATGGATTCGCTCCGCGTCGCGGTCGGCGGCGGCCCGTCGCGCGTCGAGTTCTCGGACGTGACCGCGATGCTCGACGGCGGCCGGTTGAACGCGCACGGCGAGGTCTCGGCGATGCCCCGTGCCTGGCCCGACACGCTGACCGGCGAAGGCATCACCCGCTGGATCGCCGAGGCGGCGCGCTGGGACGGCGCGCTGCGCGCGGATCGCGTGCCGATCGACCGCCTCGAGCGGATGGCGCCGGCGGCCAAGGACTGGAAGGGCCGCGTGAGCGGAACGATGGACGTTCACGGCAGCCCGCGTGCGCCGGACCTTGCCTGGAACGTGAGCGCTCAGCCGCTCACGTGGGGCGATTACCGACTCGACGCGGCGAGTGGCCACGGGCTCTACCACGACCGCCGGCTCGAGGTGCCCGAGCTCAGGATGACGCGCGGCGACGTGGTCTCGACCATCAGCGGCGCGATGCCGCTCGTGCTCGCGCTGGGCGAGGTCCCGACCGTGCCCGACACGCCGATGGAGTGGCGCATCGATCTGCCGAGCGGTGACCTCGCGGTGCTGCCGGTGTTCGTGCCGCAGATCGGCTCGGCCTCGGGCCGCCTCGACATGAACGCACGTCTCTCCGGCACGCCGCGGAGGCCGGATCTCTCGGGCCACGTGCGGATCCGCGACGGCAAGGTGCGCATGGCCGGCCGCGACGAGGTGATCGAGCAGGTGAGGGCCGATCTCACCCTCAACCGCAGCCGCATCACGCTCGACAGCCTTTCGGGGCGCCAGATGGCGCGCAAGGGGGCGACCGGACGCGTCACCGCCACGGGCGCGATCGATCTCGACGGTCTCGCGCTCAAGGGTTACGCGTTCACGGTGGACATGCGGGACTTCACCGCGATCGAGACCGGCGTCTACGTCGCGGTGTTCGACGGGCGCTTCCGCGTCACCAATGGCCCGAAGGTCGGAGGGGCGTCGCTGCCGTTCGTCGAGTCGCTCGACAACGGTGTCGAGCTGCAGCGCGCGGTCGTGCTCTTCGACTTCGCCAACCAGAGCGAGGTGGATCAGGTCGCGGCGGCGACGCAGCCGCCCTACTGGACGTACCGCATCCACCTCAATGCCACCGACAAGCTCTACTGGCAGCCGCAGGACGCCAACATGGAATTCAGCGCCGACCTGCGCATCGAGCAGACGCGCGACGAGCTGATCATCTTCGGCGACATGGCCTCGCTGCGCGGCACCTACTACTACCTGAGCAACAAGTTCGACGTGAACCGGGCCAACCTGACGTTCGACAACGTCGGCGGGCTCGATCCGAAGCTCGACATTGAGGCGGTGACGCAGGTGGCACGCGGGCGCGGGCCCGAGAACACCGCCACCGCGAGCAGCGGCAACGAGGGAATCACGGTCACGGTGTCGGGCCGGGCCAAGGAGCCGGCGATCACGTTCGCCACCGACCCCGATTCGTGGGACCAGTCGGCCGTGCTGCGCGCGCTCACCACCGGGCAGGACCCCGGCGTGGGGGCGAGCAAGTACGCCGACAGCTACTTCACGCGCGCCATCAACCGGCAGCTCTCGTCCGACCTGTCGCGCGCGTTCCAGGGCTACATCAGCGAGCTCGAGCTGGCGCGCGAGTCGGGCGGCCTGCTGCAGGGGGAGGGCGGCGTGATCGTGCGCGTCGGCGTGCCCGTGAGCCGGAACGTGAGCCTGCGCTACGGCCAGCGTCTGCCGGGCACCTCGCGGGCGACCGGTCCGGGCACGACCACCACGATCACCAATCCGCTCGAGCGTGACGTCGAGGCCGAGTACCGGATCAACCGGTTCTTCTACTTCACGACGGCGCTCACGCAGCGCCGCGCCGGCACGACCCCGGGCGCGGCGGTGACGCCGCCGGAGTTCAACGTGAACCTCAAGGCGCGGTGGGAATACTGACGCGCCCGCGGGCGGCTGCGCTAGAATGCGCGAACCGCAGGCGACCGGCGGGCGTAGATTCCGGCGAAGAGGCGTCCTCCCACCCCTTCGGTGTCGCCGCACACGATCGGCCGAACGAAAGGGTGTTCCGCATGCGCAGGAGTCCCCTCGCCTGGATGGCGCTCGGATGCGTGCTCCTCGCGTTCATGCCCCGGCCGGCCGCCGCGCAGTTCTTCGGCCAGAACAAGGTCCAGTACCGCCGGTACCACTGGCAGTCGATCACGTCGGACCATTTCGACGTCTACTACTCGACCGGCCTCGACAGCCTCGCGCGCCGCGTCCTCGACCTCGCCGAGAAGACCAACGCCTACCTGTCGGCGCGCATGGGGCATCAGCTGCGCCGCCGCGTCCCGATCATCGTCTACGGCTCGCACAACGATTTCTCGCAGACCAACGTCACGCCCGAGATGATCGACGCCGGGACCGGCGGCTTCACCGAGGTGCTGCGCAACCGCGTCGTGATCCCGTTCATGGGCTCGTACGACGACCTGCGTCACGTCGTGGTCCACGAGCTCACCCACGCGTTCATGTTCGACATGGTGTACGGGAACTCCGCGGCGTCGCTGATCGCCCGCGGCAGCTTCTTCCAGATCCCGCTGTGGTTCGCCGAAGGGCTCGCCGAGTACTACTCGCTCGGCGCCGACACCGAAGAGGAGATGGTGCTGCGCGACGGGGCGATCGCCGGCTACCTGCCGCCGCTCATGTACGCGGGCGGCTTCGGCGTCTACAAGGAGGGCCAGTCGGCGCTCGCGTATCTCGTCGCGCGTCACGGCGAGGACCGGCTGCGCTCGATCTTCCAGCGCATCCGCTCGATGCGGACCTTCGACCGCGCGTTCCAGCGCAGCCTCGGCGTCTCGGTCGAGCGCTTCGACGAGCAGTGGCGCGAGGAGCAGCGCCGGACCTACTGGCCGACGGTCGCGACCAAGCAGAACCCCGAGGACTTCGCGCGACGGCTCACCGACCACCGCCGCGACGAGAGCAACCTCAACACGTCGCCGGCGGTGTCGCCCCAGGGCGATCGCGTCGCGTTCTTCTCTGACCGCAAGCAGTACACGGACGTCTATCTCATGTCGGCGATCGACGGGAAGGTGCTGCGCCGGGTGATCCGCGGCGAACGCAGCGTCCGGTTCGAGACGGTGCCCTCGTTCCGCAGCGCGATCGCGTGGTCGCCCGACGGCCGCGAGCTCGCGATCACGCCCAAGTCGGGTGGCCACGACGTGCTGACCATCGTCTCGGCGCTCGACGGCTCGGTGCGCAAGCGCATCGATCTCCACCTGGACGCGATGGCGTATCCGGCGTGGTCGCCGGTGTCGGACTCGATCGTCGTGGCGGGCTTGAAGGACGGGCGCTCCGATCTCTACCTCGTGGACGTGAAGAGCGGCGCCGCGAGCCGGCTCACGGACGACACGTGGGACGAGAAGGAGCCGGCGTGGAGCCCGGACGGCCGGCGCATCACGTTCACCTGCGACCGCGCGGCGCCGATGGTGCTGCAGCCGGTGCGCCGCGAACGCGGATTCGGGGGCTACGGGCTCTACGACCTCGATCTCGCGACCCGCGAGGTGATCCCGCTGCTCGACACGCACGGCGACGACCACTCGCCGGCGTGGTCGCCCGACGGTCGCCGTGTGGCGTTCATCTCCGATCGCAACGGGGCGGCGAACATCTATCTGTACGATCCGGCCGACCGGTCGGTGACGCAGCTGACCGACGTGCTCGGCGGCGTGATCAGCCTTTCGTGGTCGCGCACCAATGACCGGCTCGTGTTCTCGGCGTTCAACCGGGGTGGCTTCGACATCTTCGCGGTCAAGGAGCCGCTCTCGCTCGACGCGGTGGTCGCGCGGCTCCGCCGCCAGGCGCCGCAGTCCGTGTTGAGCGTCGAGCGGGCCGGCAGCGCCGCGCCCTCCGATTCGGGCGCGCGCGCGCCGTCGCGCGGCGCGCTCGCCGGAGCGTGGCCGGACACGCTGACCGCGGCGCCGGACACGATGCGCTCGGAGCCGCGCGAGGTCGAGCCGGCGCTCACGGCGGGCGGGCACAGTGACACCACGCGCGTCGCGGGCGGCCGCCGGCTCGAGCCGCCGGCGTGGACGCAGGGGGCGCACCCCTATCCGGGTCCCGCGCCCGACACGGTCGCGCGCCTCCCGAACCGGACGCCGCTCTTCGAGCGCGGCGGCCCGTTCGCGCTCGCGGATTCGGTGCTGGCGCAGGCGCCGGCGCCGTACAAGGCGCACCTCGCGCCCGACTACGCGGGCGGAGGTTTCTACGCCGCCTCGAGCTTCGGATTCATCGGCAGCACGCAATTCCTGTTGAGCGATTTCCTCGGCGACCACAGTCTGTACATCGCGACCGACGTCTTCAGCACGTCGCTCGAGGAGACCAACGCGCTGGTGCTCTACAACTATCTGCCGCGACGCTGGGACTTCTCGGGCGGGTTCTTCCACTTCAAGAACTACTACTCGTCGGCGGTCACCACGCTCGGCGACGCGCTCGGCAGCCCGCGGCTCTTCTCGGAGCGCAACTTCGGCGCGCTGGTCAACGCGTCCTACCCGTTCGACCGCTTCCGCCGCGTGGAGTTCGGCTTCACGCAGCTCTTCGCCGAGATCCGCTTCTTCGACCTGAACTTCGGCACGCTGGTCGGGCGCAAGTACCAGTCGGTCACCTCGCCGTCCGTTTCGCTGGTCGGGGACAACGCGCTGTTCGGCTACTACGGTCCGGTCAACGGCCACCGCTACAACCTGACCTACAGCCCGTCGCTCGCGCTATTCGACAACGGCCTCTCGTACCACACGATCACCGCCGACGTGCGTCACTACTGGGATCTGACCCACGGCTACACGCTCGCGCTGCGCGGGCTCGGCGCATACAGCACCGGCCGCGATCCGCGCTCGTTCTTCGTCGGCGGCTTCTCGACGCTGCGCGGCTACGCCGACTACTCGCTCGAGGGCCAACGGGTCGCGATCGGCACCGTGGAGCTGCGCTTTCCGTTCATCGAGCAGCTCGGGCTCGTCGGCCCGGTGCCGCTCGGCGTGTTCAACCTGCGCGGTGCGCTGTTCACGGACTTCGGCACCGTGTGGGACGAGGGCGGATCGCCGCGGCTCTGGACGCAACCCGGCAACGGACCACGCCGGCTCGAGGACCTGCGTCTCTCGTTCGGCACGGGGATCCGCACCGCCGTCTATTTCCTGCTCATCAAGGTCGACGCCGCGTGGCGCACGGATCTCGTCTCGACGAGCAAGCCGCGCTGGCATTTCAGCATCGGCCCCGAGTTCTAGCGCGCGACCGTCCCTCGTGCGGGCGGGCGATGGACGGGCCGCTGATCGACTCGAATGGCGGCGCCCCCGGACTTTCGGATAGATTGCGCGCGACCCCCGCAACGATCCGCCACCGGAAAGCGAGTACCGTGTCCAGCCTGCCCGATCTCAACGAGGCGCAGCGCGCGGCCGTCGAGCACGGCGCGGGCCCGGCGCTGGTCATCGCCGGGGCGGGGAGCGGCAAGACCCGCGTCCTGACCGCGCGGGTCGCGCATCTGCTGGCGCGCGGGATCGCACCCGAGGCGATCCTCGCGTTCACGTTCACGAACCGCGCCGCGCGCGAGATGCGGGCGCGCATCGAGCGCACGGTGGGCGAGGCCGCGCGGCGGCTGTGGGTCGGCACCTTTCACGCGACCGGCGTGCGCATTCTGCGCCGCGAGGCGCGCGGGGGAGCGCTCCCCGGGATCGGCCCCGACTTCGTCATCTACGACCGCGAAGATCAGGAGACGGTGGTCGCGGCCGCGATCGCGGCGCTCGAGCTCCCCGAGGGGACGCTTCGCACGGGCGAGGTACTGCGCCGCATCTCCGACGCCAAGAACGCGCTGGTCTCGGTCGAGGCGTTCGAGCGCGCCGCGGTGAGTCCGCACGAGCGGCGGATCGCCGCGTGCTATCGGCGTTATCGCGACACGCTGCGCGGCCAGTCGGCGCTCGACTTCGACGACCTGATCGGCGACGTCGTGACGCTGCTGCGCGACCGACCCGAGATCGCCGAGCGCTATCGCCGCCGCTTCGTCCACGTGCTGGTGGACGAGTACCAGGACACGAACCACGCCCAGTTCCGGCTCGTCGAAGCGCTCGCCGCCGGACACGGCAACCTGTTCGTGGTCGGCGACGACGATCAGAGCATCTACCGGTTCCGCGGCGCCGACCTGACGAACGTGCTCGAATTCGAACGAGCGTTTCCCGGCGCCGCGGTGATCCGGCTCGAGCAGAACTACCGCTCGACCGCCAACATCCTGCGGGCGGCGAACGCGGTCATCGCCCACAACCGCGACCGCAAGGGTAAGACGCTGTGGTGCGACCGCGAGGACGGCGCGCGGCTGCGCTTCGTGCTCGCCGCCGACGAAGCCGACGAGGCGCGCTGCGTGCGCGCGCGGCTCGAAGAGCACCGCCGGCGCGGCGGCCGGCTCGACGAGTGCGCGATCCTGTACCGCACCAACGCGCAGTCGCGCGCGCTCGAATCGGAGCTGCGCCTCCACGGCATCCGCTACGAGATGGTCGGAGGCGTCTCGTTCTTCGCCCGGCGCGAGGTGAAGGACCTGCTCGCGTATCTGCGCCTGGCGCTGAATCCCGCCGATCGCGTCGCGTTCTGGCGCGTCTGGAACACGCCGCGGCGCGGCCTCGGCGACGCGGTGCGGGCGCGCATCGAAGCGCTTGGGGACGCGCCGCCGCTCGAGGCATTGCGGTCGCTCGCGGGCGAAGGCCTGCGCGGCGCGGCGCGCGGCGGCGCCGAATCGTTCATCACGCTCATCGACGAGCTGCGTGCGGGGCTGAACGCACCGCCCGCCGAGCTGCTGCGCCTCGTGCTCGAGCGCACCGACTATCTCCGCATGCTCGACGACGAGCGTGACGGGACGTCGGCCGATCGCCGCGCCAACATCGAGGAGCTGCTGGTCGCGGCGTCCGACCACGCGAGCGCGCCGGCGGACGATGGGAGCGGGGACGTGGCGGGATTCCTCGCCGAGGCGACGCTCGTGACGGACGCCGACCGCGTGGAAGAAGGCGCGGATCGCGTGCTCATGCTGACCGCGCACACCGCGAAGGGCCTCGAGTTCCCGGTGGTGATCGTGGCCGGCCTCGAGGAGGGTCTGTTTCCGCACGGCTCGTCGCTCGACGAGCCGGGGCAGCTCGAGGAGGAGCGCCGGCTGTTCTACGTCGCCGTGACGCGCGCCCGGAACGAGGTGCTCCTGACGGCGGCCGCGTATCGGCGGCGGTTCACGGCCGAAGGCGTGTTCGCGGCGCGGGGCGGGGCGGTGTCGCGGTTCGTCGACGAGATCCCGGCGGAGCTGGTCGACCGCGAGGAGACGCTCCAGCCGGCCGTTCGATTCCCGGCATGGGCGTCCCGCCGGCGAGCGGGAGCCGCGGGACCGGCCCAGAGCGACGGCCCGGCGTACCGTACGAGGGGCCCGCTCGCGCGCGTCGTCGGTAAGGAGGTCTATCACGAGACGTTCGGGCGCGGCGTCGTCGTGATGGCGGAGGGCGCCGGGCCCGACGCGCGCTACACCGTGCGCTTCGGCACCCAGCTCAAGAAGGTGATGGGGCGATTCCTGACCGGAGGCGTGGATGTCGATTGACCGCGAGGACGTGAAGCGGATCGCCGAGCTCGCGCGGCTCGAGATCCCCGAAGACCGGATCGAGCGCACGGCGCGCGAGCTCTCGGCGGTGCTCGACTACGCCGCGGCGCTGCGGCGCCTCGACCTCGAGGGCTGCGAGCCGACCGTGTTCGCCGGGCTCGGCGCGGCCGGGCCGGCGCCGCTGCGCGCCGACGCGCTCGACGACGTGCGGCGGCTCACGCCCGAGACCGCGCTCGCCGCCGCGCCCGAGCACGAGGACGACGCGTTCCTCGTGCCGCCGGTGGTGGAGAACCTGAACCCGTGAGCGGCGCCGACGTCTGGAGGCTCTCGGCCACCGCGCTGGCGGCGCGCGTGCGCGCGGGCGATCTCGCGGTGGCCGACGCCGTGGAATCGGGCTGGCGCGGGCCGGCCGCGGCGTGGGAGGCGGACGTGCACGCCGTCGCGCACACCGATCCCGGCGCTCGCGCCGCCGCGTCGTCCGCCGCCGCGCGCGACCGGCGCACCGCGCCGCTCGCCGGAGTGCCGGTGCTGGTCAAGGACAACCTCTGCACGACCGACTACCCGACCACGTGCGGATCGCGCATCCTCGCCGGCTACCGGCCGCCGTACGACGCGACCGTGATCGGGCGGCTGCGCGATCACGGAGCGGTCGTGATCGGCAAGGGCAACATGGACGAGTTCGCGATGGGCTCGTCCACCGAGTTCAGCGCCTACGGTCCGACACGCAACCCCTACGATCTCGGGCGCGTCCCGGGCGGATCGAGCGGCGGGCCGGCGGCGGCCGTGGCGTACGGCCTGTGCCCCGTCGGCCTCGGCTCGGACACCGGCGGTTCGGTGCGGCAGCCCGCCGCGTTCTGCGGCGTGTTCGGCCTCAAGCCGACGTACGGACGTCTCTCGCGCTACGGGCTGGTCGCGTTCGGGTCGTCGCTCGATCAGGTCGGGATCTTCGCGCGCCATGCGGGCGACGTCGCCGCGACCTACGCGGCGCTCGCCGGCCCCGATCCCCACGACGCGACCACGCGGCAGACGCCGGCGCCGGATGTGTCGCGCTGGGATCGCGGCGTCGCGGGGCTCACGTTCGGATGGCCGGCCAATCTGTGGCGCGAGGGCGTCGAGCCCGACGTCGTCGAAGGACTCGAGATCGCGGCGGTCGCGCTCGAGCGCGCCGGCGCGCGGCGCGTGGCATTCGACTTCATGCCCGGCGAGTACGCCGTCGCCACCTACTACCTCGTCGCCACCGCCGAGGCGAGCTCGAACCTCGCGCGCTTCGACGGCGTGCGCTACGGCTTCCGCCACGACGACGCGCCGGACGTGCGCGCGCTCTACACGCGCACGCGCAGCGCCGGCTTCGGGCCCGAGGTGCAGCGCCGCATCCTCCTCGGCACGTACGCGCTTTCGGCCGGCTACTACGACGCCTACTACCTCACGGCCCAGCGCGCGCGCACGCGCATCCGCCGCGAATACGAGGCGGCGTTCGCGCGCTGCGACTGCATGCTGATGCCGGCGTCGCCGACGCTGCCGTTCCGGCTCGGCGAGAAGACCGACGATCCGCTGGCGATGTACCTGAGCGACATCTTCACGATCGGCGCCAACCTCGCCGGCATCCCGGGGCTCACGGTCCCGGTCGGGCTGACAGGGGCGAACGGCCGGCCGCCGCTGCCGCGCGCGGTGCAGGTGCTCGGGCCCGAAGACGCGGAGCCGGTGCTGCTCGCCGCGGGGCGCGCCCTCGAGGTCGGCGGCGACACGATCCGGCTCGGCGCCGCCCACGACACGGAGTTCGCGTGGCCTACGAAGCGGTAATCGGCCTCGAGTGCCACATCCAGCTCGCCACGGTGAGCAAGATGTTCTGCGGCTGCCCGGCCGAGTTCGGCGCGCGCCCGAACAGCAACGTCTGCCCCGTGTGTCTCGGGCTCCCCGGCGCGCTGCCGGTCACGAACCGCGAGGCGATCGACGCCGCGATCCGGCTCGGCCTCGCGCTGGGCTCGACGATCCGGGACGTGAGCGTCTTCGCGCGCAAGCACTACTTCTATCCCGACATGCCCAAGAACTATCAGATCACCCAGTACGACCGGCCGCTGTGCGAGGGCGGCGCGCTGCCGGTACGGATCGGCGACGCGACACGGTCGTTCGCGCTGATCCGCGTGCACGCCGAGGAGGACACCGGCAAGTCGTTTCATCCCGAGCGCCACGGCGACCGCCAGGTTTCGCGCGTGGACTTCAACCGCGCCGGCGTGCCGCTGCTCGAGCTCGTGACGCAGCCGGTGTTCCGCGAGCCGGCCGAGTGCGCGGCGTTCCTCACCGCGCTGCGCCGACTGGTGCGCTGGCTCGGCATCTCGGAAGGCGACATGGAGAAGGGGCACCTGCGCTGCGACGCCAACGTCAGCATCCGCCCGGCGGGCACGCAGGCGCTCGGCACCAAGTCCGAGCTCAAGAACCTGAACTCGATCAAGGGCGTCGAGAAGGGCATCACCGCCGAGATCGCGCGGCAGGAGCGCGTGCTCGCTTCGGGCGGGACGATCGAGCAGGCGACGCTGCTCTACGACGCCGACCACGACAAGCTCGCCGTCATGCGCTCCAAGGAGCACGCCCACGACTACCGCTATTTCCCCGAGCCCGACCTGCCTCAGCTCGCGGTAGACGCGGCGTGGCTCGCCGCGGCGCGCGAACGGCTCGCCGAGCTGCCGTGGACGCGCGCGGAGCGATTCGCGGCCGAGTACGGCCTACCCGCCTACGACGCCGGCGTCCTGTGCGATCAGCGCGAGCTCGCCGACTATTTTGAGGAGGTCGTCAAGGAAGCAGATCCGAAGAAGGTCAGTAACTGGATCATGACGGAGATGCTCAGACACCTTAAGGCCACGCAGCGTGGGGTATCCGACTGGGCGCGAAATGTTCCACCCCACCACTTCGCATTCATCATAAGGAGCGTTGAAACCGCCCAGGCAACGGCGACGAGTGCCAAGAGCGTTCTCGATGAGGTGTTCGCCAATGGCGGAGACCCGGCCTCGATATACGCTGAGCGCGGCATAAGAGCCCGGTCGTCTTCCGATGAGCTGCTCCCGCTGGTGCGCGCGGCGATCGAGGAGAACCCGGGACCGGTGGCGCAGTACCTCGGCGGCAAGACGGCGACGCTCGGCTTCCTCGTCGGTCAGGTGATGAAGAAGAGCGGCGGGCAGGCGGTGCCGCAGACGGTGAAGGACCTGCTCGAGGCCGAACTCGCACGGCGCGCGGCTGCGCGGTAGAGTCCAGAGCGTGCATCGCATCCTCGTCATCGGAAGCGGCGGGCGTGAGCACGCGCTCGCGTGGCGCCTCGCACGCGATCCATCCGTCGAGCGCGTGCTGGTCGCCCCCGGCAACGACGGAATCGCCGGCGCCGCGACGTGCATCCCGGCGGATGAGCGCGACGCCCCGGCGATCGCCGCGATCGCGCGCCGCGAGCGCGTGACGCTGGTCGTCGTCGGGCCCGAGGGTCCGCTCGCCGCCGGCCTGGCCAACGCGCTCCGCGCCGAAGGGATCGCGGTCTTCGGCCCCGACCGCGCCGCGGCGGCGCTCGAGACCAGCAAGTGGGCCGCCAAACAGATCATGACCGAGGCCGGCATCCCCACCGCGCGCGGCCGCGCCGCCGGCACGGTCGCAGAGGCGATCGCCGCACTCGATGCGTTCCCGGCACCGTGGGTGGTGAAGGCCGACGGCCTCGCTGCTGGGAAGGTCGTGCTCGTTTCGTCCGTGCGGGCCGAGGCGGAGGCGTTCATCCGCGCGTGCCTCGAACACGGGCGCTTCGGCGTCGCCGGCGGCCGGGTCGTGATCGAGGAACACCTCGCGGGCGAAGAGGCGTCGGTGATGGCGGTGACGGACGGCGAGCGATTCGCGCTGTTGCCGCCGGCCCGCGACTACAAGCGCGCGCGGGACGGCGATCACGGCGCCAACACGGGCGGCATGGGAGCATACGCGCCGAGCGAGGCGGTGACGCAGGCGCTCGAGGACGAGGTCGCGCGCGCGATCGTCGCGCCGACGCTCGCCGCGATGCGGCGCCGCGGGACGCCGTTCCGCGGCACGCTGTACGCGGGCCTGATGCTCACCGCGGCCGGCGCGAAGGTGATCGAGTTCAACGTGCGCTTCGGCGATCCGGAGACCGAGGCGGTGATGCCGCTGGTCGAGGGCGCGTTCGCCGATCTGCTCGCCGGCGCCGCCGCGGGGAGGCTCGATCCGGGCGCGGTCGCGCGCGGCCGCGGCGCGGCCGTCTCGGTCGCGATCGTCGCCGAGGGCTATCCGGAATCGCCCGGCGGCGGCGGCGTGATCGTGGGGTTGGAGGCGCTCGCGGCGGACGAGGATCTCGCGGTGTTCCACGCCGGCACGGCGCGCGAGAACGGTCGCTGGGTCGTGCGCGGCGGTCGTGCGGCGCACATCGTCGCGCGCGGCGCCACGCGCGAAGCGGCGCGGCGGCGGGCGTACCAGGCGATCGCCTCGCTCGGCGGATCGGGCTGGCGCGTGCGCGGCGACATCGCCGTGCCGGCGGCGGGACCCGGCGCGGGCGGTGCGTCGCGCGGCGGCGCCGCGGCCGCGACCGCGACGGGAGGCGGATCGTGGAGGTGATGAAGGTCGATCCGGCGAACCCGGATCCCGAGGTGTTGCTGGCCGCCGCGGAGGCGGTGCTGCGGGGCGGCATCATCGCGTTCCCGACCGATACGCTCTACGGCCTCGGCTGCTCGCTGTTCGACGTCTCGGCGGTCGAGATGGTGGCGCGGATCAAGCGCCGCGATCCCTCGCTGGCGGTGATCTCGCTGATCCCCGAGCCGCGCCAGGTGCACGGCCTCGCGCAGGAGGTCGGCGACGTCGCCGAGCGCCTCATGGCGCGGCACTGGCCCGGTCCGCTCTCGCTCATCTTCCTCGCCGCGCCGATCGTCCCTGCGCGCGTCCGCGGCGCCGGCGGCACCGTCGCGCTGCGCTGTCCGAAGGACACGCTGTGCGAGCGCCTGCTCGACCGGATCGGCGGCCCGGTGGTCTCGAGCAGCGCCAACCTCTCGGGCCGGCCGCCGGCCGAGACCGCCGACGAGGTTGTGCGCATCTTCGGCAATCAGCTCGATCTGGTGATCGACGGCGGGCCGCGCCACGGCGGGCTGCCGAGCACGCTCGTGGACGTGAGCGGGCCGCGCCCGCGGCTCCTGCGCCGCGGCGTGATCGACGTGGGCGCCGACCTCGGCGACTTCGAGGATGCGACCGCGGGCGACGATTGAGCGCGGCGTGGTGCAGCGCGCACGACGCGGACGGCCGCGACCCGGCGGCGCGATTGACGGGCGGTGGGACGCCCCTCTATCCTTGACCGGCATGGCATCGAGCGATCCGTCCTTCCGCGTGCTCGTCGTGTGCACGGGGAATACCTGCCGGAGCCCCATGGCGGCGGCGGCGATGACCGCTGCGCTGGGTCCTGACGGTGAACGTATTGTCGTCGAGTCGGCCGGAACGGCGGCGTGGGAGGGTCAGCCCGCGACGCCGCACGCCGTCGAGGTCGCCGCGGCCGCGGGAATCGATCTCACCGCCCACCGCTCGCGCCGCGTCACACCCGCAATGGTCCGGGCGGCGGACGTCGTGCTGGTCATGGAGCGCGGGCACCTCGCCGCGGTCCGCACGCTGGGCGCCGACCCCGACCGCACGCACGTGCTCGGCGAGTGGCGCGCCGGCGGCGCGTCGGCGGGTGGATCGGGGCTCGAGGTCAGCGACCCTTTCGGCGCTTCGCGTGAGGCCTACGAGGAGTGCTGGCGCCGCATTCAACACCATCTGGAACGCGTGCTCCCGGTGATCCGCGAGGCGTCACGCGCACGTTCGGCCTAGCCCGGAAGTCCAACCGCAGCGAGGTGGATGATGGCTCTCACCAAAGTCAGCAAGATCTGGATGAACGGGAAGTGGGTCGCGTGGGACGACGCACGAATCCACGTCCTCTCGCACGTGGCGCACTACGCCTCGAGCGTGTTCGAGGGGATCCGCTGCTACGACACGCGCCGCGGCCCGGCGATCTTCCGCCTCGACGAGCACATCGAGCGGCTGATGAACTCGGCGCGCATCTATCGCATGGAGCTGCCGTTCACGCGTGAGCAGATCCGGCAGGCGTGCATCGACATCGTCGCGGTGAACGACCTCAAGGCGTGCTACCTGCGCCCGCTCATCTACCGCGGATACGAGAACCTCGGCGTCAATCCGTTCGGCTCGCCGGTCGAGGTGGCGGTGGCGGCGTTTCCCTGGGGCAAGTACCTCGGCGATGACGCGCTGACCAAGGGCGTCGCGGTCAAGATCAGCTCGTGGTGGCGCATGGCGCCCAACACCCTCCCGGCGATGGCCAAGGCGTCGGCCAACTACATGAACTCGCAGCTCATGAAGATGGAGGCGCTCGTCGACGGCTACGACGAGGCGGTGGCGCTCGACGTGAACGGCTTCGTGAGCGAGGGCAGCGGACAGAACCTGTTCGCCGTGGTGAAGGGCGAGCTCGTGACGCCGCCGCTCCACAACAGCATCCTCGCCGGGATCACGCGCTCATCGGTCATGACGCTGGCGCGCGAGATGGACGTCCCGGTGCGCGAAGAGATCCTGCCGCGCGAGATGCTCTATGTGTGCGACGAAGTGTTCCTGGCCGGCACCGCGGTCGAGGTGACGCCGGTCCACTCGGTGGACCGCATCCCCGTCGGCGACGGCAAGCCGGGCCCGATCACGCGCCGCATCCAGGAGGCGTTCTTCGCTCTCGTCAAGGGCGATCAGGCGGACCATCACCGCTGGCTCACGGCGGTGCCGCAGCCCGTCGTCGCGGCGAAGGGCGCGCCGACCGCCGCCGGCGCGGCCGCCCGGCGGCCGTAACCGCGCGGGAGCGATGCGCGTCGCCCTCGGCAGCGATCACGCGGGCTACCCACTCAAGCAGCGGTTGATCGCCGAGCTCGAGCGCCTCGGCCACGCGGTCGAGGATCTCGGCACGTTCGCGGCGGAGCCGCCGGTGGACTATCCCGATTTCTGCTTCCCCGTGGCCGAGCGCGTGGCGGGCGGCCGCGCCGACCGCGGCATCGTCCTCGGCGGCAGCGGCATCGGCGAGGCGATCGCCGCGAACAAGGTCAAGGGGATCCGCGCGTCGGTCGTGACCAGCGACGAGACCGCGCGGCTCACGCGCCTCCACAACGATTCGAACGTGCTCGCCCTCGGCGCGCGCACGAACGCGCACGAGGATGCGGTACGCTGGCTCGGCATCTGGCTCGCGACGCCGTTCGAAGGCGGACGCCACGTCGCCCGCCTGCAGAAGATCGCCGCGTACGAGTCCTCCCACTTCCTGCGAAAGTAGAGCCGGCATGTCCGAGCTGCGCGACCGTGACCCCGTGATCTTCGACGCCATCGCCTCCGAGCGGCGCCGTCAGCTCGCGACGCTGGAGCTGATCGCGTCGGAGAACTTCGCGAGCGACGCCGTGCTCGAGGCGCTCGGCTCGGTGATGAACAACAAGTACGCCGAGGGGCTGCCGCGCAAGCGCTACTACGGCGGCTGCGAGTTCGTCGACGTCGCCGAGGATGCGGCGCTCGAGCGCGTCGGCCGGCTGTTCGGCGCCGAGCACGCGAACGTGCAGGCGCACTCGGGCGCCACGGCGAACATGGCGGCGTACTTCGCCGTCGCCGACGCCGGAGCGACGCTGCTCGGCATGAGCCTCGCCCACGGCGGCCACCTCACGCACGGCCACGCGGTGTCGTTCTCGGGTCGGCTGTTCAAGGCGGTGCAATACGGCGTGCGGTCCGAGGACGGGCGTATCGACTACGAGCAGATGGAAGCGCTGGCGCGCGAGCACCGGCCGCGCATCATCGTCGCCGGCGCGAGCGCGTATCCGCGGGTCATCGACTTCGAGCGCTTCGGCCGGATCGCGCGCGAGGTGGGCGCCGCGCTGGTGGTGGACATGGCGCACATCGCCGGGCTGGTCGCCGCCGGGCTACACCCGAGCCCGGTGCCGCATGCCGATCTCGTCACCAGCACGACGCACAAGACGCTGCGCGGTCCGCGCGGCGGGTTCGTGCTGTGCCGGAAGGCGCACGCCGAGAAGCTCGACAAGACGGTGTTCCCGATGCTGCAGGGCGGGCCGTTGATGCACGCGATCGCCGCCAAGGCGGTGTGCTTCGGCGAGGCGCTGACCGACGGCTTCCGCGCCTATCAGGGACGCGTGGTCGACAACGCGCGCGCGCTGGCGGCCTCGCTCGAGCAGCACGGCTTCGATCTGGTCTCGGGCGGCACCGACAATCATCTCGTGCTCGTCGATCTCACGCGTCGCTCGCTCACCGGCAAGGTCGCCGAGGAGGCGCTCCACCGGGCGCGCATCCCGGTCAACAAGAACGCCGTGCCCAACGATCCGCAGAAACCGTGGGTGACGAGCGGCATCCGCGTCGGCACGCCGGCGCTCACGACGCGCGGATTCGGCGTCGAGGAGATGCGCCTGATCGCGGGCTGGATCGCGCGCGTCCTCGACCGCCCGGACGACACCGACACCGCACGCGCCGTCGAGCGCGAGGTCTCGGAGGTGGCGTCGAAGTTCCCCCTGTTCGCCTGGGAGCCGGCCCTGCGCTAGGCGGTCGTGCGCCCTGCCGAGGGGCGCAGCGAAAGTTGCACGGCGACCGCCGCGCGGGGCTCGAAACCACGTTCGCCGGCCGCCCCGGGTCGCTGCCGCGCAACCACTTGGGCGGGGACCCGAGCACCCTGCCGTGGCACCGAATCTGCACTCCCGCGCCACGGCTTCTCTTTCGTTCCGACCCGAGGCGACCTCCATGCTCGACACCCGCATCGTGTGCTGGATCGCCGGGCGCGTCCCCGGCGTGGTCCCGGGAACGCTGCTCCACCGCGCCGCGCTGCGCGCGATGCACGCCGGGGCGTACCCGCTCGCCGATGCGTTGTTCGAGCGCGCCGCCGATCGTTACCGGCTCGACCTCGAGGTCGAGCGCCTCGCGCGGCTGCGCGTCCATCAGTCCATGGCGCGCGCGCTCGCGACCGGCGATCCGACGCGCGATCCCGCCGCCTGCCTCGAGATCGAGCAGCGCCTCGCACGGCTCCAGAGCATCGAGTCGCTGGAGCCGCCGTTCGACGTGCTGCCCGCGAGCCGCCTGCTCGCGACCTGGATCGCCGGCACGCACCGCGCCGAGCCCGCCGCGGGCGTCGCGGTTCCGGAGCACGCCGCGGCCTGAACCGGCGCCGCGCGCCGGTCCCAAGGCACGCCGAATCGCCGCATCGCGGCCCCCGTGCGCCGCTCGTCTTCGTTGGCCGGTCCGTTGCGCTTGGTTATACTCCGCCGGTTCCGCGCCGCACACAGGCGCGCCCATCGCGATCCGGCACGGGAACGCGAGGCCGCCGCGATCGATCGAGCGATGAGGCAGGGAGCCCATGACCGTCGAGACCAAGGAAGCCGCGCGTCGGATCGAACAGGTCAGCGCCGTCCTCACCCGGGTGCGCACCGAGGTCGCGCGCGTCATCGTCGGCCAGCACGCCATGGTCGACCGCCTGCTGGTCGGTCTCCTCACCGGCGGCCATGTGCTGCTCGAGGGCGTTCCCGGGCTCGCGAAGACGCTCGCGGTCAGCAGCCTCGCCCAGGCGCTCGCGCTCAAGTTCCGCCGCATCCAGTTCACGCCCGACCTGCTGCCCGCCGACCTCACCGGCACGCTGATCTACAACCCGCGCGACGGTTCGTTCAGCACCAAGCGTGGACCGGTGTTCGCGCACCTCGTGCTCGCCGACGAGATCAACCGCGCGCCGGCCAAGGTGCAGTCGGCACTGCTCGAGGCCATGCAGGAGAAGCAGGTGACGCTCGGCGACGACAGCCACGCGCTCTAGGAACCGTTCCTCGTCCTCGCCACGCAGAATCCGATCGAGCAGGAGGGGACATATCCGCTCCCCGAGGCGCAGAGCGACCGTTTCATGCTCAAGGTGAAGGTCGGCTACCCCGAGCGCGCCGAGGAGAAGACCATCCTCCAGCGCGTCGGGCTCGCCACGCCGCCCGCGCTCACGCCGCAGGCATCGCGCGCCGAGGTGCTCGAGGCGCGGGCCGCGCTCGCGAGCGTCTACGTCGACGACAAGATCCAGGAGTACGTGCTCGATCTGGTGACGGCGACGCGCCGGCCGCGCGACTACGGCCTGCCGCTCGACTCGCTGGTCGCCTACGGCGCCTCGCCTCGCGCGACGCTGTTCCTCGTCCGCGGCGCGCAGGCGCTGGCGGTCATCGAGGGCCGCCCGTACGTGCTGCCCGAGGACGTGAAGCAGATCGCCCCCGACGTGCTGCGCCACCGCATCCACGTGTCGTACGAGGCCGAGGCGGAAGGCGTGGACGGCGAAGAGGTGGCGAAGCGGATTCTCGAGCAGGTGCGCGTGCCCTGATGCCGGTGCGCGTGGCCGGCCACCCCGGAGTCGGATTCAGGACGGAACCATGAGCCCATCCGGAGCGACGACCGAGCTTCCCGACCGCCTGACCGTCGACGAGCTGCGCGACACATGGTCGCTGCTCTCGCCCGAGGACCGCCTCCTCGCGTTCAAGATGGTCCCGTACGAGGACGCCGAAGAGTTCTTCCTCTCGCTCTCGGCCCGGGATCAGGCCAATCTGCTCGAGGCCCTGCCGCCGACCGAGCGGCGCGGCTGGGTACGGCTGCTGCCGCCCGATGACGCCGCCGACGCCGTGCAGGAGACCGGCCCCGATCTGCGCGAGGAGCTGGTGCACCTCCTCGACGACGCGACGCGCAAGGAAGTGGTGGCGCTCCTGGCGTACAAGGAGGATCAGGCCGGCGGGCTCATGGACCCGCGCTTCGCGCGCGTGCGTCCCGACATGTCCGTGGACGAGGGGATCGGTTACCTGCGCAAGCAGGCGCGCGAGTACGTCGGCACGCTGCGCTATCTCTACGTGCTCGACGACCATCAGCACCTGCTCGGCGTCGTCACGCTGCGCGGCCTGTTTTCCTCGCCGCCCGAGAAGCGCGTGCAGGACATCATGCGCACCGACGTGGTCACCGCGACGGCCGACATGGACCAGGAGGCGTTGAGCCGGCTCTTCGCCCAGCACAGCCTGAACGCGATCCCGATCGTGGACGGCGAGGGCCGCATGCAGGGCATCGTCACCGTGGACGACATCGTCGACGTCGTCCAGGAAGAGGCCACCGAGGACATCCAGAAGCTGGGCGGCATGGAAGCGCTCGACGCGCCCTACATGCAGGTCGGCTTCCTGAGCATGGTGCGCAAGCGCGGCAGCTGGCTCTCGGCGCTGTTCCTCGGCGAGATGCTCACCGCGACCGCGATGGGCTACTTCCAGGATGAGATCGCGCGCGCCGTCGTGCTCGCGTTGTTCGTGCCGCTCATCATCAGCAGCGGCGGCAACTCGGGCTCGCAGGCGACGACGCTCGTCATCCGCGCGATGGCGCTGGGCGAGGTCACGCTGCGCGACTGGTTTCGCGTCATCCGCCGCGAGCTCATGGCCGGCCTCGCGCTCGGGACGCTGCTCGGCACGATCGGCTTCCTGCGCATCGAGATCTGGCAGGCGTTCAGTCCGATCTACGGGCCGCACGCGATCCTGATCGCCTGGACGGTCTTCGTGAGCCTGATCGGCGTGGTCACGTTCGGAACGCTCGCCGGCTCGCTGCTGCCGTTCGTCCTGCGCCGGCTCAGGCTCGATCCCGCGAGCGCGTCGGCCCCGTTCGTCGCGACGCTCGTGGACGTGACCGGGCTCGTGATCTACTTCACGGTCGCGAGCATGGTCCTGCGCGGCCGGCTGCTGTGATGCAGACGTCGGATCTCCTCCGCAGGGTCCGCCGCCTCGAGATCCGCAGCCGCCATCTCGTCGAGGACCTGTTCGCGGGGCAGGCCGAGAGCGTCTTCAAGGGCCGCGGGATGGAGTTCGAAGAGGTGCGTCCCTACGTACCCGGCGACGAGGTGCGCGACATCGACTGGAACGTCACCGCGCGGCTCGGCCACCCGTACGTCAAGCGCTTCGTCGAGGAGCGCGAGCTCACGGTGCTGCTCGTGCTCGACGTCTCGCGCTCGATGCGCTTCGGCACGGCGGGGCCAGAGAAGCGCGAGCTCGCGGCCGAGCTGTGCGCGGTCCTCGGCTTCGCGGCGCTGCGCAACGACGATCGCGTCGGCCTCGTGCTCGCCGCCGGCCGCGTCGAGCATTTCGTGCCGCCCGCGCGTGGACGGAGCCACGTACTGCGGCTGCTGCGCGACGTGCTCGACGCGGAGCCGCGCTCGAGCGGCACGCGGCTGGGCGAGGCGGCGCGGTTCGTCCTGCGCACCGCGCACCGCCGCAGCGTCGTGTTCTGGATCTCGGACTTCGAGGACGCGATCGAGCCGCGCGACTGGCGCGTGGTGGCGCGGCGCCACGATCTGACCGCGCTCGTGACGCGCGATCCGCGCGACGAGGCGCTGCCGTCGGTGGGCTGGGTCGAGCTCGAGGATCTCGAATCCGGCGCGCGGCGCCTCGTGAACACGGGGAGCCGGCGCGCCCGCGAGCGCTACGGCGTCGAGGCGCGCGAGCGCCGCCGGCGCGTCGAGCAGGCGCTGCGCCGCGCGCGCATCGCGATGGTCGAGGTGCGCACGGACCGGTCGTACCTGCCGGTGCTCATGCGTTACTTCTCGGCGCGGCGCCGCGGGCGGACGCAGGTGTGAAGACGGGCGCCCGCGCCGCGCGCGGCATCGCCGTCGTGCTCGCCGGGATTGCGTGCGCCTCCGGGCGGGCCGCGTCCGCGGACGCGCCGCTCGCCGGTTCCAATCGCTATGCGCTCGACGTGATCGAGAGCCGGGCGAGCGTCGAGCCCGGCGTCGTTCACCTCGGCGAGCGCGCGGTCTATCGCGGCGCCGTCGTCGTCCGCGCCGGCGCCGACGTGCGCTGGCTCGCGCCGGAGGCGAACGATGCGCTCACGTGGGGCGAGCGCCGGGCGCGGCGCTCGTCGCAGTTTGGCGGGTACGCGAGCCATTCGCGAATCGCCGACACCGTCTCGGTGGAGATCCCGGTGCAGGCGTTCCAGCTTGGTCGGATCGTGGTGCCGGGGCTGGGCGTGGCCATCGCAGGCGCGAACGGCGCGCGGACGGCGAATCTCCCGGCAGCCCCGATCACGGTCGTTCCGGCGATCGCCGCCGACGACACCGCCGCCGACTTCCGCGCCGTGCACGGCCCGCTCGCGGCGCCGTGGTGGGGGCGGGTGCCGTGGACGTGGGTGATCGCGGCGCTCCTCACGATCGCGGCGATCGTGGCGTTCATGCGACGGCGGCGGCGGATGCCCGCGCCGGCCGCGGCGCCCGCGGCACTCGATCCGCTCGCCGAGGCGCTCGCTGCGGTGGCGGCACTGCGCGCGCTCCGCCTGCCCGAGCACGGACGGTTCGCCGAGCACGCGTTCCGACTCGGCCAGATCCTGCGCCGCTACCTCGAGGCCGCGACGCACGCGACGCGCCCCGGCGACACGACGCCCGAGCTGGTCCGCCATCTCGGCGAGGCGGGGCTCGGGGTCGACGATCTCGGCCGGCTCGCGGGGTTGCTGCGCGTCTGGGACCGGGTCAAGTTCGCCCGCGAGCCGTTCACGCTCGACGAGGCTGTGCGCGCCGAGCAGGCGGTCGAAGCGTTCCTGCGCCGGCCGCAGCCGGCCGCCGAACGGCGGGTGGCCTGATGCGCTGGGACGCGCCCTGGGCGCTGGCGGCGGTCCTCGTCCTGCCGCTGCTGGCCGCGCGCGCGCGCCGCCCGCTCGCGCGGCGCGCAGCCGTGCTGTGGGTGCGTGTCGGCGGCCCGTGGTCGCGGAGTCGCATGGCGGTCGCGCTCAAGACCGTCGGTCTCCTGCCGTGGCTGGCCCTCGCGCTTGCGCTGCTGGCGCTGGCACGCCCGCAGCAGGGGCTGCGCCAGAGCGAGACCGAGACGCGCGGCGTCGACATCGTGCTCGCGCTCGACATCTCGCCCAGCATGCGCGCCGAGGACTTCGTGCCGCGCAACAGGCTCTTCGTCGCGAAGGAGACCGCGCGCGAGTTCATCCGCCAGCGCCCGCACGACCGGATCGGGCTCGTGGCGTTCGCGGCGACCGCGTTCACGCAGTGCCCGCTCACGCTCGATCACGGCGTGCTGATCGAGCTGCTCGACGGGATCGAGTTCGGCATGGCCGAAGACGGCACGGCGATCGGCATGGGTCTCGCGACCGCGGTGGCGCGGCTCAAGGAGAGCCGCACGCCGAGCAAGGTGGTCGTGCTCCTCACCGACGGCGAGAACAACCGTGGCGAGATCGATCCGCTCACCGGCGCCGAGCTCGCGCGCACGATGGGGGTGAAGGTGTACACGGTGCTGGTCGGGCGCGGCGGGATGGTGCCGGTGCCGGTGGACGATCCGATCTACGGCCGCCGCGTTCAGATGGAGCGCATGGACGTGGACGAGGGCGCCCTGCGCGAGATCGCCGCGCGAACCGGCGGCCGCTACTTCCGCGCCGTCGACAGCGACGCGCTGGCCGGCATCTACGCCGAGATCGACCGTCTCGAGCGCGCCCCGATCCGTTCGATCGAGTACCGCGAATACGACGACCTCGGCCCGCTGCTGCTCGGCGCCGCGGCGCTGCTGCTCGCGCTGCACGCGCTCTCGGGCGCCACCTGGGCGTTCCGCCTGCCATGAGCTTCGCCGCCGCGCACTGGCTGCGGCTGCTGCTCGCCATTCCGCCGCTGCTTCTGCTGGAGTGGCGCGCGCGGCGGCGGGCCGACGCGGCGCTGCGCCGGCTGGTGGGCGAGCGCGCCGAGCATGCGCTCTTGAGCGAGCGGAGGCCGGGCCAGCACCGGCTCGGGCTGCTGCTGCGGACGGGCGCGCTCGCGGCGCTGATCGTCGGCGCGTCGGGACCCGAGTGGGGCCGCGAGGTCGTGATGCGCACGGCGAGCGGGTCGGACGTCGTGTTCCTGATGGACGTCTCGGCGAGCATGGACGCGCGCGACGTGCCGCCGAGCCGGCTCGAGGAAGCGCGGCGCGAGGCGCTCGCGGTGCTCGACCGGCTCGCAGGGAGCCGCGTCGGCATCGTGGCGTTCGCGGGCGACGCGGTGCGGCTCTGTCCGCTGACACTCGACCGCGGCGCGGCGCGGCTGGTGCTCGAGTCCATCACCACCGCGTCGGTGAGCGAGCCCGGGACCGATCTCGGCCGCGGGCTGCGCACGGCGATGAACGTGCTCCCGGGCGGCCGCCGCACCGAGCAGGTGATCGTGCTGTGGACCGACGGCGAGGATCTCGAGCACGGGGCGGGCGGCGGTGTGGACGCGCTCGCGCGCGGAGGATTCCACGTGCTCGCGGTCGGCGTGGGCACGCCCGCCGGCGACGTGATCCCGGTGCTCGACGACCAGGGCCGCGCGGTGGACGTGAAGCGCGACGAATCGGGCAGCGCGGTGCACAGCCGGCTCGACGAGGGTCTGCTGCGGACCCTGGCGCGGCGCACCCGCGGCGCGTATTTCGCGGCCTCGCGCCCGGGCGGTGAGCTGCCGCGCCTGCTCGGTGCGCTCGGCGGCGTCGCGCGCAGCGCGCGCGGCTCGCGGCTGACCGAGCAGCCGGTGCCGCGCTTTCCGTGGTTCGCGGCGCTCGCGGCGCTGCTGCTCGCGATTGAGCTCGCGCGCGCTCACCGGCGCGCCGGGATCGCGGGCGTGCGCGACGCCGCGCGGGAGTCGGGCGCGGACGAGGCCGGGTCGCCGGGCGCCGCGGGCGCGGCGCCGGCCGATGGGCGCGTGGCGCGCGGGCGGAGGACGGCGCGCGCGGCATCGGCCGCGGCGGTCGTGCTCGCGCTCGGCGTGTGCGACAGGGCGGCGATCGCCGAGAGCGACTGGGCGCGCGGCGATCGCGCGTTCCGTGGTGGACGCTACGCTGCAGCGGAATCCCTCTACGCGCGGCGCGCGGCGCGCGGATCGCCCGCCGCGGTGCGCGTCAATCATGCGACGGCGCGCGCGCTCGCCGGTCGCGGCGCGGACGCCGAGAGCCTGCTCGCCTCGCTCGGGTCCGAGAAGGGCGCCGCGGGCCACACGGCGGCCTACAACCTCGGGACGCTCGAGGCCAGGCGCGCGGACTGGGACGATGCGGTCAAGACGCTGCGCAAGGCGCTCGAGTCCGACGCCGACGATCGTGACGCCCGCTACAACTACGAGCTGGCGCTGCGCCGACAGCGGCAGCAGCGCGGCGGCGGAACCCCACCGCCTTCGCCGTCGCCGAGCCGGCCGTCGCCGCACGCCGCCGGGGCGAATCCGAACCCCGGCGCGACCTCGCCGAATCCGCCGCCGCAGGTGCCGCCCGCGCCGCAGGCGAACACGCCCGAGGCGCAACCGGCGCCGAGTCCGGGCACGATGGACCGCCGCACCGCCGAGCAGCTGCTCGGCAGCCTGTCCGAGCTCGAGCGCATCGAGCAGCAGCGCCTCCACAAGGTGCGCGTCGTGCGCGAGCGCCGCGGGAGGGACTGGTGAGGCGCGGCCTCGCGGCGTGCGGCGCGCTCGGGCTGCTCGCGTGCGCATTCGGCGCGTCGCTCGCGGCGCCGGTCACGGTGGACGCGACGCTCGACCGCCGCAGCGTCACCGTCGGCGAAGCGGCGACGCTGCAGGTCATCGTGCGCGGCGCGCCGATCGGCGTGGACGCGCCGACGCTCGACCTTCCCTCGGGGCTCGACGTGCTCAGCACCGGGCGCGCGAACAACTTCACGTTCGTCGACGGGAAGAGCGCGGTCGAGGCGATCTTCCGCTATCAGATCGCCGCGAATGCCGCCGGGCGCTACGGCATCGGTCCGATCGCCGTGCACGTCGGGAAGGAGACGTTCCGCAGCCTCCTGGTGCATCTCGACGCGTCGGCGGCTCCCTCGCACCTGGGCGCGGAGCCCGCGAGCGCGGGCACGGCGGCGGCGCTGTTCGTCGACGTCGCCCCGGCGCGTCCGTGGGTGGGGCAGCCGTGCGTGATGCGCGTGCGGCTGGTCCAGCGCGCGCCGCTCGCCGAGGACCCGCAGTACACGCCGCCCGCGACACCGGGATTCTGGTCCGATCCTACCGGCGCGCCCGAGTCGTACTACGCCGACGAGCACGGGCGCCGCGTGCTCGTCACCGAAACGCGCGCACGTCTCTACCCGCTGGCTCCGGGTCCGGCGACGATCGGCGAGGCGTCCGCGACGCTCGTGCTGGCGGTCGGACCGCGCGATCCGACGCCCTGGACATCGGCGCGCGCGCCGCGGCACGAGGTGGCGGTGCGCAGCGCTCCGGTCGCGGTGGACGTGCGGGCGCTGCCGCCCGGCGCGCCGCGGGGATTCAACGGCGCGGTCGGCGACTTCACGCCGGGCTGGACCGCTGATCGCGCGCGCACGTCGCTCGACGTTCCGGTGACCGTTCGCCTCGATGTGCGCGGACACGGCAACCTGCCGCTCCTGCGTCCGCCGGAGCTTGCGGCGCCGGACGCCGAGGTCTTCGCCGGCACGATGGACGACAGCCTCGCGAGCCCGGGCGGCGACGGCGTCGGCCGCAAGCGATTCCAGTGGTCGGCGCTCGCGCGTGGCGTGGGACGGCTCGCGGTCCCCGCGCCGCGCTTCGCGTGGTTCGATCCCGGGGCGGGCGCCTACCGCGTCGCGGATCTCCCCGCGGTCGCGATCGACGTCGGCCCGGCGCTGTTCGCGGGCGCCGCGGGCGGTCCCGGACTTCCTGCGGCGTTCGCCGCGGGGACGGATCCGGGAGCGCGCGCGCCGGCGCCGTGGGCTTGGGCCCTCGGTGGTCTGCTGATCGGCGCCGCGTTGGTGGTCGCGCGCGGCGGCGCGGATCCGCGCGCGGCGGTCGCGGCGCGCGCCCGGCCGCTCGAGTGGCTGCGCGCCGTGGGCCGGACGAACGGTCCGGACTTCTGGCGCGCCGCCGAGGACGCGAGCGCGTGGCTCGCGACCGGCGGACACGACGCCGAGTCGGTGCGCCGCGACATCGCCGCGGCGCGCTTCGGCGGCACCGGAATCGACGTCGAGCGCGTGCGCCGCGAGCTCGTGGAAGCGATCTCGGCGGCGCTTCCCCCGCGGCGGCGATCGGCGGCGCGACGCGCGACGGCGGTCGTGCTCGTGCTCGCGGCGGCCGCGGTGATGACGGCGTTCGCTCCGCGCGCCGGCGACGCGCCGCTCGCCGCGCGGATGCGTGCGGCCGACGGGGCCGCGGCAGGCGGCGATCTGGGCGCCGCGCGCCGGGGGTGGGCGTCGCTCTGGAGCGACGGCGCGCGCGCGCCGGGCATCGCGGCGCGGCTCGCGTGGGCCGAGGTGCAGAGCGGCGCGATCGGGCCCGCCGCGGCCTGGGTCGTGCGCGCGGCGCTGGCCGATCCGGCCGCTCGAGTGGGCGATCGCCGCCGCGCTGCTGGGCGCGGCGGCGGGGAGCGTGTGGCCGCGACGGCGCTGGACGGTCCTGCTCGCGCTCGGCGCGGCGCTCGCCGGCGGGGCCGATCCGATCCAGTCGGCAATCGCAGCCCGCATCCCGCGCGCAGTCGTGCGCGAGAGCGTGGCGATCGAGGGCGCGGGTCTCGATCTCCAGCCGGGTCAGGTGGTGCGCGTGATCGAACACGCCGGCCCGCGCGCGCACGTGGCCGCAGGCGGCGGCGTCACGGGCTGGGTGCCGGCCGCGAGCCTCGACTCGGTGAACGCCGCACCGTGATCGCGACGCACGGACGGGCGCCGGAGCGGCTGCTGGTCGGCGTCGCGATGGTGCTCTCGCTCCTCGGGTCGATCGACGCGTTCGATCGCGACGTCGCGCACGCGGTCCAGGCCTCGCGCATGCCCGCGGCCGAAGGCTGGATGCGCGGCGCGAGCGGTCTCGGCACACCGGCCCTCGTGCTCGGCGGCGTGCTCGCGATCGCGATCTTCGCCGGGCCGGCCGGCGTCCCGACCGCGCGGGCGATGATCGCGGTGCTCGCTCCGGTCAACGCCGTGGTCGAGCTCACCAAATTCGCGTGCGGCCGCGTGCGACCGGATGGAACCCGCGATCGCGCCAACTCGTCGTTTCCATCCAGCCATGCGGCCAACGCCGCGGCCATCGCCCTGCTGCTCGCACGGCGCTGGCCCAGGGGGATCCCGGTCTATGTCGCCCTGGCGTCGGCCGTCGCCTACTCCCGGATGTACCTCAACCGCCACTTTCTGAGCGACGTCGTATGCGGTGTCGCCATTGGACTTGTCATGGCCGTCCTGGTGCTGAACCGGATTCGCGGGACGGCGTGGTCATGGGAGCGCAGCTTGGGCGTTGGCGGGTCGGGCACCCTCTGCTAGGCTTCGTGCGGTTGCGGAGGTGCCTCAACACGATGACCCTCGGGACGACGCTCTCGGTTCTCGACCCCTCGCTCTACATCCCGGACCTCAAGGCGCGAAAACGTGACGCGGCCCTCGCCGAGCTGGCGGAACTCGCGCAGCGGCAGGGCGTGGTGCGCGGCGCTTCGCTGCTGCTCGACCTCCTCCTCTTGCGCGAGCGTCTCGGCACCACCGCGGTCGGCAAGGGCGTCGCGCTTCCCGCCGCCCGCTCGCTGACGGTCGAGCGTCCGCAGCTCGTGATCGCGCGCTCGCGCCGCGGCATCGACTGGTCGGCGTTCGACGGCGAGCCCGTGTCGCTCGTGCTGCTCGCATTGAGCCCGGCGGAATCGAGCGACGCCGCACACCACGCGTTCGTCGCCCGCGGCGCCGCGGTGGCGCGGCTGCAGCGCAACCGGCAGAAGCTGCTCGAGGCGCCCAACGTCGAGACGGTGATGACCGTGCTGCGCGAGGTGACGGCGTGAGCGGCGCGGCGCGGCTGGTGCACCTCACCGATCTCGATCTGCTGATCGGCGAGGCGTCGGACCGCGACGGACGCGCGCGCCTCGGCAAGCTCGGCTTCGACCTCGCCGGGCTCGCGCGGCTCGAGGCGGCGCGGGCGCGACTGGCCGCCCAGATCGAGCACCGCTGGATCGTCCTCTATGATCGCGCGCGCCGGCGCTATGGCCGCGGCATGACGGCGGTGCGTGACCGGGTCTGCCAGGGCTGTTTCGTCACGCTCCCCACGTCGGCCGGCTCGCGGCCCGAGGCGGACGCGCTCGCGCTCTGCGCCTCCTGCGGCCGTCTCCTCTACAAGGGCTGAGCCGGCCCCGCGCGCGCCGCGGCGCGCTGCGGTATGCTCGTCCCTGCCGCCGGGCGGAAGGGAGTTCCATGATCACAGCGCATCGGGTCGTTCGGGCAGGCCTGGCCATGGTGCTGCTCACGACCGGCGGATGCACGTCGCTCCGCGAGATCCCGCGCGGGGAGTACGCCGCACGCGGCGAGCGCAAGAACGTCGCGGTCGACACGCGCGAGGGTCTTCACTACGAGTTCGAGCTCGTGCGCGTCAGCGGCGACACGCTGACCGGCTACCACCGCCGCGACACCGAGGGCTCGTTCGAGGAGTTCGACGCGGTGGCGCTGCCGCTCGACGGCATCACGAAGTTCTCGGGGCGACACGTCGACTGGTACCGCACCAGCCTCGTCGGCGGCGGCGCGCTCGGTGCGGCGGTCCTCGGCGCGATCGCCCGTCATCACGGCTCGGCCGGCACCACCAGCGACACCGGCGGCGGGCTCAAGGGCGGCCCCTAGGCGTAGCCCCGCGCCGCGCCGGCCGGGGCGGGCGCCGCGACCGCCGGGGCGATGCGATGAGTCCTCCGTTTCGACACCTGTGGCAGAACTGGACGCTGGGCGCCGCCGAGGCGGCCGCGCGCCGCGCGAGCGATCGGCTGCGCGCACACGCGTGGCCCGCGCCGCTGCCCGAGGTGCTCGCCCGACTGCGCGAAGGCGGGCACGCGGCGTTGATCGTCGGCGGCTCCGTGCGCGACGCGCTCCTCGGCCGGTCGCCCAAGGGACTCGCGGACGTGGCGACCGATCTCCATCCCGATGCGGTCGCCACGCGCTTCTCGCACGTCGCGCCCACCGGGCTCCGGCACGGCACGGTGACGATCATCACGGATGTCGGTGCGATCGAGTGCACGACGTTCCGCCGCGAGGGCGCCTACTCGGACGCGCGCCGGCCCGATCGCGTCGAGTTCACGGCCGACCCGCTCGAAGACCTGGCGCGGCGCGACCTCACCGTGAACGCCATGGCCTGGGATCCCGATCTCGGCACGCTGCTCGATCCGTTCGACGGCGCCCTCGATCTCGAGCAGAGGACGCTGCGAGCGGTCGGCGAGCCGCTCGACCGGTTCCGCGAGGACGCGCTGCGCCCGCTGCGCGTCGCGCGCTTCACGGCGACGCTGGCGATGGAGCCGGACGCGGCGCTGCGCGCGGCGCTCGCCTCGCTCGCCGTCGAGGGGAGCGGCTATGCCGCCGAGGCGGTCGCGGTGGAACGCGTCTTCGCCGAGATCGCGGCGCTGCTCACCGCGCGCGAGCCCTCGCGCGGCTTCGAGGTGTTGCGTGAAGCGCGGCTGCTCGAACGCTGGCTGCCGGAGCTCGCGCGCTGCCGTGGCGTGCCGCAGAATCGTTTCCACGCCTACGACGTCTACTTCCACAGCCTCTACACCTGCGACGCGGCGCCGGCGGAGAAACCCGCCGTACGCTGGGCGGCGCTGCTCCACGACGTCGGCAAGCCCGACACGCGGGTCGAGAAGCACGGCGAAGGGACGTTCTACAACCATCAGTTCGTCGGCGCCGCGATGGCGGGCCGTCTGCTCGATCGGCTGCGCGCGCCGGCCGCGCTGCGGGACGACGTCGTGCACCTCGTGCGCGAGCACATGTTCGACTACCGGCGGGAGTGGAGCGACGCCGCGCTGCGGCGCTGGCTGCGCCGCGTCGGTCCCGAGCACGTCGCCGATCTCTTCGATCTGCGCATCGCCGACATGCTCGGCAACGGGCTGAAGCAGGGATTCCCGGCCTACCTCGACGCGATGCGCCGGCGCATCGACGCGCTGCTCGCCGCCGAGCACGCGCTCGAGGTGACGGATCTCGCGGTGGACGGGCGCGACGTGATGCGCGAGCTCGCGATCCCGCCCGGGCCCGCCGTGCGCGAGGCGCTCGAGGCGCTGCTCGAAGAGGTGCTCGACGATCCCGTGCGCAATCGGCGCGAACACCTGCTCGAACGCCTGCGCACTCGCGCGGCGCCGGCCTCCGGCGCTTGACACCCTTCGTCACCGGAACCTATTCTGCGCCGCGCAAAGGAGAAGGGGCTCTCCCTTCCGGCCCCGCATGAATCCCGGATGACGATGTCCGCGGTCCAGAAACCGGTGCGGCGCGAGCTGGAGCGGGTGCAAACCCATCTCCGGGAACTCTTTCACACCCCGATTCCGATCCTGAATCAGGTCGGCGGACACGTTCTCGCCACCCGCGGCAAGCGATTCCGGCCGACGCTGCTGCTGCTCACCGCGCGGCTGCGCGGCAATCTCGGCCGCGAAGCGGTTCTGTGCGCGACCGTGGTCGAGATGGTGCACGCCGCGGCGCTTATCCACGACGACTCGGTGGACAAGAGCGACCTCCGCCGCGGGCTGCCGACCGTCAACGGCCTGTGGACCGACGAGATGGCGATCATCATGGGCGACTATCTCTATGCGCAGGCCATGTCCACGCTGGTCCAGCACAAGCTGGACACGCCGATGTCGATCCTGGCGCGCGTCGTGACCGAGATGTCGTGCGGGGAGGCGTTGGAGTTCCAGTACGCCTACGACCTCGATGTCACCGAGGCGCAGTACGAGGAGCTGATCCGCGCCAAGACCGGTTCGCTGATCGGCGCCGCGACCGAGATCGGCGCCGGGCTGAACGGGGGCGCCAAGGACCGGCGCCGGCGCGCGCGCTACCGCGAGTTCGGCGAAACGGTCGGGCTGGCGTTCCAGATCGTGGACGATCTCTTCGACTACCTCGCCGATCCCGACGTGACGGGCAAGCCGGTCGGCTCCGACCTCGCCGACGGCAAGGTCACGCTCCCGTTGATCGCAGCCCTCCGGCTGGCGGGCCCGGCCGATCGTGAGCGGCTCAAGCGGCTCGCGCTGCGCAAACGCTGGACGCCGTCGCAATGGCGGCAGCTGGTCGCCCTGATCGAGCGCTGCGGCGGGTTCGAGTACGCGCGCGAGCGGGCGCGGGTCCACGCCGCCGCGGCGCGGCGCCTGCTCGGCGGCGAGCCCGACAACGCCGCGCGGCAGGCGCTCGACCGCGCCATCGACTACGCGGTCCGGCGCGATCACTAGGTCGTGCCGACCGGCGCCGACCGCATCCATCCCGATCCCGCATTGACCAGCCGCCACCGCGCGACGCCGCGCCCCGAAGCCCACGGCCTGCTGCTCGCCGCCGCCGCCGCTGCGGTGGGCAAGAAGGCGATCGACCCCATCGCCCTCGACCTGCGCAGCGTCGCCGGTGTCGCCGATTACTTCCTCATCTGCTCCGGCTCGAGCGAAGTCCAGGTCAAGGCGATCGCGGAGGCGATCGAGGAAGAGCTGGGCGGGCAGTCGGTGCGGCCGTGGCACGTCGAGGGCATGGAGGGCCGGCGCTGGGTGCTGCTCGACTACGTGGAGTTCGTCGTGCACGTGTTCCACGAGAAGACGCGCGAGTACTACCTGCTCGAACGCCTCTGGGGCGACGCCTCGCGGGTGGATCTTGGTCTGGCCGACGCTGACTAGGGGGCTCGCCGAGGCGCTGCGCGCCGCGGGCATCGACGTCGCGGACCGGGTGGAGCGGATCGAGCTCCAGATCCCGCGCGAGCCCGATCATGGTGACTGGACCACCAACGTCGCGCTGACGCTGGCGCGCGAGGCGAAACGGCCGCCGCGTGCGATCGCCGAGGCGGTGGCGAAGGCGTTCCCGCTCGCGGGCGGGCCGTTCGCGGCGGTCGAGGTCGCGGGCCCCGGGTTCCTCAACTTCCGCTACGGCGACGCGTTCCTCGCCGCCCTGCCGGCCCGGATCGCGTCCGACGGCACGACGTTCGGGCGCTCGGAGTTCGGCCGCGGCACCGCGTGTCTCGTCGAGTACGTGAGCGCCAATCCCACTGGCCCGCTCAACGTCGTCAACGCGCGCGCGGCCGCGGTCGGCTCGACGCTGGTGCGTCTGCTCGAGGCGATCGGCCACCGCGCCGAGGGCGAGTTCTACGTCAACGACGCCGGCCGGCAGGTGGATCTGCTCGGCGCCTCGCTCGCGGCGCGGTTCGCCGAGCGCGCCGGGATCGCCCGCGCATTCCCGGAAGACGGTTACCAGGGCGCCTACCTCCGCGATCTCGCCGCGGCGCTGCCCGAGGCGGAAGCACGCGCGGCGCTCGCGCGGCCGGACGGCACGGCGTGGTTCCGCGACGCGGCGCTCGAGCGCGTCATCGAGTGGCAGCGCCGCGACCTCGAGGCGTACGGCGTCACGTTCGCGCGCTGGTTCCGCGAGTCGTCGCTGCACGCGTCGGGTGCCGTGGACGAGACGCTGCGCGCGCTCGAGGCGCGCGATGTCGTCTACCGCGCGGCGCGGCCCGAGGTCGGCGGCGACGAGGACGAGCCCGAGGCGGCGCAGGGCGAGGCGACGTGGCTGCGCACCTCGCGCTTCGGCGACGAGAAGGACCGCGTGCTGGTCCGCGCCAACGGCGTGCCGACCTACCTGCTGCCCGACATCGCCTACCACCGCGACAAGCGCGCGCGCGGGTTCCGCCACGGGATCGACATCTGGGGGCCCGACCATCACGGCCACATCACGCGCATGCAGGCGGCACTCGCGGCGCTCGGCGCGGAGCCCGACTTCCTCGAGATCCTGATCGCCCAGCAGGTGAATCTCCTGTCGGGCGGCCAGCCGGTGAAGATGAGCAAGCGGGCCGGCGAGTTCATCACGCTGCGCGATCTGATGGACGACGTCGGCGCCGACTGCGCGAAGTTCTTCTTCCTCATGCGCTCGACCAGCGCGCACCTCGATTTCGATCTTGACCTCGCCAAGCGCCAGAACGACGAGAACCCGGCGTTCTACGTGCAGTACGCGCACGCGCGCATCGCCTCGGTGTTGCGCTACGCGGCCGAGCGCGGCCTCGCCGCCTCCGGCGAGGCGACGCCCTCGGCCGAGCTCGAGATCCCGGAGGCGCGGGCGCTGATCCGCAAGCTCGCCACCTTTCCCGAGCTCGTGCGCGGCGCCGCGGTCATGCGCGAGCCGCATCGCGTGCCGACGTATCTCGTCGAGACCGCGGCGGCCTTCCACCGCTTCTATCACGCGTGCCGCGTCGTGACCGACGACGCCGCCCGCTCGCGCGCGCGCCTCGCGATCGCCGCGGCGGCGCGGCAGGTGATCGCGAACGGCCTCGCGCTGATGGGCGTCTCGGCGCCGGAGCGGATGGAGCGGGCCGCGGAGGCCGCGACGTGACGGCGCACCGGCCGGCGCGGGGCCGGCCCGCGTCGGGAGCGAAGCCGCGCCCGGGGCGCGCGGCCGCGCCGCACCGCCCAGCGCCCGCGGACATCCTGGTCGTCGGCTCGGTGGCGCTGGATTCGGTGCGCACGCCCTACGGCGAGGCCGAGGAGGCGCTCGGCGGCTCGGCGTCGTACTTCGCCTTCTCGGCGAGCCACTTCGCGCCCGTCAAGGTCGTGGCGGTGGTGGGCGAGGACTTCCCGGACACGCACCGCCGGCGCTTCACCGCACGCGGCGTGGACCTCACCGGCCTCGAGACCGCGGCCGGCCGCACGTTCCGCTGGCGCGGCGAGTACATGGCCGAGCTCGGCCACGCCCACACGCTCGAGACGCAGCTCAACGTGTTCTCGACGTTCCACCCGCGCCTCGACGCGCGGCATACCGGCTGCCCGTTCGTGTTCCTCGCCAACATCGATCCCGATCTCCAACTCGAGGTGCTGGGGCAGATGCGCGCGCCAAAGCTGGTCTTGAGCGACACGATGAACTACTGGATCGCGCGCAAGCCGGAACGCGTCGTGGACGTGCTGCGACGCGTCGACGTCGCGCTGCTCAACGAAGAGGAGGCCCGCGCGCTCTCGGGCGAGACGCAGCTCGCCGCGGCGGCGGACCGGCTCATCGAGGTCGGCGGCCGCGCGGTGATCATCAAGAAGGGCGAGCACGGCGCGCTCTTCCGCTCGCGCGAGGAGCTCGCGATCACGCCGGCGTTCCCGCTCGAGCGGCTGCGCGATCCGACCGGCGCCGGCGATTCGTTCGCGGGTGGGTTCCTCGGCTGGCTCGCGCGCTGCGGCCGCATGGACCGCGAGGCGGTGCGCCAGGGGCTCGCCTGCGGCGCGGCGATGGCGTCGCTGGCGATCGAGGCGTTCAGTCCCGAGCGGCTGATCACGACGACACCGGAGGAGATCGCGCGGCGCGTGCGGGCGCTGCACGGAATGGTTTCGTTCGGTCTCGAGCCGCTATTCGACGATCGGAGCGGGGGATAGCCGGGTCCGCGAGGGGTGTGCTAGTCTGCCGACGTATCGCCCCCAGTCAAGGAGGTGCGGCCCTGACCCTCGATACCTCGCGCATGTCATGGACGACCCGGGCGGAGGCCGCGATCCGCGCCCTCCGCGACGTCGACGGAGCCACGATCCAGCTCGAAGGGGACGAGATCCGCGAGATCCACGTCCTGACCCATTCGAAGCGCCCGGCGAAGCAGATCGTCCGCGATGTCCAGACCGTGCTCATGACGCTGTTCAACCGCTCATTCGATTACCGCGTCGTCTCGGTCGCCTACACGAAGAGCGGTGAGGGCGGATCGGACCGCGCGCCCACCCCGGGCGGTGCGGCCGCTGCGAGTGACGCGCGCGTGATGGACCAACCGCGCGAGGCGCGCGGCGACTCCGACTTCGAAACCGAGTCCGCCGAGCGCATCCGCTTCGCCAGCGTCAATCTGTTCGTCTCCGGGCCGCGCACGCAGGCGCAGGTCGAGCTCCGCTGGAAGGGGCTCGCGCGCATGGGCAGCGCCTCCGGATGGAGCTCGCGCGACGGCGCCCACCCGCTGATCGCGCAGGCGACGCTCGCCGCGGTCCAGGAGTTCCTCGCCGGTGAGACCGCGTTCAACGTGCAGGCGGTCGAGTTCGTGCGCATGGGCAGGCGCCGGGTGGCGCTGGTCGCGCTCGCGCTGCTCGCCGGCCGCGAAGAGCGTCCGCTCTTCGGCAGCTGCGCCGTGGAGCAGGACGCGCAGCAGGCCGTGGTGCTGGCGACGCTCGCGGCACTCAACCGCGTGATCGGCGGTCTGCCGACGCGCGAGCCGACCGAATACGTGTTGAGACCGACATCCAACTAGGAGGAAGCGGAGCGAGCCATCCCATCCATTGATGCGAAGCGGACCCACCTGCAGGAGTCATACGTTTCCCAGCAGAATCCGTGAAGAAGGAGGTGGGCTCTGTGGACGATCTCATCATCGAGATCATCAACTTCCTGGGAAAGGCCGGCTGGTAATCAGGCCACCCTCGGAATGATGCGTTAGGGATCAGGCTCCAAGATGGGTGTCGGTCTCGTTTCTCTTTCCGAATCGTCCCTTCCGATCCTTCCAGGCGACAGGAGCTCGTGAGCGCATCGCTCGCCCCCCGCCACCCGCGCCTCTTCCGCGTCTACTACGCCGCGGTCGTCGCGGCCGCGGTGGTCGCCTTCGTCGCCTTCACGCCGTCCGCCGGTCGCGTGCCGCCGGCGACCGCGATCGTCGTCCTCCTGCTCATGGGGTTCAGCGAGGCCACCGCCGTGCCGCTGCCGGGCGGCGGCTATGTCTCGGTCGGCGCCGTGCTCGACCTCGCGTGCCTCATCATCCTCGGCCCGGTCGTCACCGCGTGGCTCAACGTCGTCGCGACGCTGCTCACGCAGCTCGTCGTGCTGCGGAAGCCGCTGGTCAAGGTCGTCCACAACATGGCCATCTTCGGCCTCACGGCTTTCGCGGCCGGGTTCGCGTTCATCGCCGCCGGGGGCCGGCCGGGATCGCTCGATCTGCGCCGCGACCTGCCGGCGCTGCTGGCCTGCGGCGCCGTCTACTTCCTCTGCAACTCGGTGTTCGTCTCGACGGTCATCGGCCTCACGACCGGCCCGAGCATCTGGCGCTCGTGGCAGCGCACGTTCCTGAACGGGCTGCTGCACCACCTTTCGTTCATCGCGCTCGGCACGCTGATCGCCGTCGTCTATCTGGGCGCCGGGCCGGTCGCCCTCGTGCTGTTCGCGATCCCGTTCCTCGTCGCCCGCCACTCGTTCCAGCTCTACGTCGAGATCCGCACCGACCTCAAGGACTTCGTCCGCGCGCTGGCCGAGGTGCTCGAGGAGGTCGATCCCTACACGCGCCAGCACTCGGTGCGCGTCTCGGTCTACGCCGTGCGCATCGCGCGCGGGCTGCGCATGAGCGAACGCGAGGTGGACGAGGTCGAGTACGCGGCGCTGGTGCACGATCTCGGCAAGATCGGCCCGCATCACCAGCACATTCTTCAGAAGCCGGGGTCGTTGTCGCACGAGGAGCAGCGCACGCTGCGCGGCCACCCGGCGGCGGGCGCCGAGATCGTGTCGCGCGTGCGGGCGCTGCGGCGCCCGGCCGAGATCGTGCGCAGCCACCATGAGCGCCCGGACGGGCGCGGTTATCCGTTCGGTCTCATGAGCCGCGACGTGCCGCTCGGCGCCCGCATCCTGAACGTCGCCGACGCGTTCGACGCGATGACGTCGGACCGTCCGTACCGCCGCGCGCTCTCGGTGGACTCGGCGCTGCGCGAGCTGAAGCAGGGGGCGGGCACGCAGTTCGACCGCGATGTGGTCGAGTGCGTGCTGCGGCTCCAGGCCGCGGGACAGTTCCCGCTCGTCCCGAGCCCGAGCAGCGAGGAGTTGCGGCTGCTGCGGCTCCACCCGCGCAAGGCGCAGCGCGCCTGATGCGCTACCGCGACGCCGGCGTCGACGTGGCGCGCGCCGACCGGCTGAAGCGGGGGATCGGCGCGGCGATCCGCGCCACCTGGGGGCCCGGGGTACGGCCGATCCCGGGTGGCTTCGCCGGCGTGACGACCTGGCCCGCGGCCGACGGCGCGCTGCTCGCCGCGACGATGGACGGCGTCGGCACCAAGCTCCACGTCGCGATGGCGGCGGGCCGCGTCGGCGACGCGGCGGCGGACCTCGTCTACCACTGCGCGAACGATCTTCTCGTCCACGGCGCCCGTCCGCTCGCGTTTCTCGACTACGTCGCGCAGGCGCGGCTCGAGCCCGGAGTGATCGAAGCGGTCGTGGCCGGGCTCGCCCGAGCGTGCGGCGACGTCGGGGCGGCGCTCCTCGGCGGCGAGACGGCGGAGATGCCGGACACCTACGTCGCCGGCGTCGTCGACGTCGCCGGCTGCATGATCGGCGTCGCCGATCCGCGTCGATTGCTCGACGGAAGCGCCGTGCGCCCCGGCGACGCGCTGCTCGGGCTCGCGTCGGCGGGCCTCCACACCAACGGGTTCTCGCTGGCCCGCCGCGTGCTGGAGACGTCGGGCCTGACGCTCGACAGCCCGCTCCCGGGCGGCGCGGGCGAGACCGTAGGCGAGGCCCTGCTCGCGCCGCATCGCTGGTACGGCCCGGCGCTCACGCCCGTGATCGCGGCGGGGCGCGTGCACGCGCTCGCGCACGTCACCGGCGGCGGCATCGCCGGCAACGTCGTGCGCATCCTCCCCGAAGGCTGCCACGCGCGTGTCGTCGCGCGCGCATGGGCGAGGCCCGCGCTCGTGCGCTGGATCGTCGAGGCGGGCGCCGTGCCCGAGGACGACGCGCGCGAGGCGCTGAATCTCGGCATCGGCATGGTGCTGGTGTCGGCTCGCGAAGGGAAGGACGCGCTCACGCGCGACCTCGAGCGCGCCGGCGAGCGCGTGTTCGCGATCGGCGAGGTCGTGAGCGGCGCGCGCGGCGTGACGTGGACGGAGGGGGCATGAGCCCCGGAGGACGACGCGGTGGAGCGCCGACACAGGGACGACGTACGGCCGGCCGAGATCGCGCCGGAGCTGATCGGGGACTCGCCGGCATGGCGTGAGGTGTGCGCGGCGCTGCCGCGCATCGCCCAGAGCGATCTCCCGGTGCTCGTGCTCGGCGAGACCGGGACGGGCAAGGAGCTGGTGGCGCGCGCGGTCCACGCGTGGAGCGCCCGCCGGGCGCGGAGCTTCGTCGCCCACAACTGCGGCGCGACGCCCGACACGCTGATCGAGAGCGAGCTCTTCGGCCACGCGCGCGGCGCCTTTACCGGCGCGGTCGCGGATCGCGCCGGGCTGTTCGAGGCCGCCGACCAGGGCACGCTGTTCCTCGACGAGATCGGCGACGCGAGCGCGCTGCTGCAGATGAAGCTCTTGCGCGCGCTGCAGGAAGGCGAGGCGCGCCGCGTCGGCGACACGCGCGTGCGGCGGCTCGACGTGCGCGTGGTGTCGGCGACGCATCGGGGACTCGAGGACGCGGTTGCGGCGAGTGGATTCCGCGCCGACCTCTACTACCGGCTCAACGCGGTGCGGGTGCGGTTGCCGCCGCTGCGCGAGCGCGGCCATGACATCCTGGTGCTCGCGCGCGCGTTCGTCGCCCGCGCCGCGGCCGCGTGCGGCATCGAGCCGCCGGCGATCGCGCCGGCCCTCGCGCAGCGCCTGCTCCACTACCGCTGGCCGGGCAACGTGCGCGAGCTCGCGAACGGCTGCGCGTACGCCGTGCGGGTCGCCGGCGCCCGCGGTGTGATCGAGCCGTGGCACTGGCCCGAGATGGCGGCGGCGGAGACGAGTGCCGCGCGCGGGCTCCACGCGGAGACGCGGGCGCTCGAGGAGAAGCGGTTGCGCGAGATGCTCGAGCGCACGCGCTGGAACAAGTCGCGCGCGGCGAAGGCGCTCGGCCTCTCACGCCAGGGTCTGCTGAAGAAGCTGCGCCGCTACGGACTGCTGGAGCTGGCGGGAGGCGGAAGCGGAGGCGACGGCGCGGTCGCCGCGCTTGACGCTCCGGAGACCCGAACCTAGACTGCGCCGCCGACCCCATCAGGGAGGACGCGTGGCGCGAAAGAATCTGCGCATCGGTCTCGTCGGCGTGGGCGCCGCCGCCCAGATCAGTCACATCCCGGCACTGCAGAAGACCGAAGGGGTGGAGCTGGTCGCCCTCTGCGACCGCGATCCCGAGAAGGCGGCGCGCGTCGCGCAGAAGTTCCAGGTGCCGCGCGCCGTGTCGCGCATCGACGAGCTGCTCGGCGACGATTCGATCGACGCCGTCGACATCTGCACCCCCAACTTCCTGCACGCGCCGATGGCGGTCGCCGCGCTCGAGGCCGGCAAGCACGTGCTGTGCGAGCGGCCGCTCGCCCGCAGCGCCGTCGAGGCGGCGCAGATGGTGAAGGCGGCGCGCAAGGCCGACCGTACGCTCGCCTGCGCGGTGCAGCACCGCTTCCGCGCCGACGCGCAGCTGCTGCGCACGTTCGTCGCCAAGGGCGAGCTGGGCGAGATCTTCTACGCCAAGGCCGGGTGGCTGCGGCTGCGCACGGAGTGGGACTCCGAGGAGTGGCGCCGGCAGAAGCGCGAGGCGGGCGGCGGCGTGGTGCTCGACCTCGGCTTCCAGATGCTCGACCTCTCGCTATGGGTGATGCAGGGCGTGAAGGTCGAATCGGTGAGCGCGAGCGTCCACCGGCCGCGGAAGGGCGACGTCGAGGACAGCGCGACGGCGCTGCTGCGGCTCGACAACGGCGCGACCCTGACGCTCGAGCTCACGTGGGGCCTGCTCATGGAGAAGGACTTCGCCTACCTCAACCTGTTCGGGTCGGGCGGGGCCGCGCTGCTCAATCCCTTCCGCGTCCACAAGGGCATGCACGGGACGCTGGTCAACGTGACGCCGGAGCTGGACACGCAGCGCAACCAGTACAAGGCGGCGCAGGAGGCGCAGGTCGCGCACTTCGTCGAGTCGCTGCGCAAGGGCACGCGCCCCTGGGGCGACGCCGAAGAGATCGTGCCGGTGATGGAGCTGATGGACGCGATCTACCGCTCCGCCGAGCAGGGCGGCGAGGTGAAGCTCGGTTAGCCGTCCCCGCGCCGCGCCGCTGGCTGCCCTTTCGGGCGTGCTCCTCGGCCTCGCGTTCTTTCCGCTGCCGCTCGGCTTCCTCGCCTGGTTCGGGTTCATCCCCCTGCTCGCGGCGCTCGATCGCAAGCTGCGTGACGGCGAGCCGCTCGGCGCGATCTTCGGCCTCGGCTACACGTTCGGTTTCGTCTTCTATCTCATCGGCACGCACTGGATCGCGCTGCTCTCGGACGTCGCGATCACCGTGCCGTGGCTCAAGTATCCGGCGTGGGTCGCGGCGGCCGCGTACCTCGCGCTCTACGCGGGGCTGACCACGACGCTCGCGGGCTGGCTCGCGCGCCGCGCCCGTGTGCCGCTCGCGCTCACGTTCCCCCTCGCGCTGATCGCCGTCGAGGAGCTGCGCGCCTCGGGCGAGATGGGCTTCCCGTGGTTCCAGCCCGGCTACACGCAGCACGCGTACGCGCCGATCCTCCAGCTCGCGAGCCTCGGCAGTGTGAGCCTCGTGACCCTGTGGATCGCCGCGCTCAACGTGCTCGCGTGGCGTGCGCTCACGGGCGGGGCGCGGCTGCGCGCGGCGCTCGGCGCGGCGCTGCTGCTCGCGCTCCCCTGGGCGTGGGGGACGCGCGTGCTCGACGCGGCGCCGAAGCGGCCTGGCCCGGTCGTTGCGCTCATCCAGGGCAACGTCGCCGGCGAGATCAAGTGGTCGGGGCACCATCAGAAGGAGATCCTCGACACGTTCGTCCTGCTCTCGGAGCAGGCGGCCGGGCACGTGCCGCGGCCGGCGATCACGATCTGGCCCGAGACCGCCACCGGCAGCTATCTGCGCAAGCAGCTCGATCAGGCGCTGACCGTCGCCGCGCTCGCCTCGCGCACGAGGATCCCGGTGTTCAGCGGCTTCGCCGACTACGCGTACGACGCCGCCGGGCACGCGCATCCGCTCAACGCCGCGGGACTGTTCGCGCCCGACGGCGCAATGGGCGAGGTCTACGCCAAGCGCCATCTCGTCCCGTTCGGGGAGCGCATGCCGTTCGAGTCGCTGTTCCCGGGCCTCGCGAAGATCGAGCTCGGTCAGGCGGAGTGGACGGCGGGCGCGGGGCCGGTGCTGTTCCCGAGTGCCGCCGGGCCGTTCACGTGCCTCATCTGCTTCGAGTCCATCTTTCCCGACCTCGCGCGCGAGGACGTGCGGCGTGGCGCGCGCTGGCTGGTCAACATCACCAACGACGAATGGTTCGGCGACGGCGCCGCGCTCTACCAGCACGCGGCGATGGCGCCGTTCCGCGCCGTCGAGAACCACGTGCCGCTCGCACGCTGCGCCAATACCGGACTCACGCTGATCGCCGACGCGAACGGTCGCGTGACGCAGCGCATCGCCGTGTGGCGGCCGGGCGTACTGATCGCGGCGCTCGGCTCGCCCGGGATTCCGACGTTCTACACCCGCTTCGGCGACTGGCCGGGCATGGGCTGCATGATCGCGGTCGCGGCGCTCGCGCTATGGAGCTTCATTGGCGGCCGTCGCGGCACGCGCGACGCGGCGGCGGCGACCGCGGCGCGTTGACAGTGCTCGCGGGCCGCCCGTAGGATGCGGCCGAGGTCCTTCCCCCATCATCGCGTGGAGACTCGGAGCGGTGTCCCGCCTCCCATGAGCACGAGCCTCATCGTTCTCGGCGCCACGGGCCTGGTGGGCCGCACCATGCTCCGCGTCCTCGAGGAGCGCCAGGTCCCGGTCGGCGACCTGCGCCTGCTCGCGGGCGAGAGTGCCGCCCTGCGCACGATCGAGTTCCGCGGCCGCGCGATCCCCGTGCGGCCGGTCGCCGCCGAGGCCTTCGCGGGTGCCGACCTCGCGCTTTTCGCCTGCAAGAATCCGGTCGCCCAGCGCTGGGCGCCGGTCGCGCGCGCCGCCGGCGTCACGGTGGTCGACGCCAGCAGCGCCTTTCGCTACGACGACGCCGTGCCTCTGGTCGTTCCGGAGGTCAACGGCCTGCTGCTCGCGGATCACCCGCCGCTGGTCGCGAATCCCAACTGCTCGACGATCGCGATCGCGGCCGTGCTCGCGCCGCTCGCGCGCGCCGCCGGGCTCGAGCGCGTCGTGGTCTCGACCTACCAGTCGGTCTCGGGGGCGGGGCGCGAAGCGCTCGAGGAGCTCGAGCGCGGCATCCGCGGCGGCCTCGACGGGCCGCCGCCCGCGCGGCGCGACGGCGGGCCGCCGTTCGCGTTCAACGTCATCCCGCACATCGACCGCTTCGAGGCGAACGGCTACAGCCGCGAGGAGATGAAGGTGGTGTGGGAGACGCGCAAGATCCTCGGCCTGCCGACGCTCGCGATCACCGCCACGGCCGTGCGCGTGCCGGTGCGGGTCGGCCATACCGCCGCGATCAACGTGATCCTCGACCGCGCGATGGATCCCGACGAGGCGCGCGCGCTGTGGGCCGCGACGCCGGGGATCACCGTCGTGGACGATCCTGAGAGCGGACGCTACCCGACGACGCTCGCCGCGGCCGGGCGCGACGACGTGCTCGTGGGACGGGCGCGCCGCGACGTGTCGCATCCGCGTGGGCTCGAGTGCTTCGTCGCTTCGGACAATCTGCGCAAGGGCGCCGCGACGAACGCCGTGCAGATCGTCGAGGCGCTGCTCGCCGTCCCGGGAGGATTGCGGCGGGCGGGCCCGCCGCCGGCCGGCGCAGCGGCGGGCTCGCGATGAGCCGCGAGGTGCGAGTCCGGCCCTCGCACCTCGGCCCGCTGCTGGTCGGCGCGCTGCTCGGCGCCATGATCGCCGGCCGGATCGAGACCGCGGCGGCGTGCCTCGCGATCGCGCTCGTCGCCGCGGCGGTCGCCGGCGCGCGCGCGCCCGGACCGCGATGGTTCGCGATGCTCGCGGTGGGGATCGCGCTCGCCTGGGCGCTCAACATCTATCTCACGCCGGGACGGCCGCTGCCCGCACCGTGGCCGCGCCTCCTTGGCCGCAGCCCGACACGCGAGGGGCTCGCGCACGGTCTGCTGCTCACGCTGCGGATGGCCGGCGCGCTGGCGGCACTCCAGGGCCTGCGCTCGGCGTGGCCGGGCGAAGTCGCGGCGGACGTCGCGGCGCGCGCCCTCGCGCCGCTCCAGCGCCTGCGCGTCCCGATTCTCGAGACACGCGCGATGATCGGCCTCTCACTGCGCTTCATGCCGCTGCTGGAATCCGAAGCACGGCGCATCGCGCGGGTGCAGGATCTGCGCGCGGGGCGAGCGCCGCGCGGCCTCGCCGAGCGCCTGCGGCGCCGGCGCGCGGCGATCGTGCCCGCGCTGGTCGGGGCGCTCGAGCGTGCCGAGCGCGTGGCGATGGCGCTCGAAGCACGTCACCACGGCCTGCGCCCGATCGCGCCGCCGGCGGACGCGGCGCGCACGCCGCGTGCCTGGGCGGTCGCCGGCGCGGGCACGGCGCTGGTCTCGGCGCTGTGGCGGTCGTGAGGTGCGCACCGTGAAGCTCACGGTCGCCTACGACGGCACGGCGTTCCATGGCTGGCAGCGCCAGCCCGACCGGCGCACTGTGCAGGGCGTGCTCGAAGAGAGCCTCGCCGCGATTCTCGGCGAATCGATCGGGATCACCGGCGCCGGCCGCACCGACGCCGGATGCCACGCCCGCGGCCAGGTGGCCAGCTTCGTCACCGGCTCACGGCTGCCGGTGTACGCGCTGCCGCCGACGCTCAACCGGGCGCTTCCGGGCGACGTGCGCGTGCGCGCGGCCGAGGAGGCGGGTGAAGGCTTCAACGCGCGGCGCTCGGCGATCGCGCGCCGCTATGCGTACCGACTCCTGAACGAGGACGATCTCCTCCACGAGCGCTACGCCTGGCATCCGCGCCGCGCGGTCCGGCCCGACGCGCTCGAGCGCGCGACGCGCGTGCTCGAGGGCGAGCACGACTTCTCGGTGTTCCGCGCCACCGGGAGCACGCCGGCCGAGCCGCGCTGCGCCGTGAGTCGCGCGACGTGGCGCGCGTGGGAGGGCGGCGTCCAGCTCGACATCGTCGCCGACCACTTCCTCTACCACATGGTGCGCGGCATCGTCGGCACCGCGCTCGCCGTCCAGGACGAGCGCGATCCCGCCGCGGCGATGCGCGAGCGGGTCGCCTCGCGCGACCGCGCGCGATCGGGCGCGACGGCGCCGCCGCAGGGGCTGACGCTGGAAGAGGTCTTCTATCCCGAGGAGGCGCGATGAGGAAACGCATCCTGCGCCGCGCCGCCGCGGCCTTCGTGGCGATGATCGGTCTGGCGGTCTGCGGCGGCGCGACGTCCGCCGCGAGCGCGCCCGCGAGCGCCCCGGCGATCAGCGCCTCGCGCCGGACCGCGATCGTCACCGCCGCCGAGCGCGTGAGCCCGGCCGTGGTGTCGGTGAGCGTGGTCGCGACCCGCACCGTGCGCGCCGATCCGTTCCCGGGGATGTTCCGCGACGAGTTCTTCCAGCGCTTCTTCCCGCCGACCGAGTACCAGGAGAAGGGGCCGGGTCTCGGCTCGGGCGTGATCGTGGACCGCTCGGGCCTCGTGCTCACCAACGAGCACGTCGTGCGAGACGCCGACGAGATCGCGGTGACGCTGCCCGACGGACGGCAGATCCCGGCGAAGGTGCTGGGCTCCTCCGCGCCGTACGACCTCGCGGTGATCAAGATCACGGGCGAGAGCCTGCCGGTCGCGCCGCTCGGCGACAGCGACCGCCTCGTCGTCGGCGAGTGGGCGATCGCGATCGGCAACCCGTTCGGCTACCTGCTCAACGATCCCCAGCCGTCGGTGACGGCGGGCGTGATCAGCGCCACGCATCGCGACGTGAAGTCCGAGGCGTCGAGCGGCGGCGGCGTGTACAAGAACATGATCCAGACCGACGCCGCCATCAATCCCGGCAACAGCGGCGGGCCGCTGGTGAATGGCGACGGCGAGGTGATCGGCATCAACACGTTCATCTTCACGCAGAGCGGCGGCTCGATCGGCCTCGGCTTCGCGATCCCGATCAACCTCGCGAAGAAGATCCTCGACGAGACGCAGCGCTACGGCCGCGTGCGCGCGGCGTGGCCCGGCATGGCGGTGCAGCCGGTGACGCCGTATCTCGCCCAGCGGCTCGGATACACCGACCTCGGCGGCCTCATCGTGACCGAGGTCGTGCCGGGCGGGCCCGCGGCGAAGGCGGGACTCAAGGTCGGCGACAGGATCCGCAAGGTGAACGGGCAGGCGATCCATTCGCTCGAGGACGCGCGGCGCGGGATCTACGGCGCCGGCGTCGGTGACCGCATGGCGCTCGGCATCGAGCGCGACGGCCGGCCGCTCGAGGTGGCGTTCATCCTGATCGAAGCGCCGCGGGGCGCACAGTGATCGAGCGCTACGCGCGGCCGGCGATGCTGCGCGTGTGGAGCGATGCGCACCGGCTCGAGCGCTGGCTCGACGTCGAGCTGGCGGTGACCGCGGCGCGCGAACGGCGCGGCGACGTGCCGGCAGGCGTGACGCGGCGGCTGCGCGCCGGGGCGCGGATCGATCCCGCGCGGATGGCGGCCATCGAGGCCGAGGTCGGCCACGACGTGATCGCGTTCCTCTCCATGCTCGCGGAGAGCGCAGGCGACGACGCGCGCCACGTGCACGCCGGGCTCACGTCGTCGGACGTGGTGGACACGGCGCTCGCGCTTCAGATAGGCGAGGCGGGGGTGGTGCTCGGCGCGACGGTCGCGGACCTGCGCCGCGCGGTGTGGACGCAGGCCGAGCGTCACCGCGCGACGCCGATGGTCGGCCGCACCCACGGGATTCACGCCGAGCCCATCACGTTCGGCCTGAAGTGCCTGACGTGGAGCGAGGAGCTGGGCAGCGACTCGCGCCGGCTGGACGCGGCGCTCGCCGACTGCGCGGTGGGGAAGACGTCGGGCGCGGTCGGGACGCTCGCCCATCTCGATCCCGCGATCGAGATCGAATCGCTCGCGGCGCTCGGGCTCGTCCCCGAGCCGGTGGCCTCGCAGGTCGTGCAGCGCGACCGCCACGCCGCGCTGCTCGCGGCGCTCGCGGTGCTCGGCGGCACGCTCGAGCGAATCGCGGTCGAGGTGCGCCACCTGCAGCGCAGCGAAGTGCGCGAGGCCGAGGAGCCGTTCGGCGGCAGGCAGAAGGGATCGTCGGCAATGCCGCACAAGCGCAACCCGGTGCGCAGCGAGCGGGTGAGCGGCCTCGCGCGGCTGCTGCGCGGCTACGCCCTCGCCGCGCTCGAGAATCAGCCGCTGTGGCACGAGCGCGATATCAGCCACTCGTCGGTCGAGCGCGTGATCCTGCCCGACGCGTTCCTCGTCGCGGACTTCATGGCCGCCGAGCTGACCGAGATCGTCGCCGGGCTGGTCGTGCACGCCGACGCGATGCGCCGCAACCTCGATCAGGGCGGCGGGCTGATCTTCTCGCAGCGCGTCCTGCTGGCGCTCACGGCCGCGGGAGTGGCCCGTGACGGCGCGTATCGCATCGTCCAGGGGCATGCGCTGCGTGCCCTGGATGGCGGCGCTCCGTTCCGAGCGGCGCTCGAGAAGGACCCCGACGTGGGGCGCGTCCTCGACGCGAAGACGCTCGCCGCGTGCTTCGACATCGCGTCGGCGCTGCGTCACGTGGACGCACTGTTCGCGCGCGCGACGCCGCCTCCCGGCCCGCGCGGAGCGAAGGCGTGATGCTCGAGACCGGCGCGGTCGCGGCAGGCCGGCCCGCCTACACGACCGCCGCCGCGCGCGATCCTGCCAGGGTCTCGGCGGCGCTCGCGCGGCGCGGCGTCGCGCTGGAGCCGGACGAGGTGACGCTGCTCCTCGAGCTGCTCGGGCGGCCGCCGCGCTGGGCCGAGGCGGTGCTGTTCGGCATCCTGTGGAGCGAGCACTGTTCGTACAAGTCGACACGCCATCTGCTCAAGCGCCTCCCGACCGAGGCGCCGCAGGTGCTGATCGGCCCCGGCGAGGACGCGGGCGTCGTCGCCCTGCCGGCCCCGTGCGATGATCTCGCGCTGGTGCTCGCCCACGAAAGCCACAACCACCCGAGCCAGGTCCTGCCGGTCGAGGGCGCGGCGACCGGCGTCGGCGGAATCGTGCGCGACGTGCAGTGCATGGGCGCCGAGGTGATCGGCGTGCTCGATGCGTTGCGCTTCGGCGATCCGCGCGCGGGCGGGGTCGCGGTGCGCGACATCGTGCGCGGCGTGGTGCGCGGCATCGCCGAGTACGGCAACGCGCTCGGCGTGCCGAACCTCGGCGGTGACGCGTACTTCGACGCGGGCTTCGACGCCAACTGCCTTGTGAACGTGATGGCGCTCGGTCTCGCACCGCGCGACGGCATTCTGCGCAGCCGCGTGCCCGAGGGCGAGGGTCCGTGGGCGTTCGTGCTGGTCGGTAAGCCCACCGACGAGAGCGGATTCGGCGGCGCGGCGTTCGCGTCGGCGGAGCTGGGCGGCGATCAGCGCGGCGCGGTGCAGCTGCCCGATCCGTTCCTCAAGCGGGTGCTGAACGTCGCGAATCAGGAGCTCATGCGCCGGCTGCGCGAGCGCGGGATTCCCGCGGGATTCAAGGATCTCGGCGCCGGCGGCGTCGCGTGTGCGACCAGCGAGCTGGCGGCCGCCGGTGGACGCGGCGCCGAGATCGCCCTCGACGAGTTGCATCGCGTGGACCGGCCGCTGCCGCCCGAGGTGCTGCTGTGCGCGGAGACGCAGGAGCGTTACTGCTGGGTGCTGCCCGAGTCCGTGGTCGCCGAGGCGTGCGACGTCTACAACCGGGAGTTCGCGCTCGGCGCCGTCTATCCGGGGGCGGGGGCGCGGCGAATCGGTCGAGCGACGCCCGAGGGCCAGTACCACGTGACGTGGCAGGGAGAGACCGTGGTCGAGTGCTCGGTCGCGGCGATCACGGCGGGACGCCGCGTCCAGCGCGCGGCGCGGCGCCGGCCGCCGGGCGCCCCGGCCAAGCCGCGGCGCCGCACGCCCGACCTGCGCGACGCCGTGCTCGCGCTGCTCGCGAGCCCCAACGGCTGCTCGCGCGAATACCTGTTCCGCCACTACGACACGGAGGTGCAAGGCCGCGCGTGGCTGCGCCCCGGCGAGGGCGACGCGACCGTGCTGCGCGTCCATCCCGAGCGCGCGATGGGCGTCGCGCTCGCGGTCGGCGGCAATCCGTTCTTGTGCGAGAGCGACCCGGAGCTGGGCGCGCGCCACGCGGTGGCCGAGGCCGCGCGCAACGTCGCGTGCGCCGGCGGTCGGCCGTGGGCGCTCACCGACTGCCTCAACTTCGGTCACCCGACCGAGCCGCGCGTCATGGGGGATCTCGCCGCAACGCTCGAGGGCCTGGCGGTCGCGGCCGAGGCGCTCGGCGGGCTCGCCGCGCGCGGCCACGCGCTGCCGTTCGTGAGCGGCAACGTGAGCCTGCACAACAAGACCGGTGCGCGCGCGATCGCGCCCTCGCCGATCGTCATGTGCGCGGGCGTGGTGCACGACGTGACGACCGCGCTCGGGCTCGCACCGTCGCGCGCGGGGAGCTTCCTGATCATGGTGGGCGAGCCGCGCGACGAGCTCACCGGCTCCGCGTACGCGCGCGACGTGCTCGGCGAGGCGGGCGGCGCCCCGCCGTCACTCGACCTCGCCCGCGAGGCGGCGCTCCATGAGCTCGCGGTGCTGGCCGCCGAGGGACGCTGGGCGCATGCCGCCCACGACGTCTCGGACGGAGGCCTCGCGATGACGGTGGCCGAGATGGTGATGGCGTGTCCGCGCGAGCGCCCGCTCGGCCTGGAGGTGGATCTCGGCGTGCTCGAGGCGGCGGCGCAGGTGGCGCTCTTCAGCGAACGGCCGGGGATCGTGTTCGAGGTCGCGCCGGAGCGCGCGGCGCGGCTCTTCCAGGCGGCCCGCGAGCGGTCGCTCCTCGCCTGGCCGATCGGCATGGTGACCGCGGGTGGGGCGCTGCGCGTGCGGCTTCCGGGCGGCACGACGATCGTGTGGGACGCGGACGCGCTGCGCGCCGCGGCGGGCGCGACCCTGGAGCGGATCTGGAACGAGGAGGACGTCGATGCGTGATCGGCGCGCGTCCCGCGCGGCGGCGCGGCGGAGCGCACGCGCGGCGGCGCGGCGCGAGCGAGGCGGGCGATGAGCGCGCGCGTCGCGGTAATCCAGTTCCCGGGCGTCAACTGCGAGGCAGAGAGCGCTCGCGCGCTCGCGCGCGCCGGGCTCACCGCCGAGATCTTCCGCTGGACGCGGCCGGCCGACGAGCTCGCGCGTTACGACGCGTTCCTGCTCCCGGGCGGGTTCTCGTACCAGGATCGCGTTCGCGCGGGCGCACTCGCGGGCAAGGACGCGCTCACCGACGCGCTCGCCGAGGAATCGGCGCGCGGTAAGCCGGTGCTCGGCATCTGCAACGGCGCGCAGGTCCTGGTCGAGGCCGGAATCGTGCCCGACGGCGACCGCGTGACGCTTGCGCTCGCGCGCAATCACATGCCGGGGCGCGGCGGGTACTACGCGCGCTGGGTCTACACGCGGATCGAGGCGTCGTCGTGCGTGTTCACGCGTGCGCTCGCGCCGGGGACGCTGCTGCCGCTGCCGGTCGCGCACGGCGAAGGCCGGTTCACGGCCCGCGAGCCGGGTCGCGTCGCGGCGCTCGCGGCCGCGGGTCAGGTGCCGCTGCGCTTCGCACGCGCCGACGGCGGCGACGCCGACGCGTTCCCCGAGAATCCGAACGGCGCCGAAGCCGGAGCGGCCGCAGTGTGCAACGCCGCCGGCAACGCACTCGCGATCATGCCGCACCCGGAGCGGGCGCAGGACCTCGGCGCGCT
>JACOSV010000041.1 GCA_016178725.1 Candidatus Eiseniibacteriota bacterium
AGCAGGAGCTGCAGCGCGCGCGCGAGGAGCGCGCCCGCGCAGCCGCCGCCGCAGCAGCCGCCGCGCCGCCGCGCGCCGCCGCGCAGCCCGGGGCCGCTCCCGCACCGGGCGCGCCGCGTCCCGCCGCGTCCGGCCCGCGCCCGTTCATGGGCGGCGGACGCGGGTTCAAGCGCCGCGACCGCAAGAAGAAGAAGTCGGTGGACGACAAGCTCGTGCTCGAGAGCGTGCGCAAGACGCTCGCGAGCCTCGACACGGGCTCGCGGCGCCGCCATCGCCGGCGCGAGGATGGGGAGGGCGAGGTCGCGGTCGAGGAGAGCAAGGTCCTCAAGACGACCGAGTTCGTCACGGTCGCCGAGCTCGCGAACATGATGGAGGTCAAGCCGCAGGAGGTCATCACGGTGGCGATGCGCCTCGGCATGATGGCGACCATCAACAAGCGCCTCGACAAGGATTCGATCCAGGCGGTCGCCGACGAGTTCGGCTACGGCGTCGAGTTCGTTTCGGAGCTGGGCTCCGAGGCCGAGATCGAGACCGAGGAGGCGGGCGAGGAGCATCTCACCACGCGCGCCCCGGTCGTCACCGTGATGGGCCACGTCGACCACGGCAAGACGTCGTTGCTCGACTACATCCGCAAGACCAACGTCATCGCCGGCGAATCGGGCGGCATCACCCAGCACATCGGCGCCTACGACGTCGAGCTGCCGGGCGGCCGCAAGATCTGCTTCCTCGACACGCCGGGCCACGAGGCGTTCACCGCGATGCGCGCGCGCGGCGCCCAGGCGACCGATCTCGTGGTGCTGGTGGTCGCCGCCGACGGCGGCGTCATGCCGCAGACGATCGAGGCCATCGACCACGCGAAGGCCGCGGGGGTGCCGATCGTCGTCGCGATCAACAAGATCGATCTGCCGACCGCAGACCCGATGCGCATCAAGACCGACCTCTCGAACCACGGCGTAATCGTCGAGGAATTCGGCGGCAAGAACGTTTCGGTCGAGATCTCGGCCAAGAAGGGCACGAACATCGACAAGCTGCTCGAGATGATCCTGCTCGTCGCCGATCTGCTCGACCTCAAGGCCGATGCGACGCGGCGCGCGCGCGGCGTGGTGCTCGAGACCCGCGTCGAGCGCGGGCGCGGCGTCGTCGCCAGCGTGCTGGTGCAGAGCGGCACGCTGCGCGCGGGCGATGCGTTCATCGCCGGCCAGCAGTACGGGCGCGCCCGCGCGATGTTCGACGAGCGCGGCCGCACCGTCCCGGTGGCCGGGCCCTCGACGCCGGTGGAAGTGCTCGGGTTGGCCGGCACGCCCGCCGCCGGCGATCTGTTCCAGGCGTTCGCCGAGGAGCGCGAGGCGCGCGAGGTCGCGGCGAGGCGTCAGGCGGTGCTGCGCGAGCAGGAGTTCCGCGCGGCGAAGACGATCTCGTTCACCGACCTCCACGCGCAGATCGCGCAGGGCGAGGTGAGCGAGCTCAAGCTCGTGCTCAAGGGCGACGTGGACGGCTCGGTCGAAGCGCTGTCGGAGTCGCTCGGCAAGATCGGCAGCAGCGAGGTGCAGGTGCGCATCATCCGCCAGGCGGTCGGCCAGATCACGGAGTCGGACGTGTTGCTCGCCGCCGCATCGGGCGCGATCATCGTCGGCTTCCACGTGCGTCCCGACGCGCGCGCCCGCGAGCTCGCCGCGCGCGAGCACGTCGAGATCCGGCTCTACGAAGTCATCTACAAGGTCGTCGAGGAGCTCAAGTCGGCGCTCGAAGGCATGCTCAAGCCCGAGATCCGCGAGGTCGTGCTCGGCGCCGCCGAGGTGCGGCAGGTGTTCAAGCTCTCGAAGTCGGGGACGATCGCGGGCTCGATGGTGACGAGCGGCACCGTGCCGCGCACCGCGAAGGTGCGTCTGCTGCGCGACGGCACGACGGTGTGGAACGGCCGCATCGGCTCGCTGCGCCGGTTCAAGGACGACGTGAAGGAAGTCACCACGGGATTCGAGTGCGGCATCTCGCTCGAGGGTATGAACGACCTCAAGGTCGGCGACGTGATCGAGGCCTACACGATCGAGGAGCTGGCCCGCACGCTGTAGCGGCCGCCGGCCCCGGTCGTCGCGGCCTCTGCTAGACTGGCGCGCGTGTTCGTCGGCATCGTCCGCATCGAGCTCCACCTGCCCGCCGCCCGCTCGCTCAAGGACAAGCGATCCGTGGTGAAGAGCCTGAAGGAGCGCATCCGCCAGCGCGTGCAGGCGTCGGTCGCCGAGGTGGACCACCAGGACCTCTGGCAGCGCGCCGCGCTCGGCGTCGCCGTCGTCTCGGGCGAGAAGCGCCAGATCGACGAGAAGCTCCAGGCGGTGCGGTCGCTGGTCCTGTCCACGCACGAGGCCGAGCTGCTGGAGTGGGAGGAGCAGGAGGCATGAGGATCCGCCCCGAGCGCGTCGCCGAGGCGATGAAACGCGAAGTCGCGGACATCATCGCCAACCGCCTGCGCGATCCGCGGCTCTCGACCATGATCAGCGTCACCGACGTCGAGGTGACGCGAGATCTCTCGCTGGCCAGGGTCTTCGTGAGTGTGCTCGCCGGCGAGCCCGAGCGCGCGCTCGTCATGGCGGCGCTCGCGCGTTCGGCCGGGTTCGTGCGCCACGAGCTCTCGACGCGCATCGAGCTGCGCGAGATGCCCGAGCTGCGCTTCGCGCTCGACACCTCGATCGAGCAGGGCGCGCGCGTCGAAGAGCTGCTGCGCCGCATCCACGACGGCGAGCCAGCCCCGGACGACGAGGCGCAGTGACCGCGCGCGGCTCCACCGCGCCCCGCTCCGACCGCTCCCGCGAGGCCCGTCCGTCCCCGGATGCCGCGCGCGCGGCGGCCGGCGCCGGCACCGCCTTCCACGGCCTGATCGCGGTGGACAAGCCCGTGGGGATGACGTCGCACGACGTGGTCGTGCGCGTGCGCCGCGCGTTGGCGAGCCCGGGCGCCGGGCACCTGGGCACGCTCGACCCCGGCGCGAGCGGGCTGCTGATCGTGGCGCTCGGCGCCGCGACGCGCGCGATTCCGGTGTGGCAGGGCGGCGAGAAGACGTACGAGGCGACGCTCCGGCTCGGCGTCACGACGCGCACGCAGGATCTCGACGGCGAGGTGATCGCCGAGCGGCCGGTGGACGTGAGCGAGGCGCGGGTGCGCGAGGCGGCACGCGCGTTCGTCGGAGCGATCGATCAGGTGCCGCCGATGGTGTCGGCGGTGCGCGTCGGCGGCCGGAGGCTCCACGATCTCGCGCGGCGCGGGATCGAGGTCGAGCGCGCGCCGCGGCCGATCACGGTGGCGAGCTGGGAGTGGCTCGGCTTCGCGCTCCCCGAGGCGACGTTCCGCGTGCGCTGCTCGGCGGGCACCTATGTGCGGACGCTCGCGCACGATCTCGGCGCGGCGCTCGGCACCGGCGCCGCGCTCGCGTCGCTGCGCCGCACGCGCAGCGAGCCGTTCGGACTCGAGCAGGCGCTGCCGCTCGCCGAGCTCGAGCGCCTCGCGCCGGCCGAATCGCTCGCCCGCGCCGGGACGCCGCTGGATCGGGCGCTCGCGATCCTGCCGGCGATCGCGCTCGACGCCGCGGCGGCCGAGGCGATCGGCCGCGGCGGCCGGCCGTCGCTCGCGGATCCCGCGGACGCGCCGGTCGGCGCCGGCCCGCGCTCGGTCGTCCTGCGCGATCCGACCGGCCGGGCTCTGGCCCTGGGCGAGCTGCGCGCCCATCCCGCCGGCACGGGCGTCATCGCCTGCCCGCACGTCGTGTTCCCGTGGGCGGTGCGCGAGGGACGGTCGTGAGCGGCCCCGTCTCGCACGATGGCGCGCACTCGATCGTCGCGATCGGCATCTTCGACGGCGTCCACCTCGGCCACCGCGCGATCCTCGCCCGCGCGCTCGCCCGCGCGGCGGCCGGCGCGGGCGACGCGGGGCGCGCGGCGACGACGGGCGGGGCGACCGCGCGATCGCGCTGCGTCGTCGTGAGCTTCGATCCCCATCCCGATGTCGTCCTTGCGCGCGGCGCATTCACGAGCCCGCTGCCGCTGACGCCGCTCGACGAGAAGCGCGCGCTGCTCATGGCGCTCGGGATCGATGCGTTCGTCGTGCTTCCGTTCACGCGCGAGCTCGCGAGCCTTTCGCCCGAGGCGTTCGTGGACGAGCACCTCGTGCGTCCGTTCGCGCCCGCGGCGCTGGTCGTGGGCGAGGGGTTCGCGCTCGGCCGCGGTCGCACGGGCACCGTCGAGCGGCTCGCCGCGATCGGCGAGGCGCGCGGCTTCGCGGTCGAGGCCGTGCCGCTCGTCCAGCTCGACGGCGCGCCGGTGAGCAGCACGCGCATCCGCGAGCGTCTCGCCGCGGGCGGCGTCGCCGAAGCGGCGCGCCTGCTCGGCCGGCGCTACCGGATCGCGGGGCGCGTCGTCACCGGCGACGGCCGCGGACGCACGCTCGGATTCCCGACCGCCAACCTGATGCTCGACGAGGAGCGCGTCGTCCCGGCCGACGGCGTCTACGCGGCGCTCGCGTATCTCGACGGCGGCCGCGAGGCGCACGCGGCGGCGATGAGCATCGGACTGCGCCCGACGTTCGGCGGCCACACGCGCACGATCGAGGCTCACCTCCTCGACTGGAGCGGCGATCTAGTCGGCCGGCCGATGACGGTCGAGTTCGCCGCGTGGCTCCGGCCCGAGCTGCGGTTCGACGGCGCCGAGGCGTTGATCGCGGCGATGAAGGACGACGTGGCCGAGGCGCGCCGCCGGCTCGCCGGCTGATCAAGTGGAGGCCGGCGCCGGCGACGGCCGCCGCCGGCTGACCAAGTCGAGGCCGGCGCCGCCCGCGTCCTGGGCGTCCGCGCAGCGCCCCGCGAACCCGCTTGGCGCGGGGTGGCGCGGGTGATAGATTCCCCCGTCCTTCAATACTGGGGATTCAGGCGACCCACGCTCGGCCGACCGGGAGCTTGCACCCGACGGCCCGGGCCCGGTTTCACCCACGGATCATCTGCAGGAGGCCCGCTGTGACGCTCTCCAAGGAGCAGAAGCAGGGGATCATCGGTAAGTTCAAGATCCACGAGGCGGATTCGGGCTCACCCGAGGTTCAGATCGCCCTTCTCTCCGAGAAGATCGGTTACCTCACCGAGCACTTCAAGATCCACAAGCGCGACCACGCCTCCCGGCGCGGGCTGCTGCGCATGGTGGGCCAGCGACGCCGCCTGCTCGACTATCTCAAGGCCACCAAGGTGGATCGGTATCGCAAGGTGGTGAAGGACCTCGGCCTGCGCCGCTAGGCGCGGGACCGGAAGGACTCGATCGGCGTCGAACGGCGCCGCGAGGGACGCTGGGACGCCTGAACGCAGGCGTCGCGTCCGACCGCGCGGGACGGCGTGATCCCGCAGACGCAGCCCGGCGCATCGCTGGCGGGCCGCGTCCCATGGGGTCCGGCGAGGGCCGGACCGGAAGGCGAGAGGACAGGACCGAATCGAATGGAACAGACCGTATCGTTGGAGCTGGGGGGCAGGACGCTCACCATCAGCACCGGCAAGATGGCCAAGCTGGCGGGCGGCTCCGCCGTCGTGCAGTACGGAGGCACCGTCGTGCTGGTGGCGGCCAGCGCCGCCAAGGTCGCGAGCCCCAACCGCGACTTCGTGCCGCTGACCGTGGACTATCGCGAGCGCACGTACGCCGCCGGCAAGATCCCGGGCGGCTTCTTCAAGCGTGAGGGTCGGCCGACCGAGAAGGAAGTGCTGAGCTCGCGCCTGATCGACCGGCCGGTGCGCCCGCTCTTCAGCAAGCAGTTCCCGTACGAGACGCAGATCATGGCGACGGTGGTGTCGGCGGATCAGGAGAACGACTCCGACGTGCTGGCGCTGATCGGCGCCTCGGCCGCGCTCAACCTCTCGGACATCCCGTTCCCCGAGCCGATCGCCGGCGTGCGCGTCGGCCGCGTCGACGGCGCGTTCGTGATCAACCCCACGTTCGAGCAGCTCGACGCGGGCGACATGGACATGGTGGTCGCCGGCACCGCGGACAACATCATCATGGTCGAGGGCGGCACGCGCGAGTGCTCGGAGAGCGATCTGATCGCGGCACTCCAGTTCGCGATGGACCACATCCGCCAGCTGGTCGCGATCCAGCGCGATCTGGTCGCGAAATCCGGCAAGGCGAAGCGCGCGCTGGTGTCGCCGCCCGACACGGCCGAGCTCAAGCAGGCGCTCGATCAGGGCTACCGCGAGCGGCTGCGGCAGGCGATCCGCATTCCCGCCAAGGAGGCGCGCCAGGAGGAAGTGGACCGCACCAGCGAGGACGCCGTCGCGGCGCTCAAGGAGCGCTTCGCCGCGCTCGAGAACTTCATCCCGAAGCTCCTGCACGACATCGAGCGCGACGAGCTGCGCCGCATGGTGCTGCAGGAAAAAGTGCGCGCCGACGGCCGCGGTCCCGACGACATCCGGCCGGTGACGGTCGAGGTCGGCACGCTGCCGCGCACGCACGGCTCCTGCCTCTTCACCCGCGGCGAGACGCAGGCGCTCGCGGTCGCGACCCTCGGCACCAAGAGCGACGAGCAGCGCGTCGAGGAGCTCGAAGGGCAGTCGTGGAAGTCGTACATGCTCCACTACAACTTCCCGCCGTTCAGCGTCGGCGAGACGCGGCCGATCCGCGGACCGGGCCGGCGCGAGATCGGGCACGGCGCGCTCGCCGAGCGCGCGATCGAGCCCGTGATCCCGTCGGACCAGACGTTCCCGTACACGATCCGGCTGGTGAGCGACATCCTCGAGTCCAACGGCTCGTCGTCGATGGCGTCGGTGTGCGGCGGCTCGATGGCGCTCATGGACGCCGGCGTGCCGATCAAGGCGCCGGTGGCCGGGATCGCGATGGGGCTGATCAAGGAGGGCAGCGCGGTCGAGGTGCTCACCGACATCCTCGGCGTCGAAGACCATCTCGGCGACATGGACTTCAAGGTGACCGGCACGCGCGACGGCATCACCGCCTTCCAGATGGACACCAAGATCGGCGGCATCTCGTTCGAGGTGCTGACCGACGCGCTCGCCCGCGCGCGCAAGGGGCGGCTCCACATCCTCGGCATCATGGAGAAGGCGCTGGCGGCGCCGCGCGCCGAGATGTCGCCGTTCGCGCCGCGCATCCTGATCCTGCACATCCATCCCGACAAGATCCGCGAGGTCATCGGGCCGGGCGGCAAGATCATCAAGCGCATCACCGAGGAGACCGGCGCCCAGATCGACATCGAGGACACGGGCGAGGTGCGGATCGCGGCGGTCAACCGCGAAGGCGGCAAGAAGGCCGAGGAGCTGATCCGCAACATCACCGAGGACCCCGAGGTCGGCAAGGTCTACCAGGGCAAGGTCCGCAGCGTCGTCACGTTCGGCGCGTTCGTCGAGATCGTGCCCGGGCGCGACGGTCTGCTCCACATCTCCGAGATCGACCACTACCGCGTCGCGCGCACCGAGGACGTGCTCAACCTCGGCGACCTGGTGATGGTGAAGGTCATCGGCGTAGACCGGGACGGCAAGATCAAGCTCTCGCGCAAGGCGCTGCTGCCTGAGCCCGAGGGCGGCGTCCCTGCCGGCGCGGGCGCCGGGAGCGGTGGCGGTCGTGAACGCGACCGCGATCGCGGCGGACGGGACCGGGATCGGGACCGCGGCCGCCGCCGCTGACGCCGCCGCCCACCGTGGCGACGCATCGCACGCGCACCGGAGTGGCAGGGTCACCTGCCACTCCGCGTGTGTTTTCGGGCTCCATGGAACGTGAGTATCGGAGGACCGCGCTGCCCTCGGGCATCACGCTGCTGACCGAGACGATGCCCGGGCGCCTGTCGTTCGAGATCGGCGTGTGGGTGAAGAGCGGCGCGCGCGACGAGCCGGACGAACGGCTCGGCGTCTCGCACCTGCTCGAGCACATGATGTTCAAGGGCACCGAGCGGCGCGATGCGCGCGCGATCGCGCAGAGCCTCGAGTCGCTCGGCGGCCATCTCGACGCGTTCACGGCGCGCGAGCAGGTGTGCTTCTACGCCCGCGCGCTGGGCGAGAACCTGCCCGAGGTCGTGGACGTGCTCGGCGACATCGTCTGCCGCTCGCGTCTCGCCGAGCCCGACGTCGCCAAGGAGAAGTCGGTCGTGCGCGAGGAGATCCTCGCGTACGAGGACAGCCCCGAGGAGAAGATCAACGACCTGCTCGCCGAGCAGGTGTGGGGTACCCACGGGCTCGGCCGCCCGATCCTCGGCACCGCCGAGACGGTGGACGCGCTGACGCCCGAGGCGCTACGCGAGTACTACGGCCACCGCTACCAACCCCGGCATCTGCTGGTGTGCGCCGTCGGGCCGATCGAGCACGACCGGCTTGCGGCGCTGGTCGAGCGGCACTTCGCGCCGCCGTCGGGCGATGCGATGGCGCTCTCCACGGCGCCGCCCGCGTTCCGCCCCAGCGTGCGCCACGCCGGGCACGACCTGCAGCAGCTCTACATCTCGCTCGGCACGCGCGGCGTGCCGTACGGCGATCCCGACCATCATCCGCTGCTCGTGCTCAACACGCTGCTCGGCGGCGGCATGAGCTCGCGCCTGTTCCAGAGCGTGCGCGAGGAGGCGGGGCTCGCGTACTCGGTCTACTCGGTGCCCGACTTCTTCCGCGACGCCGGGATGTTCTCGATCCACATGGGCGTGCTTCCGGAGCGCGGCCGCGAAGCGCTGCGCCGCACGCGCGAGGAGCTCGCGCGGCTGCGCGACGAGGGTCCGGACGAGGCGGAGGTGGACGCGGCGCGGCGCCAGGTCAAGGGCTCGGTGGTGATGGACAACGAGAGCCTTTCCGCGCGCATGCACCTGCTCGCGCACGAGGAGATCTACAACGCCCGCTACCTCTCGCTCGAGCAGCAGATCGAGCGCATTCTCGCCGTCACGCGCGATCAGGTGACGGCGGCGGCGCGGCGCTATCTCGATCCGGCGTCGTTCGCACTCACCGCGTGGGGGCTGGCGCCCGAGGGTCCGATCGGCGCGGACGACTGGCCGACCGCGGGGTGAGGCCGGCTACGATCCGGAATCGCGGACCGCGGCGGCCGGAGCGAGCGGGGTCCGCTGCACCCGCATCCAGCGACCGGGCCGGATCTCGAGCGATTCGGTGGGCGCGATTGCCAGCCCGAGTTCCGGCCAGCGGCTGAGGAAGACCAACGGCCGCTCGCGTGGATCGTGTGCGCGCTGCCAGCGCTCGAGCCGGATGCGGTGCGCCGGGTAGTACGAGTCGAGCGTCAGGTCGCGGCGCACGCCCTCCACCTCGCGCAGGTAGCGCAGGATCGCGATCTCGGTCCAGCGGCCGACGACCAGCGCCCCGGGCGGGATCGTGCGCATCGCCGCCGCGCCATAGCGCCGCGCCTCGTCGTAGCGGTCGAGCCGCGGGAGCAGCGTCGTGATGCGCGGCGGCTTCTCCTCGACGTGCCAGCCGAGCGGACCGATGGGATGCGACTGGGCGTGGATGCGCAGCGCCTGGGCGAGCACGACGCCGAGGACCAGCGTGACGACGATCGCCGCGCGCACGGCGATCACGCTGCGGCACGTCGCGCGCACGCGCGCCGCGATCGCTTCGATGCCGAACGCCGCGCAGAGGCCGATCCCGAGCGTCGCCGGCTGAGCGAAGACGGGGAGGAGCTTGCCGTAGGCGAGCGCCGCGGCGAACAGGACCGAGACCACGATCAGGGTCGCGAGCAACGCCGCCACGGTGCGATCGCGTCGCCACGCTGCGGCCAGGCCGACGATCGCGATCGGGGTCACGAGGGGCCCGGGATCGAAGAACAACGCGTGCGCGGCGAGCAACTCGAGGTTGAAGCGGAGCTGGCCCGGATGGAGCAGGAAGAACGTCGGTCGCGTCTCGTGGCCGAGCACGAGCCAGGGAATCCGTTGCCACGCGTGCGCGAACGTCGCCGGGGTGAGACCGAACTGCCGCGCGCCGAGTTCGATCGTGGTGACGAGGTAGTTCATCGGCGCATAGGGACGATCCTGCGTGACGAGGTAGAAGTAGGGCAGGAGCCCGGCCGCCGCGCCGGCCGCCACGAACAGCGCGCGCGCGGGCCTGCCCTCCCGTGCCGGGCGCAGCGCGAGCCACGCGCCGAGCACCGCGACCGCCGGCGCCATGGCGAAGTGTCCGGTGACGGCGAGCCCCATGAGCACGCCCGCCGTCGCGACATCGCGGCGACGCCCGCTGTGCGCGGCAAGGAGCGTTGTGCGGAAGGCGAGCACGAGCAGGAGCCCCGCGAGCGTGTAGACCTCGGGCCGGATCGACGCGAGGCGGAAGGTGAAGCCGGCGCCGATGAGCGCCGCGCCGGCGAGCGCGGCCGCGAGCCCGAGGCCCATCTCGCCGAGCAGAACGACGAGCGCCGCGACCGCCGCTGCGCCGCAGCAGGCGCTGAGCGCGGTGGCGCGGAACGCGAGCGGCCCGGGCCACAGCGCGCCGAAC
>JACOSV010000042.1 GCA_016178725.1 Candidatus Eiseniibacteriota bacterium
CGCCATGGGCGGCGAGCTGGCCAACCTGCATCTCGGCACGGCGCAGAACCCGGCGGCGCTGCGGCGCTATCTGCGAGTCATGCCGAAGGATTGGCTGCTGGAGACCGCCGCGCTGATGGCCAAGGCGATCGCCCGCGACCGCGCGCCCGCCGCGCCCCCGCGGGACGCGCGGGCGCTCCGGCGCGCGAGGCTCGCGCATCATGTGCCGGTGCGCACGACGAGGTGGGCGCGCCGGTTCTGCTGCCACGCGCTCTCGTCGTGTCCCTGCGCGAACGGCTTCTCCTTGCCGTAGGAGATGATCTCGACGCGCGCGGCCGCGATCCCGGCGCCGACGAGGTAGTCGCGCGCCGCCTGCGCGCGCTTCTCGCCGAGCGCCTGGTTGTACTCGGTCGTGCCGCGCTCGTCGCAGTGGCCCTCGACCGTGATCGTGACGTTCGGGTGATCGCGCAGGAGCTTGGCGTCCTTGTCGAGCGACGCGCGCGCGTCCTCGCGCAGCGTGTACGAGTCGAGATCGAAGAACGCCGGCTGCAGGTCGCCGCTGCCGATCTTCGTCACCTGGGGCGCCTCGATCGTCGGCATCGGCGCCGGCGGCGGCGGCTCGAACTTGGTCGGCGCGGGCGTGGGCGCGGGCGGCGTCGGTGCCGGAGTGGCGGCGATCTGCTTCTTCGCGCATCCGGACGCCAGGGCCGAGACGCAGAGCAGAACGATCGTGATCGATCGCGTGAGCTTGATGTTCATGGACGACCTCCGGGGTTGGAATTGCCATCGGTGACTCGCATCGCCTCCCCGGGCCCGGCGAGCCGGGGAGACCATGCGGGTGAAAGCGCTTCGAGACCGCCGGTTTCGAGACGGCGCGGCGGCGTGTCGTCGAGATCGGTGACGTAGAGCGCGAACGGTCCGTCGCGGTTCGACGCGAAGACCAGGTGCCGGCCGTCCGGAGACCAGCGGGGATTCTCGTTGCTTCCGCCGCTCACCACCAGCCGCGATCCGCTGCCGTCGGGGCGGCAGGCGTAGATGTCGAATCCGGCGCCGGTGCGCGAGACGAACGCGATCTGATCGCCCTTGGGCGACCACGCCGGCGAGTCGGTGTAGCCGACCTCGTACGTCAGCCGCCGGACGCTCCCGCCCTCACGGTCCATGACGTAGACCTGCGGCGTGCCGGTGCGGTCGGACGTGAACGCGATTTCGTGCCCGGTCGGCGACCACGCCGGCGACGTGTCGATCGCGCGGTTGGTGGTGAGGCGCTGCGGGTGCTCGCCGCGCGCGTCGAGCACGTAGACCTCGGAGTTGCCGTCCATGCTCAACGTGCACGCGATCTCGCGGCCGTCGGGCGAATAGCAGGCGCTGGTGTTGAGTCCCGGGCGCCCCGAGATCTGGAACGTCTTTCCGCCTCCGGACGGCGTGACGAAGATGTGCGGGCCCGTGCCGCTGCGATAGGACGTATAGAGGAGCAATGAGCCCTCCGGCGACCACGACGGCGAGAGTGCGATCGAGCGGTCGGCGGTCATCGGCGCGACGCGCGCGCCGTCGTAGTCCATCGTGTAGAGCTCCTTCACACGGCCGGTCTGGGCGATGAACGCGATCCGCGTCTGCGCGACACCGGACTCGCCGGTGAACTGGAGCACGATGTCGTCGGCGAACGCGTGCACCATCGCGCGCCAGTCGCGCAGCGGCGCGCGGTACTCCTTGATCAGAATCGGGCGCCGCGCCGGAAAGTCGCGCACCTCGCCCGAGAGCCTCACCTGATCGCCGTTCACCGAGAACTTCCCGCCCGCCACCGCCTGCACGTCGGCCGGGGCCTGCCCGCCCGCCCACGACTTGCTGACCGTGAACACGGCCGACCAGTCGAGATCGTGCGCGAGCACCTCGTCAGCCTGGGCGCTCCACGTGCCGGCGTTCCTGTCGCCCGAAGCGGCGAGCGACTCGCAGTGGATGCGGATGCGATGGCCCTTGCCCGAGGTGATGTCGATGCGCACGTCGCTCGGCGGCTGGGCGAGCGCGGGCGCCGCGGCGAGGGCGAGCGCGCACGCGAGCGCCGCGCCGCGCGCGAAGGCCGGGACGACGGCGCCGCCCATCCAAATCAGTCGGCCGGCGCCGCCCATCCAAGTCAGTCGGCCGGCGCCGCACATCCAAGTCAGTCGGCCGGCGCCGCCCATCCAAATCAGTTGGCGGCGGCGCGTCACGGCGCCTCCCAGTCGAAGCCGAAGTGGACGCCGAGATCGCCGCTCGAGAACCCGAGCGGCAGCGGCGGCAGCGGATCGCTCAACACCACCGCGCGCATCGCCGAGCGATCGAAGAACTCGAGCCCGCTCAAGCTCTCGATCCGCACGCCGGTGATCTCGCCGCCGCGCCCGATGCGGAAGTAGATCACCGCGCGCACCGGCTTCCCGCCGGTCGCCACCCCCGCGGGCGGCGTCCAGTTCGACGCGATCTTGTTGCGCACGAGCACGAGGTAGTACGTGAACTCGAAGTTGCGTCCATCCACGGTGACGTCGCCCTTCAAGCCCGACGTGCCGACCGTCGCGGAGGGCAGCGTCGGCGCCGGCATCGCGGGCGGCTCCTCCTTCTTGGGCTCGGGCCTGGGCTTCAGCTTCGGCGGCGGCTGGAGCTTCACCCCCGTGTCGTCCACCGGCTTGATCTCCGTGACGTGCGGCGCGGGCCTGGGCGGCTCGGGCTGCGGCGGCAGCGCGGGCACGAGCGCCGAGGGATCCATGAGGGCCACGGTCACCGCCTCGGGGCCCGGGATCACGAGCGACGCCGGCGTGCGCACGTAGAAGAGCACGACCAGCACCAGCAGGTGGACGATCCCCGATCCCATGACGGCGCTCCGCATGTCACTGCGCCCCCGCCGCATGCGCGACCGTGGGCGGCTCGGTCACGAGGCCGAGCGCGGCGACGCCGTTCTTCCGCATGCGCGAGATCAGGTCCACGACGATCCCGTACGGCACCTTCTGGTCGGCCTTGAGGAACACCGGCCGACGCGCGGCGCCCGCGCGGCTCAACGCCTCGTCGAAGCGCGCGAGCGGCACGATCGCGTCGCCGACTGCGACGGTGTGGTCGGCGCGCACGCTGACGACCAGCCCCTCGCGCACGTCGAGACCGCGCGTCGCCACCTTCGGCAGATCGATCTCGAGCCCGCCCTGGAGGAACGGTGCCGTGACCATGAAGATGATGAGCAGCACGAGCATGACGTCGACCAGCGGCGTGACGTTGATTTCGGCCATCGGCCGCCGCGGGGTACCGACGATCATGGCGCCGTGCCTCCCACGCGCTGATCGAGGAACTCGGTCGAGAACTGCGCGGTCGCGTTCTGAAAGTCGCGCAGCCGGCCGAGCAGATGGTTGTAGCCCACGACCGCCGGAATCGCGGCGGCGAGTCCCGCGATCGTCGCGATCAGCGCCTCGGCGATGCCGGGCGCGACGACGACGAGCGACGCCGAGCCCTGCGCGCCGATGTTGAGGAACGACGTCATCACGCCCCACACCGTGCCCATGAGACCGATGAACGGCGACACGCTGCCGGTCGTGGCGAGGAAACCGACGTGGCGCTCGAGCCGCGCGATCTCTTCGCTCGCGCCGCGGTCCATCGCGCGCTGGATCAGCTCGTAGTGCGCGGAAGCCGAGAACCCCGCCGCCGCGTGCTGGTCGAGCGCCCGCTGGCCGATCATCGCGACGCGGGCGAGCAGACTGTGCGGATGCTGCTCGCAGACGAGGCGGAAGTCGGCGTTCCGCGGCAGGCGCCGGAACGAAGCGAGGAAGCTCTGGTCGGCCTTCTCGACGCGACGGAAGAGACGCAGGCGGTCCCAGATCGCGGCCCAGCAGATGACCGACATGACGAGCAGGATGATCAGGACGCCCTTGGCGAACGGGCCGGCCTGAAGCACCAGGCCCCAGATCGAGGCCCGCACCCCGCCGCCAAGCTGAAGAACGAACAATCCGAAGGGCATCGGCTTCACACTCCTTGTGAAGTCGTTGTGATCCGCGTGGTTGAGACGCGTCGCAAGACTCGGCCCGGTCCGTGGTGGAGAGCGATCGCACGCTAGCACAGGGCTCGGAGGTGCCTCAAGCGAAACGGCCCACCGTCCGATGGTCTCTTACGCCGCGATGCGCGCCGTCCGAGTCAATTGCATGCAAAGACCGCGGCGCGCGCTCGCGTCGCGCCATCTGATGCGCTTAGAGTCGTTCACTCGCTGGAAGGTTGCTTCCTCGCTCGACCGGAATCCCAACGTGCGCAACCCCACGCTCGCCATCCTGACCGCCGCGGTTTTCGCGTCGCCGGCGCTCGCCCCTGGCCCGCTGCACGCGGCCGGCGCCGATCCGGACCGCGCCGCGCCTGCGTTCGCCGTGCGCGGCCTCGACGGCCGGCCGTTCCGCCTCGCGGACCATCGCGGCCAGCCGATCGTCCTCGACTTCTGGGCCACGTGGTGCGGGCCGTGCCGCGCCGAGATGCCGCATCTCGACGCCCTGCAGAAGCGCTACGCGCGCGAGGGCCTCGTGATCCTCGGCCTGTCGGTGGACGAGCGCGCAGTGCTCGACGTGAGGCGGTTCGCCGACAGCCTCGGCGTCGCATTCCGGATGGCGATGGCGGACGAGAAGCTGCTCGATCGCTACGGCCCGATCCGCCAGATCCCGACCACGTTCTTCATCAACCGCCGCGGCGAGATCGTGCGGCGGACGGTCGGGTACCTCGACGCGCAGACGCTCGAGAGCTACGTGAAGGAGCTGTTCTAGATGCGAGCGGGTCGATCACCGCGACCCCAAACGAAAGACCCGCGCCGCTAGTTCCCAGCGCGGGTCTGAAGTGGTGCCCGGGGCGAGAGTTGAACTCGCACGGGTTTCCCCATACGCCCCTCAAACGTACGTGTCTACCAATTCCACCACCCGGGCACGCATCTCGTCACCGCGAAGGGACTAGTGGCCGCCGCCCGCGGGACGCGTCGCGGGAGCGCTCGGCGGCGGCGCCTGCTTCGTCGGCGCCCGCTGCGTCGGCGCCGGCGCCGGCCCGGGCACGCTTGTTCCGGGCGCACCGCTCTGCGTCTGCGGCGCGGTCGCCGGCGCGCGCCGCGCCTGTTCCTGGATCAGGCTGTGCGTCGAGCGCGGGCCGCCCGAGGACATGATGGCCATGGCGATCGACGTGGCGAAGAACGCGGCGCCGAGCACCATGGTCGCGCGCGTCATGAAGTCCGTGGCGCCGCGGCCGCCGAACACGGTCTGGGCGGTGCCGCCGAACGCGCCGCCCGCGAGCCCTCCGCCCTTTCCGGACTGGAGCAGTACGACCATGATCAGGCCGAAACAGATCAGGACATGAAGGGTGAGCACCAAGCCGAACATGGATTCCCCCGAAGCGTCGTCGCGGGCGCGCGGGGCGGATGCGGAGGGCCTCCGCGCGCGTGAAGCGGCCGTGAACCCTAGCAGCCGCGCGAGATCACGTCAACGCGCCGCGGCGCAGATACGCCAGAACGACGCCGCCTCGAGCGACGCGCCGCCCACCAGCGCCCCATCCACCTCGTTCTCGGCGAACAGCGCGACGGCGTTCTTGTCGGTGACGCTGCCGCCGTAGAGGATCGCGATCGCCTCGCCGGCGTGATCGCCGACGACGCGATCGAGCGTCGCGCGGATCACGCGATGGGCGTCGCGCGCCTGATCGGGCGTGGCGACCCGGCCGGTGCCGATCGCCCACACCGGCTCGTAGGCGACCACGGTGCGGCGGCTGTCGGCGCCGAGCCCCTCGTACACCGCCCACACCTGGCGCACCAGCACCTCGGTCGTCTTGTCCGCCTCGCGCTCGGCGAGCGTCTCGCCGACGCAGACGATCGGCGTGAGCCCGTCGCGCAGCGCGGCGCGCGCCTTGCGCGCGACGGTCGCATCGTCCTCCCCCATCCCGTGCCGCCGCTCCGAGTGGCCGACGATCACGAACCGGCAGCCGAGTGCGGCGAGCATCGGGCCCGAGACTTCGCCGGTGAACGCGCCCTTCGACTCGGGATGGAGATTCTGCGCGCCGAGGTGCGTCGCGCCGCCGCGCAGCACCGCGCCGACGGACTCGAGCGCCGTGAACGGCGGGCAGAGTGCGACCGCGCACGGGAGCCCGGCCGCCGAGAGCGCCGTGAGCTCACGCGCGAGCGCGGCGCCGTCGGCGGCGGTGCGGTTCATCTTCCAGTTGCCGGCGACGAGCCGCGGCCGGCGCGGCCACGGGGCGCTCATGGGCGATCGTCGAGCGCGGCGACGCCGGGCAGCGTCCTGCCCTCGAGCAGCTCGAGCGCCGCGCCCCCGCCGGTCGAAAGGTGCGTGATGCGCTCGGCGAGCCCCGACTGCTGGACCGCGGCGACCGAATCGCCCCCGCCCACGACCGAGACGGCGCCGCGTCCGGTCGCCTCGGCGACGAGCCGCGCCACCTCGCGCGTGCCGCTCGCGAACGCCTCGACCTCGAAGATCCCCATCGGCCCGTTCCAGAGGATCGTGCGCGCGTCCTTCAGCTCGTCGGCGAAGCGACGCACGGTCTCGGGACCGATGTCCACGCCCATCTCGTTCTCCTCGATCGCATCGCGCGCGGCGACACGGGCCGGCGCGCTGCCGTCCGCCGCCGTGCTCACCAGCGTGTCCGCCGGCAGCGCCAGCCGCACGCCCTTCTGCTCCGCGGCATCGAGCACGTCGCGCGCCATGTCGATCCGGTCGGGCTCGACGAGCGACTTGCCGGTCGCGCGCCCCTGCGCGCGCAGGAACGTGAACATCATCGCGCCCCCGATGAGCAGGCGATCCACCTTGCCGAGCATCGCGCGGATCACGTCGATCTTGCCCGAGATCTTGGCGCCGCCCAGGATTGCGACGAGCGGCCGCTGCGGCTGCTCGAGCGCCTGGCCCAGGTACTCGAGCTCGCGCTGCATCAGGAACCCGGCGACCGCGGGCTTGAGGATGTGCGCGACGCCCTCGGTGGACGCGTGCGCGCGGTGCGCGGTGCCGAAGGCGTCGTTGACGTAGCACTCGCCGAGCGCCGCGAGCCGCTTCGCGAACGCGGGATCGTTGGCCTCCTCCTCGGCATGGAAGCGCAGGTTCTCGAGCAGCAGCACGCCGCCGTCCTCGAGCCCCCGCGCGAGGCGCTCGGCATCGGCGCCGACGCAGTCGTCGGCAAACGGGATCGGCGTGCGCAGCAGGCGCTCGAGACGTGTGGCGACCGGGCGCAGGCTGTACTTCGGCTCGACCTTGCCGTCGGGGCGGCCGAGGTGGGACATCAGGATCACGCGCGCCCTCTTCTCGAGCAGGTAGCGGATCGTCGGCAGCGTTGCGACGATTCGCGTGTCGTCGCCCACCTCGCCCTGCTTGAGCGGGACGTTGAAGTCCACGCGCATCAGCACGCGGCGGCCGGCCGGCTCGAGATCGCGAACGGTCTTCTTGCGGAAGGAAGCGCTCACGCCATCCGGACCAGCGCGTCCACCACCCGATTCGAGAAGCCCCACTCGTTGTCGTACCAGGCGAGCACCTTGACCAGCGCGCCGTCGAGCACCAGCGTCGAGAGCGCATCGAAGACGCTGCTGTGCGGATTGCCGATCACGTCGCTCGACACGATCGGGTCCTCGCAGTATTCGAGCACGCCACGCATCGGGCCCTCGGCCGCGGCCTTGACTGCGGCGTTGATCGTCTCGCGCGTGACGGGCTTCTTCACCCGGCAGACGAGATCGATGAGCGAGCCGTCGGCGACCGGCGCGCGCACCGCGATGCCGTCGAGCCGGCCCTTGAGCTCGGGCAGCACCTCGCCGATCGCCTTGGCGGCGCCGGTCGAGGTCGGGATCAGGTTGATCGCCGCGGCCCGCGCGCGGCGCAGGTCCTTGTGCGGCAGGTCGAGGATGCGCTGGTCGTTCGTGTAGGCGTGGATCGTGGTCATCGTGCCGTGCTCGATCCCGAAGCCGTCGTGGATCGCCTTGGCGACCGGCGCGAGGCCGTTCGTGGTGCACGATCCGATGCTCACCACCGTGTGCTTCTTCGCGTCGAACGCGCCCTCGTTGACACCGAACACGAACGTCAGGTCCACGCCCTTGGCGGGCGCGGAGATCAGCACGTTGCGCGCGCCGGCATCGAGGTGCAGCGCGCCGCCGGCGCGATCGGTGAACTTGCCGGTCGCCTCGAGCACGGCCTCGACGCCGAGCGCCTTCCACGGCAGCCTGGCGGGATCCTTCTCGGCCAGCACCTGGATCGTGCGGCCGGCCACCGCGAGCTTTCCGTCCACCGGGCGGCTCGAGGCGTCGGCCCACGTGCCGTGGACCGAGTCGTAGCGCAGGAGATGCGCGAGGGACGCCGCGTCGGTGACGTCATTGACCGCGACGAACTCGAGCGGCGCACTGCGCTCGATCGCCGCGCGCACCACCTGCCTGCCGATCCGCCCGAATCCATTGATGCCGACACGCAGCGCCATGCGTCTCCCCCGGTCGAGGCCCAGTGTGCGCGAAGAAAACGGGACGGACTATCGCGCACGCGCGCGGCGCGGGTCAAGACGCGGGGGCGCGCGGCGCATCATCCGATGGGATGCGCGGCGCCGCGCCGCGCGCTACTCCGTCGAGTAGCGGAGCGTGAAGTTCCCGTAGCCGTGCTCGTCCACGAACAGGAACACGAGCCGGCGGCGGGTGCGGATGTTCTTCTTCGCGTTGGGATCGGTGTCGGGCGGCGCGCCGACGTTGCCCTGATAGATCCACACCTCGAACGGCCGGGTGTCGCCGCCGAGCCCCTTCTGGTTCACGTCGCCGGTCGGACGGTCTTCGGTGATCTGCAGCGCCTGCAGCGCCTGCGTCAGTGTCTCGTCGCCGGCCGGGATCACCTGCTTCAGCACCTCGTCGGGATCGCCGTAGCGGATGAAGACACGTCCCATGTCGGAGAACATGCCGCGGATGCGGCCCGGGCCGGTGAAGTTGCGGTTGGCATGGTCCACGCGCGCGAGGAACTCCTCCTTCGCCTCGTTCTCGGCGGTCGCGGGCGTGGGATCGCGCTTGCGCCAGAACTCGTCGAGGAACTTCTCGCGCTCGCCGGGGTGGAGGCGCGCGAACATATCCTCCTCGTCGGCCGTGAACAGGAAGTGCACCACGTCGTCCATGTCGCCGGGGTCCACCAGCCACGAGCTCTGGCGCCACGCGATGCTCAAGCGCGAGCGGTGGACGACCGGCTTCGCCTCGCCCTCGCGCCACGCCGAGAGCTCGAGGTCGTAGCCGCCCGCGGGCACGGTCGCGATGTCGAGATCCGCCGATGCCGCCCAGCGCGCCGTGGCCTCCGTCTGCGTGCTCTCCTGCTGCGCGACCGTCTGGCCGTCGTGGTCGATCATGCGCGCGCGCCAGTGCCACGGGGCGGCGGCCGCGTCGGCGCGCGCCACGAAGTCCACGCGCAGATCGGTGGCATAGAGACCGTAGAGGCGCTCGGGGTTCGGGATCGTGACGTGGTCGTCGCGCCGAAACGCGCCTCCGCCCGCGGCCGCGTCACGCGCCCAGACGAACTCGGGATCGGAGAGGTCGCGCCCCGCGTCGGTCGCGGCGACGATCACCGCGCCCTCGACCGAGACGGATTCCGTCACCTTGCGCCCGATGTAGCTCAACCCGCGCTTCTGCGACAGGAGATCTTCGGCGCGCACGCGCAGGCGGTAGGCGCCGGGGCGCACCGGGAAGCGCAGGAGCGCCACCTTGCCGAAGCCGGTTGCGGTGTCGGCCGGCACGACGTCGAAGTCCTGGGCCGCCTCCTGCGCCCGGCCGCCGAAGCGGTTGGTGAGCCGGAGCGCGAGCCGCACCCTCGCGACGCCGGTCGAGTCGCGACGGAGCGAAGCGATCGTGGCGGGCGGCACGCGCACGTAGACCTCGAGCGTGTGCCCGGCCGAATCGGGGAACGCGGCGGCGTCCACGGTGAAGCTGACGATGCCGCGCACGCGCCACGGCAGGGGCCCTGGGCCCTCCGGATCGTCGGGGTCGACCGGCCTCGCCGCCCGCGCGGGCGCCGCCGCGGCGAGCGCCACGATCCCGAACGCCGCTGCGAGCGCCGGCAGCCACCAAACGCGACGCGCTCCCGCACGGGAGCGCGTAGGCACCATCCTGTGGGAGATCACGGATCGTCCGGTCGGCGTCCGTCCCTCGCGATCAGAAGATGAACTTGAGCGAGAAGCGGTGGGCCGCCCCCAGAGCCTTCATGTCGGTGAATGCGTAGTCGAAGTCGGCCATGCCCGCGACCGACACCGGGAAGTGGAAGCCGACGCCGCCGGCCACACCTTCCGAGTCGTAGTTGATGTTGTCGCCGGCGCGCAGATACAGGTAGTCGTGGAACGCGTACTCGACGCCGACGTTGAGGCGTTCGGCGTTGTCGGGCGGATGCGAGAACTCGAACGAGCCGAGCAGGTGCTGGCCGGTCGACTGCATCAGCATCGCCGACGTGCCGACGCGGAACACCGACGGGATGCGCGCCTTGCGGTCGATGAACTGGACGTCGGTGCCCATGTTGCTGATCGCCATGCCGATCCGCATGCCCGCAGTGCCCACGTCGTAGAGCGTGCCGAGGTCGAACGCATAGGTCTGCTGCGACAGCTCGGCGAGGCCCTCGTGCACGATGTTGAGCGTGACGCCGGCGCTGAACTTGTCGGTGAACGAGCGCGCGTACGTGAGCCCGGCCGCCATCATGCCGGCGTCGAACGTCCGGCCGGTGCCGACCTGCGGATCGGGCTGGTACGCGGTCGTCTCGATCATCGGGTCCATGTACAACGAGCGCACGCTGACGCCGAGCGCGCCGGGGATCTTCTTGAGGTGGAAGACGTATCCGGCCTGCGTGAACTTGAGATCGGCGGGCCAGATCGCGTGATTGAACTGGAGCTCCGACTTGTCGGGCGCGATGCGGGCGATGCCGGCGGCGTTCCAGAACAGCGCGCTCGCGTCGTCGGCGACCGCGACGAATGCGCCGCCCATCGCTTCGGCGCGCGCGCCGATGCCGATCTTGAGGAACTGGCCGTCGAAGGTGCCGACTTTGTCGAAGATCTCCGCAGCGCCGGCGAGCCCGGGGACCATCGCGCCGAGCAGGCCCAAGGCTGTGATCAGCTTTCTCACGTGTCTCCTCCTATCACCCACGCCGTGCTAACGAATGATGACGAATTTGCCGCGCTGCGTGCCCTGGCTCGAGTTCACCACGAACAGGTAGATGCCGCTCACCACGTCCTGCCCATTCCGCGAGATCAGGTTCCACCGCGCCTCGCCGTCGCTGGGATTGTCCTGCTGGCGGTTGTATCCGGGCACGATGATCGTCTTCGGGTTCGAGACCGGATCCGTCGGAATGTTCGGGTTGTAGTTCGGGTTCGGGATCGTCGCCGGCCCGCGCACCGACTCGTTGACCGCATCCGTGGACTTGAGCGTCTGCACGAGATCACCGGAGACGGTGTAGATGCGCACCGTCCAGACGCCCGGCGGCATGCCCATGAAGTCGATGTGCGTGCCGGTCGGGTCGGTGGCGTTGGGCGTGAGGTCCCACGACGACGAACGCCGCGAGATCTCGGGGTAGCCGCGATACGGATTCGGCACGACCCACACGTTCTTCCCGGTGCGGGTCGCCGCCTGCGGCACCACGGCCTCGGCCTCGACCCCCGAGCGGCGTCCGGTGAGCTCCGAGGCGACCGAGCCGGAGGCGGTCGAGTCCCCGGCCGTGACCGCGTAGAAGTAGACGAAGCCGTTCTTCACCTCGTGGTCGAGGAACTGGTAGCGGCCCACGGGATAGCGCGTGCGGAACACGAGGTTCTGCGTCCCGACGGCGTAGCCGTGGTCCTGGACGCAGTTGCCGCCGGCGTCCTTGACGCACGGGATCGTGTCCACGAGGCACGTGGCGTCCGCGCCGCGGACCGGGCACTGGTTCGGCTGCGGGCGCATGATCTGCCCGCTCTGGTGATCCCAGAGGTCGCCGCGATAGAGGCAGAGCGGAACCCGGAAGCCGACGTTCTGCGCCAGCGGGTTCTCACAGACCTCGGCGACCAGCGTCCCGGCCGAGTCGAGCGCGACGGTGCGGAACGTTCCCGGCGTGCACTCCCCTTCGGCCTGCGCGAATCGATACGAGGTGCCGTCCTGGGTCATGGTGCCCGAGGCGTTGAGCGGGTAGTTGATCTGCTTGCCGATCAGCAGGCCGCTCATCGCCTGGATCGCCGAGGCCGCGGCGGCGCTGCTCGCATACGCGCCCTTGCTCGCGACGACCGAATGAATGCTCAAGTTCGGGATGAAGACCTCGGGGCAGACCGGCTGGGCGAGGCGGACCAGCGTGTCCCGCACGCTCGGGAAGAAGCGCAGGGTGTCCGTCTGCCCGATCCGGAATCTCTCCTTGTTGCTGTCGGCATAGTCGAAGAAGCGGAAGTGCGCGAGCAACGCCCAGTCGGCGTCCGCCGGGCCCGACGAGCCGACCGGCCGCCGCCAGTTGGCGACCTTCCACACCCGATACGAGCGGAAGTCGAAGTCGCCCTTCTCCGGGTCCACCGAGGTCTCGGAGAGGTTGTCCCACGCGAGCAGCACGGCGTTGTCGCGGCTCGGCGAAACCTTGCGCGCCGGATTGTCGGTGAAGTTGTATCCGGCGCTCACGTTGAGCGTCGGGTTGGGCGGGGGCGCCGCGGTATTCCAGCGCTTGAGGAACTTGCCGCCCTTGTTGCCCTGCGACACGTAGACGCCGGTGCAGTAGTTGCAGTCGAAGTCGAACCACGTGTAGCCGAACTCGTTGATCTGGCGCAGCGTGCCCTCGTCGCGGCAGTCGCCGGCGGTCAGGAGGAACCCGCGCGGCGCGCGCAGGCGCGTCTCGCGCCCGTGGTCGTCCGGCGTGTTGTTGTGCTGGTCGTCGGCGAACACGGACGGCGGATCGTCGTACACGCCCTCGTACGCGACCTGGGCCGCGAACGCGTTCTCGAGCGCCGGATACTTGTCGAAGAGGTCGTTGGTCGTCTTGGCGCCGGCGAGATACGCGTCGTAGTCCGCCGGGAAGTCACTGACGGTCGCGTAGTCGCCGGTCTGCACGGCGAACGCGATCGTGACTTCGATCATGCCGCCGTCCGGGATCGGGTGCGGCATCACGCGGCCCTCGAAGATGTCCATCGTCGTGACGCCGAAGGGACCGATCCACGCCCAGCCCTGGATGTCGCCCTTCTGGTCCACGGGCGAAGCGATGATGAAGCCCGTGTTGGGATCGATGTTCTGCTGCGACGCGAACATGTCGAAGCGCTGCTGGTCCACCACGGGATTTCCACCCGCGGCGTACGGGGTGCCGGCGATGAACGATCGGAACCCGCGCCAGCCGACGGTCGTCGGCGCGTAGTAGCCGAGCGGATCCACGGTGTGGCCGAGCAGCAGGACCGAGGGAATGCCGGTCGTGCGCCCGTTGTCGCCGTCGTCGTCGGCGATCGAGAAGCCGTTGACGCGCACGTTGACGACCGGGCACAGGGCCGAATCGGCCGGGACGCTGGGGATGTCCCGGTGCGGGAGCTGGCGCCGATAGCCCTTGGGATCCATTTTCGCGCCCCACTTGTTGTCGGGGCTCAACACCACGGGGAAGTCGCCGTGGGGGAAGAACGGGACGTCGAAGTCGTCGCTGAAGAAGGTCGGGATGTCCACCGGCCCCGCGTCCATGTCCCAACGGATGCCGACGTACATGCTGTCGATGCCGTGGCCGGAGCGGTTGAAGATCTGCAAGGTGATGGCGTTGAAGTCCTGGAACCCGGGCACCGAGTAGGCGAACGCGGTCTGTCGCATCTCGAGGTTGAGCGGCACGTGCTTCTCGTTGAACGTGGCCGAAAGCGCCGCCTGCGTGTTGTCCCACATCACGCAGCTCCACATCTCCTGACCGTAGGCGGCGTAGTCCTCGTCGATCTTGCCGTCGCCGTCGTTGTCGCGGCCGTCGAGGAAGTCCTCGTCCACCCACTGCTGCGCGTCGAGCGGGTCATGGGCGGCCGCGTCACCGTCGTCGTCGAACAGACGCAGGCCGTTGATCTGACCGTCGTACGACTTGTACATCCGGTCCACGGGGTCGAGCGTCTGCGGCCGCCACTCGGCCTGGTAGCTCACGCGCCGGATCGACGCCGGATCGGTCTCGGAGCTGTTCACGCCGCCGATGCCGATCGCCATGAACGAGAGGTACTCGATGCCCGAGGCGCCCGGCCACTGTCCTGACGGATCGGACGAGACGTTCGTGAACGGGTTTCCGATGATGGCGAAGTTCGTGACCTTCATGTAGATGTTGCCGACGTTGAGCACGGCGCCGGGACCGAAGATGTCCGGCACGGCCATTGGCTGCGGCGTCCGGCCGCCGTGACGCGTGAAGAGCTCCGGGTAGGCGGTTCGGAACTCCTCGATCATCTGGGCGTCGGGCCGCGCGAGGGCGACGGTGGCACCCGAGGCGGTGAGCAGCAGAGCGATCCCCAGCGCGCACCAGACACGAAGTCTAGCCATGAGTCGTCGGTTCTCCCGTCCCCCGGTCCGGCTTGATCTAGAAGGTGATGCTGACGCCCATGCGCACGTTCCGGCCTTCCTGGAAGATGGTCGGATCGTTCACCGGCACCCAGTCGAGCACGCCGTCGCCGTTCACGTCCTTGAGGTAGGCGCCGCCCGCGCGACCCGTCTCGGTGTAGTAGATCAGGTAGTCGCGGCCCGCCGAGTCGATGTAGGGATTCGGGAACGAGTTCGTGTCGAGGGTGTTGATGTTGCGCACGTCGAGCACGTTGCGCGCGTCGATGAACACCGTCACGTTCTGACCCCAGATCCGGTAGTACTTGTCGCCGTCGATCGTGAGGTTCGAGTTGGACGGCTGGCGCCGCGAGTTCTCGAGCGCCGGATCGGGTCGCCGGTCGTTGCGGAACGCCGGCGTGAACGGGAAGCCCGACCCGTACACCCACAGCATGCGCAGGCCCCACTTGCCGGGATCACGGATGACGCCCTGCACGCTCAGCGTGGTGCGCTGGTCCCACGCCAGCGGCTGCTCGGAGATCGGCAGGTAGAGCCGGCCGCCGTTGAAGAACTGCAGCGCCTGGTTGGGATCCGACGCGACGCCGGTCGCGAGCGAGTACGTGTAGTTGACCTCGGCCGAGAACTTGTGGCTGAAGCTCTTGATGATGCTCGCCTCGAAGCCGCGCGCGCTCGCGTAGTCACCGTTGAAGTAGACGTTCACGAGCTGGCCGAACTGATCCGGCTCCTGCCGCGTCGTGATCAGCCCGTAGATGTCCTTGAAGAACACCGAGAACTGCCCCGAGACGTCGCGCGAGAACAGGTGCTGGACGCCGGCCTGGTACGCGATGTTGGTCTCGGGCTCGAGGTCCGGGTTGCCCTGTGTGGCGACCGCCGAGCCGATGCCGCGGTTCTCGAAGATGAAGTTGCGCGACGGCGTCTGGTAGGTCCAGCCGTAGTGGAAGCTCAGCACGTCCTTGTCCGAGATCGGATAGGCAATGCCGAGGCGGGGGCTGAACTGCTGCTTGTAGCGCTTGCCGCTCGGCAGGTCGCGCGTCGCCACCTGATCGCCGGGCGTGAACATGTCGTAGCGGATGCCGGCGTTCAGCACGAGGCCCTCGAACTCCCAGCGATCCTGGAAGTAGGCGGCGCCTTCGGGGTTGTAGTTGAGGAACGACGAGCGCGTGGCGCCCGGCAGTCCGTTGTTCTCGGAGTTCGGCAGCGTCAGCGTCAGGTCCTGGACGCGGTTGTACTTGATCTCGAGTCCGGTCTTGAGGCTGTGCTGCTTGAAGCGCCGCGTCGTGTAGTCGCTCTTGAGCGTGTACGTGCCGGTCTGGCGCCTGGCGTACTGCGGATAGTCGCCGTGCGTCGCGAAGAACGGATTCTGCTCGCTCCCGGGGCCGGTGTTGCCGGTCCAGTACTCGGGGCTGCGAATCTCGTACTGCCACGGCTCCTTGCCGTTGATCGTGGTGAGCGTCTTGAACTGGACCGACGAGACGCGCGTCGTCCACACGCTCTTGTCCGAGAGCTGATTCGTCCACACGCCGGTGAACTGCTGGAAGCTGTTGTCGGTCGTCGGCACGTGGTCGGGAAGGTTCTGGGCCTGGTACGTGCTGTCGTCCTTGGTCGCCGACCAGGTGCCGTAGCGCGGCGTGATGCCGGACGCCAGCGTGTCGTACGTCACCTTCACGAAGCCCTGCCGGCTCCACAGGTGATTGTACGGCGTGGCGAGCGTGCGGTTGTTGACGGTCTCGAACGTGAACTTCTGCTTCGCGCTGGCGCGGTAGGCGAGCTTGAAGTTCGTGTTGACCTGGTTGTTCTGCCGGTAGCCGAACTGCAGGAAGTCGAGCAGCGTGTGCGACGACTTGGTCATCGTCGTCTTGAGATACGTGTCGGTGAAGCTGCCCTCGTACGTCAGGAAGTAGGTCAGGTTCTTGACGGCCGTCGGGCCGCCGAAGCCGAACGTGAAGCGGTCGTAGTTGTCGAAGGTCTTGGTCGGGTCGCCGTAGCGGTCGGTGTCCCAGCGCACCTCACCGCCGAAGCGGTCGGTGCCTTCCTTGGTGTTCACCGAGACCACGCCCGACAGCGCGTTGCCGTACTCCGCGTCGAAGCCGCCCGAGAGCACGTCGGTCCCCGCGACCGCGAGGCTCGCGATGTTCGCGTTGCGACCGAACAGCGGATCGGACACCTCGACGCCGTCGAACTGGAACTTCACCTCGCCGGCACGACCGCCGCGGAAGTGCAGGTCGCCACCCATCGCCACGACGCCGGCCTTGAGCGCGACCGCGTCCTGGAGGCGGTCCACCGGGATCTCGCGCAGCTTCTCGGCGCTGATCGTCTGCTTGGTCGTGGACGACTTGGTGTCGATGCGCTTCTCGGCGCGCACCTCGATCTCTTCGAACTGCTTCGTGACCTTGGCCTCGCCGAGCACGATATTGGTCGTGGTCGTCACACCCGCGTTCACCTGGACAGACTCGACCACCTTGTCGTAGCCGGTCGCCTGGATCTGCAGCTGCGCCGCGCCGACCGGAACGCCGGGGACGACGTAAACGCCCTTCTCGTCGGTCATCGCGCCCTGCTTCGTGCCGAGCACGATGACGTTCGCGAAGGCCACCGGGTTCTTGTTCTTGTCGGTGACCGTGCCGGAGAGGCGCCCGACGGCGCCGGTGCCGGCGGCCGGCGCCGCCGGACGCGCGGTCTGCGCGAAGGCCGGTGCGGCCAGTGCGAGCACGAGGGCAGCGGATCCCGCCGCCGCAACCAGATGCCTGCTGATCTTGAACATGCGACGAGACCCCTCGAGGAGGACGCAGCCGGTGGGGGCGGCAGGGTGAAGAACCGCGCCACGATGCCAATCGTGCACGATCATGTCAACGTCTTTTGCTGTCTGGGGTTGAGTCGACATGCGTGGCCGAGATCCTAGCCTCAACGTGTGTCGGCGCGATCACGGGAAGAACGTGATCTTCGGTGAGCTGGCGGGGGAACAACCGTCGCCACGGAGAACGACCTCGCGGCGCTGCCAAACGCCCAGTCCGGACAAAGGCAATATGGTCGCGATGCCCCGGAATGTCAAGCAGGAATTTGCATCCGCGGCGTCAGAACGGCCAGCGGAGCTGCAGGGCCAACTCCTGTTGCGACCCGCGTGCGCGGCTGGGATCGCCGAAGTCGGGATCCACCCACTGGAACGCGTAGCCGAGATCGGCGCTCCAGCGCGATCCGGCCGGCTGGAATCCGAGACCGAACGTCGCCGTGCGGCGCAGGAACGTGTTGGCCGCGCTCAAGTCATCGGCGTCGTCGTACCCGACGACGTAGCCGAGTCGCCCGAGCACGGTTGGCGCGAGCCGCACTTCGGCCCCGCCGCGCACGTCCCAGCCCTTCGGCACCGGACCGGTGTACGACGGCTGGGCGTACCGGGTCCGCCGGCTGTGGAACTCGGCGCCGATCAGCGCGTGGCGCCACGGTGAGCGCCAGCTGAAGCCGCCGCTGTACTCGTAGCCGCGCGCCTCGATCCGCCCGTTGACGATGCGCGCCGGCAACGCCAGCGAATCGGCGTTGGTGCGGAATCCGACCTGATCGAGGAAGTCGTTGAACCCGGCGAGCAGGGCGCCGGCGGGCGGGTACCACGGCGTCGTGATCGTGCGGCTGTACGAGGTGTTGAACCCGGCGTCGATCTGAAGCGTGCCCGACGTCCAGCGCGCGCGCGTCCGCAGCGCCGTCCCCTCGGCGTCGCGGTCGAGCATCTTCCCCGATCCGGCGAGCGGCGCCTGCGTCGCGCCGGCGGAGACCGTCCAGATGAAGAACTCCTCGGAGTGCGACGACCAGCCCTGACCGTCGGCGATCCACTCGATGTGCTTGCCGAGCGTGCCATGGAGGCCGAACTCGCCGAGATCGACCGGCCGCTCCTCGTTGACGTGAGACTCGGAGCGCAGGGCGATGTTGCGCGACTTGATCACGCTGCGGCTGTGGTGGACCATCGCCGCGGCGGTGATCGTGCCCGTGACTTTGTACGACAGACCGATCCCGCCGGTCAGTGTCGTCGCCTCGTTGTGGTCGGGCGTGAAGGTGTCGGGCGCCGGAACTTCATCCGTGCGCCGGCCGATGTAGTCGCCCTGCGGAATGCTGAAGAAGTCGAAGTAGCCGCGGTCCTCGACCTCCAGCGTGTAGGCGAGCCGGATGGCGTAGGAGAGCCGGTTGCCGGACACCCAGCTCAACGGGCCGTTGACCACGCCCGCCAGCGCCGGAACGTTGAACTCCGAGCGCGCCTCGGCGAACTCGGACGACGGCCGGTCGAGCTTCAGCGTGGCGAACTGGCCGATCACGCCGTAGCTCGTGCCGCCCGGCGTGCGATGCCACGCCTCGAGACCGTTCTGCACCTGGCGCGCGCCGAGATCCTGGCGCTCGCGCGGCGAGCCCACCGTCGCCTGGTCGTGGCTCGAGGCCGCGGTGCGGATCACCGGTCGGAACTCGATCGAGCTCAACGATTCGGCTACCGCGACGCCGAGCGGGTTGCCGGCGAGGTCCCAGAAGTTGAGTCCGTTGTGCAGATCGCTCGCGAGCGTCAGGCGACCCATCGAGACGAGCCGCGGGCTCCGCGTGAGGGGGTCCGGGAGGAACTCGACCGAGGAGAGCGACGGCTCGTACTGCTGCGCCGCGGCCGGCCGCGGGCCGTGCCATCCGGACGCCGTCGTCATCACGATCGCGATCGCGCACCCCAGAACCCGGCGCGAAGGGCCCATCCAGACTCCTTTCCGGCTGACCTGTCGAAACATTCGGTCGACCGTCGTGCGAAGAAAAGCATTCCGCCCTCCCACGGGAAGGCGGCGCGCGGTCAACGAGGTGCGCGGCACGGAGGCGGCATACTAGGGAAGCGTCGATGCAAGTGTCAACGATGGAGTGTCTTCGTCCGCCGCGCCGTACGGCGCGGCGCCGACACGCACGGGTGGCCGGCGAGGTAGAAGCGCCAGCGGCGCGCGACGGCGCGCGTGATGCCGATGCGGCGCCCGGCCGCGATCGCCCGGCCGTCGCGGTCCGCGGGCCGGTCGGCGATCCAGAGCGGTCCGCGCGTCAGATCGGCGCCGTCTTCGGCGCGCGTGAGCCCGAGCGCCTGTGCGACGCAACCCGGACCGCGCATCAGCCGGTCGGGATCCGCGACGCCCCGCCGCCGCGCCATCGCCTTCTCCCCCGCGACCGCCGCGAGCGCGCGCACCAGCACGGCCGACGCCTCGCCGGGTCGTCCGGTCACGACGTTGAGACAGTGATGGATGCCGTAGCTCACGTAGACGTAGGCGTGACCGGGCGGGCCGAACATCACGCGGTTGCGCGGCGTCTCGCCGCGATACGCGTGGCTCGCGGGATCGCGCGCGCCGCCGTAGGCCTCGACCTCGACGATCACGCCCGCGAGTTTCCCGGCCCGCGTCTCGCGCACCAGCATGCGGCCGAGCAGCGCCCGCGCAACGACGACCGGCGACCGCGCGTAGAACGCGCGCCGGAGCGGACGCAGCACCTTCACCGCCTTCAATGCCCGACCGTCGCCTCGCCCACGCCCATGCGCCGCAGCGGCTCCATGAGCGTCTCCCGGATCTCGGCGAGGCGCTCCGGCGTGCGCGCCTCGAAGCGCACGACCAGCACCGGCTGCGTGTTCGAGGCCCGCACCAGCCCCCAGCCGTCGCCGAACTCGACGCGCGCGCCGTCGATGTCGATCACCGTGTAGCGCGACGCCGCCTCGCGCTTGAACGCCTCGACGATCTGGAACTTGCGATCGTCGGGGCAGGCGAGGCGCATCTCGGGCGTCGCGAAGTAGTGCGGGATCGAATCCACGAGGTCGGTGAACGGGCGGCCGGTCGCGGCCACGTAGCGGAGCAGGCGGCCCGCGGCGAACAGCGCGTCGTCGAAGCCGAAGAACCCCTCGCTGAAGAACATGTGCCCTGACATCTCGCCCGCGAGCGGCGCGCCGGTCTCGTGCAGCCGGCTCTTGATGAGCGAGTGCCCGGTCTTCCACATGGACGGCCGGCCGCCGTGCGCCGCGATGTCCTCGATCAGCCCCTGCGAGCACTTGACGTCGAAGATGATCTCGCCGCCCGGCACGCGCGTCAGCACGTCGCGCGCGAACAGCGCGAGCAGCTGGTCGCCGTAGACGATGCGGCCACGCGCGTCCACGGCGCCGATCCGGTCCGCGTCGCCGTCGAAGCCGATGCCGAGATCGGCGCCGGTGCGCGCGACCTCGGCGACGAGCGCCTCGAGCAGCTTCGGCACGGTCGGATCGGGCAGATGGTTCGGGAAGCGCCCGTCGAGCTCGGCGAAGAGCGGGATCACGGTGTGGCCCATGCGCGCGAACACCTCCGGCACGACCGTGCCGGCGCAGCCGTTGCCGCAGTCCATCACCACCTTGAGCCCGCGCGCGCTCTTCAGCCGCTCGACCAGCATCGCGCGGTAGTCGTCGAGGATCGGCCGGTCGAGGGCCTCGGCGGGCGCGGGCGACGTGGCGAGCGTTCCCCGCTCGATCCGCTCGCGCATGGTCTGGATCTCGGCGCCGAACAGCGGCAGCGTGCGCCGCGTCATCTTGAATCCGTTGAACTCGGGCGGATTGTGGCTGCCGGTCACCTGGAGGCCGCCGTGGATGCCCCTCTTCACCACCGCGTAGTAGAGGGCCGGCGTCGGCACGACGCCGACCCGCTCGACCGCCACCCCGGCGGCCCGGATGCCGCGCTCCACCGCCGCCGCGAGCCGCTCGCTGCTCGGGCGCACGTCGCGGCCGAGCACGACGCGCGCCGGGCCGCGCGTTGCGCCCGGCATCACTCCGGTCTCGTCCTCGAACGCTTCGCGGATCAGCGTCGCGAACGCGCGCCCCACCGATTCCGCCACGGCGTCGGTCAGCTCGGTCGCGTGCAGGCCGCGGATGTCGTACTCGCGAAAGATGTGCGCCGGGACCATTACGTCTCCTTGCGCTGGAGGTAGGCGTCGATGAACGGATCGAGCGCGCCGTCGAGCACCGCGTGCACGTCGCCGACCTTGAGCTCGGTGCGCTCGTCCTTGACCATCGTGTAGGGCTGCAGGACGTACGAGCGGATCTGGCTGCCGAAGTCGATGTCCTTCTTGGGCGCGTTGCGCGCCTCGGTCTTCTGCCGCTCGATCTCCTGGAGGTGGACGAACAGCCGCGAGCGCAGGATGCGCAGCGCGTTCTCGCGGTTGCGGTGCTGGCTGCGCTCGGCCTGCGACTGGACCACGAGCCCGGTCGGGAGGTGCGTGACGCGCACCGCCGACTCGGTCTTGTTGACGTGCTGCCCGCCCGCGCCGCTGGCGCGGAACGTGTCGACGCGCAGGTCGCCGGGCGAGATGTCCACGGTGATCGTGTCGTCCACCATCGGCGTCACGTACGCCGAGGCGAATGACGTGTGGCGGCGCTTGGCGGCGTCGTAGGGCGAGATGCGCACCAGCCGGTGCACGCCGCTCTCGCCTTTCAGGTAGCCGTAGGCGAACTCGCCGTCGATCTCGATGGTCGCGTCCTTGATCCCGGCTTCGTCGCCCGGCTGCAGGTCGAGCACGCGCGCCTGATAGCCGTGGCGCTCGGCCCAGCGCAGGTACATGCGCAGCAGCATGTCGGCCCAGTCCTGCGACTCGGTGCCGCCCGCACCGGGGTGGATCGTGATCAGCGCGCCGAACGCATCGTGCTCGCCCGACAGCAGGCTGCGCAGCTGGAGGTCGGCGATCTGGCGCTCGACCTGGTCGAGCTCCTTCGCGAGGTCGGCGAGCAGCGCCTCGTCGCTCTAGCCTTCGGCCAGCTCGAGCAGCTCGCCGAGATGCGCGAGCGTCGTGTCGCGCGCCGTCCAGTCCTCGACCGCGCGCTTGGCCTGCTTCAGCCCGGCGACGGTCTTCTTCGCCTCGTCGCCGCGGTCCCAGAAACCCGGCTCGGACATGCGTCGCTCGGCCGCGGCGATCTCGCTCCTGCGCGCGTCGACGTCAAAGGTACCTCCGCAGCCCGTCGAGGGTCTCGCGGGACTGGTCGAGGCGTCGCTTGAGCTCGCTCGTCGTCAGCATCGTTCCTCGTCGATCGCCGGACGCGCCGCGCGGCGCTCCGCCATCAACCGCACCACCGCGGCGCGCCCCGCGCGCTCGAGCGCCGCCAGGTCGCCGGTGTTCTCGAGCGTGAGATCCGCCGCCTCGGCGAACCACGCGTTCGGTTTCTGCGCCGCGAGCACCGCGCGCGCGTCCGCTTCGCTCCAGCCGCGGCTCGCCATGAGCCGCGCGATCTGCACCGGCTCGGGCGCCGTCACCGCCAGCACCGCGTCGCACGAGCGCTCCATGCCCCAGTGGAGCAGCAGCGCCGCGTCGAGCACCACGACGCCGCGATGCCCCGAGATGCGCAGCTGGTTCAACTCTTCCCACGCCCGCGCGAGAATGCGCGGGTGCACGAGCGCGTCGAGCCGGGCGCGCGCCGCGGCGTCGCTGAAGACGCGCGCCGCCACCCGCCGGCGATCGAGCGCGCCGTCCGCACGATAGACGTCGGCGCCGTACTCGGCGATCAGCGCCGCGCGCACCTCGGCGTCGGTGTCGGTGACCTCGTGGCCGATGCGGTCGGCGTCGATGACGGCGCCGCCGTCCGCCGCGATCGCGTGCGCGACCGTACTCTTGCCGCTCCCTGCCGGGCCGACGAGACCGATGATGAACAGCCCGTCGCCGGCGTGCGGACGCCGGGGCCGGCGCCGCACTCCAATTTCGTCGCGTGGCGGCCGCGCTCCAATTCCGTCGCGTGGCGGCCGCGCTCCAGTTTGGTCGCGCGGCGGCCGTTCAGTGGACATCGAACCAGCTCGCCCCCGTCCCGATCGACACCGTGAGCGGAACGCGGAGCGGGAAGCAACCCTCCATCTCGGCGCGCACCAGCTCGGACACCGCTCCCACCTCCGCGATCGGGGCTTCCAGCACCAGCTCGTCGTGCACCTGCAGCAGCAATCTAGCCGAGGGTGCGCGGGCCTTCAAGACGTGGTGGACGCGGATCATCGCCAGCTTCATGAGGTCGGCGGCCGAGCCCTGGATCGGCGCGTTGATCGCGAACCGCTCGGCCGCGGCGCGCTGCTGGCCGCTCGTGCTGGCGAGATCGGGCAGCTGGATGCGGTGGCCGAGCAGCGTCGCGACGAAGCCGCGGCGCCGCGCCTCGTCCACCGTGCGGTCGATGAACTCGCGCACCTTCGCGTAGACGCGGAAGTAGCTGGCGATGAAGTCCTGCGCCTCGGCGTGCGGGATGCCCATCTGCTGCGACAGGCTGCGCGCGCCCATGCCGTACATGATCCCGAAGTTGACGATCTTGGCGCGCGCCCGCAGCTCGGGCTCGAGCGGGCCCGAGGCACGGCCGAAGATGCGGCGCGCGGTCGCCTCGTGCACGTCCTGCCCGGCGGCGAACGCCTCGGCGAGGTTCGGATCGCCCGAGAGGTGCGCCATCACGCGCAGCTCGATCTGCGAGTAGTCGGCGCCGATCAGCGCGAAGTCCGGGGGCGCGACGAACGCGCGGCGAATCGCGCGGCCCTGCGCGGTGCGCATCGGAATGTTCTGGAGGTTGGGATTGCTCGACGAGAGCCGCCCGGTGTACGCCCCGGCCTGGTGGTAGGTCGTGTGGACGCGGCCGTCGCGCGGATCCACGGCGCGCGGCAGCGTGTCGAAGTAGGTGGACTTGAGCTTGGTGAGCGCACGGTATTCCAGCAGCCGCGCCGGGAACGGATGGAGCGGCGCCAGCTCCTCGAGCACGTCGGAGCGCGTCGAGAGCGCCCCCGACGGCGTCTTGCCGCCCGGTGACAGCTGGAGCGTCTCGAACAGCACCTTCGCCACCTGCGGCCCGCTGTCCAGGTTGAGCGCCGGATCGCCGGCGAGCTCGAGCAGCTCGCGGCGCAGCGACTCGATCTCCTCGCCCGCGCGCGCGCCCATCGCCTCGAGCTGCGCCGCGTCGATCGCGACGCCGGCGCGCTCCATGTCGAGCAGCACCTCGATCAGCGGGTGCTCGAGCCGCTCGTAGAGCTTCCACTGCTCGCGTGTGTCGAGCTGCGCGCGGATCGCCTCGGCGACCGGAAACAGCGCCGCCGCGCGCGCGACGAGCACGGCCTCGGCCTCGGCGGCCGGGATCGCGACCGCGCCGCCGCGCCCCGGCGGCGGGATCTCGAGCGCCGGCAGCTCCACGCCGAGCAGGTCGCGTGCGAGGCTCGTGAGGTCGTGCCCGCGCGCGGGATCGAGCACGAACGAGCCGAGATGGAGATCGAGCACCGTGCCCGCGAGCGGCAGCTCGAGCCCGGCGAGGACGTGCGCGTCGCGCTTCAGGTCGGTGCCCACCTTGGGCACGGTGGGATCGCCGAGTGCCCCGCGCAGCCACGCGACCACGCGGTCGCGCGCGAGATTGGGCCCGGCGGCGTGCGCGAGCGGCAGGTAGCCGCTCGTACCGTCGCGCGCCGCGATCGCGAGGCCGACCAGCGTCGCGGTCCGCGGCTCGCCGCCCGCGACGAGCGGCAGCAGCGCGAGTCCGTGGATCGCGCGCGCACGCACCGCGTGCAGCCGCTCGATCATCGCCGCGATCGCGGCCTCGCCGGTCGCGTCGCCGGCGCCCCAGAGGTCGAGCATGCCCTGAATCGCGATCTCCGGCATCTCGACCGCCGGCAGCTCGGGCGGGAGCGGAATCTCGGGCGCGGGCGGCAGCGGCGGATCGATCGCGGGCGGCGCGGGCGCGGACCGCGGCGCGGGCGCGGGCGGCCGCTCGGGCGCCGTGCCCACTGCGTTCTCCGCCGCCGCGCGTGGCGCATCGCCACCCGCGAGCCGAACGCCGAATCCCTCCTGCTCGGCCGCGGTGCCGCGGCGCTCGGGCGGCCGCGCAGCCACGCGCGCGCCGGCCTCCTCGTCCGAGGCGCCCTGCTCGCTCGCGATCTTCTCGAGCCGCCGGATCTCCCAGTGCCGCGCGACCGCGAGCAGATCGTCGCGCCGGATCGGCGCGCAGCGCAGATCGTCGAGCGTGACGCCGACGTCGAGATCGGTGTGGACCGTGGCGAGGTCGCGCGACAGGAACGCGGCGTCGCGATGCTCATCGAGCCTCTTCTTGAGCGCGGGCTTCGTGACCTCGGCGAGCCGCGCGTAGAGCTCCTCGAGCGATCCGAACTTGCGCATCAGCTCGACCGCGGTCTTCTCGCCGACGCCGGGGACGCCCGGGATGTTGTCCACCGTGTCGCCCATCAGCGCGAGCACGTCGCGGATGTGCCCGGGCGGCACGCCCCACTTCTCGCGCACCGCGGCGGGATCCACGCGCGCGTACTCCTCGCCCTTCCCCGCCGGCGCGAGCACGTGCACGCGCTCGTCCACGACCTGCAGCATGTCCTTGTCGCCGGTGACGATCAGCACCTCGTAGCCCGCCTCCTCGCCGCGGCGCGCCAGCGTCGCCATCACGTCGTCCGCTTCCATCCCCGGCTTCTCGATCACCGGCAGCCCAATCGCCTGCGCCAGCTCCTCGATCGGCGTGAGCTGCGCGGTGAGATCGTCGGGCATCGGCTTCCGCGTCGCCTTGTAGTCCGCGAACATCGTGTGGCGCACGGTGGGGCCGGGTCCGTCCCAGGCGAGCGCCCAGCGGTCGGGCGAGAGCTCGCGCCGGAACTTGAGCGCCATGTTCGCGAAGCCGTAGATCGCCGAGGTGTTCTCGCCGCGCGAATTGCGCAGCGGCCGGCCGATGAACGCGTAGTACGCGCGGTAGGCGAGATTGAGCCCGTCGAGGAGGATGAGGCGCGGCATGCGCGAAGCCTACCCGAGCCGGACGGGCGCGGAACCCGTGTCGCTCCGGCGCGCGACCATCAGGGTATTGGTGCGCCGCGCGACGCCGCCGTGGAGGCCGGCCGCGAGCAGCGCGCGGTCGACCGCGAGCAGCAGCGCGGGCGCGCGGTTGAGGAAGCGGAACGCGCCGAGCGGCCGGTTGAGCAGCACGTGCGTCGGGCGCAGATCCGCGACCGTGAACCCCGCGGCGCCGAGCACGCGCCTGTACGCGGCGAGCGGGCGCATGCGGTTGTGGTCGGCCTCGTCGTCCGCGCCGACGAACGTGTCGGTGACGAGCAGCAGGCCGCCGGGCTCGACCGCGGCGGCGAGGTGCGCGAGCGCGCGGTCCCAGCGCGCGTCGTCGGTGATGTGGTAGAGCACGTCGAACGCGTTGACGATCGCGTACGAACCCTCGATCGGCGCCTCGCCGACGTCGGCCAGCATGAAGCGCGCCTCGGGGAAGCGATCGCGCAGCCGCGCGATCGCGGTCGGAGCGATGTCGATCCCGGTCACCTCCGCGCCGCGGCGCAGGTAGCGCTCGACCCAGAAGCCGGTGCCGCATCCCACGTCGAGGACGCGCCGGCCACGCGGATCGAGGCCCTGCACGGCGAGCGCGCGGTCGAGCGTCTCGCCGCGCAGCGCGTAGCAGGCGCGGTTGTAGGCGAGCGAGAGCCCGGTCTCGCCGGTGCCGCGCAGGTCGAACTGTTCCGAGAGCAGTTGCTCCCAGAACTCGCGCGGGCGGTAGGTCACGTCCCGCGTCCCGCGGCGCGCCGGCGCCGTGCGCGATAGAGGCCGCGGCGCGCGATGTAGGCGCGCACCGCCTCGGGCACCATCCAGCGCACCGAGCGCCCGGCGCGCACGCGGGCGCGGACCAGGCTCGAAGAGACCGCGATCTCCGGACTGTCGAGGCGGACGATGCGGCGGTCGCACCGGCGCCCCGCCGCACCCGGCCGCCGCGCCACGACCACGGTCGCGCGGCGCAGGATCTCGGCCGGGTCGCGCCAGCGCGCGAGGTCGTCGAGGCTGTCGGCGCCGATCAGGAGGTAGAGCCGCGCGTGCGGGCGTTCGACGGCGATCCGGCGCAGCGTCTCGACGGTGTACGACGGTCCGCGCCGGCGCGTCTCGAGCGTCGAGACCGTGAAGCCCGGAACGCCGCGCACCGCGAGGCGCGTCATCGCGACGCGATCGGCCGCGCGGGTCACATCGCGGCGGCGCTTGTGCGGCGGCTCGCCGACCGGGATGAAGCGCACCTCGTCGAGACCGAGCCGGTCGCGCGCGCACTCGGCGAGGATCAGGTGACCGATGTGGGGCGGATCGAACGTGCCGCCGAAGAGACCGACGCGCCGCATCGCGACTACGTGCGCTTTTCGAGACGCCTGCGCTCGCGCTCCGCCTTCGCCGCCACCGGCTGCCCCGGGTAGCGCTGCTCGATGCTCTTGAGCCGCGTGATCGCGTCGTCGCGCTTGCCGAGCATGGCGTCGGCCAGCGCGATGCCGAGCTCCGCTTCGGCCACCGACGCGGTGTCGGCGTAATCGGTCGTGACGCGCACGAAGTAGACGCGCGCCGGCTCGGCGAGGCGCATCTTGAGGTAGAGCGTTCCCGTGTTCACGAGCTTGTCGGCGAGCCGGTTCCGCGCGATCAGGATGCGGCGCCCGGCCTCGGCGTTCAGCCAGTGGCCGGGGAAATCGCGCAGGTAGTGCTGCCACTCCTCGATCGCCTTGAGCGTCGTCTCCTGATCGAAGTCCACCGGGCGCGACTGCGCGAACAGCGCCTCGCCGAGGCGGAAGCGCGCGGCGCCGCTCGAGTCGCTCTCGGGATAGTCGCGCAGCAGGCGCTCGAACTCGGCGCCCGCCTCGCTCCACGACTTGCTGTGCAGGTACGAATCGCCGAGCAGGTAGATGGCGTCGTCCTCGTTCGTGGCGCCGGCGTTGTTGTCGACGTACGTCTTGAGCAGCTCGATCGCCTGATCGTACTTGCCCTGGTCGTGGAGCCGGCGCGCGAGCGCGAACCGCTCGGACTCCGAATGCACCGACGGCATCAGGGTCGCGGCCCCGCAGCCCGCGAGCGCGAAGGCCAGCACCAGCGGCGCGAGCCGCCGCGGCATCGGGATCGTCGTCACGCGCACGCCTACGGCCGGTTCTGGAAGAACAGGGCGATGAGCCCGCCGACGATCGCCACGACCACCACCGGCTCGATCGCCTTGTCGATGGTGCGGCCCGGCACGTCGGCCTTGAGGTCGGTGTAGCGCGCGTCCTCGACCAGCGCCAGCTGCGAGCGCGGGAACGCGTCCACCAGATTGTGCGAGGCGTCGCCGGTCCACAGCACGCGCGAGGTCCCGGCGTCGCGCATCGTGAGCCCGCCCTCGACCAGCCCCTGGCGCTCGATCTTGACGCGGCCCGGCAGCCAGCCGCGCAGCCGCAGGTACGTGATGCGCGCCGAGGCGAGCTGATACTCGAGCAGCGGATCGCCGGGCGTGCCGCGCGCGCCGGCGAGGCTGTCGTCGGGAACGACGCTGCGGCGCACGGTGGCGGTGATGCCCTTCCGCGCCAGCACGCGCAGGATCGCGTGCTCGACGACGAAGTTGAGCGGATGGCTCTCGGCGGGCGCGAGCGTGACGTGGCCACCGCTGTCGAGCGGCGCGCTCTTCAGCGCGCGCTCGATCGCGACGTTGGCGACCATCGTCACCAGCTGCAGGTTGGTGAGCGCGACGCGCGGTCCGCGCGCGCGCACCACCGGCTCCATCGACGGCTCGGCCTCGGAGAGCAGCGTGTCGGGCGTCGGCCTGGGACCGCTCGAGTAGCGGACCTTCGCCGCCCCGGACGTCCCGGGCAGCGACGCGACGAGGCCGAGGACGAGCACCAGCGCGAAGGGGACGGCCGGAGCCGCCCTACGGAGTGAATTGGCGGCGGCCGCCCTGCGGAGTGAATTGGCGGCGGCCGCCCACGGGAACCGATCACGCATCAACACGGTCCTTTCAGGATGGGAAACGCGACGTCGGGTTCGTGACGGGCGAAAAGATCGTAGGCCGAGGACCCGGTGACGCGCACCGGCACGATCGTGCCGGCCGTGAGCCCCTCGCCCTCGACCACCACGCCCCCGTCCACCTCCCACGCCGAGCCGGCGGTGCGCGCGGCGTAGAGCGAAGACCCGCCGCGGCGCGGCGTATCCGCCGGCCCGTCGATCATCACGTCGATCCGCTCGCCGATCCGGCGCGCGAGCCGTTCGCGCGAGAGGCGCTGCTGCAACGCCAGCAGGTGCGAGCGGCGGCGGCGGCGTTCCGCCCACGATACGCGCGGCGTCATCGCGTGCGACGGCGTCTCGACCTCGCGTTCGAAGGCGAACACGACCACGTTGTCGAACGGCTCCTCTTCGAGGTAGCGGGCGAGCTCCTCGACGTGGGATTCGGTCTCACCCGGAAAGCCGACGATGAAGTTGGTTCGGAACGCGACACCCGGGATCTCCTGCTTGATGCGCCGCACCAGCGCGCGCGTGTCGCGGGCGGTCATCCCCCGCCCCATCGTCCGCAGCATGTCGGCGGCGATGTGCTGCAGCGGCATGTCCACGTACGGCACCACGCGGCGCGCGTTCGCCCAGACGGAGATCAGTCGTTCGCTCCACAGCCGCGGGTAGGTGTACTGGACACGGATCCACGAGAGACCATCGATCGCGTCGAGCGCCTCCAGCAGATCCGCCAGCGTCGGTTGCCCGGGCAGGTCGGTCCCGTATCCGGTCGTGTCCTGTCCGACCAGATTGAGCTCGCGCACGCCGGCCGCCGCCAGCCGCCGGGCCTCGGCCACGAGGTCCGCGATCGGACGGCTGCGCTGGTCGCCGCGCAGGCGCGGGATGATACAGAAAGTGCAGCGGTGGTCGCATCCCTCCGAGATCTTGAGGTACGCGAGGTGGCGCGGCGTCGAGAGCGCCCGCGGGGTCAGCGTGTCGAGCGCGCCGCCCGGATAGTCGGTCGCGACGCGCCGCCCGGCGCCGTTGCCGAGCAGGTGGCGCGACGCGGCGACGACCTCGCGCCACTGCCCGGTGCCGAGCACGGCGTCGACCTCGGGGAACTCGTCGAGCAGCGATGCGCCGGCGCGCTGCGCGAGGCAGCCGGCGACGATCAGGCCCTTGAGTCGGCCGTCGCGCTTGAGCGATGCGACGCGCGCGATCACGTCCTTCGATTCGCGCACCGCGCTGCCGAGGAACGCGCAGGTGTTGACGACCGCGATGTCCGCGTCGGCGGGATCGGCGACGGTGCGGAAGCCGTCGGACACCATCAGGCCGAGCATGGCCTCGGAGTCCACCGTGTTCTTGGGGCAGCCGAGCGTCACGAACGCGAGCGTCGGCGGCGCCGCGCCATGGGGCGATTCCGCGGCGGAGGGATGGCGCGCATCGGCCGACCGGCCCGCGCTGGGCGCGGCCGGCGGAGCAGCGGACCGCCTCACTCGAGTCCCCGTTCCTCGAGCCAGCGCTCGTCCACCAGCACGTCGCGGGCCTTACTGCCCTGGAAGGGCCCCACGACGCCCAGGCTCTCGAGCTGATCCATCAGCCGGCCGGCACGCGAGTAGCCGACCTTGAGGCGGCGCTGCAGCAGCGAGGTCGAGCCCTGCTGGTGGCGCACCACCAGCGACGCCGCCTCGTTGATCAGCGCGTCGTCGTACTCGGCGTCGCCGCCCTCGCTCTCCTCCTCGCGCTCGACGACGCTCGCGTCGGTGGCGAGCGGCGGCGCCGCGCCGGGCGTCGCCTTGGCGCGCCAGAACTCGACGACCTTCTGCGTCTCCTCCTCGCTCACGTAGGCGCCGTGCACGCGGTACGGCTCCGGCTTGCCGGCGGGCGTGAACAGCATGTCGCCGTGGCCGAGCAGGTTTTCGGCGCCGTTCATGTCGAGCACGGTGCGCGAGTCGATCTTGCTCGCGACCTGGAAGGCGATCCGCGACGGGAAGTTCGCCTTGATGACGCCGGTGATCACGTCCACCGACGGGCGCTGCGTCGCGAGCACGAGATGGATGCCGACCGCGCGCGCCATCTGCGCGAGGCGCGCGATCGGCTCCTCGATCTCGGCGGGCACGGTGAGCATGAGGTCGGCGAGCTCGTCGATCACGATGACCACGTATGAGAGCCGCTCGGGCGGCTCCGCCGGACGGCCGTCCGGCCCGGACGGTCCGCTCGGCACGAGGCCGGCCGCGACCTTGTCGTTGTACGCGGCGATGTTCCGCGCGCCGCAGGTCGCCATGAGCTTGTAGCGCTTCTCCATCTCCGACACGCCCCAGCGCAGCGCGCGGCTCGCGCGCTTCGCCTCGGTCACCACCGGCATGACGAGGTGCGGGATGCCGTTGTACGCCGAGAGCTCGAGCATCTTGGGATCGATGAGCACCATCTGCAGCGTGCGCGGTTCGTGCTGGAACAGGAGTCCGGTGATGATGGCGTTCAGGCACACGCTCTTGCCCGAGCCGGTGGCGCCCGCGACCAGCACGTGCGGCATCTTGGTCAGATCGGCGACGAACGGCTGGCCGACCACGTCCAC
>JACOSV010000047.1 GCA_016178725.1 Candidatus Eiseniibacteriota bacterium
GCCGCCGCCGATGCCGAGGTCTACTACGTGCGCGGCGCGGCGCTCGCGGCGGGCGTCGCGTACGAGGTCGCGCGCGCGCGCGGCGCCGCGTTCGTGCTCGGCGCCGCGCACGATCACGATGCGCGGCGCTCGCTGCCGCTGCTCGGGCGTCCGCCCGACCGTTGGTGGGTGCGTCGCGCGCTGCGCGGCGCGCGGACGATCATCAGCCAGACCGAGACGCAGCGCGCGCTGTTCGCTTCCGAGATGGGGCTCGCGAGCGAGGTCGTGCCCAATTTGGTCGAACCGCCCGATGGGTTCGCGGACGCCGGGCAGGAGGGGACGATCGTCTGGCTCGCGACCTACAAGCCGGCGAAGCGGCCGGAGTGGTTCGTCGAGCTCGCGCGCCGGATGCCGCAGCGGCGGTTCGTGATGTGCGGCGTGATTCCGATCCCGCCCGAGTCGCCGGCGGCATGGGATGCGGCGCGCGCGGCGGCGCCGCCCAACCTCGAGGTGCGCGGGCCGCTCGACCACGCGCGCCTCGGCGAGCTGTTCCGCGGCGCGTCCCTCATGGTGCACACGTCGCCGGTCGAGGGATTCCCCAACACGGTCCTCGAGGCGTGGGCACACGGCGTGCCCACGGTGAGCGCGGTGGATCCGGACGGTGTCGTCACGCGCGAGCGCCTCGGCGCCGTCGCGACCGACTGGGACTCGCTCCGCGACGCGGTCGAGGCGCTGGCCGCGGATCCCGCGGCGCGGCGCGCGGCCGGCGCGCGGGCGCGGGCGTGCGTAGCGGCGCACCACGCGCCCGATCGCGTGCTCGAGCGGCTGGGCGCGATCCTCGACCGGGTCGTCGCCGGTGTGCGCGACCGGCGCGTGCGGCGCTAGCGGCCGGCGGCGGCGCCGGCGGTCATCGGCTGCGGAGCAGGCGCCGCGCGGCGCGCCGCGGCGGCAAGCGTCAGAAGCCCGAGGAGATTCCAGACGCCGAGGGCGAGGCGGATGCGCCGCGCCGCACGGTCGATGGGAGGCTGGCCCTCGGCCGCGAGCTGGATGATCCGCGGCCGGCCGGTGAGCAGATCGAACGCGCGCTGGACGGGGCCGCGGAGATCGAAGGTCGACGGGCCATCGTTGACGACGAAATCGCCGCGCAGCATGAGCGTGTCCACCGCTCCGGGGTTGAACATCTCGGGGCCGGCGCCGGCGACATCCGGAACGCGCCGCCATTCGAACGGCTCGCCGCGCAGCATCATGCGGTGGAGCCCGACGGCCGAGAGCGGCCGCCCGGCCGCGTCGTACGGGATGACGGCGTGGATTGCGTCGGCGATCACCCACCTCCCGAGCGCCGGCAGATACGTCTCCGACGTGATGTGTCCGCTCAGCGAGACGATGCGGGCCGCGTACCCCTGCCCTTCGCACAGGCTGACCATCGCTGCCGCGTGCGAGAAGCAGTAGAAGCGGCGATCCGGATCACGCGCGGCTTCCAGCGCCTCCTCGAGGCGCCACGGTCGTTTGATGTAGAAACCGCCGGGGCGGAAGTGCGCGCGCACCCAGCGCACGTTCGCGCGCATGTCGTCGAGACCCGAGTCTCCGCGCGTCGCGGCCGGCAGGCCGAGGCGCGCCGCGCGCGCGGCGTCCATGCCCATCGCGTAGTCGATCGCGAGCCCCGCACGGCGCGCGGTCATCGCGGCGTCGGGCGGCGCCTCGAACGCGGCGCCCGAGGTGTCGGCGTGCACGAGCCGCAGCGCGTAGCCGTTGCTCTTGAGGACACCGAGGAGGCCGGCGTCGCCCAGCACGAAGAACAGCGCCACGATGAGGAGTCGACGCATGATGTCCGAGCGATGTCGTCCGGCAACCTCGTGTCCGACGCCCGTCGCCGCCGGGGGATGGCGACACGCGTGGGCGGCCGAGGCGCTTCAGGCGATGCGCGCTTCAGCCGCGAGGATCAGCGCGGCGTTCCGGTGGGACCCGGCTCGGCCGCGCGCGGCGGTGCGGAGAATACCACGGGACGCGGCGGAGCGTCGATATAGGCGCGATGCCACAGCTCGAGCGTCAGCAGCGTCCACAGCTCCCGGGCGCGATCGCGCCGGCCCTCGATGTGGTCCGCGACGTAGCCGCGCAGCACGGCGGGATCGAAGTAGCCGCGCCCCAGGGCCGTGGACGAGAGCAGCGTGTCTTCGACCAGCGGACGCAGGGGCCCGCGGAACCAGGGCGCGAGCGGGACGGTGAAGCCCACCTTGGGGCGATCCACCACCTCGCGCGGCAGCCAGCGGCGGGCGAGACGCTTGAGCAGCACCTTGCCCTCGAGGCCGCGCACCTTGAATCGGTCCGGCAGCCGCGCCGCCCACTCGACCAGCGGATGATCGAGCAGCGGCACGCGCGCCTCGACCGAGGCGGCCATGCTCATCTTGTCCATCTTCATCAGCAGGTCGTCGGCGAGCCACAGCCGCAGATCGACGTCGAGCATACGGTCGAGCGGACGCCGCGCCCGCGTCGCGGCGAGCGCCACGGCGAACGCGCCGGTCGCGGCCGCGTCGTGCTCGCGCAGCGCCGGCGTGAGCAGACGCGAGCGCTCGTCGCCGGCGAGGCCCGCGAACCACGCGGCGAAGCGCGGCGCCTCGTCGCGGAAGCGCGCACTGCGCGCCACGACCTGCAGCTTGCGCAGCCCGAACGGCAGGCGCTCGGCGAGGCCGTCGAGCAGCAGCGCCCGGAGCGGCGCGGGCGCGAATGCGAGGCGGCGCGCCATCGGCTCGACCGCGTACTTGGGATAGCCGGCGAACAGCTCGTCGCCGCCCTCGCCGGTGAGCACGACCGTCACCGTCTCGCGCGCGAGCTGCGAAACGATGAACGTCGGGATCGCCGCCGGCTCCGAGACCGGCTCGTCCTGGTGCCAGACGAGCCGCGGCAGCTCGCGCAGCAGATCGCCGGCGCCGACCACGATCTCGCGGTGCTCGGTGCCGCAGTGCTCGGCGACGCGGCGCGCGAACGGCAGCTCGCTGTAGGGCTGCCGCGAGACCGACTGGGAACTCGGTGTCGGCGCGTCGAAGCCGACCGAGAACGTCTGCACCGGCCGCGTGAGGAGCCGGCTCATCACGGCGACCACGAGGCTCGAGTCCACACCGCCCGAGAGCAGCGCGCCGAGCGGCACTTCGCTCATGAGCCGGAGCCGCACCGACTCGGTGAGGCGGCCGGTCAGTTCCTCGAGCGCGGCCTCGTCGCCGAGCGCCTGCTTGGGCTCCCACGCTTCGACCTGCCAGTAGCGCTGCTCGCGCTCACCCCGGTCATCGATCGTGCGATGGCAGCCGGGCGGGAGCTTGGTGATGCCGCGGAACAGCGTCGCGGGCGCGGCCGCGTAGCGCAGCGTCACGTGCTCGACCAGCCCCGGCAGATGGACCGCGCGCTCGACGCCCGGGAACGCGAACAGCGCCTTGATCTCCGAGGCGCACACGAACGCGCGGCCGGCGCGGGCGAGGTAGAGCGGTTTGATGCCGAGCCGGTCGCGCGCGACGAACAGCCGGCGGCGCGGCCGGTCCCAGATCGCGAACGCGAACATGCCGCGCAGCCGCGTGACGCACTCCGCGCCCCACTCCTCGTAGGCGTGGACGATCGTCTCGGTGTCGCTCTTCGTCCGATAGCGGTGGCCGCGCGCCTCGAGCTCGGCGCGCAGGTCGGCGTGGTTGTAGATCTCTCCGTTGTAGGCGATCCACACCGTGCCGTCCTCGTTGGCGAGCGGCTGGTGCCCGGTCGCGAGGTCCACGATCGAGAGCCGGCGGAACGCGAGGCCGGCGCCGTCCTCGATCAGGAATCCCGCGTCGTCGGGCCCGCGGTGCGCGAGGCTCGCCGCCGCCGCTTCGAGCCATGCGCGTTCGGGGGGGCGGCCGTCGGGGTCGAAGTACGCCGCGATCCCGCACATCAGCCGCGACCCTCGGCGCCGTGCTCTGCTAGACTCATCCGTCCTTTCGCGACCGGAGCCATCGTCTGAGCCAGCCGCTGCTGTCCGTCCTCGTTCCCGTCTACAACGAACGCGCCACCATCGAGACGCTGCTCACGCGCGTCCTCGCCGTGCCGGTCGACAAGGACGTCGTCGTCGTGGACGACGGCTCGCGCGACGGCACGCGCGACGTGCTGGCCGACCTCGCGCGGCGCATGCCGATCCGCGTCATCCTGCACGACCGGAACCGCGGCAAGGGCGCCGCGATCCGCACCGCGCTCGCCGAGGCGCGCGGCGACATCGTCATCATCCAGGACGCGGATCTCGAGTACGACCCGTCGGACTATGCGAAGCTGATCGCGCCGATCGTGCGCGGCGAGACCAACGTGGTGTACGGATCGCGCTACCTCGGGCACGACAATCCGCTCCCGCTCACGCACTTCAAAGTGGCCGTGCTGCTGCTCAACGCCATGGCCAACCTGCTCTACGGGACGCGTCTCACCGACGAGGCGACCTGCTACAAGGTGTTCCGCGCCTCGCTGATCCGCACGATCCCGCTGCGCTGTGAGCGCTTCGAATTCTGCCCCGAGGTCACTGCCAGGGTCGCGAAGCGTGGCGAGAGGATCGTCGAGATCCCGATCCGCTACCACTACCGCACCAAGGCCGAGGGCAAGAAGATCGGATGGCGCGACGGGTTCGAGGCGATCTGGACGCTGCTGCGCTACCGCTTCAGCGACTGAAGGCGCCGTCACGCCGCGATCCGCAGGCGCCGCGCCAGCGACGCGACCGGGGCGAGCGACGCCCAGCCCGCTCCGGCGAGCCACAGCAGGCACGGCTCGATCGCCATGCGGTAGCGCATGACGCTGTGGAACACCGCCTGCGCGAGCGCGAAGGTCACGATCGCGCCGAGCAGCGGCCACACCGCCGGTGAAGCGCGCAGCCGCGCGAGCGCGATCAGCGCGCCGGCGAACACCACGACGCTCGCGATTCCCTGCGCGACGCGGCTCCAGCGGCTGAGGAGCGTTTGCGTGACGGTTTCGGGCCACGGCGCGAACAGGTTGCCCATCTTGATCAGGTAGAGCTGTGCGACGCGCCCGGGATCGCGGCGGACGAACTCCATCGAGTGCCGGTAGAGCCAGCGCTCGCGTGCGATGTCGTTGGGCAGACCGTCGAGCGTCGTCTGCTCCTCGGGCGTGTAGTAGATCACGTCGGTGGTCGAGCCGGTGGCGTGGGCGCTGTTGCCGAGGAAGAACTGGCGCCCGCCGCCGGTGGCGATGAAGTACCACGCGCCCTGCACGCGGTGGCAGCGCACGATCCACGGCGTCACCGCGACGACCAGCGCGAGCGCCGCCGCGAGGCCGGGGAGGAGCCACGGGCGCCGCTCGCCGCGCAGGGCGGCCAGCAGGCCGAGCGCGAGCCCCGGCAGCAGCAGGACGGCGTTGGGGCGCACCAGCGCGGCAATGCCCAACAGCGCCCCGGCGAGCCCCCAGCGCGCGAGCCCGCCGCGCGCCCACGCGGCGTCCGTCGCGGTGAACGCGAGCACGAGCATCAGCACCAGCACATTCTCCGAGTACTGCGTCGAGGGCAGCAGGGCGAGCACCGGGTGGAGCGCCATGAGCATCGCCGCGATCCATCCTGCGAGCGGGCCGAAGCGGCGCCCGCCGACCACTGCGACGACGCCGACCGCGGCGGTCGCGAGCAGCGCCTCGACCAGCCGCAGTGCGAGGATGCTCGGGCCGAACAATGCGTAGACGCCGGCGATGAACGTCGGGTAGCCGGGCGGGCGCAGCGTCTGCAGGCCGTAGCCGTGGTGGGCGAGGATCGAGCGCGCGATGGTTTCGAACTCGCGGCCGTCGCGCCACAGGATCTCGCGCGGCAGCGCCGCGACGAAGGCGAGGCGCGCGAGCAGCGCGAGCGCGATCGGCGCGATCCAGGCCGCGGCCGCGACGCGCGGCACCGCAGATGCGGCGCGATCGTCCATCACCGTGTGCGTGCGGGCGCCGCGGCCTGCGCCGGCGCGTCGGCGAGCCGGCGCGCGACGGCGATCGACGCGAACATCAGCCAGATCTGGAATGGGTAGATCGGATTGCGCATGAAGTCGATCTTCATCTGGTCCACGAGGAACACGAAGATCTGCACGTGGCCGATGACCAGGAACGCGCGCGCGTAGTTGGGATCGTCGAGGTCGCGGACGATCGGCCGCGAGATGATCCACAGCCGCGCCATCATCCACAGGAAGAACCCGAGGCCGACGAAACCGACGAGATTGCCGATGAAGAGATACCCGTTGTGCGGCCAGTACCAGTAGCTGAGCCCGCGCTCGAGCGTGTACACGGGACCGTGGCCGATGATCGGGTGCTCCATCATGCGCTGCCACGCCTGCTGCCAGATCGGCGCGCGCGCCACCGGCATGCCGTTCTTGAAGGCCAGCGACTGCGGATCGAGGAAGCGCGCCGTGAGATCGCCGGCCTTCGTGAGGCGGGACACGCTGAAGTTCATGATCACGAAGCTCGCGATCACGCCGCCGGCCAGGATCACGGTGCGGACGACGTTGAGGCGCGCGCGCAGCAGCCAGCCGAGGTAGAGCAGCCCGAGGCCGAGCGCGACGATGCCGCCGCGCGTCACGGTCGCGAACATCATGAGCCACATGAGGCCGAGGAGCGCGCCGAAGGTCACCTTCGCCGCGGCCGTGCGCGCGCGCACGAACAGGATGAACAGCAGCAGCAGGTTGAGCGCCGCGTATTCGGAGAACAGCTCGAAGTCGGTGAACGGGCCGCCGACGCGCAGGTTGTGCGTGCTGATCGCGGTGCTGGTCGGGTTGTGGAAGAACTCGATCCAGCCCGGGATCATCACCGCCGTGGGATTGACCAGCTCGACCACGCCGAGCAGGCCGACGATCGCGATCGAGGCCGCCTGGTAGTAGTGCAGGCGTTGCAGCTGCTGCGGCGTGCGGACGTTGTTGACCACCATGTAGAGCAGCGCCACGCACGCGAGCAGCTGGCCGAAGTTCTCGAACGCCTTCAGCAGCACACTCTTGCTCTCGACGTTGTAGAACGAGACCACGAACGCGAGCAGAAGCGCGAGCAGCGGGCCGTCGATCAGGCTGCCGCGCGGCGGCGCGGCGCGGCGCAGCGACACGCGCAGCAGCCAGATCACCGAGATGAGCAGCACGAGCACGACGTTCGTGCTGCCGAACACGGTGCCGCGCGGGAAGGGAAGCGCGAGCATCAGCACGCCGAGGCCCGAGACGATGTCCATCCGCCAGGCGATGCCGAACAGCACCAGCGCCACGATCACCGAGATCGTGCGCTTGTCCGGCGTGAGCAGCTGGCTGCCGACCAGGATGCCGAAGGCGACCAGCAGCGCGACCCCGACGAGGCGCGTCACCCAGTCGGTGCCGGTCGCGGGATCGCCGCGAAGCGCGTCGGCCAGCCGCCGCCACGCCGCGCGCCGCGGCGGCGCGGCGCCGCCCTTCCAAGTCGATTGGCGGCGGCCGGCCGCTTCGGCGCCGGCCCGGCGCGCCGCGCTCATGTCTGCTGGAACCGCTTGCGCACGAGGAACGTGAGGTTCTCCCAGCCGTCGCGCCACTTCTGCAGCTTGACCTCGCCGATGCGCGCGCCGTAGGGGATGTGCGCCTCGCCGAATCGGCAGCCGCGCAGCAGCGCCTCGAGCTTGATCTCCTCGCTGAACGCCATGCCGTCCGACGTGAGGCGCAGACGGTCGAGCACCGCGCGGCGGAACACCCACATGCCCGACTGGCTGTCGCGGATCGGCCGGAAGAAGAGCGCCGCCGCGGCGACGGTCAGCGCCCAGTTGCCGATGCGGTTCGAGAGCCCCATCGCGCGGCCGTCGCTCAACGGGAAGCGACTCGCCGAGAGGAAGTCCCAGCCGCGCTCGAGCAGCGTGTCCACGAGCCGCGGGATCTCCTCGGGCGGGTAGGTGCCGTCGCCGTCGAGCGTCACCAGCACGTCCTTCGTCGCGGCGGCGAGCCCGGCCTTGTACGCGGCGCCGTAGCCGCGCCGGGTCTCGGCGACGACGCGCGCGCCGAGGCTGCGCGCGACCTCGGCGGTGCGGTCGGTGCAGTTGTTGTCGACGACGACGACCTCGTCCACCGCGGACGGCATCCGGCCGATGACCTCGCGCACGCCGTCTTCCTCGTTGTAGCAGGGGATGACGACGCTGATCGAGAGGTCGCGATGCATCGTTGGGTGGCCCGGAGGTCGGCGAACGGCGCGGAGCGGAGGTCGCGCAATGAGCGGACGACGATGGTATCAGCCGCGCGCGCGCGCCCGCAATCGCGCGCGGCGGCGCGTGCCGTGGTCCCCGCCGGCCGACGGTCGCGGGCACTGCGTTCTGCGGGGGCGAGGCATTCTGCACGGCGCGCGGTCGCCGGCCGCCCGCCTTGACAGCACGGGCGCGGCGATGCGCCAATTGGTCCCGCCGCGCTCGGCACGCGATCTCGGAACCGCGCAGGGAGCGCCGTCGCGGCCCGGCCGCCTTCCGCCACGCTCCCGCCCGATGGAGGTCGAGTTCCCCCGTTGCGACGCGCCGCCTCGTTTCTCGCGCTCATCGGGATCGGGCTCATCGTGCCGCTCGCGCTGATCGAGATCGGCCTGCGCCTGTTCGCGCCGCAGCCGCTCGCGGTCAACGTCAGCGCGTGGGACCCGCACTACGGCTGGCGCAACCGCCCCGGGACGCACGGCTTCTTCCGCACCTCCGAGTACCGCATGGAGGTTTCGATCGACTCGCTCGGGCTGCGTGACCGAGAGATGAGCCGCGCCAAGCCGCCGGGCACGTGGCGCATCCTCGGCCTCGGCGATTCGTTCGCCTTCGGCCACGGCGTCGCGGCAGACTCGTGCTTCCTCAAGGTGGCCGAGCGCTTCGTTGACCATCGGTCGCGGGCCGCCGGCGGGCCCAGGGTCGAGGTGCTCAACTCGGGCGTGGGGAAGTGGGCGACCGCGCAGGAATATCTCTACCTCGAGCACGAGGGATACTCGTTCCAGCCCGACGCGGTGGTGCTCGCCTTCTGCGACGACAACGACGGCGAGGGCAACATGGAAGAGGGCGTGCTGCGCGTGCGCGACGGCCGGCTCGAGCCCGTCGCCGCGCCCGAGCCGGCGGTGCGGACGCTGCAGCGCGTCTCGCAGGCGGTGCCGGGCTACGCGTGGCTCGCCGAGCACTCGCATCTCGTCAACTGGATCCGTGTGCGTGTGTCGGTGCTCGAGACCAACCGCGAGGCGAAGCGCCTCGCCGCCGAGGCGGCCGCGCGCGGCGGCGCGCCCCGGGCGGTGCGCGGCGTCGGGACGACGACCGGGCCGGCCACGCCCGCGCTCGACCCGGCACCGACGTTCCGCATCGTAGACGCGCTGGTCGAATCGACGCGGCGCCATCACGTGCCTCTCCTCGTGCTCTTCATCCCCGGCCTCGGCCAGTGCCCACCGCCCGACTGGAAACCGTCGCGACCCTACCCGGATCCGCGCCCGCACGAGACGCTGGTCGCCACGCTGACCGCGCACCTCGATTCGCTCGGCGTCCCGTTGGTGAATCCGATCGACGAGCTGCGCGAAGCGAATCGCACCGCGCTCCAGTACTTCCCGATCGACTTCCATCTCAACGAGCGCGGCAGCCGGCTGGTAGGCCGGGCGCTCGCCCGCGGGCTGATGGACGGCGGCTGCGTGCCGCCCGCGATCCGCACCGGCCCATGAGGGCGGCCGTGATCGCGGTGGCGGCGATCACCGCGGCCGTCGCCGTGGCGCTGGCGTGGATCCTCCTCGCCGCCGATCCACGCTGGTCCATCGATGCCTTCGCCGGCGACGACGCCGGCTACTACCTCGCGATCGCGCGCAACATCGGCCTCGGCCTCGGCGTCACGTTCGATCGCGTGAGCCCGACCAACGGCTTCAATCCGCTCGAGACGCTGCTGCTGGTCGCGGCCGACCGCATCGCGGCGCCCGGACTCACGGTCGCCGGCTGCTACCGCGCCGACGTGATGGTGAGCTTCGTCGCGCTACTCGGCGCCGCGTGGCTCTACGCGCGACTCGTCGCGGCGTTCCTCGCCGACGGTGGCTGGAGCGGCGCGCTGCGGCGCTTCGCGCTCGCCGCGTGCGTCGCGTTCTTCGCCTGGTTCGTATGCCTCAAGAACAACTTCGGCATGGATGGACCGCTGGCGCTGCTCATCGGCCTTGCCTACCTGGGGCGCGTGTTCCGGCGCGGGCTGCTCGCGCCCGGCGCGCGCGCGGCGCTCGCCGACGGCGCGCTGCTGGGCGCGCTGTTCCTCGCGCGCGTGGATTCGCTGCCGTTCCTCGCCGCGGCATTCGCCTTGATGCTCGCGACGCGCGCGGCGGGGACGATCGCGCGCACAGCCGGCCGCGCGGCGACCGCCGCGGCGCTCGCCGCGCCCTACCTCCTCTGGTCGAGCACGACGTTCGGGGCGTGGCTGCCGATCTCGGCGCGGATCAAGTCAAGCTTCCCGTCGCCGAGTCTCGCGCGCAGCCTCGACGCGATCCGCCACACGTCGCTCCATCCGTTCGACCAGGCGAGCTTCCTCATCGCGTTCGCGCTCGCGCTGGCGCTGGCGGCGGCGTGGTGGGCGCGCGCGCGGCGCGACGCCGGGCCCGCGCTCGACCGCGGCCGGCCGGCCGTGCTCGCGATCCTCGTGCTCTATCTGATCGGACGCCTCGGCTACATGCTCCTCTTCAGCCGCGCCGACGTGCAGGGGAGCTACGCGCTGCTCGCCCACGTCTTCAACGTGCTCGTCGCGATCGTCGTGATCGAGACCGCCACCCGCGGCGCGGCGCCGGCGGCGCGCGAGCGACGCGCCGCGACGGCGTTCGCGGTGCTGCTCGCGCTCGCGACGCTGCTGCTCGCGTTCAAGGCGCAGGGGCTCGCGGCGCGCCTTGGCGCGATCGCGCCCGGCGGCGCCGGCGACGAAGTCGCGCTCGCGCGCGCGATCCACGACCACACGCGCCCCGGCGACGTGATCTACGGCGGCGCGTTCGGCATGCTTGCGTTCTGGGCCGACCGCCCGTGGATCAACGGCGACGGTGTCGCCAACGACGCCGCTTATCAGCGCGCGCTGCGTGACGACGCGCTCGCGCCTCTCCTCGCGGCGCGCGGCGTGACACACGTCGTATTCCTCGCCGGGCCGCTCGGCCGTGAGGGCCCGCGCCGGCTCTTCGTGCACGGCTTCCTCGACGGCCGCGACGCCGCGCTCGACGTGGACGAGCGCGCGACGGTCCTGCGGTGGCACACGCTGCGCGGCGGCGGCGCCGACATCGCGCTTGCGCGCTGGGCACCGCGGGCGGGGGCGATGGCCGACTCGGCGGCCTCGAGGACCCCGGCGCCGTGATCGCCGCGACATCGAATGGGAGCATCGCGCCGCGCCTCCGGCTCGCGATCGCCGCGATCCTGGCGCTCGCGTTGCTGCTCCGGCTCTGGGGCATCCGCTACGGCCTGCCGTGGCTCTTCTACTTCCACGACGAGCCGCAGGTGGTGCTGCGCGCGCTGCGCTTCGGCACCGGCGACTTGGACCCCCACTTCTTCATCTGGCCCGGCACGCTGCTGATCGTGCTCGCGTTCGTGTCGTTCGCCGGGTTGTTCCTCGCCGGGCGGATCGCCGGCTGGTGGGCGGGGCGCGAGGGGTTCGCCGCCGCGTACTTCACCGATCCCACCGCGTTCTACGTTCTGCCGCGGCTCGAGAGCGTCGCGTTCGGCACGTGGACGGTGTGGCTCGCCTTCGCGCTCGGCCGCGCCGCGTACGCGGCGCCGGTCGGGATCGCCGCCGCGCTCGGGCTCGCCGTGAACGCGATGGCCGGGCACTACGCGCACCTCGCGCACCCGGTGACGGCGATGACCGCGTTCACGACGCTCGGCCTGCTCGCGGCGGTGCGGCTCGCGCATGACGGACGCCCGCGCGATCTATGGCTCGGCGCCGTCGCGGCCGGACTCGGCATGTCGGCCCAGTACCACGCCGCGCTGCTCGCCGTGCCGCTCGGCGTCGCGCTCGCGTATCGCTTCCACGACGCGCCCGCGTCGCAACGCGGGCGCTGGATCACGCGCGCGCTGCTCGCTGCCGTGCTCGCGCTCGCGGTGTTCCTCGCCGTCTCGCCGTTCACGGTGCTCGACTATCGCGCCTTCCTCAACGACGTCGCATGGATCACGCTCAAGACCGGCGGCGCGGCCGCGGGGCACCGCGGCGTGCTCCAGGGCCTCGCCGCGTTCACGCGCGAGTGCCTGCGCCCGGCGCTGGGCGCGCCGCTCGGGATCGCGGCGATCGCCGGCGTGGTGCTGGCACTCGCCCGCCGCACGCGCGCCGACGTCGTGCTGCTCGCGTTCGTCGCCGCCTACGCGCTGCTCGCCGCGCGCGCCACGATCCTCAACGACCGCTACGCCATCCCGCTGGTCGTGCCGGCGCTGCTGTTCACGGCGCGCCTCGCGGCATGGCTCTTCGATCGCGCGCGGCTCGGCGCGCCGCGCGCGGCGTGGGGGACGGTGATCGCCGTCGCGGCGCTCGCGGCGCCGCTCGCGCTCGCGCTGGTCGAGACCGACTGGACGATGACGCGCGGCGACACCCGCATCGACGCGTTGCGCTGGTTCGAGGCGCATGTCCCCTCGGGCGCGCGCGTGGCGATCGACATGCAGCGCTTCTGGAACAGTGCGAGCCCGCCGCTCGCCGAGGACAGCACGCGGCTCGCGGCGCGCCTCGCCGAATCGCAGGCCGGCTTGGCGGGCGGCGGCCACAGCGGCGCCTACGCCGAGTACTACCGCTACCGGCTCGCGCACCCGCACACGCCCGCCTACGACCTGCGCTCGACCGATCTCGGCGACAGCGCGATGACGCTCGCCGCGTATCGCGCCGCGGGCGTGACGTGGGCGGTGGTGAGCGAGGAGGCGCTGCGCCAGCAGAAGGGCCGCGCGGCGATGGGCGACTCGTCCGGGCTCGTCTACTACGCGGCGCTCGAGCGCGAGGCGGCGCTCGCCGCGACGTTCCGTCCCGAGCGCTGGCGCCGGCTCGGCCCCGAGATCCGCGTCTACCGGCTGACGCCCGGCGCGGGCCGGCCCACCTCCGGCGGGCGCCCCGCCGCGTCCGCCGATTCGGCACGATGACTGTGCTAGCCTGCCGCGCGCGTCCGCCCATCGTCCACCCCGAGGCCGTCCGCACGTGACCATCGACCCCGCGCGCGTCGCCGCGGTGGTGCCCGCGTACAACGAGGCCGGCAAGATCGGCGACGTCGTGCGCAAGGTGCCGCGCCGTTACGCCGCGTGCGTGATCGTCGTCGACGACTGCTCGCGGGACGACACCGCCGGCGAGGCGCGCCGCGCCGGCGCCGAGCGCGTCGTGCGTCACGAGGTCAACCGCGGCGTCGGCGCCGGGATCCGCACCGGGCTCATGACGGCACGCGCGGCGGGCTTCGAGTACGCGGCGATCCTCTCGGGCGACGACCAGCACGAGCCCGACGAGCTGCCGCGCGTGCTCGAGCCGCTGTTCCGCGGCGAGGCCGATCTCGTGCAGGGCTCGCGCTGGCTTCCGGGCGGCGCGACGCCCGGCATCCCCGCCGACCGGCGCTGGCTCACGCGGCTCTACCCGCTGCTGTTCCGGCTCGCGAGCGGCTATCCCTCGACCGACGGCACCAACGGCTTCCGCGCGTTCCGGCTCGCGATGCTCGACGATCCGCGCATCCGCCTCGATCAGGAGTGGCTCGACCGCTACGAGCTCGAGCCCTATCTGTTGTACCAGGCGGTGCGCTGCGGCTACCGCGTGCGCGAGGTACCAGTGACGGTGCGCTATCACGGGCGCGGCACGACCAAGATGCGGCCGTTCCAGGACGGCTGGCGCATCCTGCGGCCGCTCGTCTATCTGCGCCTCGGGCTCAAGCGATGAACGCGGCGCTGCGTCGCGTCGCGATCGCCGCGGCGATCCTGCTCGGCGCGCGGTCCCTGCCCGGCGTCTGGGCCGATCTCACCGCGTACGTGCAGCTCGGCGTGCTGCCGGGCTGGATCGTGGTGGACCTCGCCGCGCCGCGAGTCGCCCGGCCGGTGCGCTGGGCGCTGGCGCTCGCGGCCGGTCCGCTGATCGCCGCGTGCGCGGGATACGGGCTGATGGCGCTCGGCCGCGACACGGTGGGCGCCGCGCGGCTGCTCGCGTGGGCGATGCCGGTCGCATGGGTCGCCTCCGGCTCGCTCCGCGCGCGCGTCGCGACCGCGCGGGGCGCGGGCGATCCCGATCCGCCGCTGCCGGCGGCCGTCCCGTGGATGGCGCTCGGCCTCGCCACGGCCGTCGCGCTGGTGCCGATTCTCGATCCGTTCATCGCCGTGCGCGGCGACTCGTGGGCGCACGGGGCGATCGCGCTGCGCATACTCGACTCCGGCGTGCCGCCCGAGGATCCGCGCTTCGCCGCGATCCAGCTCCACTACGTCTGGTTCTACAACCTGTTCGTCGCGCTGCTCGCCGGCCTTCGCGGGCACTCGCCGTTCGGCTTCATGGTGATGCTCAACGTCGCGACGGCGTTCGCGACCACGGCGCTCGCCGGCGCGATCGCCTTCGACCTCGCGCGGCGGCGGGAAGCGGCGATCGGCGGCGCGGGGCTCGCGATCGCCGGCTTCAACGCCGGCGCGTGGCTGCTGTGGCCGATCAATCTCGGCCGCGCGCTGACCGGCGACGTGCGCGGCCTGCCCGAGATCGTCCGCGAGCTGCGCGGCATCGAGATCGGCCACGCGCGGATCATCTACAGCCTCGCGGCGCCCCTCGCGCACATGACCAGCATGCTCGACAAGGTGCTGGTCGGCAGCCCGATGGCCTACGGCTACCTGCTGATGATCGTCCACCTCTGGGCGGTGATGCGCTGGCTCGCCCGCGGCGGGGCAATGCACCTCGCGTGGATCGCGGCGGCGGCGGCGGGGATGATGCTGATCCACGGCGTGGTCGGGCTCTCGGTGATCCCGGTCTGGATCGGCACGCTCGCGCTCGCGTGGCTGCTGCGTCTCCGGCTCCCGTGGCTGCCGTCCTCCGGCCGGCTCGCGGGCGCCGCGGCGGCGACGCTCGCCGGCGGGCTCGTCACCGCGCCCTACATGATCTCGGTCGCGAGCGGCTGGGCCGCGGGCCAGTCGGGGCTCCATCACCACTACGTCGATCCCGATCCGCGGATGCTGTGGACGCTCGTCACCGCGTGCGGCGTCACGCTGTGGTTCGCGCGCGCGCCGGCGCTCGCTGCGTGGCGCGAGCGGTCGCCCGCGGCTGCGGTGCTCGGAC
>JACOSV010000054.1 GCA_016178725.1 Candidatus Eiseniibacteriota bacterium
ACCGCTCGGATACGTTCCTCCGGCCGAGTTCGAGGAGGCCTACTACGATCGCCAGACGGCTCCAGTCGAGATGGCGGTTCTCACGTAACGAGCTCTCCGGAGAACCCGGCGCGGTTCAATAAACCGCGCCCTCTCGAAGCGCGGACGCTCCTCAAATGACTGGCACAGAAGCGGGAGCAAGCGACGTCTGCCGGAGGGCGGGTCACTCGGACTGAGCAACTCAACCTTCATCGGTAACCTCGATTGGCTTGAGCGGATGCCAGGATCGAACTCACGTGCGAGTTCGCCCAGCGGTGGAGTGGAGAGGGTCGCCGGGAACGCCGCGTCCCGCACCCCGCGGTCATGGCTGGGCCTTTCTCGCGCCCCAGGTCGGCGGCGCCGGTTCCTTCGTCATCCGCGTGACCGGGTGCTCCTTCAATTGCTGGAGCCCGACCTCGATCGCCTTCTCGAGCTGCGCATCGCGGCCGGCGATCGCGTCCTTCGGCCAGTTCTCGACGTCCACGTCGGGCGCGACGCCTTCGTTCTCGACCGCCCAGTGACCGTCCGCGGCGAAGAATCCGCCGCGCGGCGCGATCATCGAGCCGCCGTCCACGAACAGCGGCGTGTCCGCCGTGTGCACGAGACCGCCCCACGTGCGCTTGCCGACCAGCGTGCCCACGTGGTGCGAGCGGAACATGTAGGGGAGGTAATCGCCGCCCGAGCCGGACATTTCGTTCGCGATCATCACCTTCGGTCCCCAGATGCCGGCTTCGGGGCTCGTGAACGGCGTGCGCTCTCCGGCCACGTTGTTGAAGTAGCCGTCGAACTTCCGCTGCATGATGTCGATCATGTAGTCGGCGGCCGAGCCGCCGCCGTTGTAGCGCTCGTCGATGACGACGCCCTTCCGATCCTGCTGCGAGAAGTAGTAGCGGTTGAAGCTCGTGTAGCCCGGTTGGCCGGTGTTGGGCAGATAGACGTACGCGAGCTGTCCGCCGGAGAGCTTGTCCACGAGTCTGCGGTTCGACTCGACCCAGGCGCGGGTCCGAAGCGTCTGCTCGTTCGCGATCGGGACCACCGTCACCTCCCGCGCCCCTTCGAGCGTCGGCCGGCCGTTCACGGTCAGCACGGTCTGCTTGTTCGCCGTGCCGTCGAGGAGCCGGTAGATGTTGTCCGGCGCGCGCAGTTCCTCGCCGTTCACCGCCAGGATGTAGTCGCCGGCCGCGACGTTCACGCCGGGCGAGGCGAGCGGCGCCTTGAGATCGGGGTTCCAGCTCTCGTTGTCGTAGATGCGCGTGATCCGGTACCGCCCGGCATCCACCGCGACGTCGGCGCCCAGCAATCCGCCGCGGACGGTCGGCACTTCTGGCATGTCGCCGCCGCGAACGTAGGAGTGCCCGATCGCGATCTCGGCGCCCATCATGTCGAGCAGGTAATTGAGATCCGCACGGTGCCGGACGGAGGGCAGGAACTGCCCGTACCACTCGCGCATCTTCGGCCAGTCGGCGCCGTGCATGTTGGGGACGTACAGATAGTCGCGTTCGTCGCGCCAGCCTTCGGCGAAGATCTGCGCGAACTCGGCGCGCGGATCGAGCCACATCGAGAGCGATACGGCGAGCTTGCCCGTGCCGGCGGCGGCGCCGGCGGGGGCCGCCGCCGCGGGGGCGCCCGCCGCGGGCAGCGGCTTGTCGGCATCGACGAGGTACAGATTCGGGACCGGCGGTCGCGGGGGCGCCGCGCCGGGCACGGGCGTCTCGACCGGAGCGGCCGTGCGATAGACCAGCTTCTTCCCATCGGCGCTCACCGCGAAGTCGGCGACGTCGCTCGCGAACGCGGCGGGCTTCCGCTCCTTCAGTCGGTAGCGCGTCAGCGTGCCGCGCGGCGCGGGCCCGCCGCCGCCGCCGCCCGCCGCGGGCGGGGTCTCGATGTAGAAGACCGTGCCCGCCGCGCCGGCCTTCAGCAGCACGTACGGTCGCTCCGGCACACCGGGCACCGAGACGATGCGCGACTGCAATCCGTCGAAGTCGATGGTGACGTGCACGGGCGGCCGCACGGACTTCTCGTCCTTCTTCTCCTTCTCCGCCGGCCGCTCCGTCGCGTCGCCGGCCGCCTCCGCGATCGCCGGCTCGCCGCGCGGCGCCGCGCCGCCTTCCTCGTCGCTCTCGGGCAGCAGCGGACTCGGAACGCGCTTCTCCAACACCGCCAGATAGAGCCCGAAGTTCTCGGTGTGGTCGTACGACGTCATGTCGAGCCACTGCGAGCGCAGGCCGAAATCGGTCGAGGCCAGGAACCACAGGTATTTGCCGCTCGGATCGAACACGGGGTACATGGCGTCGGCGAGCCCGTCGGTCACCTGGTGCGATTCGCCGCTCTCCGCGTCGGCGACGAAGATCGCCCGGAACAGCGAATTCAGGTGCGCGGCGTAGGCGACGTAGCGCGAATCGGGGCTCCACGTCGGGAACATCGTGCGCGTCGGGACCATCCACGGATCGCTGCCGACCGTCTTCGCGGCGCCGGTCGCTACGTTGATGACCCACACGCGCAGGTTGGTGTCGTGGCAGAGGATCTTCTTCGAATCGGGCGACCACGAGACCGTGTAGTAATGCGTCGGCTTCGGCATCGCGATCGTGCGCTGCGGCCTGATGCCGCGCTGGTCCTCGATCACCAGCTGGTACTCGCCGGAGCGATCGCTGAACCAGCAGATCGAGTTGCCGTCGGGCGACCACGCCGGATCGCGCTCGGCCGATCCGCTCGAGCGCGTGAGGTTGCGCGTGTCGCCCTTCTCGGCGGGGATCGTGAAGACTTCGCCTCGCGCTTCGACCAGCACGCGCTTGCCGGTGGGCGAGATCGCGAGATTGGTCACGCGGTTCGAGACGTCCTCCCAGCGCGGCATCATCCACGGAAAGTCGCCGGCCGCCGCGATGTTCACGACGTGCTCCCGGTGCGCCTTCGGGTCGAGCTCGTGGATCACGCCCGCCTGCTCGAACACGACCGCGCCGGCTCCGGTGTCGAGCCGCTTCACGTCGAAGTCGGTGAAGCGCGTCTCCTGCGTCAGCGTCTTCGACCGCGTGTCGAAGCTCCACACGTTCGCGACACCGTCGCGATCCGAGATGAAGTACACCGTCTCGCCGAGCCACGCCGGGTCCATGTCCTTCGAGCCGTCCCACGGCGGTGTCACGGTCTCGAAGGTCTTCACGTCGGTGATCCAGATGGGGCGATTCTGCCCGCCGCGGTAATTGCGGCGCTCTTCGTCCCACGAGTTGTTCATCCGATAGGCGATGCGCGCGCCGTCGGGCGAGATCCGTCCCTGATAGGCGCGCGGCAGCGGCAGCGGCTCTTCGGGACCGCCGGTGGCGGGCACGGTCCAGAAGCGCGGCGTGGGGCCGGGGGCCCAGGTCGCGCGCGAGGACGTGAAGACGACCGACAGACCGTCCGGCGTCCAGCCCTGCACGTCGTCGGGGCCCGGATGCCAGGTCAGTCGCCGCGGCTCGCCGCCGCTCGCGGCGACGACGTAGACGTCGAAATTCCCCGCGTACTCGCCGGTGAACGCGATCCACTTCCCGTCGGGCGAGAAGTGGGGATTGGATGCCTGCCCCTGAAAGCTCGTGAGCCGGCGCGCCGCGCCGCCGGCGCGGTCCACGATCCAGATGTTCTGCGCGTAGGCGAACGCGATCGCGTTCGCGGTCACGGTGGGGGACCGGAGCATCCTGGTGGGTTCCGCGTCCGCCCCTCGCGCGCTCGTCCGAATGGCGGTGAGGCAGGCAAGGGCGCAGAGCGCGGGGAGCGCGAATCGGACGAGGCGCTGGAGCATGGGTCTCTCCATCGGAATCGGGGTTCGGCGCGCGGTCCGTCGAGCAACCGGCGCGGCGGTTGACGGGCGACTGGAACGACGGAGCAGAATAACGCCACAGGCGCGAGGGCGCGATCCGTGGATGTCGGGGCCGGGCGGGTCTGCTTGGACGCCCGGCCCGGCTCGTGCAATCCTTCACCGGTGCGCCGTGCCCCGGTCCTGCTCCTCGCGACTCTCTGCGCCTCGTTCGTTCCGGGCGCGCCGTCCGCCGCGACCGCGCCGGCATGGCAGGTCCACGCGATCCGCTACGCCACCGTCAAGGCGTTCCCGGTGCGCGCACTGGTCACCGGCGCCGACAGCACGCGCACGCTCGACATCGCGATGATGTTCTGGCTGATGCAGGGACCGGGCGAGCCGGGCGGCCCGCGCGTCCGCCGCATCCTGCTCGACGCCGGCTTCTACCGCCCGAAGTTCCTCGACACCTGGAAGCCGGCCGAATTCGTTCCGCCGTCCGAGGCGCTGCAGCGATTCGGGATCGCGCCCGACTCGATCACCGACATCATCATCTCGCACGTCCACTGGGATCATCTCGACGGCGCCGATCTGTTCCCGAACGCGCGCATCTGGATCCAGCGCGAGGAGTACGGCTACTACGTCCGCGACGACGGCACGCCGACGCACGGCGCGATCGACTCGCTCGACGCGGCGATGCTCGCTCAGATGATGAAGGCGGGACGCGTCAAGCTCGTCGACGGCGACGCGCAGGAGATCGTGCCGGGCATCACCGCGTACACCGGCGGCAAGCACACGTTCGCGTCGGAGTACCTGACCGTGCGTCTCGCCAAGGGCACGGCGGTGCTCGCGTCGGACAACTGCTATCTCTACGAGAACCTCGAACGCCACGCACCGATCGCGCAGACGCTCGACTCGACGTCCAATCTCGCCGCGCAGGATCGGATGAAGCGTCTCGCGTCCTCGCCGCGGCTCATCGTCCCCGGGCACGATCCGGCGGTGTTCGAGCGCTTCCACCTCGTCCGCCCGGGCGTGGCGCGGATCGAGTAGCGCGCGCACGAGCTCCGTGATGACGAGACCGCCCGGCCAAGTCCACCACCCGACCGCACGCCGCAGCACCGCCGAGGCGCTGCGCGAGAGCGAGCAGCGCTTCCGCCTCGCGTTCGACAACGCGCCGATCGGCATGGCGCTGGTCCAGGCCGACGGGCGGTGGCTGCAGGTCAATCGCTCGCTGTGCGAGCTGCTCGGCTATTCCGAGGCCGAGTTGCTGCAGATGAACTTCCAGATGGTCACGCACCCCGACGATCTCGACGTGGACCTCGATCTCGCCCGGCGCGTGCTCGCCGGCGAGATCGAGCGCTACAGCCTCGAGAAGCGCTACTTCCACAAGGACGGCCGGATCATCTGGATCCTGCTGCACGTGTCGCTCGTCCGCGACGAAGCGGGCGCGCCGCGCTACTTCATCGGCCAGATCAAGGACATCACCGAGCGCAGGACGGCGCAGGCCGAACGCGAAGCGCAGGCGGCCGAGAACACGCGGCTGCTCGACGAGGTGACCGCGGGACGCGGCCGGCTCGAGGTGCTCTCGCGCCGGCTCTTGAGCCTGCAGGAAGAAGAGCGGCGGACGATCGCGCACGAACTGCACGACGAGGTCGGCCAGATCCTCACCGGGCTCAATCTCACGCTCGAGACCAGCGCGCGGACGAGCGCGCCGCCCGACGTGCCGCAGCTCCAGGAGCTGACGACGCTGCTGCTCGAGCGGGTGAAGAACCTCTCGCTCAATCTGCGGCCGCCGATGCTCGACGATCTCGGCTTGATCGCGACGCTGCTCTGGCACTTCGAACGCTACCGCGCGCAGACCGGAATCGAGGTGCGCTTCCACCATCGCGGCATCACCGAGCGCCCCGCCGACAGCGTCGAGATCGTCGCGTTTCGCATCATCCAGGAGGCGCTGACCAACGCCGCGCGCCACGCGCGCGTGCGCGACGTCGAGGTCGAGCTGTGGGTCGAGGGTGGAACGCTCGGCCTGCGCGTCGAAGACGGCGGCCGCGGATTCGATCCGGCGGCGCTCGACGGCGCATCGCGCGGCATCGCCGGCATGCGCGAGCGCGTGGCCCTCGCGGGCGGCACGCTCGCGTTGCGATCGGCGAACGGCGGCGGGACGACCGTGCGCGCGATGCTGCCGCTCCGCGGCGGAGCGCAGGCATGAGCGGCGGCCCACTCGGCGCCCCACGCATTCGCCTCGTGCTGGCCGAGGACCACCACGTCGTGCGGCAGGCGCTGCGGACGCTGCTCGAGACCGAGCAGGAGTTCATGGTCGCGGGCGAGGCGTCGGACGGCCTCGAGGCGGTGGATCTCGTGACGCGCATCGAGCCCGACGTGCTGGTGGTCGATCTCATGATGCCGGGGCTCGGCGGGATGGAGGTGGCGCGGCAGACGGCGCGCCGCTCGCCGCGCACGCGCGTGATGATCCTCTCGATGCACATGACCGAGGCGCACGTGCTCGAGGCGCTGCGCTGCGGCGTGCGCGGCTACGTGCGCAAGGACGCGACCGCGTCCGACCTGGTCGGCGCGATCCGCGAGGTGGCGCGCGGCCGCACGTACTTGAGCGCGCCGTTCTCCGATCAGGCGATCGAGATCTATCGGCGGCGCGCGGCCGAGGCCGGGGACGATGCGTACGACCGGCTCACCGAGCGCGAGCGCGAGGTGATGCACATGGCGATCGAAGGGCTCGGCAACAGCGAGATCGGCACACGGCTCGGCATCAGCCCGCGCACCGCCGAGACGCACCGCGCGAATCTCATGCGCAAGCTCGGCCTCGGCCACGTGACCGAGTTGGTGCGCTACGCGCTGCGGCGCGGCATGACGACGATGGACGAGGGCGGCGCCGGGCAGACCTGACGACGGCGCGGAGCGCGGCCGGCGAACGAAGCGCCGCGCGCTGCACGCAGCGTGACCCCTCGAGGCGCGCTACTTCCCGGGCATCACCGTCTCGGCCGCCTTGCGGCCGACCATGCCGCCGATCCGCCCGCCGAGATACTGACCCGCGATCGCGCCCAGGGGACCGCCGAACGCGCCGCCCAGGCTCGCGCCGAGCGAGCTGCCCATGCCCTGGCCGAAATGCTGCGCCATGCCGCCGCCCATGCGCTTCGCGAGCCCACCCATCCCGGGCATGCCGCTCGGCATCCCGCCGCTCGGCATCGAGCCCATCGCACCCATCGGCCCCGCGCCGCCGCTCGCGCCGCCCGCTCCGCCGCCGGTCGCGCCACCCGCGCCGCCCGAACCGCCCGCGCTGCCGCCGTCGCCGCCATCGGAACCGCCCGGCGCCTTGCCGACGCCCATCTTCATCTCGCGGCCGTCCATCGCCTTGATCTGGGCGATCATCTCGTCCATGTCCGTCACGTCGTAGCCCTTCGGGACCTCGAAGAGATCGCCGGACTGGGCGCCGGCCTTGAAGTTCTTCCACTCGATCACCGAGTTGTGGCCGTTCGCGTTCATCTCGAGGCGCAGCGGCGAACCGGACTCCTTGTCGAACCAACCCGTCGCCGGACCGTCGCCCGTCACGAAGCCGAGCTTGCGCACCGTGCGCCCCGCCATCGTCTCTTCGCCGAGGTCGGAGACCTTGATGTCGGCGGGCGGCGTCTGCGACTGCTGCGGCGCCGGCTTCTCGCGATCGGGCGCCTGCGCCGCCATCTTGTCGAGCGACTGTCGCGTCTGCCGGATGGCGCGCTTGTTCTCGGGCATGACCATGTACGACGTGCCCTTCTCGTCGCCGGCCTCGATCATGATCGCGTTGTAGCCCTTCGCCGTGATCTCGCTGCGAATGCGACCCGTGTCGATGAACCGCTTCACCGTGACCTCTTCGCCGTCGGCGTGCGCGAAGATGTCCACGCTGTAGGCGACGGGAGGGACGTAGTGGGGCAGGCCGATCGCATCGAGCGTCGTGGGCTGACTCTTGGCGGACGCGGCCGGTCCGCACCCGGCGTGCGCAGTGGCGGCGGCGATGGAGGCGAGCGCAAACGCGGCGGCGCCGAGCGCGAGCCGCGAGCGGAGGGAGACGCGCGACATGGAAACCTCCGTGGTGGCGTGAGGGCGTGAACGTCGGAGCCGACGGCCGGCATCATACGCCCGCGCAACGTATGCTTCGGCGATGAATCTCACATTCGACCACGCCGTCATCGTCGTGCCCGAACTCGACGCCGCGGTCCGGCAGTTCTCGGCCGCCGGGTTCACCGTCGTCCCGGGCGGCCGGCACGACGTGATCCCGACCGTGAATGCGCTGATCGCGCTCGCCGACGGCGGCTACCTCGAGCTCCTCGCGCCCCGCGACGCCGACGCACGTGAATCACTCGGCGTCCGCGCGTCACGGCGCGGATGGAGCGCCGAGGTGCGGCGCGCGCCGGCGATCGCGCGGCGGTTCCTGCCGAGCCTCGTCGGCCCTCCCGGCGTCGCCGACTGGGCCATGCGGACGGACGACCTCGCTCGCGTCGCGCGATCGCTGCGTCGCGTCGGCATCAAGGCCACCGGTCCCGTGCCGATGCGCCGGGCGCGGGCGGACGGCGTCGAGCTCGAGTGGAAGATGCTGCTGCCGGACGATCCGTCCTTCCCGTTCTTCGTCGAGGACGTGACGCCGCGTTCCCTGCGCGTGCCGGAGGATCCCGGTTCACGTACGCATGGCAACGGCGCGAGCGGCGTGGCGAGCGTGCGCGTGAGCGTCGAGGCGATCGCCGCGGCCGCGCTCGCGTACGCGGACGTCTTCGGCGCCACGCCGCGCGCGGTGCCGAATGGCACGACGGCGCTCGATCTGGCCGGCGCGCGTGTCGTGCTCGAGCACGGCGCGCCGGTCGGCGCGCGGGGCGTTGGCGTGCGATGTCCCGGTGCGATGCCGGAGGGCGTCGCGGCGCTCGGTGTTGGCGGCGAGTCCGCGGCTTAATTGATCAGGACGGCCTTGAGGGAGCTTTGCGCCGCGCCCTGACGGAGCCGGACGAAGTAGATGCCTCGACGCGCGACCTCCGTTCGAACGTCGACCTCCCGCGGGCCAGGCGTCGGACCCGACACGCTCCACGTCGCGACCCTGCGGCCGGCGACGTCGATCAGCTCCAAGGTGGCCGGTTCGTGGTTCGCGAGCGAGAGCGCGATGCGCACCGCCGAAGTGCCGTCCGTCCGTACGAATCGCAACGCCAGGACCGGCGGGCTGTCGGCAGTTGCGATCGCGCCAGAATCGAAGGTTCCCACTCCGCGTCGGCGCCCGACCCCATCGAAGGTGACGTCGCCGATGACCGGCGTTCCATCCTGCGTGATGGCGCGCAGTCGGGCGTCGCCGCCAGCGGACAGATCGAGCGCGCGGCCGTCGAAGCGAAGCACCAGATCCTCAACGCCGTCACCGTTCACGTCGCGAGCCTCGGGCCGCGGCGACCGGCGTGGCGCAGCGCCGGCGAGCGTCACGCTCCCGGGATCAACGCCCAGCGCATCGAAGAGCGGATCGCCGAGAAGCGCGACCGCGAGATCGCCCCGCGCCCGATCCTTGTTCACCTGAACGGCGATGCGCGAGATGTCGCAGCCGACACCGAGCGCGCCGATCGGACCAAAGGGACCGGTCGCCGCGCAGGGCGATGAGGACGCGAGGTGGAAGTCACCCGCCGAGACATCGCAGAACCGTGGATCCAGGGTGAGGTTCGGCCCCTCGGCAGGAGCGAGGCCGAGATAGGCGCCGCCGAGGTTGCGCCAGGCGTCGTTGTGGCGGACGTCGCCGGCATACGCGCCGATGACCGCGATGCCCGGGTTGTGATTCCCGGCGACGAGATTGTTCTCGACGAAAGTCTTCTGCGTGCCGGGGCCCACCACGACCTCGATCCCGGCGCCGCCGTTTCGCACGCACGTGTTGCGGGAAAGACTGTCGGCGAGTTCGGAGGCTCCCATCGTGCACTGGATGCCCGGGCCGCCGTTGAATGCGATCACGTTGTCGTGCACGCGAGCCGCACTCCCCTCGATGCGGAGCCCCGCCCCGCCGTTCTCGGCAGATCGGGAATCGCTGATCGCGAAGTCACTGGGATCACAGTTCGGCACCGTGTCGCGACAGATGAAGCCGTCGCCGCGATTGCGCAGCAGATCGGTGTGCGTCACGGAGCCGCTCGTGGACCTGCAGTCGGAAGAGGCAACGCGAATCCCGTCCGCCGCACCGTCGGACACCGTGAGGTGATCGAACGAGAAGCGACCGACGCGCGCCTCGATCCCCACGCCGCGCGTCTGCGTCACGGTTACCGAATCGATCGAAACGATCGTCCGACAGCTGACCTGCACTCGGATTCCCGCGCCACAGCCGTTCATCGTGCATCGTCGGACGTCCAGGTCCAGATCGAATTCTCCTCCCTCGCATGGCCCGGGGGGCTCGCGGACGTCGATCGCGGCGTCCCGGACGTTCGCGAAGGCACAGTCTTCGATGAGCACAGACGGTGAGCTAATGGGCTGGGGCAGAGCGATCGCGGTCCCGACGCCTTCGAACGAACAGCGCTGCACGGTGAGCGACGGCTCGTATCCGGTCCGAATGATCAGCGCCGTGTCGTTTCCGGTGAAGACACAGTCGCTCACGTGGCACCGTGTGTCGAATGCTCCGAACGTCGTCGTTCCGCCAATGAACGAACAACTGTCGATGCCGACGCCGGGGGCCTCAATGTCCGCGCGCCCACGAAACAGGCAGCCAACGTAACCGCCTTCATCCATGAATCGGTGGCCGTAGGTCGTCCGGTATCCCTGCGTGAACTCACACGATCGCCAAAGGAAGCCGTGGTGATAGGGGCCCTGCTCGACCGGGGTGAGAATGCGAAGCCCGATGACTTTGAAGAACTGCGCGGACTCGCATTCCCACCGTGTGCAGCCGGCGTTGAATTCGACCCCGCGGAGAGACGTGCGCGCTGGACCGGCCGAGCAGATGATCGTCCCTATCACGTAGCCGGCGTCATCGAAGTCGAAGTTCACGACCTCGTTGTAGTCACCGGCCTCGACGATCATCGTGTCTGGTCTGGGTGATTGGCCCGGGTAGTAGAGCAACATGCTGTCCACGCCGGCCTGGAACGTCGACACATCCCCGGTTCCATCCGGCCGCACGGTGATCGCGAGCGCGTGGAGCGGCGTGGGGATCGCCGCGAGGATGGTGGCAACCACGATCGGAATCAGTCCCGCCGACCGCCGCAGGATGTCGGGAGCAGCCATGGTCGTGCCCCTCCAATCCGTGAGAGGAATCGTCGCCGCCGCGATGAGCAACGACCGGACCAGATCGCGGCGCACTGAATCGGCAACGGAGGAAGCGCCGCATTCACAATGGGAAGGCGGCATCACTTCACGAGGCACATCGCGCGCCGCGCGGATTCAGCGTCGGAAAACCTGTCGTTCCAGGACGACAGTCACCGCGTCGCCGCTAGCCTCGGCGCGCGGCTCGTCCGAACGCGATCAGCGGTGGAAGAACAGCCCCACGTACGCGCCGATCCAGCGATCGCCCCACAGGAACGCGACCATCGCGGCGGGGCAGAGGAGCGTGCCGAAGGGCAGCGCGGTCTGCGCGTGGCCCGTGCGGCGCAGCATGAGCAGTCCGCCCCAGATGCTGCCCGCGAGCGCTGCGAGGAACAGCGTGAGCAGCGTCAGCTGCCAGCCGAGCACGATGCCGAACATCGCGGCGAGCTTGATGTCGCCGCCGCCCATGCCCTCGGTCTTCCGCAGCAGCAGATAGCCCCACGCGAGCAGCCACAGGAGCCCGCTGCCGACGAGGAGTCCGATCAGGGCGTGATGCGGACCGCCGGGATGCGGTAGCACAACGGCCGCGGCGATCAGCGTGCCGGGGAGCGTCAGCGCGTCGGGCAGGAGCTGGAAGTCGAGATCGATCCACATGAGCGCGATCAGAATAAAGCCCCAGATCGCGAGCAACGGCAGCTCCCAGCCGACGCCGATCGCGCGCGTGAGCAGCACCGCCCACCCGCCGCACAGCAGCTCGGTCAGCGGATAGCGCCAGCCGATCGGATGCCCGCAGTGGCGGCAGCGCCCGCGGCTCGCGACGAACGAGAGGATAGGCACGAGGTCGGTCGCGGTCAGCGCCGCGCCGCACGACGGGCACGCCGAGCGCCCGCGCACCCACGAGAGCCCGCGCGGCACGCGCCATACGATCGCGCTCACGGCGCTGCCCATCACGAGGCCGAGCACGCCGGCGAGGACCAGCACCCACGCGAACGGAAGCATCACGCGACGCCCAAGCCGTTGATCGCGGCGCGCGAGTTTGCGACACTAGTCACGTCGACTCGAACCGCCGCGCTCCCAGGATGGAGACACGCCTCCATGCGCATCGTCCTCTTCCTCGCCGTCGCCGCCAACAGCCTCGACCTCTTCGTCACCACGCTCGGCATCCACTGGCTCGGCAACCGGGAGGGCAATCCGCTTCTCGCGGGGATGGCGCAGAGCAACTGGCCGGCGTTCGTGCTGGTCAAAGGCGTGCTGGTGCCGCTGCTCATCTGGCGGCTGTACAAGTACCGGGATCGTTCGCCGGTGCTGGCGCGCGCGGGGCTCGCGCTCGTGACCGTGGCCCTCACGGTCGCCGTGGGGCAGTGGCTGGGCTGGATGGCGGGCGTCATCCGCATCGCCAGCTGAAGCGCGCCGCGCGAGGCGATCGCCGCCCGGCGACGACCCCGCGCGGATCACGGCGTCCCTGCCGTCCTTCCATCGCGTCTAGTGCTGCTCGGCCATGATGTGCGGCGTGACCTCGATCACCAGATCCTTCTTCGACGTGCTGGTGACGCGGTGCTGGAACAGGAGACCGATGCCGGGAATGTCGCCGAGCAGCGGCACCTTGGTGATGTTCGTGGTCTTCTCTTCGCTCAAGAGGCCGCCGATGATCACCGAGTTCCCGTCCTTGAGCCGCACGGTCGTGGTCGCCTGGCGTGTGCTGACGATCGGCAGGCTGTTGTCCGGTCCCGTGAACCCCGCGACCGAGCTGACCTCGGGATTGATCACGGTGGTGATGTAACCGTCGCTGTTGATCGTCGGCGTGATCCTGAGCTTGATGCCCACCTCTTCGCGCTGGATCGTCTGCACCGGCGCCGCCCCGTTGCCGGCGAACACCGTCCCGGTGACGACGAACGGAATGCGCGTGCCGACGAGCATCGCGGCCTCGCGGCCGTTCAACGTCGCGATTTTCGGATTCGCGAGCACGCGCGCGTTGCCCTGGTGGATGAGCAGGTCGAGCACGACCTGGAATGACTGGGCCTGACGTCCGGCGCGGCCGACCGAGCTGAAATCGCGGAACGGCAGGGTGCCGGGGACGGCTCCCTGGGCGGACGTGGTCGAGCTGTCTCTCCCGCCCTCGACGATCACCACACCCTGTGAGTTGAGCTTGTCCCAGTCGATGCCCAGCTTCTTCGCGTCGTCGGTCGAGACCTCGACGATGCGCGCTTCGAGCATCACCTGCTGCGCGGGCACGTCCATGATGCCGACGATCTCCTGGATCTCGGCGATCACGCGCGGGCTGGTCACGACGATCAGCCGATTGCCGCCCGGATCGAGCTCGATGTCGGCGCTCACCTTCTTGAGCGCCTCCTTCACGTCGGCGGCCGAGGCGTACTTGAGCTCGACCACGTACGACGACAGGCCGGTCTCGTTCTTGAGCGCCTCGGTGTTCGCGACCAGCACCGAGTTGCCGATCCGCTCGTAGGCGAGGCCCGCCGCCCGCACCACCAGATTGATCGCCTGATCCACCGGCACGTCCTTCATGAGAATCGAGATGCGGCCGGTCGTGACGCCGGGTCCGGTGATGATGTTGAGGCTACCCTTGTCGGCCAGAATCTTCAGGACGTCGGGCAGCGAGGCGTCCTTGGCGTCGAGCGAGATCAGGCGCGGCCCGGCCGCCCCGGCCCATGAGGCCACCGACGCGAGCCCGAACATCGCGGCCAGGGCGATCGCACCGGCGAAGATGAAGCGTCGCGAACGAAGCACTCTTATTCTCCTTTCGTGGGACGGTTGAGCGAGAGGCGCTGTCCGCCGCGCTCGAGAACGACCGCTTCGGCGGTGATGCTGATGACCTTGAAGTCGGCGAACTGATCGCCGGCCTTGATCGTGTAGTCGTGATCCATGTAGCGGACGAGCGCGCGCGGATCGGCGCCCGAGAGGATCGCCGTGAGCAGCGGCTTGGGCGGGGCCGGAGGCGTGACGATACGCGTCACGTGCTTCGTCGTCGGCTCCGGCGCGCGTCCATAGGCGAACGGGTCGCGCAGCGCGCGCACCTGCACCGCCGAGTCGCGGCTCGAGAGCTGCGACTCGAGACGGGCGTACGGATCGAACGTCGCCGGCGTGTGCCGCGGCCGGCGGCTCGCCCACGCACCCGAACTGTTGAGCGCGTCGCGGGTTTGGAATCCGATCACGCCGAGGATCACCACCGCGATGAGCGGCCCGAGCAGGCCGCGCAGATCCGTGTTCACGAGCCCGCCTGCGCCTGCTTGAGGACGTAGCGCGTCACCCAGAAGTCGAGCTGATGGCGGCCGGGCGCATCCCCGCTGAAGCTGAATCGGTCCACCGAGATCAGGCGCCCGCCGTGGTCGAGCTGGTCGAGGAAGCCGACGAACTGGGCATAGGTGCAGCGCGCCTTGACGTGCGCGCGCACCTGCACAGCGCGCGGAAGGTTCGACGTCGCTCCGGGCTCCGTGGCCTGCACGTCGATGCCCTGCTGGTTGGCGAGATGCGTCACCTCTTCGAGTAGGCTGGCGGTGAGCTCGCCCGAGCTCCCCTGCGCCTCCGCGGTCGCGGCGGGCAGGGCGTTGTCCGAGAGCAGCGCGAACACGCGCGTCGGCATCATCTTCGGCGTCCCCTCCGGATCGAGCGCGATGCCGAGCTCGCCGGCCCGGCGCAGCGCTGTCTGATAGCGCTGGACGCCGGGCTGGAAGATCAGCATGTGCGTGACCATGAAGATCAGGAACACCGCGACCGCGCCCACCAGCGGCCATTGCTTGCGGATCTGCTCGGCGAGGATCGGATTCATCAGCGGCACTCGATCACGAACTCGGCCAGCGAGCCTTCGGCGTTGGCGCGGCTCGATGCGAGCTGGATGTTGTGGTAGCCGGCACTGAACACCGGGTCGGCATGGAGCAGGTTCACGATCTGCACCACGCTGCGCATCCGGTCCTGTCCGGGCGGCACCTTGACCTGTCCCGTGATCACGAGCTTGTTCTGGTCCTCGGCGCTCGGCAGGTTGTCGGGATTGACGGCGACGGACGTGAGCGCGGCGTTCGCGGGCAGGAGCGTCGCGAGCCGCGCGAGCCGGTTGCGCCACTGCCGCGGGTTCGACCGGACGCGTTCGACCGCGGCGAGCTCCGGCCCGCCGATGATCCAGTCCTTCTGGCCGCCCGGCTGCGCGCGCATGCGCGCGGCCGTGCGCTCGATCTGCGCGGCGCGGGCGGTGAGCGACGCACAGTTGAGGCCGTAGAGGCCGAGCACGACCACCAGCGCGCCGAAGTAGGCGAGCGAGGCGCCGAGCATGACGACGCGACGGCGCGCGCGCGACCTCGCGCTGATACGCCTCGCGGCGGAAGTTGATGGTGAAGAGCGGGCCGCTCACGCGGTCCTCAAGGACAGGCCGTACGCCTGCGCGAATTGCGGGCCGCCCGGCGTCTCGGTGCCGCGGTGGCCGTCGTCCACGACGGCGAGCGGATCGAACAGCAGCACCGGCGTGCCGAGCATCTCGGCGAGCCGCGCCGGCAGGCCGGGCAGGCGCGCCGAGCCGCCCGAGAGCCATAGCTTCAGCGGATCGGGGAGGTGCCCCTGCGTGCGATAGAAGGCAAACGAGCGCCGCAGCTCGTCCACCAACTCACCGCGCAGACAGTCGGCGACCGCCTGCATCTCCGGGGAGTCCCAGTCCACGCGCAGGCCCGGCTCGTCGGCGCCGGCCGCGAGCTTCCACTCCTCGGCCTCCTCGAACGGGACGCGCGTGCCCTCGGCGATCGCGCGAGTCAGGCGGCGGCCGCCGAAATCGAGCCGGCGGGTGAAGAACGGCTCGCCGCGCTGAAAGAGCGTGAGGTGTGATGACGCGTTGCCGATGTCGAGCAGCACGCGCGCGTCGGTGCCCACGTCGGCCCGGCTCACGACCGCGTTGCTCAACGCGAGCGGTGTGGGGTCGAGGATGTCGGGATCGACGCCGAGCATACGCAGCGGCTCCATGTGCTTCTCGGCGTGATCCTGCGAGACCGCGGCGAGCAGCACGTCGAGCTTCCGCTCGGTGGGATAGCGGCCGATGATCTGGAAGTCGATGATCATGCCCACCGGATCGAACGGCAGGTGCTTGCGCGCCTCGAAACGCAGCGCGGGTCCGACTTCGGAGTCGTCGAGCAGGGGCAGCGAGATCTGCTTGACGATCACGTCCGGCCCCGAGATGCCCATCGAGATGCCGCGGAACGAACGCGCCGTGAATCCGGCGGCGCCGAGACAGTCCGAGATCATCCGGGCCACGGTCTCGGCCGAGGGCGGGCGCTCGGGATCGCTGTCCGCCGCCGGCAGCATCGCCTCGGCCGTCCAGTAGCGCGGCGCGCCGACGCCCGGCTGCGCGGCGAGCAGCTTGACGCTGAAACTCCCCACGTCGAGGCCGGCCCATGGCCGGGAGCGGAGGCCGGCTCGCATCGTCTAGTTGGAGGCGCTCAAGTTCTGCCAGGTGCCGGGCACGAGCGAGAGCGTGCTGCGCCCCTTGGACGTGGGCCTTGGAAGCAGATCCTTCGCGACGAGATCGTCCGTCCAGGAGTCGGCCTGATTGGGCGTGAGGGTGTACGGCAGATGATTGAGCTGCATCGTGGCACCGGAGGCCGGCCCGGTGAATTCGGTACGGGTCGCGAAGATCGAGAGCGAATCGACCTTGGTGTTGGTCGCGGATCCTTTCGAATCGAAGATGACGTCACCGAACGCAGCGAGAACCATGGGCACCGAGGAATTCACGCCGTTGTCGAACTCCATAGTGGGGCTCACTTCGCTGTTCCCTTTCGCCACGATGATGAGGCGGTCCTTGCCGGTCAGAGAGATGACCTTGAGCGTGCTGTCGAACTGCAGTGCACCTTGGACCATCCAGACGACCGTGCCCCGGATCGCAATGGTCGGAGCTCCGGTCAAGTCTTCAAAGATGCCCGTCCCCGGCGTGCTCAGGAAGAACTTCACGGAGCCGATCGCGCCGGCGTCTAGATTGTAGGTCCCCGTGGGCGTGGGCAGGAGCGTCGCCCCTACGGTGTGAGCTGAGATATACGAATCCACGTCGGGCGAAGTCGTGCTGTCGCGGAACTGGACAGGGTTGCGGAACGGGACTGACGCGAAGGCGAGCGAGGGAGGGCTCGGGGTGTTCCAGCTCGTGTCGGTTCCGGCGAGCTGCATCACCGTCCCGGACAGGTACGTATGTGCGCGCGCCCCAGGGATCTTGGCATCGCTGACGACGTCCACGGGCGTGCGGACCAACTTGAGGTCATAGCCTGTCGTGATCAGTCGGTTGTAAACCTTGTCCAGGCCGCCCAGTTTGAAGCGGGCCAGCAGAACGCTCGTGGCCTCGTGACTGTGCGCCCGCACGCGGACCCAAATGTCCCCGTTGCCGATGGGGCCGCTGGTCGGACCGGCCCCGAGATCTCCCTGGACCGCAAGGGTGCTGTCCACGCCATCGGGGAGGTTGACCTGTACGACCTGCAGGGAATCCTGCGCAATGAGCGCGAAGCGCGCGCGCTCGATGCCACCGGCAGCGGCGTTGAATGCCTCCGTCTGATGCAACGAACGCAGATAGAACTGGGACTCGAAGCTGGACAGGCTGAAGAGCGAAAGGCCGAGGATCGTCAGGACGAGAACGAACATGGCGACCCCGACCAGCATGAAGCCCGCGTCGCGTGCTTCACGGGATGGGAGGTTGCGGATCACGGCGCGTTCCTCAACGCGAACGATGAACTCACCTCGACCACCTGTCCCGTGGCCGAGCGCACGCGCAGAGACGCCACGTGGAGGACCGGAACCTTGGGATTGGCGTCGAGAGTGACGGAGAAGCGTTCGACGACCGACGGCACCACCGGGCCCTGATCAGGGTTGCAGCTCCCCGGGCCCTGATGAAGCAGGGAATCCTCTCCTGCCCCTTGCCCCCACCGAAAGCCGTAGTAGGGGAGCGCCGATCCCACGCGATAGAACTCCAGCACGGTGTCGGGCGGGACGGCCGTCAGTTGAACGGACGCCGCGCTATCCGCGCGCGAGGCGATGCTCTCGAGGATAGTGGTCGCATCCCGCTGTGCCAGAGCTTGCGAGGATCCGTCGATCCAGGTCGACTGCGAGTTGAGGTAGAAGCCGACGAGGCCGAGCGTGACGACCCCGGCCAAGATCATGACGACCATGACCTCGATGAGTGTAAAGCCGGAGGCGCGCAAATGAATCCTCTCGTTCATGGCGACGACAGAATCCGCGACACACTCACGGTGTCGGGCATTCCCGACGTGGACCAGATCACCCTGACAGTCGCTCGGGTGTAGTCCGCCCCGGGTCCGTTTGCGGGATCGTCCACCGTCGAGATGTCCCAGGATTCGATCGCGGTCACGTTCCCGAGGGTCACGGTCGTCGTATGAGTACCCACTTGCAGGTCGGCGTTCCCCGGGTCGTGGCCGGGAATCGCAAGGCTCGAGAGCGTCTCAAGTTTCCCCTGGGCGAGTGCCAGCCCTGAACGGGCGGTCTGGTAGCGGTTGAGGTTGCCGCGGCCCATGGCGAACGCATGGGCGAGCCCGATGACGGCGATCGCCGCCATCACCGAGGCGACGACGACCTCCGTCAGCGTAAAGCCGCGCTCGTCCCTGCCGGAAATCACCGCCCGTCCAGGCAGCGCTGGTGACGGTGCCATAGAGCTACGGCGTCGTGAAACCGGCGCCGGTGCCGTTACGCTTGTACTCGTAATTCACCGTCAGACCGGCGGTTTGTTTTCCAGTCTTGCCAACCGCTGAGACCGAGTACCCTGCCGCGTCCGCCTGATCTACCGTGATCTTCCAGTTTACGAGCGCTTCGGTGAGATCGCAGTTGAGACCATTCTGGCTGCCCGGACCAGGACTGGACACAAAGCCGGGATCCGGCAGAGAGGCGTAGGTGGCGTTCTGCTGGAAGTACGTCTGCTCGGCAGTAATCACCGCACCGATCGCGCCCTTCGCTTCGGTGCGCTGCGCGTCCTTGACGTAGTTAATGTAGAGCGGCACCGCTACCGCCGCAAGGATCGCGACGATCACGATGACGACCATCAGCTCCATCAGTGTGAAACCTCTGGCATTCCGCTTCATGGTTCCTCTCTCCTCTACCGTCAGGGCTCTCCAACGGTGAGTGGTTGCCTTCCGTGCGTGGGTGTCGCTCCCTCGTCTCTCCAGCGTGCTACGTCTCGACCGGCGCGCCGTCCGTGCGACGGGCCGGACCTCAATGCCCCAGCAGGCCCTGACGCATGGCCTGGCCGAGGTTGAAGATCGGCAGATACAGCGCGAGCAGCATGACGCCGACCAGACCGCCGAGGACGACGATCGCGATCGGCTCGACCAGAGAACTCAATCCGTCCACCTGCGCGGTCACGCGCTGCTCGTAGAAATCGGCGGTGCGGGTCAGCATGTTGTCGAGCTGCCCGGTCTCTTCTCCGGTCGCGGTCATCTGCACCAGCATCTCGGGGAAGACCTGTGCCTCGGTCATCGCCTTCGACAGCGAGTCGCCTTCCTCGACCCGCGAGCGCACGTGCTCGATGCCCTGTTCGAGCACTCGGTTCCCGGGCACAGGACGCATGACCTTGAGCGCGTAGAGGATCTGCGTGCCGCTTGCGGTCAGCATGCCCAGTGTGCGTGCGAACTTGGTGACAGCATACATCCGGATCAAGGGTCCAAAGATCGGCAGGTTGAATTTGGTGCGGTCGATCCACAGCCGCCCGCGCTCGGTCTGCGCGAAGTAGGCCGCCGCGATCGCCGCGATCACCGTCAACCCGCCGGCGAGCAAGAGGTTGCCCACCACCACGCGGCTCACGCCGAGCAGGATCTGCGTCGGCAGCGGCAGCGGCACGCGGAAGCGCTCGTAGATCGCGGAGAACATCGGGATGATCTTGACGATCATCGCGACCAGGATCAGCACCGCGAACGAGAGCACGAAGATCGGGTAGCGCAGCGCCGCCTGCACCTTGAGCCGCAGCGCCTCGGCCTTCTCGAGGTAGGTCGCGGTCTGGTCCATGATGCGGTCGAGCGTGCCGCTGATCTCGCCGGTGTTGACGAGGCTCACGAATACCTCGTCGAACGCGCCGGTGTGCTTGCCGAGCGCGGTCGAGAGCGACTCGCCCTTCTGCACGTCGTCGCTCACCCTTTCGAGGATCACGCCGAGCTTCTTGTCCTCGTGGTCGCGCGCGATCGAACGCAGCGAGCGCACCAGCGGCAGGCCGGCGCTGATCATGGTCGAGAGCTGGCGCGCGAACAGCGCGACCGAGACCGGCGGGACGCTCGTCCTCCAGCGCTGGACGATCTCGTAATAGCGCCGCGCGAGCTGGCCGCGCACCGCCGCCGCACCGCCCGGCGCCCGATTCTCGATGAATACCGGGATGAGCTTCGAGTTCTCGAGGATGCGCAGGACCTCTTCTTCCGAGGCCGCGATCTCGATGCCCTCGTGGGCCCGCCCGGAGGCGTCGCGTGCTTTGTAGAAGTAGCTCGGCATCAGATGTGATCCGCCAGAGTCGCGGCGCGCACCTCGTCGATGGTGGTCGTGCCTTCGAGGATCTTCTTCACGCCGTTCTTGCGCAGCGTGATCAGGCCCTCGCTCATCGCCTTCTGCTTGATCTGATCCTCGTTCAATCCGTCGAGCACCATGCGCCGCACCGGGCGCGACAGCTCGAGCACCTCGAACACCGCGGTGCGGCCCTGGTAGCCGGTATTCTTGCACGCGAGGCAGCCGCGGCCGCGGACCAGCGGCCGGCCCTGCAGCGCCTGCGCGTCATCGCCCATCACGGCGAGCGTTTCGGGCGCCGGGATGTAGGTCTCCTTGCAGCGGTCGCAGACGCGGCGCACGAGCCGCTGCGCCATGACCAGCGTCACCGCCGAGCCGACGAGGTAGCGCGGCACGCCCATGTCCACGAGGCGGGTCACCGTGCCGGGCGCGTCGTTGGCGTGCACGGTCGAGAGCACGAGGTGGCCGGTGAGCGCGCTCTTGACCGCGATGTCGGCGGTCTCGCTGTCGCGGATCTCACCGACCATGATCACGTCCGGGTCCTGGCGCAGGATCGCGCGCAGCGCGCGGGCGAACGTCATCCCGACCTTGTGGTTCGCGTGCACCTGATTGACGCCTTCGATGTGGTACTCGATCGGGTCCTCGACCGTGAGCAGGTTGCGGTGCACGGTCTTGATCTGGTTCAAGGCCGAGTAGAGGGTCGTGGTCTTGCCGCTCCCGGTCGGGCCGGAGATGAGGATCATGCCGTAGGGCTGGCGGATGGAGCGTTGGAACGCGTCGAGCAGCCCGCCGTCGAGGCCGATCTGCGAAATGTCGCGCGCGAACGCGCTCTTGTCGAAGAGACGCAGCACGACCTTCTCGCCGTGCGCGGTCGGCAGCGTCGAGACGCGGACGTCCACCTCGCGGTCGGGCAGGTGCACGGTAAGGCGGCCGTCCTGCGGCAGCAGCCGCACCGCGATGTCGAGGTCGGCGAGCACCTTGATGCGCGAGACGATCGCCATCTGCAGGTTCTTGGGCGGCTTCATCATCTCGTGCAGCACCCCGTCGATGCGGAATCGCACGGTGATGCGGTCGCGCGCGGGCTCGACGTGGATGTCGCTCGCACGGCCGTCGATCGCCTCGGCGAACATCAGATTCACGAGCCGTACGACCGGCGCGTCCTCGACCTGCTGGCGCAGCGTCGCGAGGTCGATCTCTTCGCCCTCGTCGCCGGCGGTGAGGTCGAGCTTGTCGAGGATCTCGCCGACCTTCGCGGAGGCGCGGATCTGCTGGTAGTACTCGTCCACCGCTTCGCGCACGTCGCTCGGGCGCGCGACCCACACCTTGACCGTGCAGCCGGTCAGGGCACGCAAGTGGTCGAGCGAGACGACGTCGAGCGGGTCGCCCATCGCCACGTCCATGGTCTCGCCGTTCCGGTGCAGGGCGAGGAGCCCGGCCTGGCGGGCGAGGTGCTCGGGAATCAGCCGCACCGCCCCGAGATCGGCCTGCGAGAGCTTGTCCGCGTCGGCGACCGGGAGCCCGAACTGCTGCGCGAGCAGCGCGCACACGTCGCGCTCCTCGAGCAGGCCGAGGCGCACCAGCGTCTGGCCGAGCCGCTCGCGCGCGTCGCTGCGCGAACGCAGAGCGTGCTCGAGCTGTTCGGGCGTGAGCCGCCCCTGCTCGAGCAGGAGCTCGCCGAAGCGCCGCGTCGAGAGCCGGTAGGAGACGGCCACTAGCCCCTCCTCGCCGCGGTCTCGGGCACCGGGCTCACGCGGTAGTAGCGCTTCTGAAGAATGGAGCGCTTCTCGGGATCGTCGAAGAACGGATAGGCGGTCTCGAACGCGATCGCGCCGCGCTCGACCAGCTCGGAGAGCGAGTCGTCGAGCGTCACCATGTCCTCGCGCAGACTGGTGGCGATGACGTTGTTGATCTGGTGGATCTTGTCCTCGCGGATCAGGTTCTGCACCGCCTGATTCACGAACATGATCTCGCGCGCGGCGACGCGCCCGCGGCCGTCGGCGCGCGGCAGCAGCACCTGCGACACGACCGCGCGCAGCGTGAGCGAGAGCTGCGAGCGGATCTGCGACTGCTGGTGCGGCGGGAACGAGTCGATGATGCGCGTCACGGTCTGCGACGCCGACTGCGTCGCCATGGTCGAGATGACGAGGTTGCCGGTCTCGGCGGCGGTCAGGGCGATCGCCATGCTCGAGAGGTCGCGCATCTCGCCGACGAAGATCACGTGCGGCGCCTGGCGCAACGCCCCCTTCAGCCCGCGCGCGTAGCTCTTGGTGTCGCTGCCGACCTCGCGCTGATCGATCACCGCGTTCTTGGCCTCGAACAGGAACTCGATCGGGTCCTCGACGGTGACGATGTGCTTGCGCTGCCCGCCCTGATTCACCTGCTCGAGCAGCGAGGCGATCGTCGTGGACTTGCCCGCGCCGGTCGGCCCGGTGACGAGCACGAGGCCGCGCGTCACGCCGAGCAGCCGCGTGACGACGTGCGGCGCGAGGCCGATCTCGCCCGGGAGCGGAACCGTGAGCGGCACGATGCGTACGACCGTGCCCCAGTGGCCGCGCTGAATGAACAGGTTGACGCGGAAGTTGGCGACGCCCGGCAGATGGAAGCGCGTGTCGAGCTCGAGGTCGCGCAGGAACTTCTCGTGCAGCGCCGGCGTGAGGAAGCTCTCGGCGAGGCGCCGCGCGTCCACCGGCGCGATCACCGGCGATCCGGCCATCGGCTCGAGCCGCCCAGCGACCATCAGCATCACCGGATGGCCCGCGGTGAGGACGATGTCGCTCGCGGCCTGCTGGACGGCGCGGCGGAGCAGCGCGTCACGTTCGAGCTGAACGGTGCTCATCGGGGTCCGGCGACCTCCTCCCGGTAGTGCGGCCATCGCACGTGTCGGGCACGCGCGATGAACCTCGAACGTTCGAGGTACGGCGTCAACGGAAGTCGGACACGAGCAGGGGGCAAACTCCGGGTCGGCCACCGGAGTCGCCAGGCAGGCAAGGGGGCAGGCGACCGCGCCTCCAACGGCACTGTCAGACCTCTAAGGTCAAGGCACAACGATGATAGGGTTCGCTCCCGCGGGCTGTCAACGATCGCGGCACCGGGTGTCACGGAATCGTAGGCGCGGCGCGGGCAGCGTGCACGGAACGTGCGGAGCGCAAGGTGCCCAACAGCGTCGGCGGCGACGCGATCCACCGACTCGCGTTCCCTCTCGCTCTCGGGATAACTCCCGAGAAAAAAATACTGGTAAGGCCGCATCGGTGTATGCAAAGTTGCGCCCGTGGCGCGGACCCGTGACCGGCGGTCCGTGGGCCACCTGTCCGAAGAGGGGATGGTCGTGATCCCTTCGCGGGCAACGCAGCAGTGCCAGGGAAGGTCGCCCTCGCGTTGCACTCGGACCGGGTCTGATTGCAGTTTCCAAGCTGTCCGATCCTTCGAGTCTCCCCACACACATAGCGTCTAGCAGGCCGAACGAGCGTGAGCCCGGCTGTTTGCGGGGCTCCGGTCGTGATGCCCGCCAGGTCCCTCACCGGCGACGGTGGGGGGCACATTTCGTGCTCAAAGCGGCCCGCGACTTCGGGATGAATGTGCTACCCGGGTCACGTGTCGCGGTGAATGGATGTCCGGTTCCTCCCTACGGCCGGCGCCGCATGCTGCATCTCGACCATTTATTTCGCGGAGTACGGATCCAGGCGCTCCATGACGGGGCATCGCGGATCCGATCGATGGGGGGAACGATGCGCATCCGCTCGCTCGCGGGGATCGCGGTTCTGTTCGCCACGATCGCCACGCTCGTGACGGCCGGCACGGCAGCCGCGCAGACCGTCACGTGGAACAGCGTCCAGATCTCGTGGACGACGCCGGGAGACGACAGCTTGACCGGCACCGCTTCGCAGTTCGACATCCGCTACTCGACCGCGGCCATCACCGCCGCGAACTTCTCGAGCGCGACGCGCTGGAACAGCGCGCCCGTGCCCGCCGCTCCCGGCACGCGCCAGAGCACGGTCGTCACCGGCCTTCAGCCGACCACGACCTACTGGTTCGCGATGAAGACCGCGGATGAGGTGCCCAACTGGTCGGGGATCTCGAACATCATCTCGCGCACGACGCTCGCCGCGCCCGACACGATCCGCCCGGCCCAGATCGCCAACGTCTCGGTCACCGGCATGACGGAAACCTCGGCGACGCTCTCGTGGGCGGCCGTCGGCGACGACAGCCTGACCGGCAATGCCACCTCATACGACATCCGTTGGTCGCGCTCGCCGATCACGGCGGCCAACTGGGCGTCGGCGACCACCACGACCGGTGCCCCGACGCCGGGCGCTCCCGGGACGACGCAGACGTTCGCGGTGATCGGCCTCACGCGGCAGACGACGTACTACTTCGCGATCAAGGCGATCGACGATGCGGGCAATCCCTCGGCGCTCTCGAACGTGCCGAGCGCCACGACGCCGGACCAGACGCGTCCGGCAGCGATCAACGATCTGGTCGTGGGCTTCCTGTGGCTGCACCCGTCGGTCACGGAGACGATGATTGCGGCTGTGCCGCGACGGATGCCCGGCCGATACCTTCGGTAAGGACAGCGAGGGCTCATGCGCAGGGACGTGAGAGAAACGCGAAGCCGCCGGCGACCCCACGGATGGGGGTCGCTGCTGCTCGCCGTGACGCTGCTGCTGGTGCTGGCGCCGCTCGCGGCGCACGCGCAGGGCGCGGACACGGTGACCGTGAGCTGGACCGCGCCTGGTGACGACGGCAACGTCGGCACCGCGACCGCCTACGAGCTGCGCCTCTCCACCTCGGCGATCCTCACCAACGACGCGGCGAGCTGGAACGCGGCGACCGTGGTGCAGGGCGTGCCGGCGCCGCTGGTCGCGGGCACGCGCCAGCGCACGGTGGTGCGCGGGTTGACGCGCGGCACCACGTACTGGCTCGCGATCAAGACCGTGGACGACGCCGGCAACTGGTCGCCCATCTCGAACATCGTGCGCTGGGACTGGGTCTACGACACCGCGCCGCCGGGGGCGCCGAGCGGCGTGAGCGCGAGCAAGCAGTCCGACACGTCGGTGCACGTGACCTGGGCCGCGAACTCCGAGCCCGACTTGAACGGCTACGACGTCTATCGCGCGACAGCCGCCGGCGGGCCCTACGTGAAGCTCAACGGCGCTCTGGTGAGCGCGACCGACTACCTCGACAACACGATCGCGAGCGGCACGGCGCAGGTCTGGTACCAGGTGACTGCGCTCGACAACAGCGGCAACGAGAGCGCGCGCAGCGCGAGCGCCACGGTGAACTTCGCGGCGCTGGCCGGAGCGGCGTGGGTGCTCCAGACCGGCTACCCGAACCCGAGCTCGGCCGGCACGACCGTGCGCATCCCGATCGTGGTCCCGGGCACGGGCGGCAGCGCGACGCTCGAGATCGTGAACGACGCCGGGCAGCGGATCACCCGCCGCGATCTCGGCACGCTCGTCTCCGGGACGATCGAAGTGACGTGGGACGGCCGCAACGATTCCGGCCGGCAGGTGGCGCCGGGCGTCTACACCGCCTGGCTCATCACCGGCTCGACACGCACGAGCGTCCGACTGGTGCGCGTGCCATGAGGGCGCCGATGAACTTCAAGGAGTGGACGATGCGGACTCTGCGTCTCTGCACGCTCGCCGCGCTGGTTCTGTCGCTCGCCACGGCCGGCGCCGCGAACGCGGGCATCGAGAACGCCGGCACGACGGCGGCGAACTTCCTCGCCCTCGGCGCGAACGCGCGGACACTCGCGATGGGCGGCGCGACGCTCGGCTTCGGCTCCGACCTCGGCGCCTCGTCGTGGAACGCGGCGGCGCTCGGCTGGGTCGAGTCGCCGGCGCTCGTGCTCTCGCACGCCGGGCTCGCGAACAGCACGCTGCAGGAGTGGGCGGGATTCGGCGGCCGCATGGGCGCGTCGGACATGCGCTGGGCCGTGACCGGGCTCTATCAGGGCGACGGATCGTTCGAGGGACGCGACGCGACCGGCGCCTCGACCGGCACGTTCTCGGCCTCGGACATGGCGATCGGCGGCATGCTCGCGCGGCAGTTCGGCGAGAACGTCACGGTCGGATTCGGCGCAAAATTCGTGGACGAGAAGCTCGCGACCGCGACCGGCTGGGGCGTCACGTTCGACGGCGGCCTGATGATGAAGCAGGGTCCGTTCGGCCTCGGCATCGCCGCCCAGAATCTCGGCGGCCAGATGCACTACGCGAACGCCGTCTACCGCTTTCCCAGCAACGTCGGCGCCGGCGTTTCGTGGACCGATCCCAACACCGGGCTGCGGCTGGCGGTCGACGCCAACTTCCCGAGCGCCTACTACCGCGACGTGCGCGCGGGCGTCGAGTGGATGTGGCACGACATGCTCGCGCTGCGCGCCGGCTACCGCGCCGAGATGGGCTCGGCCAACGACGCGTTGAGCGGCCCGACGTTCGGCGTCGGCGGCGGGCGGAACGGCATGTGGATGGACTACGGCTACCTGCTGTCGGGCAACGGCGAGGGTCAGCACCGTCTCGGGCTGCGGATGAACCTCGGGCACGTCGGCGACTCCTTCGGCCAGCACGACACGCCGACGCTGGTCGATCGTCCGAAGAACGATCCGAACATGATCGGCCCGCCGGTGCCGAAGCCTTCGAAGAAGCACTGATCGGTCGCTCGCACGCTCGGGGGCCCGGCTTCGGCCGGGCTCTCGGCGTTTCACGTCAGAGCGGGAAGGCGCCCTCGAACTTCGTGCCCTCGCCGACCGCGATCGCGTAACGCATCTGCTCGGCGAGCGAGCGCGGCATCTCGCGATAGACGTCGGCGAACATCGTCTCGATCGCGGGCGGCGGCAGCGCCTCGGCCTCCGCGATCGCCGCGCCGATCTCGGCGTTGATCTCCTCGGTCCAGCGCGCCTCGTCGCCGGCGTCGACGTGGCCGCACGCGGTGAGCCACGCACGGAAGCGATGGAGCGGATCCTGCCACTCCCACTCGGCGACCTGCGCCGCGTCGCGATAGCGCGTGGGGTCGTCGCTCGACGAGTGGCCGCCCATGCGGAACGTCAGCGCCTCGACCAGCGTCGGTCCGTCGCCCTTGCGCGCGCGCGCGACCGCCTCGCGCGTCGCGGCGATCACAGCGAGGATGTCGTTCCCGTCCACGCGCTCGCCGGGGAACCCGTACGCGACCGACTTGATCGCGATGGACACCGACGCCGTCTGCCGCGCGAGCGGCACCGAGATCGCCCACTGGTTGTTCTGGCAGAAGAACACGAGCGGCAGCCTGAACACGCCGGCGAAGTTCGCGGCGGCGTGGAAGTCGCCGCTCGAGCTCGCGCCGTCGCCGAGGTAGCCCATGCACACGACGTCGTGGCCGAGATGCCGCGCCGCCCACGCCGCGCCCATCGCGTGCGGGAGCTGCGTGCCGATCACCGATGACCACGCGACGGTGAGCACCTTGCGGTCGCTGAAGTGGCAGGGCATCTGGCGCCCGAGGAGCACGTCGCCGCTGTTGCCGATGAGCTGGCAGACGATCTCGCGGATCGTCGTGCCCCGCCACAGCGAGACGCCCATCTCGCGCAGCGCCGGAAACACCCAGTCGGTGGGGCGCAGCGCGAACGCGGAGCCGGTGACCGCCGCCTCCTGTCCGGTCGCGGTGCCGTAGAAGCCGATGCGCCCCTGACGCTGGAGCGAGAGCATGCGCTGATCGAGCATGCGCATCATCACCATGTGCCGGAACAGCGCGCGCAGGTCGTCGCGCGCGAGCTCGGGCAGCGGCCCGACCGGGCGGCCGTCGGGGTCGAGACAGCGACGAAGCGGCGGCGTCAAGTGATGTCTCCGGCGTCGAGCCACGGGCCCGGCTCCGCGAGCCGCGCGATCACGGCGTAGAGGAAGTCCGCGCCGACCGCGCCGTCCACGACGCGATGGTCGAGCGAGAGCGAGAGATTGGTCATCTCGCGCGCCACGATCGCGTCGTCCACCACGACGGGCTTCTTCTTCACCTCGTGAAGGCCGAGGATCGCCACCTGCGGGTGATGGATGATCGGCGTCGCGAGCAGGCCGCCCCTGGCGCCGGTGCTGGTCACGGTGAACGTCGCGCCCTTGAGATCGGCGAGCGCAATCGATCCGTCGCGCGCGGCGGCGGCGAGCCGCTTGATCTCGGCCGCGATCGACAGCAGCGGCCGGCGGTCCACGTCGCGCACCACCGGCACCGTCAGGCCGTCGGCCGTGGCGGTCGCAAAGCCGACGTGGAGGTCGCGGTGGAGCACGATCTCCTGCGCCGCGTCGTCGAGGCGGGCGTTGAGCAGCGGGAACGCGCGCAGCGGGTCGACCAGCGCCTTGATGACGTACGCGAGGTAGGTGAGGCCCTGGGCCGCCTCGCCGCGGCGTGCGCGCGCGTCACGCAGGTGCGCGGCGACGGCGCTCATGTCGCACTCGGCGACGAACGTGAAATGGGCGGCGGTGTCGAGCGAGCGGCGCATGGCCTCGGCGATCGTGCGGCGCAGGCCGCGCAGCGGGATGCGCTGCTCGGCGCCCCCCCGAGGAGCAGGTCCCCCCGTCGCGGCTCGCCGGACGTCGTCGCTCGTAATCCTTCCGCCGGGTCCGGTGCCGGGCACGCGCTCGAGCGCGACGCCGAGCTCGCGCGCGATCTGGCGTACCGCCGGCGTCGCCGTCGCGCCGTCGCCGGCGACGGCGATCGCGACCAGCACCGTGCCGACCGGCACGACCTTGCCCTCTTCGACCAGCAGCGCCGCGATCGTGCCCGCGCGCGGCGAGGGGATCTCGACGTTCGCCTTGTCGGTCATCACCTCGACCAGCGGCTGGTCCTCGCGCACGGTGTCGCCCGGCTTCACCAGCCAGCGCACGATCTCGCCTTCGGCCACGCCTTCGCCGATGTCCGGGAGCTTCACCTCGAAGGGCATCGTCACGGTCCTTTCACGATCACTTCGGCGCGGCGCTCGCTGGCGGTCGTGAGCGTGGCGACGTACCAGCCGTTGGCGACCGCGGCCGCAGTGTCGTCGGTGCCGTCCCAGTTCAGCACCCACGGGCCGGCGGTGAAGCTCCGGCTGGCGAGCGTGCGGACGCGCGTCCCGGCCAGCGTCGAGATCTGGATCGTCACGTTCGCGTCCGCGGCGAGCGTGAACGCGATCGCCGTCTGCACCGTGAACGGATTGGGCGCCGCCTTGAGATCGCCGGAGCGCCGCACGACCAGCGTGTCGGTGAGCGCCTGGTCGGCGTCGCGGACCTGGAAGATCCGCGTCGAATCGGTCGGGACGCCCGCGACCTCGGCCGACGTCTCGTATGTGCCGTTGAGCGCACGGAACAGGTACTGCCCCGACACGGTGCGCGTCGAGTCGGCCGTGCCCAGCAGGCGCACCTTGACGCTGTCGGGTCCGTAGAGCGCGCGCACGCCGAGCGGGTTGCCGGCGGCATCGGCGAGCGCGGCCACGATCTTCAAGTAGCCGACCACCAGATAGTGGAACGGGTACGGCGTCACCGGCGACGAGCACGCGCCGGCGCCGAGCGCGATCAGCGCGAACACGAGAACCGTCCATCGCATCCTGCGTCGCAACGTCCCGCGGCGAGTCATCCGTGCTCCTAGGCGAAGGTCATCGCGTGCTCGATCGCGCGCAGCGTGCGCGGCGCGTCGGGCAGGTAGCTGTGCTCGAGCGTGTACGGGAACGGCGTGTCGTAGCCGGTGACCCGCAGCACCGGCGCCTGCAGCGACGTGAGCGCCTGCTCGGCGATCAGCGCCGCGAGCTCGGCGCCGTAGCCGCAGGTGCGCGGCGCTTCGTGCAGGATCACGACGCGACCGGTGCGCCGCACGCTCGCGAGCACGGCATCGGTGTCGAGCGGGGCGAGCGTGCGCAGATCGACGACCTCGACCGACCAGCCGCGCGCCCCGGCCGCCTCCGCGGCCTCGACCGCCACCGGCACCATCGCGCCGTACGCGAGCACCGTGCAGTGCTCGCCGGAGCGCGCGACCCGCGCGCGGCCAAGCGGGACGGTGAACGCTCCTTCGGCCACGTCCTCGCGCGTCGAGCGGTAGAGCCGCTTCGGCTCGAGGAAGATCACCGGGTCGTCACCGGCGAGGGCCGCGAGCAGGAGGCCCTTCGCGTCCGACGGCGTCGCGGGGATCACGACCGTGAGCCCGGCCGTGTGGCAGAAGTAGGCCTCGGGGCTCTGCGAGTGATAGAGCCCGCCCTTGATTCCGCCGCCGTACGGCGCGCGCACGACCACCGGACACGCGTACTGGCCGGCCGAGCGCCAGCGGAGCTTCGCCATCTCGGAGACGATCTGGTCGAACGCGGGATAGATGAAGTCCACGAACTGGATCTCGGCGATGGGTTTGAGCCCGTACATCGCCATGCCGATCGCGCCGCCGACGATCCCGTTCTCGGCGAGCGGCGTGTCCACGACGCGTTGCTCGCCGAACTCGGCCTGGAGGCCCTCGGTGACGCGAAACACGCCGCCGGCCTTACCGATGTCCTCGCCGAGCAGCACGACGCGGGGATCCTCGCGCAGCGCGATGCGCAGCGCGTCCTGGATGGCCTGCACCATGGTCATCGCGGGCATGCGGGAGCTCCGGACCGTGAAGGACGCGGCAGCGTAGCCGACGCGTCCGCGAGCGGGCAACTCGCGCGGCGGGCGGCGATCGTCTGGGCGAGGGGTGGGCGACGCTCCGCTCCTCGCGGGGGCCCGTCGCGACACTCGGTCGCGACCACGCAACGCCCGGGCCGGCGTTCATGCCGCGCCCTCGCATCGCTCTCGCCCCGACTCGTCGCGGAGGTCGCCCGCCCCTCGCCGTGAGGCCAGCGCCCCGACTCGTCGCGGAGCGTCGCCCACCCCTCGCCTACGATTGGTCAACGTTAGCCTTGACCAACGCCTGACTTAGCCTAGACTAAGTCCATGCCCGCGACGATGACACGATCGCGCCAGGACTATCTCAAGGCGCTCTACGCGCTCGCGCCGCCCGCCGCCGGGCGTGGGGCCCGCGCGGCCGTCGCGCCCTCGCGCCCCGCGCAGCGCCTCGGCGTCTCGGCGCCCTCCGTCACGCACATGCTCGCGCGCCTCGCCCGCGAGCGGCCCGTGACGCAGGCCGGCGCGAGGCGCTGCGCGTGCCGCGGCGCCACCGCATCCTCGAGACGTTTCTCGTGCGCGTGCTCGGCTTCGACTGGGCCGAGGTCCACGCCGACGCCGAGGTGCTCGAGCACCACATCAGCGACCGCGTGCTCGCGGCGATCGACCGGATCATGGGCCACCCGGTCGAGGACCCGCACGGACATCCGATCCCGGACCGTAGCGGCCGCGTGCGCCGGCGCCGGCTCGCGCCGTTGAGCACGCTGCCGCCAGGTGCGCGCGCCGTGGTCCGCGAGATCCACGACGCCGACGGCCGCCGCATGGGACGTTGGAAGGACGCGGGCCTCGTGCCGGGCGCCGCCGTGCGCATGCGCGAGGTGCACCCGCTCGACGACGTGTTCGTGATCGCGATCGGCCGGCGCCGCGTTGTGACCGGTAGCGAGGGGCTCGAGGGCATTCTGGTCCAGCCGGCGCGGAGGCGCGCGTGACGCGCGAACCCGGCGCCGCGCGGCCGGCGCATGGAGCCTCGTCCGGCGCGGCGTCCGCGGAGCCGGTCTCGCTCTCCGAAGTCCATCGCACGGTCCCGATCCCCGCCGGCAATTGGCTGCGCCGCATGCTGGCCTTCGCCGGCCCCGCGTACCTCGTGAGCGTCGGCTACATGGACCCCGGCAACTGGGCCACCGATCTCGCCGGCGGCGCGCGCTTCGGCTATCAGCTGCTCTGGGTGCTGCTCATGAGCAACCTGATGGCCGTGCTGCTGCAGACGCTCGCCGCGCGCCTCGGCGTCGTGACCGGCAAGGATCTCGCGCAGGCGTGCCGCGACTACTACCCGCGCTGGCTCTCGTTCCCGCTCTGGATCCTGTGCGAGATCGCGATCGTCGCGTGCGATCTGGCCGAGGTGCTCGGCGCCGCGATCGGCATGAAGCTGTTGTTCGGTATCCCGCTCCTGATCGGCGTCGCGATCACCGCGCTCGACGTGCTGCTGCTGCTCGCGCTGTCACGGCTCGGCATGCGGCGGCTCGAGGCGATCATCGTCATGCTCATCGCCACGATCGGCGGGTGCTTCGCGGTCGAGATGCTGCTCTCGCGGCCCGACGTGGCGGCGATGCTCGCGCACCTGATCCCCCGCGACGTGAACGGGGCGCTCTCGCTCGTGCGCCGCGATCCCGCGGGCGGCGTCTCGCTGCTCGGCCTCGACCACGGCTCGCTCTACGTCGCGATGGGGATCCTCGGCGCGACCGTGATGCCGCACAACCTCTACCTCCACAGCGCGCTGGTGCAGAGCCGCGACGTCGAGCGCTCGGAGGCGGGGAAGCGGCAGGCCTGCCAGATGAACATGGTGGACTCGGTCGTGGCGCTCAACTGCGCGTTCTTCGTCAACGCCGCGATCCTCGTGCTCGCGGCCGCCGTGTTCCACACGAGCGGGCACCGCGACGTCGCGCGGCTCGAAGACGCGCACCGCCTGCTCGCCCCGCTGCTCGGCACCACGCTCGCGTCGGTGCTGTTCGCCGTGGCGCTGCTCTCCTCGGGGCAGGCGAGCACGATCACCGGCACGCTCGCCGGCCAGATCGTGATGGAGGGATTCCTGCGCATCCGCATCCGGCCGTGGCTCCGGCGGCTCATCAGCCGCGGGCTCGCGATCGTGCCCGCGGCGGTGTTCATCGCGCTCCGCGGCGCCGGCGCGGTGGACGACCTGCTCGTGCTCTCGCAGGTCGTGTTGAGCCTCCAGCTCGCGTTCGCGGTCGTGCCGCTCATCCGCTTCACCAGCGACCGCCGCACGATGGGCGTGTTCGCCAACCCGCCGTGGATCGTCGCGCTCGCCTTCCTCACCGCGGCGGCGATCCTCGGGCTCAATGCGAGCCTCGTCGCCGAGCAGGTCGCGGCGTGGCTCGCGGCCGGCGGCGCGGCCGCGGCATGGACGCGCTTCGCCGTGCTGCCGGCGATCGCGGCGCTGGCGGTCGTACTCGCCTACGTCGTTGTCGCGCCGCCCGCCGCGCGCCTCGCGCCCGCGCTCGAGGCGCCGCCGCCCGCGGCGCCCGGTGCTGCCGGCGCGGTGCGGCAGGCCGCGGCGGACGAGCCGGCGCGCACGGTCGCCGTCGCGCTCGAGCTCGGGCCCGCCGACCGCGACGTGCTCGAGCACGTGCGCACGCGCGAGCTCACGAGCCGCACGCGCCTCGTCCTGCTCCACGTCGTCGAGAGCGCCGCGGGACGCTACCTCGGACCCGAGACGTCGGACCTCGAGGCGCGCGAGGACCGGGCGACGCTCGAGGAGACGGCCGACGAGTTCCGCGCCCGCGGCATCGCGACCGACGTGCGTCTCGGCTTCGGCGATCCGACGCGCGAGCTGGCGCGCATGGTCCACGAGGTCGGCGCCGATCTCGTGATCACCGGCTCGCACGGCCATCGCCTGTTCGGCGATCTGCTCTTCGGCGCGACCGTCTCGGGGCTGCGCCACCGCGTGCGCTGCCCGGTTCTCATGGTGCGTCAGCGCCGGCGCCCCTGATGGTCCCCGCCTTGCAAATCCCGGGGGGCGTCGGCACCCTTGAATGCATGGCGAGCGGCGCGAGGCGGGGGAGCGGCGCGTGAGCGTCAAGCTCCACTGCGGACGTCTCAAGGGATCGATCGCGGACGTCGTGGACGCGGGCGTCGATCTCCTGCCCGGATTCGAGATGGCGGCGATCCCGGTGCTCGACAACGCCGAGCGCCCGGCCGAGTGGCCGGCGATGCGCCGGCGGCTGCGCGCCGAGGGCGTGCGCGCCTCGTCGCATCGCGGCGTGCTGCTGCTCGAGCCCGGCGAGCTCGACCGTTTCTCGTCGGTCGGGCTCTTCGCCGGATGGGACGAGCTGTTCCTCACCGGTGAATGGAACGACGAGTTCGAGCCGTTCCCGGGACGCGTCACGCCCGACGTCGCCGACTTCGACGAGGCGACGCCGCTCGGGCTCGAGGAGTGGATGCTCGACGCGGGCTGCGTGCTCGCGCTCGGCGACGGCGACGGACTCAACTTCGCGACGCTCGATCCGATCCTGGCCGAGCGCCTCACGGGACGCTTCACGACGGCGAAGCGGTGAGCGGTCCGCCGCCCCGCGGCGCCGCCACGTCGCGGCTCCAGACGCTCGCGATCGCCGGGCCCGCCGGCGCGCTCGAGGCGTTGCTCAACGAGCACGAAGGCCGCGAGCCCGCGATCGTCGCGCTCGTCTGCCATCCGCATCCGCTCTACGGCGGGACGATGCACAACAAGGTCGTGCATCGCGTCGCCGCGACGCTGCACGAGCTCGGCGCCGCGGTGCTGCGCTTCAACTTTCGCGGCGCGGGGAAGAGCGAGGGTCTGCATGACGAAGGCGCGGGCGAGCTCGACGACGCGCGCGCGGCACTCGCCTGGCTCGGCGCGCGCCATCCGCGCGCGCGCCGCTGGGTCGCGGGCTTCTCGTTCGGCGCGTGGATCGCGGCGCGCCTCGCCGCCTCGGAGCGGTCGGTCGAACGGCTGGTGATGGTCGCGCCGCCGGTCCAGCGCTCCGACTTCGATCTGTTGCGCGAGGCGGCGGTGCCCAAGCTGGCGCTGCAGGGGACGCACGACGAGGTCTGCCCGCCGGCGGCCCTCGAGGCCGCGTTCGCGACGTGGGCCGAGCCGAAGGCGCTGCGGCGGATCGAGGGCGGCACGCACTTCTTCGACCGGCAGCTGGGCGATCTCGCCGACGCGCTGCGCGATGCGCTGGGCGGCCCGGCGGCGGGAGACGCCTCCGCCGATCGCTGAAGCGCGCCTCACCCCTCGGCGCGCAGGCCTCCGCCTTCGCGCGCCGTGGCGCGTTCGCTCTCGAGCGCCGGCTCGACGTGCACGACGACGTCGGTGACGCCCGGCCACCGCTCGCGCAGCCTCCGCTCGACGCGATGGCCGAGCGCGTGCGCCGCGGCGATCGCCATGTGCGGCGCGACGAGGATGTGGAGATCGAGGTGGATGTCGTCGTCGGGGCCGCGCGAGCGCACGTTGTGCGCCTCGAGCACGCCCGGTTCCTCGAGCGCGACGCGCTCGATCGGCTCGGGGTCGATGCGGCGCTCGTCGGAGAGCGTCGAGAGCGTGCCGCGCACGATCCGCGCGCCGGCGATCGCGATGAGCACGACGATCAGCGCCGCGACCAGCACGTCGGCCCACGCCCAGCCGAACGGCGCGACGGCGAAGCTCATCAGCACGAGCACGCTCGCGAGCACGTCGCTCCCGGTGTGCGCCGCGTCCGAGATCAGGATCTCGCTCTGGAGCCGCCGGCCCTCGCGGCGCTCGACCAGCACGACGGCGACGTTGATCGCGACCGTGACGCCGATCACGGCGTAGCCGAGGGGCGACACGTCGGGCATGCGCGGGTGGTGGAGTCGCTCGAGCGCCTCGCCCAGGATCTCGCGGCAGCCGAGGAACATCATCGCGACGATGCCGAGCGCCGCGAACGTCTCGTACTTGCGGTGTCCGTAGGGATGATTGGCGTCAGGCGGGCGCCGCGAGACGGCGAGCCCGATCAGCGCGACCACGTTCGACGCGCCGTCGATGAGCGAGTGCACGCCGTCGGCGCTCATCGCGATCGCGCCCGAGCGCTGGCCGTAGAGGAGCTTCGCCAGGGCCACGAGCAGGTTCAGGCCGAGGATCGCCCACAGGATCCGGATGATGCGTCGCAGGCGGACCGCGCCGTCCATGTCGCGTACTCTAACAGGCTTCGACGCGCCCTCCGCGCCCGGTCACCGATACCCCGCGCCGGTCGTTTCTTGTCATTGTTGTAACCGTCGTGACGGCGCCGCGCCGGACGGTCGTGCGTCCAATTCATGTAGCATCGCTGTTCGTCCCGACGCCCCAGCACTCCACGCCGGCACACGTCGCCGCTATCGGACCGGGAGGTCGCTTGAACCGCAGTCGCTGGATCCTCGTCGCGGCGGTCGCCGCCATCGCCGTGCTCGGGGCGCTCTGGTGGCGCTCGCGCGCCGCAGGCGCCGCGCCCCGTTACCGCACCGTCGAGATCGACCGCGGCAACGTCGAGAGCGTGGTGTCGGCGACCGGGACCATCAAGCCGGTGGTGCAGGTGACGGTGGGCAGCCAGGTGAGCGGCACGGTCGAGAAGATCAACGCCGACTACAACTCGCGCGTGCGCGCGGGCGAGGTGATCCTGCAGCTCGAGCAGTCGTCGTTCCGAGCCCGTGAGGTGCAGGCCGAGGCGGCGGTGGCCAAGGCCGCGGCCGGCGTGAGGGACGGCGAGCGCCAGCTCGCGCGCTCGCAGGAGCTGTTCAAGCAGAGCTACGTCTCGCAGGCCGACCTCGACAACGCAACCGTGACGCTGCAGCAGCGCAAGGCCGATCTCCAGCAGACCGAGGCGCAGCTCCAGTCGGCGAAGGTGGACCTCGACCACACGACGATCCGCGCGCCGATCGACGGCGTCGTGATCGCGCGCTCGGTCGATGTCGGCCAGACCGTGGCGGCAAGCCTGCAGGCGCCGCAGCTGTTCCTGATCGCGAACGACCTGACGCAGATGCAGGTCGAGACGAAGATCGACGAGGCGGACATCGGCCAGATCCGGCCGGGGCTCCCGGTGAGCTTCACCGTGGACGCGTTCCCCGATCGCGAGTTCGACGGACAGGTGTCGCAGGTCCGGCTCGAGCCGGTCACCGACCAGAACGTCGTCACCTACACGACCGTCATCCGCACGGCGAACCAGGATCTCAAGCTGCGCCCCGGGATGACCGCGAACGTGACGGTGCGGATCGAGAAGCGCACGGACGTGCTGCGCGTGCCGAACGCGGCGCTGCGCTTCCGTCCGCCGTCGAACGGCGACGCCCGCACGCCGGGCGGCGCGATGGCCGCGGGCGTCGGCGGCGGTGACGGCGGCGCGGGCGGCCGGAAGGGCGGCGCGCCCGGCGATTCGAGCCGCGGCGGCGGCATGGGCCAGCGCGGCGGCGGCATGGGCCAGCGCGGCGGCGGCATGGGCCAGCGCGGCGGCGGCATGCGCGGCGGCGACGCGAACACGCCGGGCACGGACCTCGTGCGGCGCGGACCCGCGGGCGCGGCAGGGCGCGGGCTCAAGGCGGCCGCCGAGCCGGGCACGGTAACGCCCGCGGTCGAGCCTCCGGCCTACCGCCCCGGCGTGGTCTACGTGCTGCGCGAAGGGAAGCCCGAGAAGTCACGGATCACGACCGGCATCACCGACGGCGCGTACACCGAGATCCAGAGCGACGTGCTCAAGGCCGGCGACCGCGTGATCATCGGCTTCGATCAGGGGTCGCGCGCCGCGAACAACACGCTCCAGCCGCCGCCCGGCATGGGCGGATTCCGCGGCCCCGGCGGCGGCGGTGGAGGCGGAGGGCGCGGGCGGTGACGCTGTCCGAGCTGCTGGGCGTGGGCGTGCAGGCGCTGGCCCGCAACCGCATGCGCTCGGGGCTCACCGTGCTCGGCATCGTCATCGGCGTCGCGGCCGTGATCGCGACACTCGCGATCGGTCAGGGCGCCCGCGCGGCGGTGCAGGCGAACATCGCCGCCCTCGGCGCGAACACGCTCACCATCATGCCGGGCACCGTGAGCGCGAGCGGCGTGCGCATGGGCATGATGGGCGGCCAGAGCACGCTCACGGTGGACGACGCCGACGCGATCAAGCGCGAGGCGCCGGCGGTGGCGGCGGTCGCGCCCACGGTGCGCACCAACGTGCAGGTCGTCTACGGCTCGCAGAACTGGGCGACGCAGGCGCAGGGCGTCACCGCCGACTTCACGATCGTGCGCGCGTGGCCCGTGGCGAGCGGCGTGTTCATCACCGACTCCGACGTGCGCGGCGGCGCCAAGGTCGCGGTGCTGGGCGCGAACGTCGTGCAGCAGCTGTTCGGCACCGCCGATCCGATCGGCGCGACGATCCGCGTCAAGGACATGCCCTTCAGGGTCGTCGGCGTGCTGTCGGCGAAGGGCGGACAGGGCTGGGGCGGAAGCCAGGACGACGTGATCCTCATCCCGCTCACCACCGCCATGCGGAAGCTCATGTCGCGGACGACCGTCAACGCGATCTCGCTCTCGGCGGCCAGCGAGACGCAGGTCGCTTCGGCGACCGAGCAGGTCACCGATCTCCTGCGGCAGCGACACCGCATCCGGCCCGGCGCCGATCAGGACTTCTTCATCTTCACGCAGCAGGAGATCGCGAGCTCGGCCGAGGAGACCTCGAAGGTGATGACGCTGCTGCTCGCGAGCATCGCCGCGGTCTCGCTGCTGGTCGGCGGCATCGGCATCATGAACATCATGCTCGTCTCGGTGACCGAGCGGACGCGCGAGATCGGCATCCGCCGCGCGATCGGCGCGCGCCGCACCGACATCATGATGCAGTTCCTCGCCGAGTCCGCGTTCCTCTCGCTCGCAGGCGGGGCGCTCGGCGTCGCGCTCGGCATCGCCGCGGCGACCGCGGTCACTCACTTCGCGCGCTGGCCGACCATGGTGCAGCCGGGCGCGGTGGCACTCGCGTTCACGTTCGCGACCGCGATCGGGCTGTTCTTCGGCTACTACCCGGCGCTGCGCGCGGCCGGGCTCGATCCGGTCGAAGCGCTGCGCTACGAGTAGCCTCGGGCGGGCGCTCGGCCCGCCCGCGACGCGCGTCAGCCGGCGAGCGCCTCGCGCGTCTGGCGCGCGATCTCGAGATCCTCGCGCGCGGCGATCACCAGCGTCCTCACGCTCGCCGCGTCGGCCGACACGTCGCGGTCCTCGCCGCCGGCCTGATTCCGCGCCTCGTCCAGCGCCAGCCCCAGGAACCCGAGACGCTCGGCCGTCCGCGCGCGCACGACCGCCGAGCCCTCGCCGACGCCGCCCGTGAACACGAGCGCGTCGAGCCCGCGCACGGCGGCCGCCATCGCCGCGACCGAAGCCGCGAGGCGATGGACATAGACGTCGAGCGCCGCGCCCGCCGCCTCATCGCCGCGCGCGGCGCGCGCGGTGACCTCGCGCATGTCCGCGACGCCCGCGAGGGCGAGGAGCCCCGAGCGATGCTCGAGCGCGTCGGTCAGCTCGGCGGGTGAGAGGCCGGCGTGGGTTTCGAGCCACAGCACGAGGCCCGGGTCCACGCTGCCCGAGCGCGTCGCCATCACCAGCCCCTCGAGCGGCGTGAAACCCATCGTCGTGTCGTGCGACCGGCCGTTCGCGACGGCCGCGAGCGAGGCGCCCGCGCCGAGGTGCGCGACGACGACGCGGAGAACGGCGGGCGTGCGGCCGAGCATCTGCGCCGCGCGGCGCGAGGCGTAGGCGTGCGAGAGTCCGTGGAAGCAGTAGCGGCGGACCGCCCAGCGCTCGAGCCACTCCCGCGGCAGCGCGTACGTCGCGGCCTCGGGCGGGAGATCGGCGTGGAACGCCGTGTCGAAGCACGCCACCTCGGGCACGCCGGGGAGCGCCGCGCGCACGGCGGCGAGCATCGCGAGCGAGATCGGCTGGTGGAGTGGGGCGAGGTCGGTGAGTGCCGCGAGCCTCCGCTCGACGTCGCCCTCGATGCGCACGGCGCGCGTGAACGCCGTGCCGCCGTGGACGACGCGATGGCCGACCGCCCCGATCCCGCGCGCCGCGCCCAGCGCCTGCGCGATCGCCGCGGCCGGCACGCGGCCGCTCTCGGCCGGCAGATCGGCGGCGAGCGAGACGCGCTCGTCCGATTCGAGCACGCGCAGCTTGAGGCTGCTCGAGCCGGCGTTGACGGTCAGGATGCGCATCGCCGCTTGGATCAGCTCCAGGCCCAGTCGCGGATCTCGGGCGCGTCCTCGCCGGCGGCACGCGCGTGGGCCCGCGCCGCCTCGCGCCGCGCGACCATCTCGGCGCGCAGCGCGCCCGCGCGCGCCGCGAGTCCCGGCACGCGGTCGATCACGTCCATCACGAGGTGGAAGCGATCCATGTCGTTCCGGATCAGCATGTCGAACGGCGTGGTGACCGTGCCCTCTTCCTTGTAGCCGCGCACGTGGACCTGCGCGTGGTTGCGGCGCCGGTACGTGAGCCGGTGGATGAGCCACGGATAGCCGTGATACGCGAACACCACCGGACGATCGGCCGTGAACAGCGCGTCGAACGCGTCGTCCGCGAGGCCGTGCGGATGCTCGGGCGGCGGCTGGAGGCTCATCAGGTCCACGACGTTGACCACGCGCACGCGCACGTCGGGAAGTCCCTCGCGCAGGAGCCGCGCCGCGGCGAGCGTCTCGAGCGTCGGCACGTCGCCGCAGCACGCGAGCACCACGTCGGGCTCGCCCGCGCCCGGCGTCCCCGCCCACGCCCATGCGCCCATTCCGCGCGCGCAGTGCTCGATCGCCGCGTCCATCGCGAGCCACTGCGGCGCCGGCTGCTTGCCGGCGACGATCACGTTGACGTAGTGCCGGCTCGCGAGGCAGTGCGCGACGACCGAGAGCAGCGTGTTCGCGTCGGGCGGCAGGTAGACGCGGATGATCGCCGCCTTCTTGTTCGCGACGTGGTCGATGAAGCCGGGATCCTGGTGCGAGAACCCGTTGTGATCCTGCCGCCACACGTGCGACGAGAGGAGATAGTTGAGCGAGGCGATCGGCCGGCGCCACGCGACCTCGCTCGACACCTTGAGCCACTTGGCGTGCTGGTTGAACATCGAGCCCACGATATGGATGAACGCCTCGTACGAGTTGAAGAGGCCGTGGCGTCCGGTGAGGAGATAACCCTCGAGCCATCCCTCGCACAGGTGCTCCGAGAGCGCTTCCATCACGCGGCCGTCGGGGGCGAGGTGATCGTCGCCCGCCGTGATGCCGTCGAGGAACACGCGGTCGGTGACCTCGAAGACGCGGTCGAGCCGGTTGGACGCGGTCTCATCGGGACCGAAGAGCCGGAAGCGCGAACGGTTGCGCGCGATCACGTCGCGCAGGAAGCCGCCGAGAACGCGCGTCGCCTCGGCGGTCGCGGCGCCGGGCGATGCGACCGGGACGGCGTAGGCGCGGAACTCGGGGAGATCGAGCGGTGTCGCACCGGGATTCGCCGCGGGCTGGGCGCTCATCCGCCGCGGGCCGTCCGGCGCGAGGCGCAGCAGATCGGCGGCGGGCCGTCCGCGATCGTCGAACAGCTCGCGCGGGCGGTAGCTCCGCATCCACGCCTCGAGCAGGGCGAGGTGCGCGGGGTTCGTGCGCACGTCGGTGATCGGCACCTGATGCGCGCGGAACGTGCCCTCGATCGCGACGCCGTCCACCGTGCGCGGGCACGTCCAGCCCTTCGGCGTGCGGAGGACGATCATCGGCCAGCGCGGCCGCGCGCGCTCGCCGTCCACACGCGCGCGCCGCCGGATCGCCGCGATCGCGTCGAGCGCCCGATCGAGCGCGCCGGCCATGCGGCGGTGGACCTGGGGCGGATCATCGCCTTCGACCGCGATCGGGTTCCAGCCGTAGCCGGTGAACAGCGCGTCGAGCTCCGCTCCGGGGATCCGCGCGAGGAACGACGGGTTCGCGATCTTGTAGCCGTTGAGATGGAGGATCGGCAGGACCGCGCCGTCGCGGGCCGGATCGAGGAACTTGTTCGAGTGCCAGCTCGCGGCCAGGGGGCCGGTCTCGGCCTCGCCGTCGCCGACCACGCAGACGACGAGCCGGTCGGGCGCGTCGAATGCGGCGCCGAACGCGTGGGCGAGCGCGTAGCCGAGCTCGCCGCCCTCGTGGATCGAGCCCGGGATCTCGGGCGTGCAGTGGCTGCCGATGCCGCCGGGGAACGAGAAGCGGCGGAAGAGCCGCTTCATCCCGGTCTCGTCGCGCGGCACGTCGGGGTAGGCCTCGCTCCACGCGCCTTCGAGCCACGCGTTCGCGACCGCCGCGGGGCCGCCGTGGCCGGGGCCCATCACCATGAGCGCGTCGAGGCCGCGCGCGCGGATCGCGCGCTGCATGTGCGCGACGATCAGGTTGAGGCCGGGCGTCGTCCCCCAGTGCCCGAGCAGGCGCGGCTTGATGTGCGCGGGGGCGAGCGGCTCGCGCAGCAGCGGATTGTCGAGCAGGTAGATCTGGCCGACGGCGAGGTAGTTCGCCGCGCGCCACCACGCGTCGATGCGCGCGAGCTCGTCGTCGGTCGCCGGCGCCATGGTGGCCGCCGGCGCGTCGCTCGCGTTGCGGTCGGGCATGCCGCCATCCTACCGCGCCGCGTCGCCGGGCGTTTTTCCGCTATAGTCGTTCCCCGGTGCCGCGCGTGAACCTCGACTGGCGTCGCCTCAAGGCGGTCGTTCTGCAGAGCGACGACTGGGGCCTGTGCGCTTGGGTCCCCGACGATCCGGCGCACCGGGTACTCGCCGCGACGCCCGCCTTCCGCTCCGCCGCGGGACGCATCTACGGACGCTCGACGCTCGAATCGGCGGACGACGTGCGCCGGCTCGCCGCGATCCTCGCGGCCGTGCGCGGCGGCGACGGCGTCCCGGCCGTGTGGCAGGCCAACACCGTGATGGCCTCGCCCGACTACGCGCGGCTCGCGCCGCCTGACGCCGCCGGCGACCTGCTTCCGATCACGACGCTTCCCGATCTTCCGCCGCGCTGGCGGCGGCCGGGGCTCGTCGAGTCGACCGACGCGGCGATCGCCGCGGGCATGTGGTGGCCGGAGCTCCACGGTCTCGTTCACGTGCCGCAGGCCGCATGGCTCGCGGCGCTCCGTCGCGGCGACGCGGACGCGCGGCTCGCGTGCGCGCACGAGACCGCGGTGTGCGAGGCGGTCGAGGCGAGCGGCGAGTTCGATCCGGCGGAGCCCGCCCCGCTCCGCGAGCGGAGCCTGATGCGCGCCGTCGAGCTGTTCGGCGCGCGCTTCGGCCGCGCGCCGACGTCGCTCTGCGCGCCCGACTACCGCTGGGACGAGCAACTCGAGCGCGACGCCGAGCGGCTCGGCGTCACGACGATCCAGGGCGGGCCCGAGCGCCACGGCCGGCCGCTGCCGCGTCTCCGCCACTGGGCGTACCGCTGGCGCTGGCCCGACGTGCGCGGCGGGCGCTTCTATCCGCCGCCACGCATCGCGTTCGAGCCGCGCGGCGAGCGGCGCGCCGCGGGCCGGCTCGGGATCGACGGTGTCCACGCCGCGGCGCGCGCCGCGTGGCGGCGCGGCCAGCCGGCGATCGTGAGCAGCCACCGCGTCAACTACGCGCACCTCGATCCGGCGTGGTCCGAGGCGGGATGCGCGGCGCTCGCCGAGCTGCTCGCGCGCCTCGTCGCCGACGGCGCCGTGTTCCTCACCGACGCCGAAGTGCGCGGTCTGCTCGAGCGGGGCGCGTCGTCGCGTGCGATCGCGCGCGGCGCGGTCGTGCGGCGCGCGACGCCCGATCGCGGCGTCGTGGCGGAGGCGGCATGAGCGCGTGGCGCGCGATCACGCGCGGCGTCCCGAGCCGCGGGTCGGTGTGGCGCTACCGCTGGCTCATCCACGAGCGCGTGATCGCGGCGCTCGAGCGGGCGCGCCCGCACGCGCACGGCGTGCTGCTCGACATCGGCTGCGGCGCGCGGCCGTTCGAGCGCTTGTTCCGCGGCTGCGTCACGCGCTATCTCGGCGCCGACCTCGCCGCGTCGCTCTACCTGGGCGCCGTGCCGCCCGACGTGTTCGCGCGCGCCGAGGCACTGCCGATCCGCGCCGCGACGATCGACACGGTGCTCGGACTCTCGATGATGGATCACATCGCCGAGCCCGCGCGCGTGCTCGACGAGGCGCACCGCGTGCTGCGGTCGGGCGGCACGCTGATCCTCGAATTCCCACAGCTCGTGCCGCTCCACGATCCGCCGCACGACTACTTCCGCTATACGCGCAGCGGCGTCGAGTGGCTCGCGTCGCGCGCCGCGTTCGAGACGATCGAGATCGTCCCGATCGGGAGCCTGATGGCGCGCGTCGGGCTCGATCTCACCGAAGCGCTCAACCGGCTGAACCGCGGGCCGACGCGCGTGCTCACCGAGCTGCCGGTGCGCGCGCTCTACGTATTTCTTCAAGTCCTGTTCGCGGCACTCGACCGTCTCTGCTTCGATCCGCGCCAGGTGGTGGGCCACCTGCTCGTCGCGCGGCGGGTCGAGCGGACGCCGGCTGCTTCGGGCTATTGAGGCTTGGCCTCGCGCTCGTAGATCACGTCGTCGTCGCCGTTGACGGTCATGATGTGGCGCTGGACCAGCGGCCCTTGAGCCACCGTCCCGCCGGTCCACTGTCGCTCGCCCTCGCGGTTCGTCCACTGCCACACGAGCTGGAACGTGGCGTCGTGCGCGACGCGGAACGGAAACACGGCCTCGGCGCCGTTCGGCAGGTCGTCGCGTACGAAGGTCTGCCCGTCCACGATGACGCGGACGCGCATCATGCCGGAGTCGGAGTGGTTGCGGACGACGACTTCGTGCGACGGGCGGTGCGCGATCAGATCCGGGTAGTGCTTCCACCCGTACCAGCCGACGAAGACGACGACGGCGAGGATCAGCAGCTTTCTCATGGGATCCCTCCCCCAGGGGCCCGCCTCCGGCGGGATGCGACCCGCGAACGCTAACGCCGCGCGCGCGCGCGCCGCAATCGGAATGTGGCGCGGGCCCCGAGCGGCCGGGCGGGCCGCGTCTACTCGGTGACCGCGCCCTCGCCACGGGTGCCCATGGCCTCCTCGGGCACCTCCGTCGCCGGGCCGGTCTCGGCGACGTTTCGGAACGAGAGGTAGAAGGTGATCGCCGCGGTCGCGTAGAGGCCGGCGGTGAAGAAGAACGGCACGTCGTAGCCGAAGCGCTGGATGATGAGGCCCGCGAGCGTCGCGCTCACCGCCCAGCCGATGTTCCACACCATGTTGATCAGGCTCGTGGCGCGGGCGCGGAGCGAGACCGGCAGCGCCTCCATCACGAACGCCTGCACCAGCGGCGTCGAGGCCTGCATGAGCGTTGCGCGCATCCAGAACGCCACCACCGCGACGTCGAGCCGGCGCTCGAGGCCGAGCGTCACCAGGAACGGGAGCGAGAGGAGCTGCGACGCGACCGCCGTGCGCAGCTTGCCGAAACGCCGCGCCAGCACCGGGCCGATGAGCGCGGCGATCGCCGTGAATACCGCCGCGATCGAGAAGAACGCGCCGATCTGCGAGCTCGAGCACGCGAAGCGCCGCGCGAAGTAGAGGTTCATGAACGGGATCACGAGCCCGGCGCCGGCGCCGATCAGGCACGCGTTGACCCCGATCGGGATCAGACGCCGCCGTTCGATCGGATCGGTCGCGCCACGCGTGTCGGCGAGCGAGGGTTCGACGAGCCGGCCCATGCGCAGCAGCGGCAGCAGGGCCGAGGCGTTGAGCAGTGCCGCGATCCACAGCGCGCCGCGGTAGGCATGCAGGCGGTCGGGGTGGAGCGCGCCGGGAACCGCGCCCAGCAGCACCGGGATCTCGCCGCCGAGCGCGCTGCCGATGACGCCCGCGACCAGCGCGGTCGCGAAGAACGTGCTGAAGAGGTGCGTGCGCTCGCGCGGCGTCGAGTGCTCGGTGAGGAACGGCGCGCCCGCGGTCGCGAGCAGCGACTGGCCGGCGCCCGCGCACAGGCTGCCGGCGAACACGGCGGCCGGCGCGAAGGACGAGGCGCGCGTCATCTGGCCGACCGCGTCGATGATCGCGCCGAGGATCAGGCAGCGCCGGCGTCCCCAGCGGTCGGCGATCAGCCCCGCGGGCAGCGCGGCGAGCGCCATGCCGAGCCCGTTGATCGAGATCGCCCGCCCGATGAGCGACTCGCGCCAGCCGCCGTCGAGCAGGTAGAGGTTGAACACCACGGCGAAGATCCCGTGGCACGTCCACGCCAGCAGCTCGGTGAGCAGGTAGAGGCGGGCCGGCCGCGAGAAGCGCGCGACCGCGTCGCGATAGTCCGTCCACGCGGCGGCGAGCGGGCTCATCGGGCACGAACGCGGACGGCGGCTCCGAAGAGCCGCCGCCGGTCCGCCGCGATTCGGTGGGGAGTGCGAATCAGGTCAGCGCGTCCTCGTAGACGGGGGCCGCGATCGCCGGCTTCGGCAGATGGCGCACCTGGAACATCGGCTCGAACGCGGCGGGCGTCATCGCGATCAGCACGCGCGCGTTGGCCCGGCCGGCGTTCTCGATCGCGTGCGGCAGGCGGCCGTCGTAGTGGCACGTGTCGCCGGCCGACAGATCGATCGGGTGATCGCCGCACGTCAGGCGCACCTGGCCCTCGACGCACAGCAGGCACGCTTCGCCGTGGTGATAGTGGCGCTGATCGCCGGCCTCCACGCCGGCGGGCAGATCGAGCTGGATCAGCTCGAGGTTGCGCTTGGGGCGGGCGGACAGGACTTCGACGCGCGACGTGTTGCCGCCGACCGGCACGCGCGGGCGCTCGTCGGCACGGACCACGCACGGCTCCTGGACTTCATCGACCACCAGATAGGCGGCCGATGTGTCGAGGGCGCGGGCGAGATCGTGCAACGTCGCGAGGGAGGGGGACGTCCGGTGGTTTTCGATCTGGCTGATGAATCCCTTCGACAGCCCCGAAGCTTCGGCGAGCTGCTGGACCGTGAAACCACGGCGCAGCCGGAGATCGCGAATCTTCGTACCCAATGGCATGAAGGCCTCCGCAAGATGAGGGGTGTGAAGGTCTCGCGCGAAGCAACAAGGCTATGACAGGTCTAAACGGGTGTCAACGACTTGTGAATCCGGGACTTCCACGCCGTTCGCCCCGTTCGAGTTGGGCTGGGCGGGGCGGCGAGCCCCGTCCATGAACTGGAGCTGGTAGAGGCGGTAGTAGATGCCCCCCAGCGCCATGAGGTCGGCGTGCGTTCCGGTCTCGCGCACCTCGCCGTGATGGATCACGACGACGCGGTTCACGTCCTGGATCGTGGTGAGGCGGTGGGCGATCACGAGGCACGAGCGCCCGCGCATCAGCCGGCGCAGGGCGTCCTGGAGCAGCGCCTCGGCGCGCGGGTCGACACTCGAGGTCGCCTCGTCGGGCACCAGCAGACTCGGATCGCAGGCGAGCGCGCGCGCGAACGCGAGCAGCTGGCGCTGGCCGGCCGAGAGCGTCGCGCCGCGCTCGACGACCGGCGCGTCGTAGCCGCCGGGCAGTCGCTCGATGAACGCATGCGCGTGGACCTCGCGCGCCGCGCGCTCGATCTGCTCGCGGGTGAGCGCGGGGTCGCCGAGGCGCAGGTTGCCGGCGATCGTGCCCGAGAAGAGGAAGACGTCCTGCAGCACGAAGCCGAGCCGGCGGCGGAGCGCGCCGAGATCCCACTCGGCGAGCGGCCGGCCGTCGACGCGAATCGTGCCGCGCTGCGGCGCGTAGAAGCCGAGCAGCAGGCTCGCGATCGTGCTCTTGCCCGAGCCGGTCGCACCGACCAGCGCGAGGCGCTCGCCGGGCGCGATCGTGAACGACACGTCGCGCAGCACCCAGTCGGGCTCGCGGTAGGCGAACCACACGTGGTCGAACTCGACGCGGCCCTCGAACCGCGACGCGGGCGCGAGCGCCGGCGCGCGGGGGTCGACGGGCGTGTCGAGCAGGTCGAAGATGCGCTCCGACGACGCCATCGCCTGCTGCAGGATGTTGTACTTCTCGCTCAAGTCCGAGATCGGGCGGAAGAACCGCTGCGTGTACTGGATGAACGCGACCAGCGTGCCGAGCGTGATGCTGGTCCACATCACCTGCCGGCCGCCGTACCACACGATCAGCGACACCGCGAGCGCGCCGACGAGCTCGAGCGCCGGGAAGAACACCGCGTGGTAGAAGACCGTCTGGAGATTCGCGTCGCGGTGCCCGGCATTGACGGCGCTGAAGTCCTCCATGTTGTGCGCCTCGCGGCCGAAGAGCTGCACGGTGCTCATGCCGCTCAGCGTCTCGTTCATGAACGCGTTGAGCCGCGCGAGCCGCGTGCGGATGTCGCGGAACGAGACGCGCACGCGGGCGCGGAACACGAGCGTGACGATGAAGATGAGCGGGATCACCGAGAAGGCGACCCCCATCAGCTCCGGATTGATGCGCGACATCGCGATCAGGATCCCGACGAGCGTGAACACGTCGCCGAAGATCGCGACGACGCCGGCGGTGAAGAGCTCGTTCAGCACGTCCACGTCGTTGGTGACGCGCGTGAGCAGGCGGCCGACGCGGTTGCGATCGAAGAACGCCATCGGCAGCCGCTGCAGGTGCGAGAACAGCGCCATGCGCAGGTCGAGCATCACGCGCTGGCCGACGCGCTGCATGATCTGGGTCTGTAGCCAGCCGAGCACGAACCCGGCGACCAGCACGGTGAGATAGAGGACGGCGACGCGGTCGAGGTAGGGGATGTCGCGCTCGCGGATGCCGTGGTCGATCGCCTGCATGGTGAGCCACGGCCCGGCGAGCTGGATCACGGCGTCGGCGATCACCACCACGACCGCGCCCGCCACGCTCGCGCGGTAGGGCCGCAGGTAGCCGAGCAGCCGGCGCATGAGCCGGTGGTCGTAGGCGCGGCCGAGGTGGTCGTCGTCGTGGTCGATCACGACGCTTCCAGCTCCTCTTCGAGCCGCTGCTGGCGGTGCAGCTCGGCGTAGCGCCCGTCGAGTGCCAGCAGGCTCGCGTGCGTGCCGCGCTCGACGATGCGGCCGTCGTCGAGCACGACGATCAGATCCGCCTCGCGCACGGTGCTGACGCGGTGCGAGACGAGCAGCGTCGTGCGCCGCCGCATCTCGCCCGCGAGGCCCTTCAGAATTGCGTCCTCGGTGTGCGTGTCCACGCTCGACAGGCAGTCGTCGAGCAGCAGGATCGGCGCGTCGCGCAGGAGCGCGCGGGCGATCGCGGCGCGCTGGCGCTGCCCGCCCGAGAGCGTGATGCCGCGCTCGCCGACCATGGTGCGGAATCCGTCGGGGAATCCGCGCACGTCGGGCGTGAAGCGGGCGATTGTCGCCGCGCGCTCGACCGCCTCGGGCGAGGCATCGGCGGCGCCGCCATCCAAGTCGGTGAGGCGGCGGCCGTAGGCGATGTTCTCGGCCACCGTCGCCGAGAAGAGGAACGTCTCCTGCGGCACGACCGCGAGCGCGGCGCGCAGCGCGCCGAGGTCGAAGTCGCGCACGTCGACGCCGTCCACGAACACCGTCCGGGGCGGCGGATCGAAGAGCCGCGGCAGGAGCGAGAGCAGCGTCGTCTTGCCCGATCCCGTGCGGCCGACGAGCGCCACCGACTGCCCGGGCGCGATCGCGAGCGAGATGCCGCGCAGCGCCGGGCGATCGGCGCCGGGATACGTGAACGTGAGATCGCGGAACTCGATCGCGCCGCGGATCGGGCGAGGGTGCGCGACGGGCCACGCCTCGAGCGGGGCGCGCGGCCACGCCTCGGGCCGCACGGGCCGCGGCGGGCTCGCGATCGCCGGCACGACGTCGAGAATCTCGACGAGGCGGCGGAACGACGCCATGCCGCGCTGGAACAGGCTGATCACCCAGCCGAGCGCGACGACCGGCCAGTTGAGCATCGCGAGGTAGACGGTGAAGGCGACGAACTGGCCGAGGCTGATGTGGCCGCGCACCACCTCGCGGCCGCCGAGGTCGAGCGCGAGCAGCGCGGCGAGGCCCGAGAGGAACGCGAGCAGCGGGTAGAAGATCCCCCAGACGCGGATCAGGCGCTCACTGCGCTCGAGGTACTCGCGGTTGAGATCGCGGAACGCCTCGATCTCCTCGGCTTCGCGCGCGAACGCGCGGATCACGCGCACGCCCGAGAGGCTCTCCTGGACGCGCGCCGAGAGCACGGCGAACTGCGCCTGGATGCGCTCGAAGCGGCGGTGGATGCGCTCGCCGAAGATCCAGGCCGTGAGCGAGACGAGCGGCAGCGGCAGCAGGCTGTAGAAGGTGAGCCGCGGGCTGATCGCGATCATGCACGCGATCGAAATCACCGCCACCGTCACGGTGTTGACCAGATACATGAATCCCGGCCCGACCATCATGCGCACGGCCGAGAGATCGTTGGTCGCGCGCGACATCAGATCGCCGGTCGGCGTCGCCTGGTAGTACTGGACCGGGAGCGTCTGCAGGTGCGCGAAGAGATCGTTGCGCAGGTCGTATTCGATGTGGCGCGAGATGCCGATCACGCCGAGCCGCATCAGGTACTTGAACACGCCGCCGACGACCGCGATCGCGAACAGGATGCCAGCGTAGCGCGCGAGCTTGAGCGACGTGACGCCGTGGTAGAGGTCGTCCACGGCGAGCCGCAGCACGTAGGGCTGCGTGAGCGTGATCGCGTTGGTGAGGACGATGCACGCCGCGCCCCAGGCGAGCCCGCGCCGGTAGCGCGCGAGGTAGGGCAGCAGCCGTGCGGTCAGAGCGCGGATGGGTCGTCCTCTGCGGGTCCGGCGCGGCCGGACGTGTCCGGACCCCCGGTCAGTGCGCCTGCGAGCCCCCCGAGAAACCCTGGAGGCGGTTGAGCTTCGTCTGGTGGAACGCGACGCTCACGTAGAACTGATCGTAGTGCAGCGCGTTCTTGCCCGACGCCGTCGACCACGAGCCCGCCAGCATGTCGAGGCGGTCGTCCACGCGCACCAGCACGATCGGGCCTGCGAGCTGCTGGTTCGTCTCGCGGAAGAGCGGACCCTCGGACAGCGTGTTCACGCCGCGATAGCGTCCGCCGACCAGCACCGTGCGGCTCACCCACAGGCCGAGGTCGGCGCTCGTCAGCAGCTGGTCGGCCCACAGTCCCCAGCTGGCGTGCGTGCGGATCAGCTTGCCGGCGTCGTCGCGCTCGCGCAGCGCCTCGACCGTCTTCTCGCGCTTGCCGAACGAGAAGTAGCGGTAGCCGTAGCCGATCGAACCCTGGAGGAACGCGCGGTTCGCGACCGCGGTGCCGAGCTCGAGGTGCGCGCCGAGCTGCTGGAGTCCGTCCACGGTCTGCGCTGCGCCGAGCGAGTCGGCGTAGATCAGCCCGTCGCCGAGCACGAGCCCGTAGGCGCCGAGCTTGCGGTCGTAACCGAGCGGGGCGTTCCAGTCGAAGCGGACCGCCGCGGCGGTCGCGCCGTTCATCAGGCCGATCTTGACGCCGAGCCGCACGTCCTGAAGCCCGGTCATCGTGGCCGACGCCGTCCCGGCGCTCCGCGTGACGCTCATCGCCGGCAGGCCGAACAGCACGCTCACGTGATTCTTCCAGCCGAGCTCGGACGTCGCACGCAGCACGCGCTGCTCGGTCGTGTAGCCGAGGTCGAGGCGGGCGCCGGTCGCGTCGTAGTAGGTCGGGGCGCTGAAGAGGCTGCCCTCGATCGTCGAGGACCATTCGCCCTTGCTGAAGGTCCACGGGTCGGCGGCGGCGGAGACGACGAGGAACGGGACCGCGACGGCGGCCAGCACGAGAACGGACAACGCGGTGCGCGCGCGCATGAGCGAAAGAAACGCCTCCATGTGTGGACCCGGCGCGAAGCCGGTGAATCTAGCGACGCGCATCCCCGCACGCAAGTCGCGGCTGTGGCACGATGCGCCCATGGCTCCGCTCACCGTGCTCGAGTACGTCCGCGACCCGGCCGGCTTCTGGAACATGCCGCCCGAGCGGATGGCGGCGCTCGCCCGCGAGTTCCCGGACGTGCGCTTCGAGTCGCCGGCGGACCGAGCCGAGGCCGACCGGCTGCTGCCCGAGACCGAGATCGTGCTCGGCTGGGCGGTGCGGCGCGAGAACCTCGCGAGTGCCGGACGCGTGCGCTGGATCCATCTCACCGCCGCCGGTGTGGCGAGCTACCTGTTCCCGGATCTGATCGCGAGCCCGATCGTCGTCACCAACGCGCGCGGGCTCCACGGCAGCTCGATGGCCGAGCACGCGCTCGGCATGATGCTCGCAATCGCCCGCAAGCTGCACCTCGCGCGCGACGCGCAGGCGGAGCGGCGCTGGACACAGGACGAGCAGTTCCGTTCGGCCGTGCCGTTCGGCCAGCTCGACGGCGCGACCCTCGGCATCGTCGGCTTCGGCGCGGTGGGCCGCGCGCTCGCCCAGCGCGCCCACGCGCTCGGCATGCGCGTGCTCGCGGTGCGCCGGCGCCCGGCCGATCCGCCCGCGCCCGCGGACGCGCAGTGGGGGGTGGACCGCCTCGGCGATCTGCTCGAGCAGTCGGACTGGGTGGTGCTGGTCGCGGCGTCCACCGACGCGACGCGCGGCCTGATCGGCGCGCGCGAGCTGGCGCGTATGAAGCCGGGTGCCGCGCTCATCAACCTCGCGCGCGGCGCGCTGGTGGACGAACCGGCGCTGATCGCGGCACTCGCCCAAGGCCGTCTCGGCGCGGCCGGGCTCGATGTGTTCGACGATGAGCCGCTCCCGGAATCGAGCCCGCTCTGGGCGATGCCGAACGTCATCGTCACGCCGCACACGTCGGGGCTGGGGCCGCGTTTCTGGGAGCGCACCTGCGATCTCTTCGCCGGCAATCTCCGCCGCTACCGCGCCGGCGAGCCGCTCGAGAACGTGATCGACAAGCGCGCGGGCTATTAGATGAGCGCCTCGGCGGACGGCGCGACCGGGCGAGCCGCGGGTGCGGACCACGGCACGCTAGGCGTGCTGGTCGCGGGCGGCGCGGGGGCGCGTCTCGATTCCGGGCGGCCCAAGGCGCTGCTCGAGCTCGGCGGGCGCACGCTGCTCGCCCGCGCGTGCGAGACGCTCGCGGCGGTGTGCGACGTCGTCGTGGTCGCGGCCCCCGAGTCGCTCGCGGTGCCGCTGCCGGCCGGCGTCGTTCGCGTGCACGATCCGCCCGGCGTCATCGGACCGCTGGGCGGCATGGTCGCGGGACTCTCGGCGCGGCCCTACCGGCGCGCGATCGTCCTCGGCGTGGACTTCCCGTTCATGCCGCCCGCCCTTCTGCGCGCGCTGCGCGCGCGCCTCGACGAGGCGATCGTCGCGCACGAGGCGATGGCATGCGGCGCGCGCGCGATCGAGGCGATCGTCCCGGCGCCGGGCGGGATCGCGCAGCCGCTCGTCGCGGCGTATGCTCCCGGCGCGCGCGACGTGCTCGCGGCCAGGCTCGCCTCCGGCGAGCGCGCGCCGAGCCGCGCGATCCTGGCGCTCGCGGCGACGGTGCTCGACGACGCGGTGGTCGAGACCCTGCCCGGCGGGCACATGGCGTTCTTCAACCTCAACACGCCCGCCGATCTCGAAACGGCGCGGCGGCGGATGCGGATGATGACGGAATCACGCGGATGACCGAGACGATGAGCCTGCCGGCGGGGCTCACGATGGCGGGCGGCGTCCTCGCGCTCGGCGGCGCGCCGCTCGACCGCCCGCTCGCTGCGCTGCGGACGCTCGAGCCGCAGGCGTCCGCGTTCTGGGCCTACGACCTCGATCAGATCGAGGCGCGCGCCGCGCGCTTCCGCCGCGCGTTCGCGCCGCTCCGCGCGCGGCCCGCTTACGCGCTCAAGGCGAACGCGCTCCCCGCCGTGCTCGAGCGCGTGTGCGCCGCGGGCCTCGCGGCCGAGGCGGGATCGCTCGGCGAGCTCCTGGTCGCGAAGCGCACGGGCTTCGGCGCCGCGGACCGCAATCTCAACGGCAACGGCCGCACCGTCGCCGAAGCGGCGTTCGCCGCGCGCGAGGGCGTCCACTCGGTCAACGCCGATCACGCCGCCGAGCTCGATCTGCTCGAGCGCGAGGCTCGCGCGGCGGGCGCGACGGTGCGCGTCGCGCTGCGCGTCAACCCCGGCATCGAGACGCCCGGCCATCGCTATGTCGCGACCGGCGACGATGCGGCCAAGTTCGGCATCGCGCCGGCCGAGGCGCTCGACGCGTGGGCGGCGCGCGCGCGCTGGCCGCATCTCCGCGTGGACGGCGTGCACCTCCACGTCGGCTCGCAGCTCCTAGACGGCGCGCCGCTCGAGCGCGCCGCCGAGACCGCGCGCGCGCTGGTCGCCGAGTCCGCGGCGCGCGGCGCGCCGCTCTCGCTCGTGAACCTGGGCGGCGGCTTCGGCGTGGATTATTCCGATGCCGGCGCGGAATTCCCGCTCGAGCGCCATGCCGCGCATCTCGTCGAGCGCTTCGGTGACCTCGCGGTCGAGTGGCTGTTCGAGCCCGGGCGGTGGATCGTGGCGCCCGCGGGGGTTCTGGTCGCCGAGGTGTTGTGGGTCAAGGAACGGCCGGGGCCAGACGGCGCGACGCGGCGGTTCGTCGTGCTCGCGGCGGGGATGAACGACCTGATCCGCCCCGCGCTCTATCACGCGCGGCACCGCGTCGTCCCGGTGCGGCCGCGCGCCGGCGCGGCGACGCCGGCGGTCGTGGTCGGCCCGGTGTGCGAGAGCGCCGACATCTTCGAGCGCGAGGCGATGCTGCCGCCGATCGAGCGCGGCGATCTGGTCGCGATCCTCGACGCGGGCGCCTATGGCGCGGTGATGGCGTCGAACTACAACGGCCGACCGCGGCTCGCCGAGCTCACGGTCACGGGCGGCCGGTGGACGCGCGCGCGCGCGGGGGAGCCGGCGGACGCGGCGGCGGGCCGGGCGAGCGAGGATCGGCTGGAGGGCTGACGCCTCGTCACGGCGCCGGCGCGGGCCGCGCCTCACTTCCGTCAACTCTCCTTGAGGAGAGTTGGTCGAGGACCGGCGCAGGGCTGGACGCGCGCTTCAAGCAGATTCGATCAGCGCGCCCACGCATGCCGGTGATAGACGGGCGCGCCGTGATCGCTCGCGCCGTAGCCGCGCACGAGCAGCGTGTCGGCGCACGGGAAGCTGATGCAGACGTAGTAGTCGAGCAGCTTCCCGCTCGGCAGCACCTCGATCGTCTTCATGACGCGCGTGAGCGTCGAGTCGAGGACGAACACGCCGAACAGCTCGTCCTTGCCGCTCGACGGGGCGCGCGTCACGCCGGTCGCGAGCGCGGCGTAGAGATGGCCGGGCCGCGTCGCGTCGTCGATCACGTCCAGTACGTGGACCTGCGCGATGAGCGGGTTGGTCCGCTCGAACACGCGATGCATCTGGGCGAGCAGCGCGAGCGTCGCGGGGCTCGCCGACGCGGCCGGCGAAACGCCGAGCACGATCAGGATCAGTCCGGCGGCGAGCGTCCGCACGATTCGCATGGGGTTCTCCGAGGGTCCGGCGCGCGACGCGATCGTGCGCGCACGCCGTCTCCTGTTTTCGGCCCTGGGCGTCCGAGGCTCCACGACAAACTGCAGCGCCCGCGCGGCTTGACAGTCGCCTAGCCCGGGCGGGAGACTGCCGCGCTGACTCCCGCCGCACGCGCTCCATGCGGGAGCGTCGTCCGCGACATTGTGAAACTTGGCGCAAGGCGGGCCCGCGCGGGCCCGGGCCCTGCCGATCCGAGGTGCGCGGTTGCTCCAGGTCGTGTGCATCAAGCAGGTCGCCGACACCGAGACGCGCGTCCGCGTCGCCGCAGACGGCAAGACGCTCGATCCCTCGGGCGTCACCTGGATCATGAACCCGTACGACGAGTTCGCCCTCGAGCAGGCGCTGCGCATCCGCGAGGCCGCCGGCGCGGGTGAGGTCGTCGTCGTCTCGCTCGGCGGCGCGGGGCTCCAGACCACGCTGCGGAACGCCCTGGCGATGGGAGCGGACCGGGCGATCCATCTCAAGACCGACGCCGTCCAGCCCGACCCGCTGCAGGTCGCGCGCGCGCTCGCGGCCGCGATCCGGCCGCTCGACCCGCACATCGTGTGGTGCGGCAAGCAGGCCGTGGACGACGACGCCGCGCAGGTCGGCCCGATGACGGCCGAGATGCTCGACCTGCCGTGCGTCACGGTGGTCGCGGCGATCGAGCTCCAGGGCGGGACCGCGGTCGTCGAGCGCGAGATCGAGGGCGGACGCGAGGTCGTCGAGGTCACGCTGCCCGCGCTGCTCGCCGCCGACAAGGGACTCAACGAGCCCCGCTATGCTTCGCTCAAGGGCATCATGGCGGCGAAAAAGAAGCCGATCGCCGAGGCCGCGGCCGAGCTCGGCGCGCCGGCGCTCGAGCCGGTCTCGCTCGCGCTGCCCGCGGCGCGCGCGCCGGGCCGCGTCGTCGGCCAGGGCGCGGCGGCGGTGCCCGAGCTGGTGCGGCTGCTGCGCCATGAGGCGAAGGTCATCTGATGTCATGCCACTCTTCCAAGGTCGTCTGATGTCACGAATCGCTTCCAAGGTCATTTGATGCCGATCCTCGTCTTCATCGAGCAGCGGGAAGGTGCGGTGCGCGCGGTCTCGCGCGAGACGCTCGGCGAGGCGACGCGACTGGCCGCGGCACCGGGCGAAGCCGGGTCCGGCCCGGTCGTCGGCGTCTGCTGCGCGGCGTCCGATCCCGGCCTCGCGGCGCTCGGCGAGACGGGCGCGGCCGAGGTGCTGCTCGCGACGCACGCGTCGTTCGCGCACTACGAGCCCACGGGCTACACGCGCGCGATCGTCGCCGCGGTCGAGCAGGTGAAGCCCGCGGCGCTGCTGTTCCCGGCGTCGGCGATGGGGCGCGACCTCGCGCCGCGCGTCGCGGCTCGGCTCGGCGTCGGCCTCGCCGCCGATTGCACGGCGCTCGCGGTCGAGGGCGGCCGCCTGATCGCGACGCGCCCGGTGTTCGCGGGCAAGGCGCAGCAGCGCGTCGCGTTCACCGGAACGCCCGCGGTCGCGTCGCTCCGGCCCAAGGTGTTCGCTCCGGTGTCGGGCGGGAACGGCGGCCCGGCGAAGGTGACGCCGCTCGCGTTCGCGGCGCCCGAAGCGCTCAAGGCGCGCGTGCGCGAGGTGAAGGCGACGACGGCGGGCAAGGTGGATCTCACCGAGGCCGAGATCATCGTCTCGGGCGGACGCGGTCTCCAGGGCCCCGAGCACTTCGACATCGTCGAGTCGCTCGCGGCGGCGCTCGGCGCGACCGTCGGCGCCTCGCGAGCGGTCGTGGACGCGGGATGGCGGCCGCACGGCGATCAGGTCGGGCAGACGGGGAAGACCGTGTCGCCCAAGCTCTACGTCGCCGTCGCGATCTCGGGCGCGATCCAGCACCTCGCCGGCATGTCGTCGTCGCGCTGCATCGTCGCCATCAACAAGGACGCGGATGCGCCGATCTTCAGGGTCGCTGACTACGGCATCGTCGGCGACGCGTTCGAAGTGGTTCCGGCGCTGACCGAAGCGGTCCGCGCGCTGAACGCGCAGCGATGAGCGCGATGCTTGACGCTCCCGCGAGGCGCTGGCTAGGGTGCCGAACGCCATGACCGAATACGTTCCGGTCCTGCTCTTCCTGCTGGTCGCGATCGGCTTCGCGGGCGGCACCATCGGCCTCTCGAGCCTGATCGTGCCGCGGCGGCGGAACGCCGTGAAGAACTCGTCGTACGAGTGCGGCGTCGAGCCGGTCGGCGACGCGCTCCAGCGGTTCACCGTCAAGTTCTATCTGGTCGCGGTGCTGTTCATTCTCTTCGACATCGAGGCCGTGTTCCTCTACCCGTGGGCGGTCACGTTCCGCCGGCTTGGGCTCTACGGCCTGATCGAGATGGCGCTCTTCATCGTCATCCTATTCGTCGGCTACGTGTATCTGCTCCGCAAGCGGGCGCTCGAGTGGGATTGAGCGCGCGGGAGGCGTGACCATGGCGGACGAGCGCAAGGTCGAGAATCCGTTCCGGGTGCTGCCGGCGCCGCCGGCATCCGCGCCGGCGACGGTTTCGGGCGCGGCGGGCGAGCGCGAGGCGATCCGCGAGGAGGTCGAGCGCGGCGTGTTGTTCACGAACGCCGGCGCGATGGTCAACTGGGCGGTCAACCAGTCGCGCGTGAACGCGATCTGGCCGCTCGGCTTCGGCCTGGCCTGCTGCGCGATCGAGATGATGGCGATCGTCGGCCCGCGCTTCGACATCTCGCGCTTCGGCGCCGAGGTGTTCCGCGCCTCGCCGCGACAGGCCGACCTCATGATCGTCGCCGGGCGCGTGAGCATCAAGATGGCGCCGGTGCTGCGTCAGCTCTACGACCAGATGCCCGATCCCAAATGGGTGATCTCGATGGGCGCGTGCGCGTCGTGCGGCGGCGTGTTCAACAACTACGCGATCCTCCAGGGCGTGGACAAGATCGTGCCGGTCGACGTCTACGTGCCCGGCTGCCCGCCGCGTCCCGAGGCGCTGATCCACGGGATCATGAAGCTGCAGGAGAAGATTCTGAAGTCGCCGGTCGAGGTCGGCACGCTGACGTTCTACCCGAAGCAGCCGGCGAAGCGCGCATCGGGTTCGAAGAAGAAGGGCGCGGCCTGATGGCGGTCGCCGATCCGCCGGCGGCCCTCGTCTCGACGGCCGCGGCCGAGCGCGCGGCGCGGCGCCTCGCCGAGCGCTTCCCGGACGTGACGTTCCGACGGCAGGAAGGCGAGGCCGTCCGCGACCTCACGATCGTCGTCCCGGCGTCGCGCCTCGTCGAGATCTGCACGTTCCTGCGCGACGATCCCGGGACGGAATTCGCGATGCTCGCGTGGGTCGGCGGCGTGGACCTCCTGCCGCGTCAGCCGCGCTTCGAGGTCGTCTACCACCTGCTCTCGATCACACACGCGGCGCGGCTCGCGCTCAAGGTCCTGGTGCACGAAGAGGACGCGCGCGTGCCGACCGTCACCGGCGTGTGGCCGACCGCAAACTGGCACGAGCGCGAGACGTACGACTTCTACGGCATCACGTTCGACGGCCATCCCGACCTCACGCGCATTCTCCTGCCCGAGGACTGGGTCGGCTGGCCGCTGCGCAAGGACTCGCCGCTCGGCTATCAGGAGGTCGCGTTCACGCACAACACGCCGGGCCGGCGTCTGCCGACGCCCGACCTCACGGCGCTCAAGCCCAAGAAGGTCCGCTACCGTGCGCACTGAAACGATGACGCTCAACATGGGTCCGCAGCACCCCTCGACCCATGGCGTGCTGCGCGTGGTGCTGGAGCTCGACGGCGAGACGATCGTCCGGGCGAAGCCGATCATCGGCTATCTGCACACCGGCATGGAGAAGCAGGCCGAGTACAAGACCTACACGCAATCCATCCCGCAGACCGACCGGATGGACTACCTGTCGCCGATGTCCAACAACCTCGCGCTGTGCCTCGCCGCCGAGAAGCTGCTCGGCATCGAGGCGCCGGCGCGCGCACAGGCGATCCGCGTGCTGCTCACCGAGCTCACGCGCATCAGCGCGCACTGCGTGTGGCTCGGCACACACGCGCTCGACATCGGCGCGATGACCGTCTTCTTCTACTGCTTCCGCGAGCGCGAGAAGGTGCTCTCGATCTACGACCAGGTGTGCGGCGCGCGCATGACGGCCTCGTACTTCCGCGTCGGCGGGCTCTCGTCCGACATCCCGGCGGGTCTGCTCGACCGCTGCCAGACGTTCGTGGACGAGATGCCGGCGCACGCCGACGAGTACGAGCGGCTGCTGTCGAAGAACCCGATCTGGCTCGCGCGCACGCAGGGCGTGGCGCCGCTCTCGGCGAAGGACGCGGTCGCGCTCGGCGCCACCGGGCCCGTGTTGCGCGGCTCGGGCGTGGGCTGGGATCTGCGCAAGAACGCGCCCTACTGCAACTATCAGGAATACGAATTCGACGTGCCGACGGGAGCGAACGGCGATGCGTACGACCGCTACATGGTCCGCGTGCGGGAGATCCGACAATCGACGCGCATCGCCCATCAGGCGATCGCCAAGATCCGCGCGATGGGCGAGCGCGGCGAGTATCGCCTCCGGGACTACAAGTACGTCGTGCCGCCGAAGGAGGACGTGAAGACGTCGATGGAGGCGCTGATCCATCACTTCAAGATCGTCGCGCACGGCTTCTTCCCGCCGGTCGGCGAGGCCTACCACGCGATCGAGGCGCCCAAAGGCGAGCTCGGCTTCTACTTCGTATCGGACGGCACGCCGCGGCCGTGGCGCATGAAGGTGCGCTCGCCGTCGTTCGTGAACCTCCAGACGCTGCCGACGATGATCGAGGGCCGGCTGGTCGCCGACGTCATCACGGCGATCGGCAGTCTCGACATCGTGCTCGGGGAGATCGACCGGTGAGTCGCACGATGATCGCGGGGGAGGTGCTCGAGGCGCCGGCGACGCTCGCGTGGTCCGCCGCGCGGCGCGCCGAGGTGGACGAGGCGCTCGCGCGCTACCCGATCAGGCGCTCGGCGGTGCTGCCCGTGCTGTGGATCGCGCAGCGTGAGTGGGGATGGATCCCGCCCGCGGCGCTCCGGCTGGTCGCCGTGACGCTCGACCTGCCCGAGCCCGAGGTGTTCGGCATCGCGACGTTCTACACGATGTTCAACCTGAAGCCGGTCGGGAGGCATCACCTTCAGGTCTGCATGACGCTCTCGTGCTCGCTCATGGGCTCGGACCGGCTGTTCCGCCATCTCGAGCGGACGCTCGGCATCGGCCACGGCGAGACGACCGCCGACGGCCGCTTCACGCTGCGCCGCGTCGAGTGCCTCGCGGCGTGCGGCGGCGGACCGTGCATGCAGGTGAACTTCGACTACCACGAGAACCTCGACGAGGCGAAGGTGGACGCGCTGCTGGCGGGGCTCGCGTGAGCCGGCGCTTCGCCGCGGGCGGGAGCGGCTTCGGCGCCGCGCAGCGCCCGCCCGGGCCGCTGCTCTTCCGCGACATCGACACGCCCGGGCTCACGGGGATCGACGTCTATCGCGCGGGCGACGGTTACACCGTGCCGTCCCAGGTGCTCGGCAGGATGACGCCCGACGAGGCGATCGAGGTGGTCAAGGCGTCGGGGCTGCGCGGCCGCGGCGGCGCGGGATTCCCGACCGGCCTCAAGTGGGGCTTCGTGCCGAAGCAGACGCCGAAGCCGAAGTACCTCGTGTGCAACGCGGACGAGAGCGAGCCCGGCACGTTCAAGGACCGCGAGCTCATGGAGAAGAACCCGCACCTCCTGATCGAGGGCATGCTGCTCGCGGCGTACGCGATCCAGGCGCACACCGGCTACATCTATCTGCGCGGCGAGTTTGAGTACGTCCAGCGGATCCTCGACCGCGCGATCGCCGAGGCGCGGGCGGCGAAGCTGCTCGGCGACGACGTGCTCGGCACCGGCTTCGCGTTCCACCTCCACACGCACCTGGGCGCCGGCGCCTACATCTGCGGCGAGGAGACGGCGCTGCTCTCGTCGCTCGAGGGCTATCGCGGTCAGCCGCGGCTCAAGCCGCCGTTCCCCGCGGTCGAGGGCCTCTACGCGTGCCCGACGGTGGTCAACAACGTCGAGACGCTGATGAACGTGCCGCACATCCTGAAGAAGGGCGCCCCGTGGTTCCGCCAGTGGGGCACCGAGAAGAGCCCCGGGACCAAGGTCCTCTCGGTCTCCGGTCCGGTGAAGCGTCCCGGGAACTACGAAGTCCCGATGGGCATCCCGCTGCGGACGCTGATCGACGCGCACTGCGGCGGAATGCGCGACGGCGTCGCGATCAAGGCGGTGATCCCGGGCGGTTCGTCCGTGCCGCTGCTCCCGGCCTCGATGCTCGACACCGGGCTCGACTTCGAGTCGATGGTCGCCGCGGGCACGCTGCTCGGCTCGGGCGGCGTGATCGTGATCGACGACCAGACCTGCATCGTGGACGCGTTGTGGAACATCACGCGCTTCTACGAGCACGAGTCCTGCGGCAAGTGCACGCCGTGCCGCGAGGGCACGTACTGGATGAGCGAGGTCTTCGAGCGCCTCGAGAGCGGCCACGGCCGCGAGAAGGACATCGACCTGCTCTGGGACGTCTCGGACAACATCATGGGCAAGTCGTTCTGCGCGCTCGGCGACGCGGCGGCGATGCCGGTGATGGGCGCGATCCAGCACTTCCGCGAGGAGTTCGAGTACCACGTCCGCCACGGCCGCTGCATGGTGAACCGCCGCAACCCGGCGCGGCTCGAACAGCGCCGCGAGCCGCCGCGCGAGGTCGCGGCGGCGATGGAGACGAACACGTGAACGCGAACGGCACGAAAGTGCGCGTCACGATCGACGGGCGCACGGTCGAGGTCGCGCCGGGGACGCTCGTGACCGACGCCGCGCGCGCCGCCGAGGTGCACGTGCCGATCTTCTGCTCGCATGCCAAGCTGCCGCCGCTCGGCGCGTGCCGCATCTGCGTCGTCGAGGTCGGCATGCCGAAGCTCGGCCCCGACCGCAAGCCCGTGCTCGCGGCCGACGGCGCGCCCGAGATCGCGTGGATGCCCAAGGTGCAGACCGGATGCACGACGCCGGTCCTGGACGGCATGCACGTGCGCACCGCGACGCCGGTCGCGGTCAAGGCGCGACAGGGCGTGATGGAGTTCCTGCTCGTCAACCACCCGCTCGACTGCCCGGTGTGTGACGAGGGCGGCGAGTGCCAGCTCCAGGACCTCGCGTTCGCGTTCGGCGCCGACTTCACGCGCATGGACGAGGCGAAGCGCACGTTCGAGTCCGAGGACCTCGGGCCGGTCGTCAAGAAGGAAGCGAACCGCTGCATCATCTGCATGCGCTGCGTGCGCTACTGCGACGAGATCATGGGCGACGACGCGCTCACCGCGCACCAGCGCGGCGTGTGGACCGAGATCTCGTCGTTCGACCGGCAGCCGCTCGACTGCGAGCAGTGCGGCAACTGCGTCGAGGTCTGCCCGGTCGGCGCGCTCACCGCGCTGCCCTACCGGTTCAAGGCACGGCCGTGGGACCTGCGGCAGCACGTCACGATCTGCCCGTACTGCTCGAACGGCTGCTCGGTGCGGCTCGGCGTGCGCGGCAACGAGGTGCTGCGCGCGCGCGGCACCGAGCACCGCGGCGTCAATCAGGAGTACCTGTGCGTGCGCGGGCGCTTCGGCTACGAGTTCGTGAACAGCGCCGAGCGGCTGACGGCCCCGCTGCTGCGGATGGGCGGCGCGCAATCGCCCGCCTCGTTCGACGAGGCGGTGACGTACGCGGCCGCGCGGCTGCGCGAGATCGTCGCCGTGCACGGCGCGGGATCGGTGGCGTTCCTCGGCGGCGAGAAGCTCAACGTCGAGGAGCAGTACCTGTTCCAGAAGCTGGCGCGCGCGGTGATCGGCACGCCGCACGTGGACGCGCGCACGCGCTCGACCGCGCGCGTGCCGGGCGACGCGATCCTGCGCGCGACCGGGGGCGGCCGGCCGGCGATGTCGCTCGACGATCTGGTCGACGCGCAGGAAGTGCTGGTGCTCGGCGACGATCTGCAGGGCGAGGCGCCGTTCGCGCAGGCGCAGCTGATCCGCGGCCAGCACCAGCGCGGGCTGCATCTCACCGTCGCCAATCAGCGCCGCGTCAAGCTCGCGCGCACCAAGTTCGGCGGCGACTGGCTCGCGTACCGCCCCGGCAGCGAGCCGGCGCTGGTCGCGGCGCTGGCGCGCGCGGCGCTCGAGCTCGGCGATGCCGCCGGCGCCGCGCCCGCGGCGCCGTGGCGCGCGGCGATCGAGGGCTGGACGGTCGAGAAGGGCGCGGCGGCGACCGGCATCCCGGCCGACGCGATCCGCGCCGCCGCGAAGCGGCTGCACGCCGCCTCGCGCAAGGCGATCCTCTTCGGCCGCGCGGTCGCCGAGCATCCGCAGGCGGCGTCGCTGCTCGAGGCGATCGAAGCGCTCGGCTGGGCGAGCGGCGCGATCACGGAGTCGCGCGCGGCGCTCATGTCCTTCGGTCCGCAGAGTGATTCGCAGGGCGCGCTCGACATGGGCCTCACGCCCGACTGCCTGCCGGGCTACGTGCCGGCTGCGGACGCCGCAGCGCGCGGGCGCTACGAGCAGGCGTGGGGCCGGACACTCGACCTCGGCGCCGGGCTCTCGGCGCCCGAGATCCTCGCCGCCGCGGCTGCGGGCGGGATCAAGGCGCTGTGGATCGTCGCCGACGACTGGCTCGCGAGCGCCCCCGACCGCGCGATGGCCGCGAAGGCGCTCGCCTCGGCCGAGCTGGTGGTCGTGAACGAGCTCTTCCTCACGCCGACCGCGCGCGCCGCGCACGTCGTCTTTCCGGCCAGCGCGTTCGCCGAGAAGGAGGGCGTGGTCGTCAACTGCGAGCGCCGCCTGCAGCGCACCGTCCGCGCGCTCGCGTGGCGCAAGGGCGTCAAGCCCGACTGGGAGATTCTGCAGGCCGTGGCGCAGGCGCTCGGGGCGGCGTGGAGTTACCGCGGCGCCGAGGACGTGTTCCGCGAGATCGCGAAGCTGGTGCCCGGCTATCAGGGCCGGAGCTGGGCCACGCTCCTGCCGCTCGGGCCCCAGTGGTCGTTCGCGGCGAATGCCGTGCTCCCCGAGCGCCGCGCCGCCGCGGCGGTCGCCGAGCTCGCGCGCGCCGGCGAGGGTCTCGCGCTGCTTTCGGGCGCCACGCTCTTCCTCCAGGGCGGGCTCTCGCACCGCGGCACGTTGCTGCCGAAGCTCGCCAAGGCGCCGCGCGCGTTCCTGCATCCGGCCGAGGCGGCGCGGATCGGCGTCGGCGACGGCGATCGCGTGAGCCTCGCCGCGCCCGGGGGCGCGATCGAGCTCGACGCGGCGCTCGATCCGTCCGTGCCCGAGGGCAGCGTGTTCGTGCCGCAGGCGCAGGCGGGCGTCGAGCTCAATCGCCTGGGCGCCGCGGGCGCGCCGCCGCGCGTCACCGCGCGCCGCGTGGGTGCGCGCGAGACGGTGGGGGCGTAGCGACGATGGCCGCGTTCTGGCACGACCCCAACGTCCGGATGGTGTTCTGGGCGCTGGTCAAGATCCTCGTCATCCTGCAGGCCATGCTCGGCGTCGTGTCGTACATGATCTACGCCGAGCGCAAGATCGCCGGCCACATGCAGGCGCGCGTCGGCCCGAACCGCGTCGGCCCGCTCGGCCTCTTCCAGCCGATCGCCGACGTCGCGAAGCTCTTCTTCAAGGAGGAGTTCATCCCCGACGGCGCGAACAAGGTCATCTTCCACATCGCGCCGATGCTGGCGGTGATCCCGGCGCTGATCGTGTTCTCGGTGGTCCCGTTCGGGCCGCAGGACGCGCTGCGCGTCACCGACCTCAACGTCGGCCTGCTGCTCTTCCTCGCCATGTCGAGCATCGGCGTCTACGCGATCGTGCTCGGCGGCTGGTCGTCGAACAACAAGTACGCCCTGCTCGGCGGCCTGCGCTCGTCGGCGCAGATGATCAGCTACGAGCTGCCCATGGGTCTGTCGTGCATCCCGGTCATCCTGCTCGCCGGCTCGCTCTCGCTCGTGGAGATCGTGCGCATGCAGGAGCACTGGTGGTTCGTGGCCACTCCGTTCGGCCTGCTCGCGTTCGCGATCTTCATGATCACCGCGCTCGCCGAGACCAACCGGGCACCGTTCGACCTTCCCGAGGCCGAGGCCGAGCTGGTCGCCGGGTTCCACACCGAGTACTCGAGCATGAAGTTCGGACTCTTCTTCCTCGGCGAGTTCGCCAACGTCATCAGCATCTCGTGCATCGCGGTCACGCTGTTCCTCGGTGGCTGGAATGGGCCGTGGCTGCCGGACGCGTTCAAGTTCGTCTGGTTCTTCCTCAAGCTCGCGGCGCTGCTCTTCTTCTTCATCTGGGTGCGCTGGACGTACCCGCGGCTGCGCTACGACCAGCTCATGAACCTCGGCTGGAAGGTCCTGCTGCCGCTGGCGCTGGCCAACGTGCTGGTCACGGCCATCGTCGTGTGGTGGAGGGCGCAGGGATGACGCTCGCGCTCTTCGCCGCGTTCGCGGCGCTGCTCGTCGGCTGCAGCCTGATGGTGATCCTGCACAGGAACCCGGTCGCGAGCGCGCTATTCCTCGTGCTCGCGTTCTGCTCGCTCGCCGGGCTCTACCTGCTGCTCCACGCCGAGTTCGTCGCGATGGTGCAGGTGATCGTCTATGCCGGCGCGATCATGGTGCTGTTCCTGTTCGTGATCATGTACCTCAACCTGCGCCACGACGTGGAGCAGGGGATCGCGGTCGCGGTGCGCCGCGGCGCGGGATGGATCCTCGGCATCCTGCTGCTCGCCGAGACCGTCGCGTTCTTCAAGGGCCGATGGGCCGAGGGGCCGGTCAGCGCGCCCGACCTCGCGCCGGTCGCGGGCAACACGCAGGCGATCGGGCAGGTGCTCTACACGCGCTACCTCTTTCCGTTCGAGATCACGTCGGTCCTGCTGCTGGTCGCGATGGTCGGCGCGGTGGTGATCGCCAAGGGCCGCGGGCCGGGCCTGCATCCCGCCGCGCCCGCGGCGGACGCGGCCGCGGACGCCAAGGCCGCGGCGCCGGATCACGCCGGAGGCGAGGCATGATGCACGACATCCCGCTCGCCTGGATGCTCGCCTTGAGCGCGACCGTGTTCGTGATCGGCGTCGTCGGCGTGCTCGTGCGACGCAACGCGCTCGTCATCTTCATGTCCATCGAGCTGATGCTCAACGCCGGCAACCTGGCGTTCGTCGCGTTCTCGCGTGCGCTCGGCTCGCTCGACGGGCAGGTGTTCGTGTTCTTCGTCATGACCGTCGCGGCCGCCGAGGTCGCGGTCGGGCTCGCCATCATCGTCAACGTATTCCGTCTCAAGGAGACGATCTACGTCGACGAGATCAATCTCCTGAAGGGCTGACCGGCCGCCGATGACACCCCCTCCGATGCTGGCGCTGATTCCCGCCCTGCCGCTCGCGGCCGTGGCGGTGAATCTGATATTGGGCGACCGGCTCGGCAGGCGCGGCACCGCGTTCCTCGCCTGCGGCGCGGTGTTCGCGTCGTTCGTGCTCGCCGCGCTCTCGGTGATCCATCTCGCTTCGCTCCCGCCCGGAGCGCGCACGATGGTCGCCGATGTCTACACGTGGATGCGCGTCGGCGACTTCAAGGTCGACGTGGCGTTCCTGCTCGATCCCCTCTCGTCGGTGATGGTGCTGGTCGTGACCGGCGTCGGCTTCCTGATCCACCTCTACTCCGTCGGCTACATGGCGCACGACGCCTCGTTCCGGCGCTTCTTCCTCTACCTCAACCTCTTCATGTTCGCGATGCTCACGCTGGTGCTGGCCAAGAACTTCCTCGTCATGTTCGTCGGCTGGGAGGGCGTGGGGCTCTGCTCGTACCTGTTGATCGGCTTCTGGATGGACCGCCCGTCGGCGGCACGGGCGGGGATGAAGGCGTTCGTGGTCAACCGCATCGGCGACTTCGGATTCCTGCTCGGCATGCTGACGCTGTTCGCATGGACCGGGAGCCTCGACTACGAGCGCGTGTTCGCCGCGGCGCCGATCGTGTTCCACCCCGGGACGCTCGCGATCACGTTCGCGACGCTCGCGCTGCTCCTCGGCGCGACCGGCAAGAGTGCCCAGATCCCGCTCTACACCTGGCTCCCGGACGCGATGGAAGGGCCGACGCCGGTCTCGGCCCTGATCCACGCCGCGACGATGGTGACGGCGGGCGTCTACATGGTGGCGCGCTGCCACATCCTGTTCACGATGGCGCCGTTCTCGCTCGAGACGGTCGCCGTGATCGGCGCCGCGACCGCGCTGTTCGCGGCGACAATCGGCGTCGCCCAGAACGACATCAAGCGCGTGCTCGCGTACTCGACCGTGAGCCAGCTCGGCTACATGTTCTTCGCCTGCGGCGTCGGAGCTTTCGGCGCGGGCATCTTCCACCTCATGACGCACGCGTTCTTCAAGGCGCTGCTGTTCCTCGGCGCGGGCTCGGTGATCCACGCGCTCTCGGGCGAGCAGGACATGCGGAAGATGGGCGGGCTCGCCTCGCGGCTGCCGTGGACGCACGGCGTGATGCTGGTCGCGTGCGTCGCGATCGCCGGAATCCCGCCGTTCGCGGGATTCTTCAGCAAGGACGAGATCCTCTCGGCGGCGTTCGCCTCGGGACACTACGGCGTGTGGGTCGCCGGGCTGCTCGGGGCGGTGCTCACGGCGTTCTACATGTTCCGGCTCTACTTCCTCACCTTCCGCGGCTCGTCGCGGCTCACGCACGAAGCCGAGCACCATCTCCACGAGTCGCCGGCGGTGATGGTCGCGCCGCTGGTCGTGCTCGCGGCGCTCTCGGTGGTGGGCGGATTCGTCGGCCTTCCGTTCCAGGAGGGCGGCCGCCGCCTAACCACCCTGGAGGGCGGCGCCGCGCTCGAGCGCTGGCTCGCGCCGGTGTTCGGCGAGGGCGGCGCCGCGGGCGCCTCGCACGCCGTCCCCCACCTGTCGTTCACCACCGAATGGGCTCTGATCGCGGTCTCGGTGGCGGCGGCCGCCTTCGGCATCGCCATGGCGTCCCGCGCGTACGCGAAGGCGGCGGGCGAGCCGATCGCCGAGAAGGCGCCCAGGCTCTACGGCCTGCTCGAGCACAAGTACTGGATCGACGAGCTCTACGACACGATCGCCGTGCGGCCGATCCGGGCGCTGGGCGACGTGCTGTGGCGGTTCTGGGACGAGAAGATCGTGGACGGCACGGTGAACGGCGTCGCCTACGTGGTCGAATGGGCTTCGGCGGTGCTGCGCGTGTTCCAGACCGGCTTCGTCGGCACCTATGCCCTCTTCCTGACGCTCGGGGTCGCGGCCCTGATCGCGCACTACCTGGTGCGGTGACGTGAACGACTTCCCCTGGCTCTCCTGGCTCATCTTCTTCCCGCTCATCAGCGCGGCGCTGATCGCGGTGCTGCCCGGCACGTCGGGCCGCACCGTGAAGACGCTCGCCGCCGTGTGCTCGATCGCCGAGTTCCTGTTCTCGCTGCCGCTCTGGTGGCGCTACCAGCCGGGGCAGCCGGGCTGGCAGTTCGCCGAGCAGCACGCGTGGCTCCCGGGCCTCGGCGCCACGTACCACGTCGGCATCGACGGCATCGCGACGCTGCTCGTGCTGCTCACCACCCTGCTCACGCCGATCGTCGTGTTCGGCGCGTTCGGGTCGGTCGAGAAGCGCGAGCGCGAGTTCTACGCGCTGCTGCTGGCGATGGAAGCGGCGATGATCGGCACGTTCCTGTCGCTCGACCTGCTGCTCTTCTACGTGTTCTGGGAAGCGATGCTGGTGCCGATGTACCTGCTGATCGGCGTGTGGGGCGGCCCGCGCCGCGTCTACGCGGCGGTCAAGTTCTTCCTCTACACGATGGCCGGCAGCGTGCTGATGCTGGTCGCGATCCTGTGGCTCTACCTGCACCAGCGCGCGGTGACCGGCATCCCGACGTTCGCGCTCGACGCGTTCTACGCGCTGCCGCTCTCCGGCGCCGAGCAGACGTGGCTCTTCCTCGCCTTCGCGTTCGCGTTCGCGATCAAGGTGCCGATGTTCCCGTTCCACACGTGGCTCCCCGACGCGCACGTCGAGGCGCCGACCGCGGGCTCCGTGATCCTCGCCGCCGTGCTGCTCAAGATGGGCACATTCGGCTACGTGCGCTTCGCGATGCCGATCTTCCCGGCGGCGTCCGCCGCGTTCACGCCGTGGATCGTGGCGCTGGCGCTGATCGGCATCCTCTACGGCGCGCTGGTGGCGATGGTGCAGCGGGACTTGAAGAAGCTGGTCGCGTACTCGTCGGTGAGCCACCTCGGCTTCTGCATGCTGGGGCTCTACGCGCTCAACGCGCAGGGCATGGCGGGCGGCATGATGACGATGCTCAACCATGGCGTCTCGACCGGCGCGCTGTTCCTCCTGGTCGGCGTGATCTACGAGCGCCGGCACACGCGCGAGATCGCAGAGTTCGGCGGCCTGTGGAAGGTGATGCCGGTGTACGCCTCGATCTTCCTCGTCGTCATGCTGTCCTCGATCGGGCTCCCGGGCACGAACGGCTTCGTCGGTGAGTTCCTCGTCCTGCTCGGCGCGTTCCGCCACGAGCCGTGGTGGGCGATCGTGGCGGGGCTCGGCGTGATCCTCTCGGCGGTCTACATGCTGTGGATGTTCATGCGCGTCTTCTTCGGGCCGCTGACGCACGCGGCCAACGAGAAGCTCGCCGACCTCACGCTGCGCGAGCGGCTCGTGTTCGCGCCGCTGCTGATCCTCATCTTCTGGATGGGGGTCTATCCGCAGCCGCTGCTCGACCGCGCGCAGCCGACGCTCGACCGCACGGTGGCGCTGGTCAAACAACGGCTGATGATGGGCGACCGGATCACGCGCGGCGACGTGGCGCGTCCGGGCGTCTCCGTCGCCGAGGCGGCGCGATGATGCCGTTCACCATGCCGAGCCTGATCGCCGTGGACTGGTGGGCGCTCGGCGCCGTCATCGCCTTGAGCGTCGGCGCGATGCTGCTGCTGGTGCTCGAGTTCGTGCCCGCGCCGCCCGCGAGCAACCGCGGCGCGTTCGTGACGCTGCTCGCGCTGCTCGCCGCCGCCGGGAGCGTGCTCGAGGTGCGCGACGCGCGGCGCTCGCTGTTCGACGGGATGTTCCTGCACGACGGCTTCACGGTGTTCTTTACCGTGCTCTTCTGCGTGATCGGCGCGGTGGCGGTGCTGCAGTCGTGGGACTACGTCAAGCGCACGCGGATCAACCACGGCGAGTACTACGCGCTGCTGCTGTCCTCGACGCTCGGCATGGTGCTGATGGCGGCGTCGAACGACCTCATCACGATCTTCCTCGGCCTCGAGCTCATGTCGCTCGCGCTCTACGTGCTGGTCGGGTTCCGCCGCACGCGGCTCGACTCGAGCGAGGCGGCGATGAAGTACTTCCTGCTCGGCGCGTTCGCGAGCGGGTTCCTGCTCTACGGCATCGCGCTGCTCTACGGCGCGACCGGCACGACCAACCTGGCCAAGGTCGCGATGTTCCTCGCCGACTCGCCGATGATCGGAAACCCGATGCTGATCGTCGGCGGCCTGCTGCTGCTGGTCGGCTTCGGCTTCAAGGTCGCCGCCGTGCCCTTCCACATGTGGACGCCCGACGCGTACGAAGGCGCGCCCACCACCGTCACCGGCTACATGTCGGCGGGGGCGAAGGCGGCCGGGTTCGCGGCGCTGCTGCGGGTGCTGCTGGTCGCGTTCCCGCCGCTCATGAGCGAATGGCGGCCAATCCTGTCATGGATCGCGGCGCTGACGATGACCGTGGGCAACGTGACCGCGCTGCTCCAGACCAACGTCAAGCGCATGCTCGCGTATTCGAGCATCGCCCACGCCGGCTACCTGCTGGTCGCCGTGGTCGCGGGCGGCCTCGACGGCGGCTCGGCGGCGCTGTTCTACCTCGCCGTCTACTCGTTCATGAACCTGGGCGCGTTCGGGGTGCTCGCGCTGCTCGGCCGCGGCGCGGAGGAGCGGGTCACGATCAAGGACCTCGCCGGCCTCGGTTTCCGGAGCCCCATGCTCGGGCTCGCGATGACCGTGTTCATGCTCTCGCTCGGCGGCGTCCCGCCGACGTCGGGGTTCATGGGCAAGGTCTACCTCTTCAGCGTCGCGGTGAAGGCCGGGCTGATCCCGCTCGTAATCGTCGGCGTGCTCAACAGCGTCGTCTCGGTCTTCTACTATCTGCGCGTCACGGTGGCGATGTACATGCAAGAGCCGGGCGCCGAGCCCGTCGAGATCGCGTGGGCGCCGTCGGCCGCGATCGCGGTCGTCATCACGCTCGCGCTCACGCTGTGGTGGGGCGTGCAGGCGCAGGACCTCCTGACCACGGCCCAGCGGTCCATCCTCGGGCTGCTGTAGGCCGATGCTGCGGTCGCTGCTCACCCTCGTCGCCGGGGCGATCCTCATCGTCGTCGTGATGCGCGAGGTGCGGAAGCCCTCGCGCTAGCTCGGCTGGCTCTTCCTCCAGCGGATGAACCTCTCGCACGCGCTGCTCACGGGCTGGGGGCTGAAGCAGGTCCGGATCGAGAGGGCATTCACGGTCCTCGACGTGGGTTGCGGCGGCGGCCGGACGATCCAGAAGCTGGCCGCGGCCGCGAGCGAGGGTAGCGTCTTCGGTGTGGACTATTCGTCCGCGAGCGTCGCCGTCTCGCGATCGACGAACGCGAAGGCGGTCGCGGCGGGGCGCGTCGAGATCCGCGAGGCGCCGGTCTCGCAGCTTCCGTTCACCGACGCCACGTTCGACGTCGTGACCGCCGTCGAGACGCACTATTGCTGGCCCGACCTGCCTCGCGACATCCTCGAGATTCGGCGCGTCCGCGGACGAGCATCGCGCGTGGTTCGCGAACGCCGGATTCGCCGACGTGCAGGTGCTCGAGGAGCGCACGTTCGGCTGGATCTGCGTCACGGGGCGGAAGCCGGCGTAGCGCGTCAGGGCCCGCCCAGCGCCTCGAGGGCGCGGCGGGCGTCCTCGCTCCCCGGATCGATCTCGAGCTCGCGTCGGTACCACGCGCGCGCCTTGCCGGGATCGCCGAGCCTCTGCCACGCGCGGCCGAGGCGCAGCGCTACGCGCGTGAGATGCGGATTGAGCGCGCGCTCGCGCTCGAACTCGGCGATCGCCTCGCGCGTCCGGCCTTCGTCCATCGCCATGATCCCGAGCCGCTCGTGCGCGCGGCCGAGCGTCGGATCCACGCGCAGCGCCCGCGCCAGCAGCGACCGCGCCGCGCCGTAACGCCCGGCGACGAGATCGAGGTTCGCGAGCAGGCTCAACGCGTTCGCGTTCCACGGCGAGTCGGCGACCTGGCGATCGAGCTCGGCGACCACACGCGCGCGCAGCACGGTGTCGCGCGCGACGGCGGCGCCCAGCGCCTCGAGCCGCACGACGCCGGCGGGGACGAGTCGATAGGCGTCGCGCGCCGCCGTCGAGTCGAGCGCGCCGCCGCGGCGCACGAACACCGCCGCCGCGTCGTCGGCGAACACGAGCGCCCACGTGCTGTCGGCGTCGAGCACGTCGAGCAGGCGGTCGGTGCCGATCTCGACGCGCTGCACCATCACGTAGTCGAAGTGATGGAGCCGGTCGAGCGCGCGCCACGCGCCGGGTTCGGCGAACGCGCCGGCGTAGAGCATCCGGTCGGTCGGCGTCGCGACCTCGATCGTCCCGGTCATGAACGGCAGACGGCCGCGGTCGGGCCAGAACCGCCACGCCTGATACGGGCCGTACTCGAAGTTGTTGAAGCCGCGGCCGCGGATGCCGTGCGCGGCGATCCAGTCGCACGCGCGCACCGGGAACTTCGACCACTCGATGCCGACGCCCGCCGCCGGGCCGGGGCGGTTCCACTCGAGCACGCCGGCTCCGGCGCAGATCGCGATCGTGGCGCCGGCGCGGAGCCACGGCGAGGCGGCCCAGCGGCGCCGCGCTCCAAGTCGATCACGCGGCGGCCAGGACCGCGCGCCGATCCACAGGTCGAGGTCGCGCATCACGAACGGCGCGGCGATCACGACGTAGAAGCCGACGAAGCGCTGCGTCGAGAGCGCGATCGGCGTGAACAGCAGGCAGAGCAGGATCTCGACGCGGTCCACGTCGCGCCGGAACAGGCGCCAGGCGATCAGCAGCGGCCACGCCGCCATGAGCAGCGGCAGCGCCGTCCGGATGTAGAGCCGCCATTCGATGGGCTCGAGCTCGCGAATCGTCCGGTACAGGAGCTCGTTGCGCAGGTGGAGCATGAAGTCGAACGGCAGCCAGAGCGCCTGCCAGCCGAAGGGATTGACGAACGAGATCGCGAGCGAGGCGACCATCGTCCAGAGCAGGACGCGCGGGGCGCGCGATCGCGCGGCCGAGGCGCCGCGGCCGCGCGCGGCGAGCCACTCGTCGGCGAGGTAGACGCCCATCACGATGAAGCCGAGGTAGTAGGAGAGATGCGTGTTCGCCCAGACCCATGCGATCGCGATCAGCCACGGCGCGGGATCGCGCGTTACGGTGGCGCCTCCTGCGCCGAGCGCGGCGCGCGCCGCTCGGCGCGACTCGAGGATCAGCAGCTCGAGCGCGATCAGCACCGCGACCATCGTCTCGGGCCGGATCTGGGAGCGGATGCGGTAGACGAACGCGGCGAAGAGCAGCACGACGAGCGGCACGAAGCCGCGGGCACCCGCCCGGCGCGCGGTCGCCCACGTGATCGCGAACACCGCGAGCGTCGAGAGCCAGCGCCAGACGAAGAGCCCGCTGACGCCCGCCGCCGACCAGAGCGGCCAGACGAGCGCGCGGAAGAGCCACGCCGAGTTGGCGTCGGGTGCGCCGTAGGTGGGCCAGCTCCAGAGCTGGCGCGTCGGCACGGCGTGCGTCGCCCAGATCACCTTGCCGACCAGCAGGTGGTGCCAGAGATCCGTGTCGTAGAGCCGGAACGTGACCGAGACGAGGACGCACACGGCGGTGACGGCCAGCGCGAGCAGCATCGCCGGATGGCCGAGTGCGACTGGCGGGGCAGCCGCCGCGGCCGGTCGCCCGCGCGGCGTGTCGCCGCGGCGCTTCATCGACCGCCTCGGCGCGCGATCGCCGCGATCGAGTCGCGCGCGAGCGCGAGCCGCTCGTGCGCCGGCCCGGTCGCCGGGTTCACCCGCAACGCGTGCTCGAGAAGCGTGCCCGCGTCCTCGTAGCGGCCCTCGGTGAGCGCGACGTTCGCGAGCAGGCTCGACGCGCCCGCGTTCCACGGCGAGGCGGCGGCTGAGCGCTCCAGCTCGCCTCGCACGGCCCGGCGGATCAGCGAATCCCGCGCCACGGCCTCGCCGAGCGGCGCGAGCGCCCGCGTCCCGGCGGGGACCATCGCGTACGCAACGCGCCGCGCGACCGCCGCGAGCGGCCCGTGGCGGCGGACGTAGAGCGCCGCGACGTCGTCCACGAAGATCAGCGCCCACGTCGAGTCGGCGTCGAGCACGTCGAGCAGCGGATTCCCGCCCTCGCGCTCGCGCCCGAGCAGGACGTAGTCGAAGCGGCGCTCGTCGTCGAGCGCCCGCCACGCCCGCGGGTCGCCGAACGCGAGCGCGTAGAGGCGGCGGTCCTCGCGCGTCCCCGCCTGATGGACATCCATGAACGGCAGGCGCGAGCGATCGGGCCAGAACCGCCAGGCCTGATAGCCGCCCGCCTCGAAGTTGGTGAAGCCGCGGCCGCGCACGCCGAGGGCCGTCATCGCGTCGCACGCGCTCACGGGGTAATGGACCATGTCGATGCCGACGCCCGCGCGCGGATCCGCGCGGCGGAGCTCGGCGACCGCGAAGCCGGCGCAGATCGCGATCACCGCGCCCGAGCGCACCCACGCGTCCACGCTCCATGCCGGCCAGCGGCGCGTGGCCGCCCACGCGTCCACGTCGCGCATCATGAACGGGGTCGCCGCGAGGGCGTAGAGGCCGATGAACCGCTGCGTGCCGAGGCCGAGCGCCGTGAAGACCGCGCACATCGCGATCTCGACGCGATCGAACTGGCGGCGCAGCGCGCGCCAGAGGATCAGGAGCGGCCAGCCGAAGACGATCTCGGGCAGCGTGGTGTCGGCGTAGTCGCTCCACCGCACCGGCTGCAGCTCCCGGATCGTCTGGTAGACCGGCTCGTGCCGCCAGACGAAGAAGTACTCGAACGGCTGCGCGAGCGCCCGCCCGCCGAACGGATTGACGAACGAGATCGCGACCGCGCCGGCCATCGTGATCGCGAGCCGCCGCGCCCGGGCGCGCGCGCCGGCATCCGACCGCCCCGCGATCAGCGCGTCGAGCAGGTAGATGCCGAGCACGCCGAGTCCGAGGTAGTAGGAGATGTGCGCGTTGGCCCATGCGAACGCGATCGCGATCACCCACGGGGTGCGGTCCCTTCCGCCGAGACGCGCGCGCTCGAGGATCGCGATCTCGCCGGCGAACAGGATCGCGACCAGCGTCTCGGGACGGATCTGCGAACGCAGGCGGTAGACGAGCGCCGCGACCACGACGATCGCGAGCGCCGCGAAGCCGCGGCCGCCCATCCGGCGCCCGAGCGCCCACAGGATGCCGAGCACCGCGAGGATCGAGATCCAGCGCCAGACGAAGAGGCCGGTGACGCCGCCCAGCGCCCAGAACGGCCAGATCAGGGCGAAGAACCCCCATGACGCGTTCACGTTCGGCGCGCCGTACGTCGGCCACGTCCAGAGCTGCGTGGTCGCGACCGCGTGCGACGTCCAGATCGCGCGGCCCATCAGCAGGTGCTGCCAGAAGTCGGTGTCGAAGATGTGATACGTGACGCCGAGGAGCGCGAGCAGCGCCACGACGGCCACGGCCGCCGTCATCGCCGGATTGCGGCGCATCAGCGTCCGCCCTCCGGCTCGAGTACCCGCAGCGAGTCGAGCGCTTCGAGGTGCCCTGGCGCGCGCCGCAGCTCGGCGCGGTATGCGGCGCGTGCGTGGTCGCGGTCGCCGAGCCGCGCGTAGGCGCGGCCGAGCTCGAAGGCGAGGCCGGGCGGCGGATCGTCTCCCGACGCCGCGCGCTCGGCCTCGAGTTCGAGCACGGCGCTCGCGGCGTCGCCGGCCGCGAGCGCGATCATGCCGAGGCGCTCGTGCGCGCGCGGCAACCCGGGATCGGAGGCGAGCGCCGCGCGCAG
>JACOSV010000046.1 GCA_016178725.1 Candidatus Eiseniibacteriota bacterium
ACCGGACTGGTCTTGTGGCCGCGCTGCTGCAGCGCGGCGGTGTCGAGGGCGTAGGTGCCGCTTTCCACGAATACCGCATCCGGGGTGGCCGGGTGAATCAGGCGCGGCACCGTCAGGGCTTCGGCCAGGGGCTTATCCTCGCGGGTCAGGGCCAGGAAGCTGGCGATCAGCGCGGTCGGCGCGGTGCCGCCTCCCGATGCCGCACCGGCGAAGTGGACTTCGTTGGAATAGGGATTGACCGTGATCATGGTGCAGATCAAGGTGTCGTCGAACCTCTTCGCCCGATTGCTGCGCGACGGGCTCGGCTGCGGCCGCCGCTCGGACACCATGCGCATGCCCCCGTTCTTCCTCGGCGCGCCCGTCGCCCTGCGCCGCGCGCTGCTCGGCGCGCTGATCGACGGCGACGGCAGCGTTGACGCGTTCAGCGGCTCGCGCACGTACGTGAAGCGCGGACGCACGTGGACGCGCCGGATGAACACGGCGTGCGTCAGCTACTTCACGTCGAGCCCGGTCCTGCTGCAGCAGGCGACGATGCTCATGCATTCGCTGGGCATGGTGCCGAGCGTGAAGAAGGGCAAGCCCGAGCTGCGACTCTACGGCGACGAGGCCCTGCGTCAGCTCGCGCCGCTGCTGCGCGGCCGGAAGGCCGAGAGGCTCGCGCACTACCTCGCGCGTCGCGCGAAGCGGATGCCGGTGAAGAAGGTCCGGCGTCACGGGTCGTATGCGACGGTTGTGCCGCGCGCGTCGCGCAAGCCGGGCGGCGACTATGTCTACTCGATCGAGGTCGCGGGCACGCACACGTACGTCACGTCGTACGGACTCGTCTCGCACAACTGCATTCCAATTGACCCCTTCTATCTCTCGTGGAAGGCGCGGGCGAGCGGATTCGAGGCGCGCTTCATCGAGCTCGCCGGGCACGTCAACGCGCACATGCCGGACCACGTCTGCGATCTCGTCGCCGAGAGCCTCAACCGCGGCGGCCGCGCCGTGCGCGGCTCGCGCGTGCTGGTGCTCGGCGTCGCCTACAAGGCGGGGATCGACGACACGCGCGAGAGCCCCTCGCTCGACATCATGACCACGCTCGAGCGCCGCGGGGCGAAGGTGGAGTACAGCGATCCGTTCGTGGCGAAGCTCGCGTTCGCCGGCCGCTCGCTGACGAGCGTCCCGCTCACGCCGGCGCGGCTCCGGCGCTTCGACTGCGTCGTGATCGCGACCGCGCACCGCACGTTCCCGTACCCGCAGATCGTGCGCCACGCGCGCGGCATCGTCGACACGCGCAACGTGCTCAAGGGCCGGCGTTCGAGGAAGATCGTCCGCCTGTAGCGATCGCTACTCGACCACTTCGAAGTCGGCGTCCACCGCGCCGCTCTTGTCGCCCTTCTTCTTCGGCTCGCCCTCCGGCGCCGCGTCGGGCGCGGGCCCCGTGTCGGCCGGTCCGGCCGCGCCGGCCTGCTGGTAGAGCGTGGCGGCCGCGGCGTGCCATGCCTTCTCGAGCGCATCGGTCGCCGTGGTGATCGCCGCCGAGTCCTCGCCCTTCAGCGCCTCGCGAATGTGGTGTATCTCGCCCTCGATCGACGAGCGCGTGCCGGCGTCGAGCTTCGCGGCGTGCTCCTTGAGGTTCTTCTCGACCTCGTAGGCGAGCCCGTCGGCGCGGTTGCGCGCCTCGACCGATTCCTTGCGGCGCCGGTCGTCGTCCGCGTTCGACTCCGCCTCCTTGACCAGGCGCTGGATCTCGGACTCGTCGAGCCCGCTCGACGCCTCGATCCGGATGCTCTGCTCCTTGCCCGTCGCACGGTCCTTCGCCGACACGTGCAGGATGCCGTTGGCGTCGATGTCGAACGTCACGTCGATCTGCGCCAGCCCGCGCGGCGCCGGCGCGATGCCGTCGAGATGGAACCGGCCGATGCTCTTGTTGTCGCGCGCCATCGGCCGCTCACCCTGGAGCACGTGCACCTCGACCGTCGTCTGGTTGTCGGACGCGGTCGAGAACACCTGGCTCTTCTTGGTGGGAATCGTCGTGTTGCGCTCGATGAGCGTGGTCATGACGCCGCCGAGCGTCTCGAGGCCGAGCGAGAGCGGCGTCACGTCGAGGAGCACCACGTCGCGCACCTCGCCGCGCAGCACCGCGCCCTGGATCGCCGCGCCGATCGCCACCACCTCGTCGGGGTTGACGCCGCGATGCGGTTCCTTGCCGAAGACTTCCTTGACCAGCTCCTGCACGCGCGGCATGCGGGTCGCGCCGCCGACCAGCACGACCTCGTCGATCTGCGTGGTCGAGAGGCCGGCGTCCTTGAGGGCCTGCACCACCGGGCCGCGGCAGCGTTCGATGAGATCGGCGCACAGCTGCTCGAGCTTCGCGCGCGTGATGCGGATGACGAGGTGCTTGGCGACGTTGTCCACCGCCGTGATGAACGGCAGGTTGACCTCGGTCTCCATCACCGTCGAGAGCTCGCACTTGGCCTTCTCGGCGGCCTCCTTCAGGCGCTGGAGTGCCATCGGATCCTTGCGGAGGTCGACGCCCTCCTGCTTCTTGAACTCCTCGGCAAGATGGTCGATGACGCGCTGGTCGAAGTCGTCGCCGCCGAGGTGCGTGTCGCCGTTGGTCGAGCGCACCTCGAACACGCCGTCGCCGAGCTCGAGGATCGAGATGTCGAACGTGCCGCCGCCGAGGTCGAACACCGCGATCTTCTCGTCCTTCTTCTTGTCGAGGCCATAGGCGAGCGACGCGGCGGTCGGCTCGTTGATGATGCGCTTCACGTCGAGTCCGGCGATGCGGCCCGCGTCCTTGGTCGCCTGGCGCTGGCTGTCGTTGAAGTACGCCGGGACGGTGACGACCGCCTCCGTCACCTTCTCGCCCAGGTATTCCTCGGCGGTCTGCCGCATCTTCTGCAGAATCATCGCCGAGATCTCGGGCGGCGAGAACTCCTCGCCGTTGGCGCGCACGCGCGCGTCGCCGTTGGCCCCGCGGATGACTTCGTACGGCACGTGCTTGATCTCGTTCTGGACCTCGTCGTACTTGCGGCCCATGAAACGCTTGATCGAATAGACGGTGTTGCGCGGGTTGGTCACGGCCTGGCGCCGCGCGACCAGCCCGACGAGACGCTCTCCGGACTTTGCGAACCCGACGACCGAAGGTGTGGTGCGGAACCCCTCGGCGTTGGCGATCACCTTGGGCTCTCCGCCCTCCATGACCGCCACGCACGAATTCGTGGTTCCGAGATCGATGCCGATGACCTTACCCATGAGCTCTCCCGCTAGGTGATGTGCGAAACCACGCCGACCCGGCATGCGCCGGAGCGGCGTGGATCGCGAAGCTTCCGGTTAGCCGACCTGGACCTCGATCTCGCGCATCCTGGCCTCCTCGGCCTTCGGCACGCGCACTTCGAGGACGCCGTCCTTGTACTGCGCCTGCACCTTGTCGTTGCGGAGCGGCGTGCCGAGGCTGAACGATCGCTCGAACGTGCCGTGGATCCGCTCCGTGCGGTGGAGGCTCTTGCCGTTGCCCTGCGTCGTCACGTCCGCCTTGCGCTCGCCGCGGATCGTGAGCGTGTCGCCCATGAGGCTGACCTTCACGTCCTTCTGCGCGACGCCCGGCAGGTCGACGTGGAAGATGAACTCCTCGGGCGTCTCCTGGATGTCCACCGCCGGCACGAACGCCGGGGCGAGATCGGAGCGCAGCGCGCTGCGGGTGAAGAAGCCGTCGAAGAGCCGGTTCACTTCGTCCTGAACCCCGACCAGATCGCCGACGGACGGCGCCGGAGTCCAACGCGTGATCTTCATCGAATGATTCCTCCTGTACGTGTGGCGTGATTTCGGATCGCCGACGCGCGGATGCTCCGCTCGGGTGCGCCCTTGCGCCGTTCGACCTCGCACCTCGCAGGGCCCGTGCCGTCGGCGGCGCGATGTTCCAAGGCAATGGATTCCAGCCGGTTGCGGGCGGACCCTGCGGCATCGCGCGATGGGGCGTCGGCGCCGGCGTTTCGCCCGCGAACGCCGAACGTTTGCGGATGAAACGGCGCTGCGTCGCGGAAGGAAACGGAGGCGATCAGCGCGCGGGCAGGTAGCCCGACTGCTCGGGACCGACCAGCAGCTCGTCCTTGGTGTAGATGAACGCGTCGCGGTCGTAGTCGGCGAGCTCGAACTTCTTCTCGAGGTAGATCGCGTCCTCCGGGCAGGCCTCTTCGCACATGCCGCAGAAGATGCAGCGCAGCATGTTGATCTCGTAGCGCTTCGCGTAGCGCTCGCCGTGGGACTGGGGCGCGTCGGGTTCGTTCTCGGCCGCCTCGACGAAGATCGCGTCGGCCGGGCAGGCGACCGCGCACAGCTCGCAGCCCACGCAGCGCTCGAGACCGTCCTCGTGGCGGGTCAGGATGTGGAGCCCGCGGAAGCGCGGGAACATCGTGAGCTGCTCTTCCGGATACTGGACGGTGAAGGGCTTCTTGAACAGGTTCTCGAATGTGACGCCGAGTCCCTGGACCATCTCCTTGAACATGTCGTCCCCCGAAGCGGTGGCTCGCGACCTCACGACGGCCGCAGCATACCGGCCGCCCGCGCGCCGCCGCAACCCGCCCGCGCTCGGCGGGTCAGCGCAGGCCGCGGCGCGTCGCGGTCACAGCCGCGGCAGCGTGATGCCGGTCTGCGCCTGGTACTTCCCGGCCTTGTCCTTGTACGAGATCTCGCACGGCTCGTCGCCCTGGAAGAACAGCACCTGCGCGAGCCCCTCGTTGGCGTAGATCTTCGCCGGCAGCGGCGTCGTGTTGCTGATCTCGAGCGTCACGAATCCCTCCCACTCGGGCTCGAAGGGCGTGACGTTGGTGATGATGCCGCAGCGCGCGTACGTGGACTTGCCGAGCGTGATCGTGATCACGTCGCGCGGGATGCGGAAGTACTCGACGCTGCGCCCGAGCGCGAACGAATTGGGCGGCACGATCGCGACCGCGCCCTTGAAGTCCACCATGTTGGCGGGGTCCATCGCCTTGGGATCCACGATCGTGCTGTTGACGTTGGTGAAGATCTTGAACTCGTCGGCCACGCGCAGGTCGTAGCCGTACGACGAGACGCCGTACGAGATCGTCCCCTGGCGCACCTGCTTCTCCTCGAACGGCTCGATCATCCTGTGCGTGCGGCACATCTCGCGAATCCAGCGGTCCGACTTGATCGACATGCGATGGATCTCCTTCAGGCGCGTGCGAGGAGCGTGACGACGTGGGCGAGCTCGGGAACCAGCAGGCGTTGGGCGGCGAGCTTCACGGCGGCCGGCGAGCCGGGCAGCATCACGAGCAGGCGGCCGCGCGCGACGCCGGCCCCGGCGCGCGAGAGCCACGCGGCGCTGCCGACTTCGCGGTACGAGAGCGCGCGGAACAGCTCGCCGAAGCCCGGAAGCGGGCGCTCGATGAGCGGCGCGAGCGCGTCGGGCGTCACGTCGCGCGGCGCGACGCCGGTGCCGCCGGTCAGGATCACGGCCTGCACGCCGCGCCGCCGGAGCGCCGCGCGCGCGGCGCGGCGGATCGCGGCGGGCTCGTCGCGCACCCAGGCGCGGGCGACCACCCGGTGCCCGCCGCGCTCGAGCGCGGCGCAGAGGACGTCGCCGCTGCGATCGTCCGCGGCGCCGCGCGTGTCGCTCACCGTGATGACGGCACAGCCGGCCGCGACGCCCGAACGGCCATGCGGATCGCGCCGCCTCACGCGTACTCCCCGAGCGCTTCGGCCATCTGCCGGCGATGGCCGAGATCGTGCTCGGCCCAGCCGCGCACCATCTCGCGCACGCCATAGGGCCCGAGCGCCTCGTGCGATCCCATGCGCGCCCATTCGACCGGCGTGAGGCCCGCCAGCCGCGCGACCAGCATCGCGCGCAGCGCCGTCCACTCGCGCAGCGTCGCCTCCGGCGCCTCGCCCGCCCAGCCGCGCACGCGGGATTCGCCCGAGAGATCGGCGCGCGCGAACGCCGGATGGCGGTCGGTGAGCAGGCGCTCGAGGCGGATCGTGAACACATCGCGATCGGCGTCGCGCAGGTGGCACATGACCTCGTGCGCCGACCAGCGCCCTTCGCCCGGCCGCAGGCGCCAGCGCGCGTCGTCGTGCGCGGCGAGCCGCGATCCGACCCAGCGCGGCGTCTCGCCGAGCGCATCGAGCAGCGCGAGGCGTTCGAGCCCGGTCAGCGGCCCGCGCGCCTCGCCCGCCATCGCGGCCTCCGGCGCGACGAGCGGCCGGCCGAAGCCGCGCGACCGGTAGCTGGCGGCGAGCGCCACGTAATGTGCGGCGCCGCGACGGATCGCCTCGCGGTGCTCGGGCTTGACCGCGCCCACGACCTTGGCCGGCGATCCCAGCACCGTGCTCCCGGGCGGGATCTGCTGGCCCTCGAGGATCAGCGCGCCCGCGCCGACCAGCGATCCGGCGCCGATGCGCGCGCCGGTGAGAACGATCGAGCCCATGCCGATCAGGCACTCGTCCTCGATCACGCAGCCGTGGATGATGGCGCGATGGCCGACCGTGACGCGCGCGCCGATCCGGGCCGCGAACCCTTCGTCCACGTGGACGACGGTGTTGTCCTGGAGGTTGGTCTCGGCGCCGACCGTGACCGGCGCCGTGTCGCCGCGCACGACGGTGTTGAACCACACGCCGGCGCGCGCCCCGATCTCGACGTCGCCCACGATCACCGCGCCCGGCGCGACGAACACGCTGGCGTCGATGCGCAGGTCCTGCGTCCAGTCGCCCGGCGCGCGATGCGCCCCCGCGTCAGCACCGGCCGCCGCACTCCCGCCGCGCGCGCTCACGCGAGCCGCGCCCCCTCGCCGACGAACGGATTGGTGAGCCGCTCGCGGCCGATCGTGGTGAACGGGCCGTGCCCGGTGAATGCCTGCAGATCGTCGCCCAGCGGATAGAGCCGTGTGCGGATCGAGCGCTCGAGCTCCTCGAACGACCCGCCCGGAAGATCGGTGCGTCCGATCGAGCCGGCGAACAGCGTGTCGCCGACCCACAGCCAGTCGTTCCAGCGGAAGCACACGCCCCCCGGCGAATGTCCAGGCGTGTGGATCACCTCGATCGTCTCGCCGCCGAGCGGCACGCGCTCGCCGTCGGCGAGATCGTGGACGACCGCCGGAGGCTCGGCCGGCGGCAGGCCGAACGCGGCCGCCTGCTGCCCGAGCCACTCGAGCAGCGGCCGGTCGGCGGGATGCAGCCGGTAGTCGCCGCCAAGCGCCTCCTGCACCGTGCGCATGCCGGCGACGTGGTCGTAGTGGGCATGCGTGCCGAGCAGCCAGCGCACGGTCAGGCCGGCGGCGCGCACCGCGTCGATCACCGCTTCGGGCTCGAAGCCCACGTCCACGACCGCGGCCTCGCGGGCCGCGGGATCCACGATGATGAACGAGTTGTTCTCGAGCGGCCCGAGCCGGAGCGGCCGGTGGGTCAGCATGGGCGGCTCGCGCCTCGCGCGGAAACGGGCGCCGGCGCGCGGCGGCGCGCCGGCGGAACCAATTGGAGGCCGGCGCCGATCACCGCTTGTAGCCGATGTTGCGCAGGAACTCGCGCCGCGCGGTGCGGGCAGCGTCCTGCTCGCGCCCGCGCGGCGAGGCGCCGTCGATCACGCCGATCACGCCGCGCCCCTGATCGCTCTGCGCGACCAGCGCCTGCACGGGATTGGCGGTGGCGCAGAACACCTGGCACACCTCGGGGCAGCCCTTCACGGCGTTGAGCAGGTTGATCGGGTACGCGCCGCGCAGCAGCAGGAAGAAGACGTGGCCCGAGGCGACGCGCTCGGCGTTGGAAACCGCGGCCTCGATCAGCTCGGGATCGTTGCCCTCGGTGCGGATCAGGCACGGACCCGACGCCTCGCAGAACGCGATGCCGAACGTCGCGCCCGGCACCGACGTGACGACGATCTCGGCGAGGTCCTCGACGGTCTTGATGAAGTGCGCCTGGCCGGCGATCAGGTTGGCGTCGCTCGGCAGATCGAGCGCCACGGCGTGCACGTCCATGGATTCCCTCCGGGGGCCGCGACGCTACGCGGGGCTCGCGCGCCGCGTCAAGGCGTGGCTAGAACGCCTGGCTCGAGCCGAACGAATAGACCGCGCCGCCCGGGCGCACGCCGCGCGGCGACACGCGCCACGCGAGATCGAGCCGCAGCACCTGATTGAGCGCCGAGTGCGGCAGCGAGAGCCGCAGCCCCATGCCCACGTCGTGCTGCCACGCGAGCCCGGCCGAGCCCGGTCCCCAGGTGCGCGCCGTGTCCCAGAATCCCGCCGCGCCGAGCGAGACGAGCTGGTAGAAGTTGCGCCCGATCAGCCAGCGGCTCTCGGCGTTCAGCCGGCACAGCCGGTCGCCGGCGAGCGCGTGGACGCCGTGCGCGCGCAGCCCGTTGAGCCCGCCGACCACGTACTGCACGTCGCGCGCCGGGCGATAGATCGCGCCGGTGAGGACCGCCACCACGAGCGTCTGGCGCGGCACCGACTGGTTGATCCAGCGCGCGTCCATCGTGACGTTCGATTCGCGCGGGCCGTCGGCGAGCCGGCTCGAAACCATGACGCGCGCCAGTCCGAACCCGGCCGCCCCGGCGTCGGCGCCGGCGTGGACATGGAGCGCGATGTACTCCTCGGCGGCCGTGGCGCCGAACACGTGCGGCGAAGCCCCGAACGTGACCCCGAGCGAGCGGCCGACGTCGAAGTCCTCGACCACGTCGAGCCGGTCCACCGCGACGCGCTCGATGTAGGACGGCCGCCACCAGCGCGTCTCGATCGCGAAGCGCCGCACCCGCAGCCGCTCGTCGCCGCCTGCGAACGCGCCGGGCGCGCCGGACGCGAGCGTCGTGCCGCCGAACGCGCGATCCCAGACGAGCAGCGATCCGGTGACGCGGGTGATCGTCGGGCCCTCGCGCCAGCCGCGCCCCGCGTAGAGCTCGATCCGCTCGTTGCGCCGCGCGAAGCTCGCGACCTCGGCGTCCTGCTCGAACAGCCGCGCTTCGGAGTCGTTGCGCTCGGCGCGGATACCGTACGAGAACGGGGTGTCCTCGGCGTAGAACGGCAGGCCGAAGCTCATGTCGGCGGTCGTGCCGCTGGTGCCGGTGCTGGCGCCGACGCTCGCCATGAGCCGCGTGCCGGCGATCCCCGGATCGGTGAAGTCGACCGAGCGCGAGATCCCGGTCGGGTCCTCGCGGTAGGCGAGCGAGACGTCCTGCGCGCGGCCGAGCAGGTTGTGCTCGGAGAACTGGAACGAGCCGAACACACGGTTGCCGCCGCGCTCGAGGTTGAACTCGGGCGACGTCGTCCATGCGTCACGCGTGATCACCGCCACGTCCACCGAGTCGCCGCGCCGGCGCTCGATGAGATTCACCTCGTCGAAGATGTTGAGCGCGCGCAGATCGCGCTCGGTCTCCCGCGCGCGCGCGACGCTCCACGGATCGCCCGGCGCGAACAGGAGCCGCGTGCGCACCGTCTCCTCGCGCGTGCGGACGTGCAGCCGGTTCGCGGCGCGATAGGTGGCGGCGAGGCGCCCCTTCGGCACGGGATCGAAGATGCGGTACGCCTCGATTCCGACCGTGGCGATCGGCAGGCCGTCATCGGCGCCGGACAGGGTGTCACCGGCGACGGTGGCGCCCCGGCCGGCCGCGTCGGCCCACGCGTCGGCGGGCATGCCGATCAGGCATGCGGCCAGCGCGAGACTACTTGCGATCGCGGAGGCCGAGCCGCTCACGCGCGAGTTGCGCTTCGCCCGCTTCGGGGAAGCGCCGGACCAGATCCTCCAGAAGCTTCTTCGCCGCGTCGCGCGCGCCGAGCTTCTCGCGGCTCAACGCCTGCTTGTAGAGCGCCGCCGGCACCTTGTCGCCCTTCGGCCACTGCGCTTCGACCTTTGCATATTCGGTCGCCGCGCTGTCGAACTGCGACTGGGCGAAGAACGATTCGCCGACGCCGTACTGCGCGTTGTCCGCCAGATCGGAGCTCGGGAAGCGGCGCACGAAGCCGCGGAATCCCTGGAGCGCGAGCGCGTAGTGCCCCTGGGTCAGGTCCTGCGCCGCCTGATCGTAGATCTGGTTCGGATCGCCCTGCGGCTGCGCCGGCGCGGCCCCCGGCCCGGCGGGGGTCGCGGGATTCGCAGCCGGGGGCCCCGCGCGCTGGCTGATCTGCTGGAAGCGGCCCATCACCTCGTCGAGCTTGTTGTTGAGCCGCCCCATCTGATCGAACAGCTCCTGCGTCGTGTTGCCGCTGGTCGCCCGCGTGCTCAACAGGATGTCGCGCTGCTCGCCCAGCTCGCGGCGCGTGTCGCGCAGCACCGTGAACGCGACCGAGTCGCGCACGGTGAGCGTGTCCACGACGACGCGCAGGCTGTCGAGCCCCGAGCGGATGAGCCCGAGCTGGGGCGCGACGCAGCCCGGCGCCGCGCCGGCGGCGAGCGTCAGCGCCAGTGCCGCGAG
>JACOSV010000055.1 GCA_016178725.1 Candidatus Eiseniibacteriota bacterium
ATACGCGGCGCCGGCGACCAGCGGCGCGATCGACGGCACCGCGACCAGCGTGAGCAGCAGTGCCGCCGCCGTGCCGAGCAGGACGCGGAACACGAGCGAGGTCGAGACCATGCGGACGCGCGCCGCCCGGTCGGGCTCCTCGTAGAAGTGGCGAGCGAGTGCCCCGTCCATGCCGAACACCAGCACCAGCAGCGCCGTCTGCGCGTAGGCGAGCACGAGATCCGAGACGCCGTACGCCTGCGGCGTGAGCACGCGCGTGAGCACGGGCACGAGCAGCAGGTTGACCGCGCGGCCGCTCACCTGGCCGAGGCCGTAGATGAGCGAGTCGCCGGTGAGATGCGCGAGCGCCTCGCGCACCGGCGAGCGCGGCGCGGTCGCGTCAGCCACGGGCCGGCTCCGGCGCGGCGTCGAACGAACGGTAGAGGTTGAGCAGGCGCGCGGCGATCACGGGGGCCGCGTGCTCACGCTCGACGTAGGCGCGGCCGCGCTCGCCGAGGTCGCGGCGGCCGGCATCGTCGGCGAGGAGCGCCGCGAGGCGCTCGCCGAGATCCTCCTTGGTGCAGCGCACGATCGGGCAGTCGCGGAGCCGCGGCTCGAAGTCGTCGCGGATGAAGCACAGCACCGGTTTCCCGAGCGCCATCGCCTCGACCGCCACCATGCCGTACCAGCCCATGAACACCTGATCCACGACCACGTCGGCCTCGGCGAGCCGTTCGCGCAGCGCGGCGAACGGCACGCGCTCGATCGTCTCGAATCTCACGTTCGGGAACCGCGACCGGCACGCGGCATAGGCGTGCTCGACGTAGCGCGTGCCCTTGATGAGGCGGTTGGTCGGCGCGTGGAGCACGAGCTTCGGCGCGCCGGCCGTGGGCGCCCACGGATACTCGGCGAGGTCGATCGCGACCGGCAGGTGTCGCGCGCGTGGCGCGGATTCGAGCAGGTCGGGCGTCGAGACCAGCTCGGCGTCGGCGTACGAGACGGCGCTCGCGAGGATGCGCTTCTGCCGCGACGGGATGCAGAACGGATCGCATTCCGAGCACGTCGAGTGCGTGTGCGTCGCCAGCATGTGGCGGCGGTCGCGCACGTCGCAGCCGTGGTAGTGGAAGACCACGCGCCGGCCGAGCGCGCGATGGAGCGGCAGATCCAGGTTGTGCGGCGGGATCAGCGTGCGCCCGAAATGGAAGTGATAGACGTCCCAGCGCCCGAGATTGCGCAGCGTGCTCGCGAGGTAGCCGAGGTAGCGCGGGAGCGGCGGCGCGGCGTCGTAGCCGCGCTGCTCGTCGGGTCGGTACTGCGGGAACCCGGCGTTGTAGGCGAGCGAGTGCGCCTCGACGCCGAGGCCGCGCAGCGCGCGCGCGAGCACCGATGCCTGCCCGGCGATCTCGGCCGGCGCATGCAGCACGCGCAGCGTCATCGCGGCCGCCCGAGCGGGTTCGGTTTCCCGCACCAGGGGCAGATCCAGCGCGCGGGCGAAGGCGTCGGCGGCGCGAGGACGCTGTGCTCGCCGCACTCGCGGCAGACGTGCGTCACGCGGCGGATCCGCGGCGGCGCGGCGCCGGCGGCCATGCCCGCTGCCGCGCCCGCGGTCGCCTTGCGGAACGTCATCACGAAGTTGGCGTCGGCCGCGAGATCGATCCCGCTCACGCGGTGGAGCCACGCCACCGCGTCGGTGAACGGACCCTGCAGGGGCTTGGTGCGCGGATCGTTCATCCACGAGAACCCGGCCGGCACGCGCGCGAGCGCCTCGAGCGTCAATCCCCGTTCGGCGAAGAGCGCCTTCAGCATCGCGAGATCGAAGCGCTGTTGGTGCTCGATCCGCTTTCCGAACTTCATCAGCGCGACCTTGGCGAAGTAGCCGGCGAAGCGATAGAGCCGGTCGTCGAACGCCGCCGCCCGCGGCACCGCGACGTAGAGCGTCCCTCCCGGCCTGGTGATCCGCGCCAGCTCGTCGCGGCAGGCGCGGAGCTCGGTCACGTGCTCGAGCACGTAGTGGCAGATCGTGAGATCGAACGCGCCGTCCTCGAGCGGCGTGCGCGCGAGATCGGCGCGGACGACGCCGACGTGCGCGGCGCGCGGCGGCGGGCCGGGCGGGAATTTGATGTCGAAGCCGGTGATCGCGAGCGCGGGGCGGTCGGCATAGTTCCACGAGCCCGGGCCGCAGCCCGCGTCCACGACCCGCGCGCCGGCGGGCGCGGCGGCGATCAGCTCGTGGAGGAAGAGCGGTGGCTCGTCGGGCGCCTTCTCGGGCCGTCGCGCCCAGGGGGTCGTCGCCGCGCTCACGCCGGGACCTCGGCCGCGGGGCGGCCGCGCGCCGCGTCCACGAACGCGCGCGGGATCGCCCACGCGGCGCGGCCCCGGCCGCGCGCGAGCAGCCACAGGAACAGGATCTTCTGCTGGACGATGAAGCACGGCAGCCACGTCACGCGCGCGACGCCGCGCGCGTGCGTCGCGAACAGCGTGAGGTTCGCGCGCAGGCGCTGATAGATCTTCCACGGACTCGCGGCGCCGCTCGATGCCGACACCTTGTGCCAGAGCTTCGCCTGCGGCACGAAGAGCAGCGTCCATCCGGCGGCGCGCGCGCGCAGCGACCAGTCGGAGTCCTCGGCGTAGAGGAAGAAGCGCTCGTCGAGGAGCCCGACCTCCTCCCACGCCGCGCGCGGCGCGAGCATGCAGCAGCCGGTGAGGTAGCCGGTCGGCGCGACGTCGCGATGCTGGCCGCGATCGACGTCGCGCAGGCCGCGGTGCTGCGCGAGCCCGAGCGCCGGCACCAGCCGGGCGCCCGCGTACCAGATCCGGTCGCGCGGCGCGAAGAAGTCGATGAGCGGCGCGACGGCGGATCGCGGCGCGCGCTCCATCGCCTCGACCAGGCGCGCGAGCAGGGCGGGATCGGCCTCGGTGTCGTTGTTGAGCAGCATGATCGCGTCGGCGCCCGCGGCGAGCGCGCGCCCGAGACCCCGGTTGTTGCCGCCGGCAAAACGGCGGTTCTCGCCGAGCGCGACCACGTCGACGTCGGGGAACTCGCGCCGCAACGCCTCGGCCGAGCCGTCGGTCGAGCCGTTGTCCACGACCATGCGCTGCACGCTCCAGCCGGCCGGCGCCGTGCAGCGGGCGAGGCTCGCGAGCGCCGCGCGCGTGTCGGCGAGGCCGTTCCAGTTGAGGATCACGACCGCGAGACGCTTCACGCCGGCGCCGCGCTCCATGTCATTCACGCCGGCGCCGCGCTCCATGTCATTCACGCGGCGTCCTCGGCGACGAACGCCAGCATCTGGAGCCCGGCCCATGCCGCGAGCAGCAGGAGCAACGCGAGTGCCGCCGCCACCGGCACGAGCGGCACGCCGACCTCGGGCGCATACGTCCACCAGAAGTCGAGGCCGTGCAGCAGCGCGCGCTGGTCGTCGGGCGTCAGGCCCGTGCGCGGGTCGACCGCGCCGCGCGTCGTGAGCCGCGGGGCGCGATGCGCGATGTGCTCGCGCGCGTTGCGAATCAGCATGCGCCAGTGGCCGAGGATCGGGCTCCTGGCCGGCACGAAGTGGCTCTCGTGCATGAACAGGGGATCGTTGAGCGCGCGCGTGTACGGATAATCGCCGACCTCGCGCATCTCGGCGCCGAAGTAGATGCCGACGCCGCCGATCGCGACCGCGCAGCCGGCGATCGCGAGCAGCACCGCGGCCGCGCGGGTCAGCGCACGGCGGGCGTTCAGCGCGAACGCGACCGGGACGAAGACGAGCGGCAGGAGCGGCACGAGGTAGCGCGGGCCGAACGAGCCGTCGCCCGCCCAGTGCTCGAACATCGAGTAGCCGAGCACGGCGAGCGCGAAGGCGGCGATGGCGGCGGTCGCGGTGCGCGCCTCGGCGGCGCCCGCGCGGCGCATCGCGATCGCGCCCGGGATCGCGAGCAGGATCGCGGGCGCGAACCAGATGACGCCCTTCCCCGATGAGGCGAGCAGCCCGTAGAGCCCGGTCAGGATCGGCGTCGTGAACGCCGCGGCCGACGCCTGCCGGCCATAGCCGGTCTCGAACGGCGTGCCGAAGCGCATCACGTCGTAGATCGCGTGGCCGGCGAGCGCCACGGCGAGGCCGATCGCCGGCGCGATCCACGCGGTCCATCGGGCGCGGGCCAGCGGCAGAAGGCACACGATCGCGAGCGGCAGCATCGCGAACTTGACCGAGACGGCGATCAGCACGCCGAGCGCCGCGATCCAGCCGAGCCTGCCCTCGCCGTTCGCCACGCGCGCGCCGCCCTCGAGCGCGAACAGGAGGCCGAGCGCCTGCAGCGGCTCGGCCATGAAGCTCTTCGCGTACGCCCACACCGGCGTCGTGAAGCCGAGCATGACGGTCGCCGCGAGCGCCGGCCGCGCGCGCACGCCCATGAAGCGCACGAAGCGGTAGAAGACCGCGAGCAGCAGCGCCGTGATCGCGGCGTTGAAGAACGAGACCACACAGCGCGCGGCGAGGACGCGGCGCGCGACCGGGAGCGGCAGCCGTCCCTCGGCGACCTCGGCGACCGCGACCAGCGGCAGCGCGAGCACCGCCTGCCCCGCCGCGTTCTTGGTGTAGTGGCGGCCGTCCGGGCCGTCGAGCGTCGCGCCCACCGGCACCGCGATCCCGCCGTGGAGCATGGCGCGGGCGAGCTCGAGCATCGTCACCTCGTCGCTGCCGACGATCCGCCCGCCACCCGAGATCGCGTAGACCAGGAACGCGGTGATGCCGATCCAGCGCGCGGCGAGCCGCGCGCGCACGTGGATCGCAGGGGCGCTCGTGACGAACGACGGCATCGGCGTCGCGCTGCCGGCGAACTGCGGCGTCGCTGTGGCGTCCGGTGCGTTCATCGCCAGCCCCGCGCCGGCGCGAGCGCGTCGCCGAGTTCGATCACCGTGTCCGCGAGCACGTCCCACGAGTGCGCCTGGTGCAGCGCCGCCACACCCGCACGCAGCCGCGGCGCCATGCCGTCGGCGAAGAAGCGCACGATCGCTTCCGCGAGCGCCGCCGGGTTCTCAGGCGGCGCGACGAGCCCGGTTTCACCGGGCCGCACGGTCTCGGCGAGGCCGCCGACGTCGGTCGTGATCACCGGCACGCCGAGCGCGTAGGCGACGTGCGTCACGCCGCTCTGCGTCGCCGAGCGGTACGGGAGCACGACGACATCCGCCGCCTTGAACAGCGCCTCGACCTCGTCGTCGCCGATGTAGCGGTCGAGCAGCCGCACGGCGCCGGCGCCGCCCGAGTTCGCGGCGTCCACCCTCGCCCGGTACGGCGCCGCGTCCTCGTAGAACTCGCCCGCCACGACCAGCGTCGCGGGGCGCCGCGCGCGCACCATGGGCCACGCGTCGAGCAGCGTGTCGAGTCCCTTGTAATGCCGCACGTAGCCGAAGAACAGGGCCACCTCCCCGTCGAGGCCGAGCTTCGCGCGCGCGGTCTCGCGCGTCCAGCGCCCGCGGTCGAACTGCGCGTAGAGCGGATGCAGCACGCGACGCCGCGGCGCGCCGGGCTTCAACCGGTCGAGATCGCGCTCGACGCTCTCGGACATCACGAGATAGCCGTCCGAGTTGCGCAGCATCCAGCGCGTGAACGCCATGTCGAACGGCCGCCGCTCGTGCGGGACGAGATTGTCGCACACGAGCATCACGCGGCTGCCGCGGCGGCGCAGCGGGCCGACCGCCGACGCGAACGCGGGGCCGAAAAACGGCAGCCACCACTTGAGGATCACGAGGCCGGGCGCGAACGCCTCGAGTGCCGCCGCCGCACGCCGCCACGTCCACGGCGCGATCGAGTCGAGCAGCGGCTCGGCCGGGAACGCGGGCGGGATCGCCGCCGGATCCCGCTGGCTCTCGCCCGGGAACAGGAACCCGGGATACTGGCGCGTGAACGTGACGCCGCGCACTTCGGCGCGCGGCACGAGCGACTCGCCGAGCAGTCCCAGGTACTGGGCGATGCCGCCGCGCCAGGGATGCACCGGCCCGACGAGCGCGACGCGCATCAGTCGGCTTCGGCTCCGCGCGTCCGCGCCGCGAGGCGCCCGGGCGCCGAGGCCCACGTCGTGAGTCCGCGCTTCTCGAACTGGAACGGCACCACCTGCCCGCCCATCTTCTCGAGCGCGGCGGCGACGCGGTGCTTGCGATCGAAGCGGGTGAGGAACAGGAAGTAGCCGCCGCCGCCCGCGCCCGGCATCTTGCCGCCGATCGCGCCTTCCTTCCGCGCCAGCGCGTAGAGCCTGTCGACGCGCCCGGTCGTGATGCCGGGATCGAGCTTCTTCTTGTTCTCCCACGCCTGATGCAGCAACTCGCCGATCCCGTCCACGTCGCCGAGCAGCAGCGCCTTCTTCATCTCGAGCGTCTCGGCCTTGAGCCGGTGGAGCGCCGCGACCACCTGGGGCTTGCGCTCGCGGTACGACGCGGTCTGGCGCTCGATGATCTTCGCCGACTGGCGCGTCTGACCGACGTAGCACAGCAGCAGGCGGTACTCGAGCTCGTTCAGGACGTCGGCGCGGATGCGGAGCGGATTCACCACCGTCGCGTCGGCGTGGAACTCGATGAAGTTGATGCCGCCGAAGGTCGCCGCGTACTGGTCCTGCCGCCCGCCGGCGAGCCCCAGGTCCACGCGCTCGATGCGGTACGCGAGCTCGGCGGCGTCGTAGCCGGCGAGCGCGCGGCCGTGCCACGCGCTGATGCAGCCGATCAACGCCACGACCATCGTCGACGACGAGCCGAGGCCCGAGCCGGGCGGCGCGTCGGAGTGCGTCCAGAGATCGGCGCCGCCGCGGACGCGGAGCGCCTTCACCACCGCCTTGATCAGATCGAGCCGGCCGTCGAACCGCATGCGCCGCGGGTGGTCGTACTTGGCGACCGTGTCGTAGTCGAGGCTCGCGAGCGTGAGCCGCGAGTCGCGCCGCGGCCGCACCGACACGTATGCGTACTGGTTGATCGTCGCCGAGAGCACCATGCCGCCGTGCTCTTCCGGGTACGGCGATACGTCGGTGCCGCCGCCGCACAGCGAGAGCCGCAGCGGCGCGCGTGCGCGGAACAGCCGGCGGCGCGGCGCGGCGCTCACGACGCGAACTCCCGGTCGGCCCGTGCCCAGTCCTCGGGCGTGCCGATGTCCCAGAACGTGCCGGGCGCCTCGAACCCGCGCAGCCGGCCCGCCGCGGCGAGCCGCGGCAGCACGTCGCGCTCGAGCGAGCACGGTCCCGAGGCCGGCAGCTCGCGCCACAACCGCGCCGCGAACGCGTAGAGCCCGCCGTTCACCCACGCCGGACCGCGGTGGTCCGCGTCCTTCTCGAGGAAGCGGCGGATGCGTCCGCCGCGCTCGGTCTCGACGCGGCCGCGGCTCGCGGCCTCCTCGACGCGGTAGAGCGCGACCGCGCCGATCGCGCCGGTCTCCCAGCGCGCGCGCTCGAGCGCCCACGGATCGCAGGGCGCGAGCGTGTCGCCGTTCAGCACCAGCGCCGGCCCGTCGACGAAGCGTCGCGCGAGGGCGAGCGCGCCGCCGGTCCCGAGCGGCTCGGCCTCGGCGGAGTAGCGGAGCGAGACGCCGAGCCGCGCGCCGTCGCCGAGCGCGTCACGCACGCGGTCGCCGCCGTGGCCGACGCACAGCACGACGTCGCGCACGCCGTGGCCCGCGAGCCACTCGAGCTGGCGCTCGAGCAGCGGACGTCCGCCGACCGGCGCGAGCGGCTTCGGCAGATCGCCGAACGTCGCCTTGAGCCGCGTTCCGAGTCCGCCGGCGAGCACGAATGCCCTCACGCCCGCGCGTCCGGATCGAAGCTCCTGCGCACCGGATAGTCGGTGCGCGCCCGCTGGTGCGCGATCATTTCGCCCAGCAGGCCCATGAGTACGAACTGGATGCCGAGCAGCACCATCGCGGCGCCGAACAGCATGAGCGGCCGCACGCGCATCGGCTCCCCTCCCGCCCACTGCACGACGAACCAGACGGCGATCGCGGCGCCGATCGCGAAGAACAGGAGCCCGATCCGGCCGAAGACGTGGAGCGGCTTCAGGGCCGAGGTCGAGATGAACGCCGCCGCGAGCAGGTCGAGGAAGCCGTTGATGAAGCGCGCCGCGCCGAACTTGCTCCTGCCGAATCGGCGCGGGCGGTGCCGCACCGGCACCTCGCCGACGCGGAAGCCGCGCCAGTGCGCGAGCGCGGGCATGAAGCGGTGGAACTCGCCGTAGACCTCGATCGCCTCGGTGACCTCGCGCCGGTAGAGCTTGAAGCCGCAGTTGTAGTCGTGGAGCTTGAGCCCCGCGACCGCGGAGGTCACGGCGTTGAAGAAGCGTGACGGCAGCGTCTTCGTGATCGGATCCTGCCGCTGCTGCTTCCATCCCGACACGAGATCGTACCCGCCTTCGAGCGCCGCGATCAGCCGCGGCAGCTCGGCCGGATCGTCCTGGAGATCGGCGTCGAGCGTCGCGACCCAGTCGCCGCGGGCGAGCTTGAATCCGGTCGCGAGCGCCGCCGACTTGCCGAAGTTGCGCCGCAGCACCGCGCCGCGCACGCGCCGGTCCGAGGCGGCGAGCCGGGCGAGGACCTCGTCCGATCCGTCGCGCGAGCCGTCGTCCACGTAGACGATCTCCCACGTCCGCCCGAGCGCCTCGAGCGCCGCGACGAGCTCGCGGTGGAGCTCGGGCAGGCTCTCGGCCTCGTTGTAGGCGGGCACCACCACCGAGATCTGCGGCCGTTCGCTCATCGGATCACCGCCTCGCGTAGAGCCCGCGCGCCCACTCGGCCTCGGCCGCGAGCCCCGGCTCGATCCCGGTCGCCGGCGCGAAGCCGAGATCGGCGCGCATGCGTGCGGCGTCGGCGCGGGTGCGCAACGGATCGCCGGGCGGGCGCGGCTCGAAGCGCACGTCGGCCTGGACGCCGAGCACGTGCTCGAGGATGCGGATCGCCTCGAGCACCTCGACCTGCGAGCCGCCGCCCACGTTGTACAGGCCCTGCGGCGCCGCGCGCGTCCACGCGCGCACGTTGGCCTCGACCGCGTCGGCGATGAACGTGAAGTCGCGCGACTGCCGGCCGTCGCCGAACACCGGGATCGGCTCGCCCGTGAGCATCGCGCGGCAGAACTTGTGGAACGCCATGTCGGGCCGCTGGCGCGGGCCGTACACGGTGAAGTAGCGCAGCGCCGCCACCGGCATCGAGAAGTTGCGTCCGTAGAGGAGCGTCAGGTGCTCGCCCGCGAGCTTGGTCACGCCGTAGGGCGAGAACGGGCGCGGCAGCATCGTCTCGTCGGTCGGGAAGCGCTCGGCGTCCCCGTACACCGACGACGACGAGGCGTAGACGAAGCGCTCGAGGCGCGACGCCTTGTAGCGCTCGAGCAGGCGCTGCGTGGCGAGCACGTTGTGGTGGACGTAGGCCGCGAAGTCGGCGCCCCACGACGCGCGCACGCCCGCCTGCGCCGCCTGATGGAACACGACGTCGACCTCGGGCAGGGCCGCGAGGTCGGCGCGACCGAGATCGAGCTCGAGCAGCGTGAACGCCGGGTGCGCGCGTGCCGCCGCGAGGTTCGAGCGTTTGAGCGCCGGGTCGTAGTAGTCGGTGAAGGCGTCGACGCCGGTGACCGCGACGCCGTCCGCGAGCAGCCGCTCGGTGAGATGCGAGCCGATGAATCCCGCCGCACCCGTGACCAGCGCGCGCGTCGCCATCGGCTACGGCAGGTTGGGCATGATCGGCGGGCCCGCCGGCTTCGTGCCCGGCAGCCCCGCCGCGCGCAGCTCGTTTTCGAGCAGCGCGCGCGCCTTGTCGTCGTCGGGATGGCGCTCGACCCACTGCTCGAGGATCTGGCGCCCGCGCTCGCGCTGCCCGAGGTCGCGCAGGAGCGAGAACGCCGCGAAGTAGGCGTTGGCGTACTCGGGATCGGTCCGGATCGCCTGCTCGAACTGCTTGAGCGCCTCGTCGGGCCGGCTCTTGAACATCATCATGATGCCATAGTAGTAGAGCACCTCGGCGTTGTCGGGATGCTCGTGCGCGAGGTCGGTGAAGATCTTCATCGCCTTGGTCGTGTCGCCGGCGTCGATGTAGAAGCCGCCGAGCGAGAGCAGCACGTCGACGAAGCCCGGGAACATGCGCTGCACGCGCTCCATCTCGCCGATCGCGTGCGTGAGGTCGCCGCGCCGCCGGTAGCCGTACGCCAGCTCCATGTGCGCGGCCGCGTAGTTGCGCGACAGCGTCGAGGCGTTGTCGTCCTTGAACACCGTGCTGTCCCACGAGCCGTCCTTCGTGAAGAGGCCGCGGTAGAGGAACGTCTCGTACAGCGCCGTGCGGATCTTCTCGGGATCCACGCGCGGCGCCAGCGTGTCCGGGTTCACGCGGTGCACCAGGCCCTCGAACGTGAAATGCTTGTCGAGGCCCATGTGGTCCGGCACGGTGACGGCGAAGTAGGGCGTCTGCTTCCAGCCGCCGCCCGCGATGCGGTCCTGCTGCAGGATGTGATCGACCATGAAGCGGTTGGTGTAGAGGTAGTGTCCCTGGTCGTCCTGGAGCAGCCCGGCGCCCAGCATGTCCACCGTCTTGTCGTCGAGGTGGATCGGCACCGTCGGTTTCTCGTCGCGGATCTGGCGGATGTACCAGTCGGTGTTGAGCAGCGACAGGTTGACGACGCGCACGTCGGGACGCACGTGCTCGACCTGCTGGATGTACCAGAGCGGGAACGTGTCGTTGTCGCCGTTCGTGAACACGAACGAGTTGGGCGCGAGCGGCACGAGCATGTTGTACGCGTAGTCGTGCGCGACGTAGTTGCCACGGCGGTCGTGCGGACGCCACAGGTTGTGCATGAGCAGGAACGGCTGCGCGAGCATCAGCGCCGAGCAGGCGCCGGTCGCGAGCGTGCGCGCCTGCCCTTCCGCGAACGAGTCGCGCACCCAGGTGATGAGCCACGCCGCGCCCATGCCGATCCACAGCGCGTAGGCGTGGTAGCCGGTCGTGAAGAAGTAGTCGCGGTCGCGCACCTCGTGGTCGGTGAAGTTGAGGAACACGATCATCACCACGGTGCCGAACAGGAACAGCGCCATCATGGTCAGGAATGAGACGCGCTCCCTCCGTCCATGCCACCACGCGCCGGCGACCCCCAGCGCCAGCGGCAGCAGCGCGCCCCACAGGCGCTCGGTCGGGAACAGCAGCCACTGGCGCTCGAAGTAGCGCCAGAACTCCTTGCCCAGCTGATTGCCCCACGTGGAGCGGCGCTCGAACATGTTCATCTCGCCGTATTGCTTGCGCTCGAGCAGGTCGCGGAGCTTCTCCCACGTCGCGGGCGTGCCCTCGTTGATCGCCGGGTGCTGCGCGGCGCGGATCGGCAGGTAGGCGTGCGTCGAGTAGCCCGCGACCATGAGGAACAACGCGAGCGCGACGACGCGCGCGTCGCGCATCCGGCGCACGAGCAGAACGAGCGGCACGACGATCGTGGCCGCCGCGATCGAGGCGCTCATCGGCTTGAAGTCCTGGTCGCCGAACGCGATCACGAGGCTGTAGATCGACACCGCGCCCGAGCCGAGCAGCACCCAGAAGTTGAGCTGCCCCTGAAATGCGCAGACGATGAAGAAGAGCATCGAGAGCAGGATCGTGCCGCCGGCGAGGCGCTCGAGCCCCCAGGTCACGGCCAGCACCGAGAGGAACGGCATGAAGAAGAGCAGCGCCGCGCGCCGGTCGACCTGCCATATGAGCACCAGCAGCACGAGGCCCATCATGCCGACGCCGAGATGGAGCCCGACGCAGAGCCACATGAGGTAGACGCACAGCAGCAGGGGGCCCGCGGTCGGGCGCTTCTCGTGCGCTTCCCACCACTTGAAGCCGAGCCAGAAGACGAGGATCTGGGCGAGGCTCATCAGCGAGTAGACCTCGGCCTCGACCGAGTTCTCCCAGAAGTTGTCGGAGAACGCGAGCAGCAGCGCGCCGGTGGCGCCGCCCGCGACCGCGATCCACTCGTCGCTCGGCTTGCGCTCCGGGCCCTGCGCGAGCCGGATCAGGCGCACGTTCACGAGATACGTGAGCAGCACCGTGAACCCCGAGGCCAGCGCCGAGACGCCGTTCACGCGCTGCGCGACGGTGGCGATCGGGATCATCGAGGCGAGCCGCCCGAGCATGACGTAGAAGGGCGTGCCCGGGGGATGCGGAATGCCGAGAATGTACGAGACGGCGATGAATTCGCCGGAGTCCCAGAAGGGAACGGTGGGCGTCAGGGTGATGAAGTAGACGGCCGCGGCCACGCAGAAGACGACCAAACCCACGCCGATGGCGGCGCGCTTGGTCAGGTCCATCGACCCTCCTTGGCTTGTCGTGCCACGGCCCGGCGCCGGGGAATGCGGGCGAGGAAGACGAGGCCGCCGATCATGCTCACGGCCACCGCCACCAGGTAGGTGAGGAACTGCAGCGAGAAGGCATGCGCCCGATCCACCCCCACCAGGCCGAACAGCACGATTCCCGCTCCTTCACGCACCCCGATGCCGTTGAACGAGATAGGCAGGGACACTATCACCCCGAGCAACGGCACGAAAAGGAAGAAGTACACCCACGGCACGGAGATCGCGAGCGCGCGCGCGACCAGCACGTGCACGATGATGCGCGTGATCTGCGTGACGAGCGCGATGCCGAAGAGCCGCGCGAACAGCCCGCGCTCGCCGCGATAGTCGGCGATGTGGCCCGCGAGCTCGTCGAGATGCGGGCCGAGCGCGCCGAGGCCGATCCTCGCGAGCAGGCGCTCGCAGGCGGGCAGCAGCGCCGGATGAAAGATCGCCCACACCAGCACGACGCTCGTCGCGAAGAAGACCAGCACCAGCGCGTAGACGAGCCGCAGATGGAAGCGGTCGATCGCGGGCAGCGTCGTCACCAGCGCCAGGCTCGCGAGCGCGAGCGTGCCGACCAGCCGGTCCATGAGCACGGCCGACACCGCGGCGGTGCGCGTGGGGCCGTGACGCGCGGAGTCGGCGACGCGCGCGATGTCGCCGCCGATGTTGGCGGGCAGGAAGTTGTTGAAGAACAGGCCGACGTGATAGTAGGCGCACACCTTCCAGAACGGGATGCGGATCTCGACCACGCGCAGCAGCCGGCTCCACTGCCATGCGCCGAGCAGGTTGCTGCCGAGCAGCAGCAGCCACGCTGCGACGATCCACCCCGGGCGCACGCCGCGCACGGCGACCGCGAACTGATCGAGCGGGATGCGCCGGAAGAGGAAGACCAGCAGCCCGGCGCTGACGAGCGCCTTGGCGCCGAGCAGGAGTGCGTGCCGCGCGTGGATCCGCGGCGGGGCGGCGCTCACGGCGACGCGGTCCCGGCCAGCGCGTCGAGCGAGGCCTCGCCGCATGCCGGCCACGTGAAGCGCTCCGCCCACGCGATGCCGGCGCGGCCGAGCCGCTCGCGCAGCGGCGCATCGAGGAGAACGCGTGCGAGCGCGTCGGCGAGCGCCGCGTCGTCGCCGTAGCGGACGAGCAGCCCGGTCTCGTCGCGGCGCACCGAGTCGCGCAGGCCGGGCGCGTCGCTCGCCACGACCGCCGCGCCGCACGCGCCGGCCTCGACGACCGTGAGGCCCCAGCCCTCCTTGGGCGACGGCTGAACGACCACCCACGCTTCCTGCAGCCTGCGCACCTTGTCGGCGCGCGGCAGAAAGCCGAGGAAGTCCACTGCGCCCGCGACGCCGAGCCGCGTCGCCTCGCGGCGCAGCGCCGGCTCGAACGGACCGTCGCCGATCACGAGCAGCCGCGCCGCGGGCACCTGGCGCAGCACGCGCGGGAGCGCCCGCATCGCCCAGTCCGCGCCCTTGTAGCGGCGCAGGCGGCCGACGAACACGATCGTCGGGTCGGCGGAGCGCGCGACCGCGGGATCGGCGCGGTAGCTCGCGTGATCGAGGCCGCAGTGGACGACGGTGATGCGTGAGGCGTCCACGCCGCGGCGCACGAGATCATCGCGCGTGCTCTCCGAGATCGCGACGAAGCGCGAACGCCGGTAGACGAACGGGATCAGCGCCTCGAGCGCCATGACGTAGAGCCCGACCGGGAGCGCCGCCTCGCGCAGGATCGTCGCGCCGAAGAGGTGCGGCACGATCACCGCGACCGGCGCGCGCGTGTGCCACGGCGTGAAGCACGGCGCCTTGTTGATGTCCTCGACGATCCGGTCCGGCGCCGGCGAGGCGAACTCGCTCGCGAGCACGCCCGGCACGATCAGGTTGAAGTTCCACCAGCTCCCGCGGCGCACGACGCGGATGCCGCGGTGCTCGGCCTCGGCCGCGCCGCCCGGGAATCCGCTCGCGAGCCACGTCACGCGCCAGCCGCGCGCGACCGCGGCGATCAGGATCTGCTCGAGATGCAGCTCGGCGCCGCCCGCCTCGGGGTGCGCCATGTCGCGGAAGTTGATCGCCAGCAGATGCGGCGCGCTCACGGCTTCTCGGCCACGGTCCCGATGACGTGGCAGGTGTAGAGCGCCCAGCGGCGGCGCGCGAGCCACGCCCGCCAGGCGCTCCACCCCCGCGCCCACCACCGCGGCCCCTGCGGATCGAGCGGCAGCGTGACGCCGAGTACCCGCTTGAGCGTCTCGCGCAGCACGCGGTAGCCGAGGCCCGGCACCATCCACGCGCCGTAGGTGCGGCGCACGCGCAGGCCCGCCGCGGCGAGCCGCGCCTCGAGCGCCGCCGGCGTGAACTGGGTCTCCCAGCCCGCGAACCACGCGTTCATCACGATCAGCGTCTGCTTCATCAGCGTGTAGAGGTGAAGCGTCTGCGGCACGTCCACCACCATGCGGCCGCCCGAGCGCGTGACGCGCGCGTTCTCGCGCAGCAGCGGCATCGGATCCCGGAAGTGCTCGAGCAGGCCCTGATGGAAGACCACGCGGAAGGCACCGTCGCGGAACGGCATCGCCAGCGCGTCGGCGCGCACCAGGTGCACCGCGAGCCCCTGCGCGTGCGCCTGCGCGCGCACGATCTCGAGCGAGGCCGGCGCGTAGTCGAGCACGACGCACCGCGCGCCCGCACGCGCGAGCCGCAGCGTGTCACGCCCCGAGCCCGCCCCGACCTCGAGCACGTGCTCGCCGGCGACCGGACCGTCGGCGAGCACCTCGCGCGCGAGGCGGTCGCCGGTCGAGTACGTCTCCTCGATCCGCGTGTGCGCCCGCCAGTAGCGCTCCCAGTGCCCGCGCGTCGAGACCCGACGCGGGGACTCCGCCGGGGACGCCGCCATGCTACTCACCCCACTGCAGCCGCTCGGCGAGGAAGCGCGGAAGACCGGCGTCGATGATGCGCTTCATCGCCCCGGCGAGGTCGTACTCGAGCCGCACGTGACGCAGCACGCGCTCCATGTCGTCGTAGAGCAGGTAGCCGGCGCGCGGGTCGCCGTCGCGCGGCTGGCCCACGCTCGCGACGTTGACGAGGTAGCGATGGCCGCGCTCGATGCGGATCTCCGGCGTGCGCGTGTAGCGCACGCGCTCGTCGTAACGGTCGAAGACGCCGGGATAGTGCGAGTGGCCGATGAAGCACACCGATTCCTCGTACGCGTCCATCTCGGCGCGCGCCTCGACCGGCGAGAGCACGTAGTGCCAGTTCTCGGGCTCGGCCGGCGAGGCGTGTACGAGCAGCGTGTCGCGCCAGCGCACCGAATAGGGCAACGCCTCGAGGTAGGCGCGGTTCGCCGGCGTCAGCGCGGTCTCGGTCCACAGCGCCGCCGCCGCCGCGTTCGAGTTGAAGTAGGTGAGCCGCAGCTTGCCGATCGCGGCGAGGTCGTGGTTGCCGACGACCGCGTGCTCGATCATCGGGCGCAGCCGGTCGATGCACTCGTTGGGCGAGGCGCCGTAGCCGACGAAGTCGCCGAGGCAGACGATGCTCGCCGGCTTGTGGCGCGCGACGTCGGCCAGCACCGCCTCGAGCGCCTCGAGGTTGCCGTGGATGTCCGAGACAACCGCGTGGATCAGGCGACCTCCCCGGGCCGCAGCTCGCGCGCGACCGGATCGAGGACGCCGTTGACGAACGCGCCCGAGGCGTCGGTGCCGTAGCGGCGCGCGATGTCGATCGCCTCGTCGAGGATGACGCGCGCCGGCGTGCCCGGCCGGCCGATCAGCTCGGCGATCGCGATCCGCAGCACGCCGCGGTCGGTGGCGGCGATGCGGTCGAGCGCCCAGTTGCGCGCGGCGGCGCGGATCCGATCGTCCACCTCGGCGGCGCGGTCGTGCAGCACGCGCACCAGATCGTCCACGAGCGCGGTCTGATCTTCGTCGAGCGCGCCCTGGTCGCGCACCGCGCGCCACGCGGTATCCACCGGCTCGGCCATCACGTCGGACTGGTAGACGAGGCGGAACGCGGTCTCGCGCGCGGCGCGGCGCGTGGCCGCGGTCGGGGTCCTCACCGGGCGGCCGCGCCGGCGCGCTTGAGGGCGGCCATCCGCACCGCCGCCAGCGCGACCTCGGCGCCGCGGTTGCCGATGCGGCCGCCGGTGCGCGCCGCGGCCTGTTCGGCGTCGAGCACGGCGAGCACGCCGTTCAGCACCGGCACGCCGGTCGCGAGCGCCACCTGCTGCAGGCCCTGCGTCGCCGACTCGGCGACGAGGCGGAAGTGTTCGGTCTCGCCGCGGATCAGCACGCCGAACGCGAGCACGGCGTCGCAACGCCCGCGCTCGGCCGCCCAGCGGCACGCGAGCGGCAGCTCGAACGAGCCCGGCACCCAGGTCACCTCGAGGTCGGCCTCGGCGGCGCCGCGGCGGCGCAGCACGTCGAGCGCCGCGTCGACGAGACGGCTCACGAGCGGCTCGTTGAAGCGGGCGGCCACCAGATGGAACCGGGCGCCGCGCGCCAAGTCGGTATCGCGGCCGCCGCGCGCGTCCGGATCGGAACGCAGCTCGTCGGCGGTCACGTCTCCCCCAGCTTGAGGTCGAGCAGGTGGCCGAGCTTGTCGCGCTTGGTGGCGAGGTAGCGGCGGTTGTGGGCGGTCGGCTTCACGCGGATCGGGATCCTCTTGACGATGGAGAGTCCGTGAGCTTCGAGCCCGACGAGCTTGCGCGGGTTGTTGGTGAGCAGCTCGATCCGCCGCACGCCGAGGTCCGCCAGGATCTGGGCGCCGATTCCGTAATCGCGCAGGTCGGCAGGGTACCCGAGGCGGACGTTCGCCTCCACCGTGTCGAGCCCCTGATCCTGAAGCGCGTAGGCCTTGAGCTTCGCGGCGAGGCCGATGCCGCGCCCCTCCTGCCGCAGGTAGAGCAGCACGCCGCGGCCGCGCCGCGAAATGGCGCGCAGCGCCGCGTGCAGCTGCTCGCCGCAGTCGCAGCGCTGCGAGCCGAGCACGTCGCCGGTCAGGCACTGCGAGTGGACGCGCACGAGCACCGGGCCGCCGCCGCGGATCCTCCCGCGCACCAGCGCGAGATGATGATCGCCTTCGAGCGTGCTCTGGTAGAGGTGGAGCATGAAGTCGCCCTCGGCGGTCGGGAGCGGCACGCTCACGACGCGCTCGACCAGCCGCTCCCGGCGCCGGCGCCAGGCGATGAGGTCGCGAATCGTGAGGATGCCGAGGCGGTGTTGCCGGGCGAAGCGCGTGAGCGCCGGCAGCCGCGCCATGCGGCCGGTCTCGGCGAGGATCTCGCACAGCGCACCGACGGGCTCGAGGCCGGCGAGCGCGCAGAGATCGGGCACGGCCTCGCTGTGCCCCGCGCGGCGCAGCACGCCGCCCGGCACCGCGCGCAGCGGGAAGACGTGGCCGGGACGCACGAGGTGCTCGCTGCGCGCGGCGGGATCGGCAAGCACGCGCAGCGTGCGCGCGCGGTCGAACGCCGACGTGCCGGTGGTCGTGCCGTCGCGGGCGTCCACCGATTCGGTGAACGGCGTTCCGAATCGCGCGGTGTTGCGTGTCACCATGAGCTGGAGCCCAAGCCGGTCGGCGACCTCGGGCCCCATCGGCGCGCACAGGATGCCGCGGCCGTGCTTGACCGCGAAGTTCACCATCTCGGGCGTCGCCTTCTCGGCCGCGAACACGATGTCGCCTTCGTTCTCGCGCTTCGCGTCGTCGATGACGATGATCATGCGGCCGGCGCGGATCCGGCGCAGCGCTTCCTCGACGCCGATGAACACGCCGCTCACGGCCCGGCGCTTCGGCGCGGCGCGGCGCTCCGGCGCCGCCGGGCGCTTCGGCGCGGCGCGGCGCTCCGGCGCCGCCGGGCGCTTCGATGCGCGTCGCGTCGTTCTCACGCCGCCCCCCCCGCGACGGGCCGCGGTTCCCGCGGCGCCCGTTCGGCGAGCAGGCGATCGAGGTAGCGCGCGAGCAGGTCCACCTCGAGGTTGACCGCGCGCCCCGGCGCGTAGTCCGCCGCGACCGTGACGGCGAGCGTGTGCGGGATGAGCGCGATCTCGCAGCCCGCGGGCGTGACGGCGGCGACGGTGAGGCTCATGCCGTCCACCGCGATCGAGCCTTTCTCGGCGACGAAGCGCGCGAGTGCGGACGGCACGTCGAGCGCGACGCGCCGTCCCTCGCCCTCGGGCGTCACGTGCCGCACCGTGCCGACGCCGTCGACATGGCCCTGCACCAGATGCCCGCCGAGCCGCTGGTCGAGACGCAGCGAGCGCTCGAGATTGACCGGATCGCCGGCACTCCATCCGCCGAGCGTCGTGCGCGCGAGCGTCTCGGGCACCACGTCGGCCGCGAAGCGGTCGGCGCGGATCTCGACCACGGTCAGGCAGCAGCCGCTGACCGCGACGCTGTCGCCCGCGGCCGTCCCGTCGAGCGCCGTGCGCGCCCCGATCCACAGCCGCCGTCCCGCGGGCCGCGCTTCGACGGCGAGGATGGTGCCGCGCTCTTCGACCAGTCCCGTGAACATCAGGCCTCCATCGCGGCGACGACGACCGCGTCGCTCCCCGCGCGTCCGAGCGCCGCGAATCGTCCGCGCCGCGCCGCCGACGGTCCCCACGCGAGCCCGCCACGTCCGAGCAGCGTCGGCGCGATCATGAGGACGATGCGGTCGACGACGCGCGCGTCGAGCCACGCGCCCGCGAGCGCCGCCCCGCCCTCGATCAGCACCTCGTGGCATCCCGCGCGCGCGAGCCGGCGCAGCAGCGCCGCGGGCGGGACGCCGGCGGCGCGCGTCGAGCCGCGTCCGGCGCCCAGCCTCCAGACGCGCGCCCCGCGCGCCTCGAGGGCCGTCTGCCGCCGCCGCGGCGCGCGCGGCCCGCACGCGATCACCGTGCGGCCGGGATCGCGCAGCAGCGCGAGTGTGACGGGCAGGCGCAGCATCGTGTCGCACACGACGCGGAGCGGCTGACGCGCGGCGCCGACGCCGCGCGCGGTGAGTCGGGGATCGTCGGCGCGCGCGGTGCCCGCTCCGACCACGACCGCGTCCGACCGGGCGCGCAGACGATGGGCGAGCCGGCGCGCGGCCGGCCCGGTGAGCCAGCGGTCCGCGCCGCGGCGCGCGAAACCCCGCGCCGGCGCGATGCGCCCGTCGAGGGAGGTCGCGAGCTTGAGCGTCACGCGCGGCCGCCCACTGCGTTGCGTCATGAGATAGCCCGCGAGCTGCGCTTCGACCTCGGCCGCGAACAGGCCGACCTCGACGCGCACGCCCGCGGCGCGCAGGCGCCGCAGCCCGCGGCCGTCCACGATCGCGTGCGGATCGCGGATCGCGACCACGCAGCGGCGGACGCCGCCCGCGATGATCGCGTCCACGCACGGCGGCGTGCGCCCGACGTGCGCGCACGGCTCGAGCGTCACGTACATCGTGGCGCCCCGCGCGCGCGCGCCGGCGCGAGCGAGCGCCATCGCCTCGGCATGCGGCGCGCCGGGGGCGCGGTGCCAGCCCTCGCCCACCACCCGGCCGGCGCGCACGACGACCGCCCCGACCATGGGGTTCGGATTCACGCGCCCGCGCCCGCGCTCGGCGAGCCGCAGCGCGCGCCGCATGTGGCGTGCATCGTCATCGGTTTTCGGCGTCGCCATGACCTCATGCAAAAGCCCCGTGGCATGAACGGCCACGGGGCGTGGAGTGCGCGGTTCGAGAACTCCGGACGTGCCGGAGCCCCCTCCTTCTTCCATCCCGACTGTCACGGTCGGCTCCGGAATCGCACCGGATCAGCGATCGGCGCCGGCTGGTTCGTTGCGTGACCGGGAGGACCCGGCCGCCGGGCGCCTTCGCTCGCGGGCTGTACCGCCGGTGGGGACTTCTCACCCCGCCCCGAAGGAGTTGCGGCCGGCGAGTCTAATGAGCGGGCACGGGGACTGTCAAAACGCGCCGAAAAAAGTCGCGGGAGGCGCTCGGGCGCCTCCCGCAATACCGGTGGGCTGTTGGGATTCGCGGACGACCCAACCGCCTGTCGGGTGGGCCGTCTAGCGGACAGCCACCTCCGCGATCCACTTCCGATTCGTACTAGGCAATGGATCACCTCCTTTCCGCGTGCTGCGAAGACTAGGAGAGGCCGCGGGCGCTGTCAACGGTTCGCGCCGCGCGGGGCGCCGCGGCGGGACGCGACGCCCGTCCGTCGCCCGCAGCCCGCGTCAATAGAGCAGCGCGAAGCGCAGTGTGGCGATCGACCAGGTCTCGGTCCGGCGTGGCAGCGACGCATCCGACGGCGCGCGCGTGATCGGCACGATGCGCACGCCGGCTTCGATCCCGGCGCGAACGGGGCTCGCGCTCCCGCGCGCGAGCGTCACGCCAAACGCGGCGCCGAGGCGCGTCTCGCCCACGGCCTCGTTGCTGAACGTGGCGCCGATCGGCGATGAGGCGAGGTCGGCGTGGGCGATGAACACGCCCGGGCCGCCCGAGACGGTGAGCGCGGGGCCGCGGCCCGCGCGCGTCCAGTGCACCATCGCGAGCGCCTCGAATACGCTGTAGTCGAGCCCCGACGTGAGGCTCCCCTGGAGCAACGTGCGCGAGCCGAGCAGGTGGTAGCCGACGTCGATCCCGGCGCGCAGCGACGGCGCGATCGGCACGTCGATGCCGACGCCGGTCGAAAGCGAGCCGCCCGGGGACTGATCGGTGAAGAGGTGCGAATAGCCGAGCGCGATGTGCCCGCCCACGTCGGCGAGCCTCGGCGCGGCGTGCGCGGGCGCGAAGGCGAGCGCGGCAGCGAGCGCGGCGGCGGCGAGCGGACGGACGATGCGGCCTCGGACCATCGGATCCTCCACGGGAACGCCCATCCTACCCCGCACGCGCGCCTACTTGTTGAAACGAATCTCGAGACAGTCGCCGTCCTGAACGACGTAGTCGCGGCCTTCGATCCGCGCGTGGCGCTGCTGCCGCGCCGCCGCTTCGCTCCCGGCCTCGAGCAGCTTGTCGCACGGCGTGACCTCGGCTCGGATGAAGCCCTTCGCGAGATCGGTGTGGATCGCGCCCGCCGCGTCCACCGCGCGGTCACCGCGGTGAAGCGTCCACGCGCGCACCTCGTCCGGGCCGACGGTGAAGAACGAGATCAGCCCGAGCAGCCGGTAGCAGGCGCGGATCGTGAGCGAGAGCCCGTCGTCCTCGATGCCGAGCTCGCGGCGGAATGCGTCGCGCTCCTCGGCCGGCAGGCCCACGACCTCGCGCCAGAGGTGCGCGCGCAGGCCGACGGCCAGCGTGTGCGGCCCCTCGGGCGGCAGCGGGCGCGGCGCGCCCTCGCCTTGATTGACGACGACGAGCAGGGGCTTGCGCGTCAGGAACTGGTAGCCGCGGATCAGCTTCTCCTCCTCGGCGTCCATCGTCTCGCCGCGCAGCGGCCGCTCGGCCTCGAGCGCCTCGGCCAGACGCGTGAGCAGCGCGTGCTCGCGCTCGTTGTCCTTGCGGCCGACGCGCAGCTCCTTTGCCAGCTTGTCGCGTCGGGCCTCGACGATCGCGAGGTCGTTCAGGATCAGATCGCTCTCGAGCTCGCGCAGGTCGCGCGCGGGGTCGGCCGGCGCCGTGAGCGCCGGGCTGTCGAACGCGCGCACCACGGCGAGCAGCGCGTCGCAGTTGCGCACGCCGGAGAAGAGATCGGGGCCCTTGGCCGCGGCGCGCGCGCTGGGGTGGCCGGCGGCGACCGTGTCCACGAACTGGATCTGCGCCCAGGTCGTCTTCTTCGGCGCGTACATCGCCGCGAGCCGGTCGACGCGCGGATCGGGCACGACGATCACGGCGATGCGCTCGCGGCCGGCCGCCGACGCGGCCGCCTCGGCGCCCGCGCCCTGCACGAGGATCTCGAACAGCGTGCTCTTGCCGGACTGCGGCAGGCCGAGGATGCCGACCCGTTGCATGGGGAGTCTCCGGGGACACAACGAATCGCCCGCGGGACCCAGGCGGGTCGCGCGGGCGTTCGATACAACGAGGTGGGAGTCTAGGAGCGCGTCGCGGGCGAAGTCAATCGAGGCGCCGCCGGGATCGCGGCGCGACCCGCGGCGTCAGCCGCGCGACTCGCCCTCACCGCCGTACGCGCCGGCCAGCGCCGCGCGCAGTCCGTCGTGCGCGCTCACCGACAACTGGATCGGTGTCGTCGATCCGGCCTGGTAGAGCAGGATCGTGCGGCGCACGGTGTCCACCTTCACCTGACAGTCCTTGCAGCGCGTGAGGTGCTCGTGGATCTGCTCGCACAGCTCGTCACGCGTCTCCTGATCGATGAACTCCGAGAGCTGCTCCAGCACGGTTTCGCAATCGAGTCTCTTCAACGTTCCTTTCTCCGCTTCGGGCCCTGGTCTGGGGAGCGCGACCCTGACGATCGCAGCGGTCCGTCGGTCGGCCGGCCGACGAGGTCCGCGACGCCTTGTAGATGCGCGACGTGCCTTGCCGATTTGCAAGAATTTGACAGGAGGCCGAAAGAAGTTCGGCGGGGATGGTGACCCGTGCTGGGATCGAACCAGCGACTCCCTGCTTAAAAGGTCGACCCGCGCGGGTTAACTCGTTGCTTTGCAGTCAGCGTGTCACCGCTTGTGTCACCGTTCCGACGCCTGCGGCGATCCGACGCACCTCGGCCCGGACATAAGCGTCGGCGAGCCTCGCGTACCGCTGCGTAGTGACGATGCTGGCATGCCCAAGCACCTGCTGGAGGGCGGCGAGGCTGCCGCCGTTCTCCACGAAGCGGCAGGCGTAGGTGTGTCGGCACTGATGAACGTGGAAGCGTTCGACCCCGCTCCGGCGCTGCACTGTTCGGTTGAAGCTCCCGGTGCTGGTCTCCGTGAACGGTACGAGCCGGCCGACCCTCTGCCGAATCTCCCGGACGAGCGCGGGGTCCCCAATCGGCACCCGCCGCAGCCGCGTACTCTTGGTCTGCGCGACGACCAGCACGTCGCCTTCGAGATGCGACCGCTGCGCCCGGCATAGCTCGCCATAGCGCAGCCCGGTCCCGAGCGCCAGCCGGATGACGAAGCCGTGAGGCTCTTCGATCCCGATCACCGCTTCGACCTCATCGTCCGTGAGTCGGTCGGGAGGCCGCTCCTGCAATCTCGGGAGCAACCGCCGCGGGAACGGCGACTTCGACATGTAGCCCTCGCCCTCGCCGTACAGGAACATGCATCTCGCGTCCGACAGCAGGTGTGCCACGGTCTGCGCCGACAGGTGGGGCACCGGCGTTTCGAGATGCGGCGTCTTGAGCACCAGCGTTTCGAGCCACCGTCGGTAGGCCCGGCAGTCGTCACCCGTGATGCGACCGAGCGTCTTGCGTCCGAAGAATGGCGTGAAGTACTTCATCACCCGCGCTGCCGCATCGCGCTGACCGCCCGCGTTGCGCCTCACCGGCACGTAGCTCGCCAGCCATTTCTGGGCGAGATCCGTCGCCGTCATGACCGAGGCCGAGACCGGCTCGCTCACGAGGTCCTTGTGCCGCCGGAGCGCGTGGTCGAAGTCCTGCCCGTGGGTGACGATGCGATCCACTCCACCCTTGCGGATGCGCGTGGCATAGGTCCACCCCTTCTTCCCCTTGCGCTTCCATGTGCGCTTGAAAAAACCCGGTGGCCTCATGTGTTCCTCCTCTCGGTAAGCCACCGAGCAACTTGGGTACGGTCGAATCTAGGCCGACCGCCCAGCCGCGTACAGGGAAGCCTGCCGGTGCGCACGTACCGCAAGACCGTCTTGGGGTGCAGCCGCAACCACGCCGAGACCTCACTCACCGTCAGCAGCGGCTCGGGAGCGGGCACGACGGACATCGCCGGGCGTTCAGACATGTTGGCCATCGGCGGTCACGCGCAACCCCCATTCAGGTCGCGCTTGCTCGGCTCGTAGCACGACGGCGGGCAGACCGCTCGAGAGCATCCAGTCGCGACTGGTCTTCTCGCTACCCGTAGCAGGCCGGCGACCTGCTCGATCGTGAGCAGCAGCGTCAGGAAGGTGCCGGCCGCACGCTGGCGCGGGCGGCCGGCGGAGCTGGATGGCCTGGGGATCCCGGCGGGCTCAGTCGCCATCGGCCGAACTCGGGAATTCACTAGTCAAATGTGAAAGCCCCTCCCCTTGCCCGGGTGAAGGGGCACAGCCCAGCAGAGTTGTGCCCCCGACCATCCCCTTACCGCTAGGGGACGGTGTCGGGGGACCCTCGCGCAATTGACGCAAGAGGACGGACGGCCACTCAGTCTCAAGTAGCACGTGGCCGATGCCGGTCCAGGTGGACTCGACCAGCGATCGGACCGACGAGACCCGGCGCTCCCCGGCGCCGACCAGGACCACGGCCAGCGCCACCGGACCTTCACCAGCGAAGCAGTGGGATACCTCGTACGGCGAGAGCTTGCGCCGAAGGACGCCGGGCCGCTCAGTCGTCAGGTCGACCTCAAGGGCAATGCAGGTGACCGAACTGGCTTGGGGCTCGCGACCGCCAATCTCGATCGCCGCGTCCGGCACTACGGGGGCACCCGTCCCGGCCAGACGCGTCCGAACTTCCCAATCGGGCTCGAAGCGGTGGAGGCGAAACGTCTGGTCCGCGGCTAGTGCGGCCGCCAGCCTCGCCCACAACCGGACGATCGTCAGATGGTGCGCGGCCGGGGGCGCGGGCGGCGGGCCGGCTGCGACGCCGTGTTCATCGGCCCAAGCCCGCCCCGCCGGGCCGAGCTGGTACGCGTTCTGCTCGCTGAGGCTGCTAAGACGAGCCTCAATGAACCTCGCGTCGTGGAGCTTGCGGAGTCGTGTCGAAGCCGTATCGCGGCGAACGCCGGCGAAGAATAGTGCGGTGAGATCATCGGTGCGGGCGACACGGAACCTCGCCAGGGCGCGCAGGAGCGCCTGATCCCTCGCCCCCAGGATTACTCGCACACCGGCGCGCCGGCGATCGCGAGCGATGCGTGTCCTCATCGCAGGGGATCTCGAATTGCGAGATGGCAGGTCGGGCAGGCGATGAAGTGCGCCTTCGCTCCGCAGATCGGGCACGGGTCGAAGGCGTGCCCCTCGAACGCCGCGCCGCACTTGCCGCAGGCAAACGCGCCGTACACCTCGACCGCGTGGCCGCGCGGGCAGCGTGCCTGCCTCGCGAAGACTTGCGGCGCACGGGCGAGGAAGCGGCATGCCTTCCACACCACTGCGGCACCGAGCCAGACCGTTCCAACGATCCAGCCAACGATGCGAAGGATCGACAATCCAGACTGTAGTGACGAGCGGATGGTCGAAGACATGCTCATCTATCCCAGAGCTGGGAACTCACCGGGGTCCAGCGGCTCATCGCGTTCCTGAGTGGAATCCGCCGCGTCCTTCGCCGACTCTGCCCTCGTCTGTGTGACCGGCCCCGCCGCGGCCTGTCCTGGTGCGCTTGGGGGACACAGCAGGTGCCGAATCTCCGAGGGGTCCGGCAGATGTGAGAGGTCGAGATGCGCAGCACGGACGAAGTGGAGCGGCACCGCGCCGTCCTTGATCCACAGCGCATACTCGCGCCGCGGCAGGCGCGTCAGGCGCCGCAAGAGCTGTGCCCGCCGTTTCCCCGCGTCATCAACGCCCTCCGGCACCGGCAGCGCGTGGGCCATGAGCGCCGCATCGCGGCGGCTGGGCCGAAAGACCGTTTCGATCCCGCAGTTGGTGCGCAGCGAATTGAAGAGCTCTGCCCCCAGGGGCCCGCGCTCCTGATGGATGAGGAAGAACCCCACGCGCTTGGAGCGTGAGAGGGAGACCAGGCGCGTCACGCCGGTAGCCTCGAAGCGACCGAGAACCTCGGGCAGTTCATCAATGAAGCAGACAATCTGCGGTGACTCCGCAGTCACGGGCCGATTCAGGATCGCCCGCGTGATGCGCCCGAAGATCGGTCCGCAGAGCACGCGCACGGCGGCCTCCTCACCTGCCGGCGGCTTGCTGGCATCGACGAGAACGTCGTAGTTCTCTAGAGCCTCCTTGAAATCGAAGCACGATGGAGCTTCGAGGCACTGCCTCACGCTGGGCAGGAGCAGGACGCCCTCAAGCCTGGCGCGAAGCGCGCGGATCGACTCGCGATTCTCCCGCGGGAACTCGACACGGGCGAAGTGCCGGAGACGCTCGTTCGCGGACTGCGCCGCTGCGGAGGCAAACGTTGCTGGCCGTGCGATCCAGTTCAGCACCAGGGTGAGCGGAGCCTCCGTCTCGATCGCCAGCTCTGCCAGCCAGCGCAGGATGTAGTCCATGCGGTGGCCGATGTCCGCGCCACTGGCCTCGGCCAGCGCCGTGCCAAGGCTCGCCGCTTGAACTTCGATCGGGATGCCGGGCTCACGAGCCGTGAGGCGCAGCGGCGCCGGAGCGCGGCGATCGAAGAGCGACACGAGCCGCGTGCGCTCGAGGATCTTCTTTCCGAGCGGCCCAACCATCGCCTCGGCAATCAGCCGCTCGCGGCCGTCCGTCAGGTCCCCCTTGGGATCAATGCTCCAGGTGCGCACGTTGGGGATGCCGATGAGTTGGCGCCCCACGGCGAGTGCCAGCCGTGTCTTGCCTGAGCCGGTTGGGCCGCTGTCGAGGACGTGCGTCTGGAGCTTCTCCAGTGGCACCCCGACATTCGCCCGACCGCCAGTCGCGCCCGGAACGGTTCCAAAGCCGACGAAGGGGAACTCACCCGTTCGCGGGACGCGAAACTCCCGCCGGAACCGACCGAGCAACTTGTCTTCGGAGGAGACGACATGGGACAAAGCCTCGCGGGCGAGAGCATGAGGATCTCCGACGAGAACACGCCTGAGCCAAGCGATGACGCCCCTCATCCTCTCGGTCCCTTGGAGCGCGCGTGCGGCCGGAGCGCCGGCACCTGATCGGCGATCGTCCGCTTCGCCCTCGGTTCTTCCGCCGCACGGCGTGAGCGCCCGCCTTGTGCCTGCCGACCGCCGGCCTGGATTGCACGAGATGCACGGACCACGATCCCGAGAGCGAAGAGCACGACTAGACTAGCGAGCAGGAAATGAGGAAGCATGCTCGTGGCGACATGTGTGCGTGGCGGAGCGATCGCGCTCTGCTCTCTCACGACGGCAATCACGAACGAGAGCACGACGAGCGCAATGATGAGTTCGATCACCACCCGACTCAGGCGATCATGCATGGCCGCACTCTGCCATCGCTAGAGCCGCTCGAAGCGGATGTCACGCGCTCCACAGGAGTTGAAGTACGAGCGCCAGAACTCACGGAGAGCCCGCTCATGTGCCAGCGCTGCATGGGGCCGTGGAATGCACAAGATCTCGACGGCGGCGTTCCGCAGGTCAGCACGCACGCTGGAATACGCTGCAGTGGTGCGGAATCCTTCGAACCGCGGCACGCGGCGATAGAATGATCCGAGGTCTGAATGCTGCTCGAGGTCCGAGACGAGAACCAGGCGGCGTGGTAGCGAGCGCTCCGCGAGCCCCGACTCCTCGACCAGTTCCGCCACGGCCTCGAGGATGGGCGAGCGCCGGGATGAGCTCGCGCTGGTTGCCGCCAGAACAGTCTCCTGCAGAGGGCGCGAGAAGAGCGACTCCGTCGCTGCTGCGACCATGGCAGGGTTGTGGAAGACGGGATCCTGCTCGCGGCCACGGGCGCAGCCGCAGAATCTCCTCGCGAGCGCTCCGTCTTCACCTTCGCCGAGCGTCCAGACTTCCACGCGCTCGTCACGCAAGAGCTCGGTCAATCCGAATGCGCGCAGCCACGCGAGGAGTCGGCCCTGCTGAGCGCGGGTGAGGGGGTCGGTTGGGTCGAGCAGGATCGCAGTCTCGCCGACCGGCGCACGATCGAGCGGGCAGTGCGTGAGGGGATCGAGCCGGGAAGCGTGGAGACTCTGCCAGCCCACGGCGGCGGCGATCAGGACAAGGACGAGTCCACTGGAAGCAATCAACACAATGGCCTGACGACGTGAATTACGGAGGTTGTTCACGAGGCCTCCTGCTCGGCGCTGGCGTCGGTTGAATCATGCGTACTGCCGTCGCCACGCCCGTGGTCGGCCCGGCGCAGGCAGTCCTTGAGGAACGCATCGAAGCGCTCCCGGGCGGCGGCCGCGCGCTGCGGCTGGCCGATCTCCATCTCGTGGGCAGTGTCCTTGAGTCCGTCGAGATGCGTGGTGGCCGCGCGGAGCCGCTGCGCGAGGTTTTCGATCGGCGCGTGATCAAGCTCAGAGGGGAACGACGGGAACTCCGTGAAGTACCTCGGAGGGGGCGTCGTGCGCATGGCCTGATTTTCCGAGCGGTAGCGCGTCAACCACTGGACAGCCCAGCGGGCGATGCGCTCGCGCTCGGCCTCGTAGCTCTCGATCGCTCGCTCTAGGCGAACGATGATGTCGCTCATCCGGGCGATTGTCTCTTCGGCCTTCACGACAACCGTTCGACACTCGCGCGGCACATCCTCGACATGCGACAACACGCGCTGCTTGAGGCTGTCACGGGCGGCGGCGAAGTCTGCCTCGGCTGCTTTGAACGCTCGATCGTGGTCGCCGTAGCCTGGCACCGGGTCGCAGGCGGTGAACCCCTTGCGGGCCGCCAGCAGCGAGGCCACGATCCCAACCAGCAACAGCGCGGCACTCTGAAGACTGAGCCTTTCGGGATGGAGCAGCTGATCGAACCGAAGCTGTGCCACTCCGCCTGCCGCAGCGTCGCGGAAGCATGCCGTGCCCCAGTTGAACAGAATCACAGAGATGCCGTAGAGCAGAGTGCCGGCCGTGGCCAAGCGCCGCAGCGTTGCGTTCGCGTCGCCGCGCCATCTCAGCGGGAAATACCCGGCCAGCGCGCCGATGGTGACGTTGATCGCCGCCACCAGCATCGCGATCAGGAATCCGCCGGCCAGCCCCCAGACGCTGATGCCGGCGAAAAAAGCAGCGTTTGCCGCCGACTCGAGGACCACCAACGGGCCCAGCCAGGCAAAGTGGTGCAGGCGCGAGATGGGATAGCGCGCCGGGCGAGCGAGATTGTGATTCGCGGCGAAGTGACGCAAGTCGCGCCGGCAGCGCTGCTGGCCCTGCCAGCGTGGAATGACGGCGTTGTCCGAGGCGAGGTCGTGCTGCAGTCCCGCCTCGGCACGCTGCACGGCGGCGTGGAGATCGCGGGGCGAGGGAAGCTCGCGATCGAGCCTGTCAAACTCCGTAACAAGGGAGCGGATCTGGCCGCGGGTCTCTTCGACCAAGTCGCGGTGCCGGCGCTCATGTTCGCGCCGGATCGCGTTTTCAACATCGTTGGGCTCGCGGGCGGAGGTCTCGGGGAGATTCTCGCGGCCGGCGGCCCGAGCGTGTTCGATGACGTCGACACGCGAGCCACTAGTGTGGACGTAGTAGGGGGCGGACCCGTTGCCGCTCGCCTGTTCCGGCGCGGCGTTCTCAGCACCTCGACGATTGCGAGCCAGGGACTTCAAGAACTCAAACATCTTCGTTCACCCCTTTCTCTCAAGAATCCGTGTGCAGCCGCATATGCACTGCGCCCCGAAGGGCGCCACTGGAGCTCACCCGCGTTGAGCGCTCGTACCCGTATGTGCCGCATTCGGGTGGGAGGGCCGATGAATCCGTCGCCATCGAGTCCATTGCGTCTCGTGGCACCCGATGGGCGCCGCATCCTCAAGAGCGTTGCCCGTGGGTCTGGAACGAGATCCCCAGCGCCTCGCCACCGCCAGCGGGCTTCTCTAGTCCCTGGTGGCTTTCGCGCCGTCCCAATACACTTGAACAGCAGGAGAGAGCTTCCCCGACATGACCCGAACCGAAACGAACTTCCCCGGTGGGCGATCAAAGGGAGGTCTGGCTCCCCGCCTAATCACAGTTCGGCGGAGATGGCCCGAGGAGCGTCAGGGCCGCGCCGTGCTGGCTGTTCTTGTCTTGGCAGCGCAGTGGCCTTTGCGCTTTCCCGACGGCTGGGTGACAGACGCCGACTGCGGCAAGATTAGCCTTCTTCTGCCTGCGCCCAGTCCATTGCGCATGGAGACTCTCAAGGCTCTCGTGCGCGAGGGCCTACGAGAGATTCGGGGGTTGAAGCCATCGATACGTCTTGAGCGCCGCCCGGTCGGCAAGATGGTGAGGGAGCTTCACCCTCGAGAGCAGGTGACGCGCCTTGTGGACCGGCCCAGCCTGGATCTCGAGATGTGGTTCTTGCGGTCTGGGCTACCGACCCTGACTCGAGACACGCGCGACGCCTTCAGGCAAGCCTCCTACGGGTCGATCGGCGACCTCGCTACGCAGACAGCAGCCGTGAACGAAGCCATCGTTCGCCTTCTTCTTCGTCACGGTGATCTCGACAACGCCATGCAGCACGTCCAGCGGCAGTTGCCACACATCCGAACCGACCGAGAGCGTCAAGCGGCGCATTGCCTCATGGCCGACATCGAGCTGCGGCGCAACACTCCCATCGCGACCAGGCGCGCCGCTGACCTGCTACGGCCACTGGTCATGGCTGCACCCAGCTTGCTCACCCAAGCAGACCGCACGGCGCACATTAGACTCCTCACGACACTCGCGGTAGCAGTCGCCTATGCTGGTCGCGATGAACTCACCTTCAAGACCAAGGAGGCGCAAGGCTATCTCACGCAGGCACACGAGCTGCTCGGGCCCGACGGCGACTCCGAGCACGCTGAGCTGCTGTTTGCAGAGTCCATCGTCGACGAGCAACGCGCGATGTACATCATGTTCACGGGCGCGAAGGCCGGACGGCCGTCTGATGAGACGCACCGACGCGCAAGCCTCTACAAAACTCGCGCCGAGATTGCCCTTCTGTCAGCCTTCAGTATCTGGCGCGTTGCGCACTGCTGGGATCGCCTGCGGGACGGCCTAGAGCTCCAAGACTCCCGTCCCTGGGGCGGTCTACTCCCAGCCCAAGGGGGACACATGCGCGGCGACTTCTTTCCATGGCTGGTCGCGCTCAGAGATTACTGGAGGTTGGCGTCCCCGGAACGTCGTGAGCGCCTTGACAGGCTCGACGGTTGGGTCGACCAACTCTATGAGTGGCTTGCGCGGCAGAATGCCGCGTCGAAAGAGCTGATGCGAGAGTATCGCGACCTCATGCACACGCACGATACCGAACCGTCCTTGCAGACTCTGGCGTCGTCGCACGGCACACGCGTGGTAAGTCTACAGGGAGCTCCCGGGAAAGCCTCGTCCAAGCCAAGCAAGGCCAAAAAGGTGCGATCACTCTCGTGATCGCACCAGTCGGTCGCTCGACGACGACTCGCGCTCGAGCGCCTCAACGAGCTGACCCAGTGCAAGGAGTACGTGACGGGGCGTTCCCGCATTCCTGTCGAACGTCGCTTCGAGTACAAGCCTTCGTTCGATTCCGATCCGGACAATAGTGCGCAAGCGCCGTACATGTTTGGCTAGGCCACGTCCGATTACAGCCTCCGCATCCACCACACCCAATGGGGGACGAAGGAGGACAATGACGTGATAGATCAGATTCTGCGGATTCCCCTCTGCATAAACGACCTCGACGACCGCCAGCCCCGCGACTTTGAGCGTCAGACGCTCCAGAATCGGCCGCACTTTCACGGCAGTAGCCTCCTGCCGTGCGACGAGCACCGGCCCTTTCCGACCTCGTGCACGGCGGGCACCTCGCGACAACCGTCCACGGGGTGAGCGCCATGCCAGAGGCAGGCATTAGGAAAGGGCTATCACGTCATCGAAAGACTAGCGGTCGCGGCCTAATACTCGAGGAAATCGACCCCGAGGTGCCGGGCGATGCGACGTGCCCGCGCCTTGGTCGCCCAGCGTCCGTCGGGAAAGACAGCCTCTCCCGAAGAGCGAAAGGTCAGCTTGCCGATCGGCATGCCTTCGCTGGTTTCGCCCTCATCCTTGAACTCGATGACCTCGTCCCGCTGGTCGATTGGCGCGAGTCGCTCGAGAGTCGGTATATCGATTCTACTCATGGCCTGACCCTAGCATGGGCGGCTGGAATCGTCCTGTGGATAACTGGCTTCAATTGGGAAGGCAATTGGGACTGCCGGACGATCCGGAACCTGTCTGTGTCTTCAAGACGAGGATGCTCCGGCGGGAACTCCCGCCGGAGCATCGGGGCCCAGCTTCCTTGGTTGGCCTAACGTCGCCGCCGCCGACCTCCGGAGCCGAGCGCGGCATCCAGGTAGCGGTTGACTTCGGCCTCGACGAGCTGCGGCAGCAGGGCGCTCATACGAGCCTCGACCGCGCCGCGCACCCGAACTCCCAGCGATCCACCGCCGCTCGCCGCCCCGGCTCGGCGGCCGCGGCGCTTGCCGATGCCTGACTTCCTACGCCATGAGTAGTAAGTGACCGGGGTAACGCCGAAGCGCTTCTGGACTGCCGTCGCGGTCAGACCTTCGCTCTTGGCGGCTGCCAGGATCTTGGTGCGCTGTTCAGTCGTATAGCGGGTGCGTCGCTTCCTCTTCTTCGCCATGGTTCCCTCCGTGTCCAGGGGCGATCCGGCATTGGATCGCGGCGCGAGGAAGCCACAGGCGACTGTTCACGTGCAAGTCATTCGGGGCCACTACTCGGACTTTTTGTCCTTAAGTGCCACGATCGTGAAGTCCGTCACCGGTCCGCCGGCGCTCAGGGCGAACCCGTACTCCCCCGGGTCGAGGGGCTTGCTCGGGGTAATCTCATAGAGACCGTCGCTGATCTTGGTGACGTCGAGCGGGACGGGCTTCTTGAAGAACGCCTGCTGCCGCCCCCGGTCGGTCTGCGCCCAGCGCTTGTCCTTGCGCACTTCGAACGGCGCCAGGCGAATCATCAGCGCCGCCACCCGCTCGGTGGCCATGCGAAAGCGCGGCTTCGCCTCGGCGATGTGGATCTCGCTCGTGGCCCCAGGCAGCGTCATCCAGGTCTTGCCACCGCCACCCCACAGCAGGCCGGCGGCGACATCCCCGGCGCCGACCGATTCCCGCGATTCGAGCGGGGTGGCATCCACGCGCACGAGCTCATCGCCTTTGAGGTAGTAGAACCAGTTGGGTCGCATCGGGGACTCGGCCGTGGGCCGCGTGGTCGGGGTCGCGGCGCTGTCGGGCGTGTCCGCGCCAGATGCGGGTGGCACGGCGAAGGTGATCAGGGCAATCAGCGCGGGAAGGAAGCGAAGCGGCGGGGTCATGGGGATACCTCCTCTTTGGGGGTAGTGGTGGCGGTTGCGACCTCTATCGAGGGCGCGGCTTGATGCCTTGCAGCGAAGCGATCCACGGCGAGTAGCGGTCATCAATCACGAAGCAGGTAGAGCGTGAAGTGGGTGGACTGGCCGGACCGGTTGACCGTCACCCGTACGACATGCGCGTCGCCCTGCTGCCAGGCGTAAGGCGTGCTCGTGCCGGCGTAGGTGGTGATGTCGACGGTCTGTGGCACCCCGGCGCGCAGCTCGCTGCCGACGGGCAGGTCGGTGTCGAGCTGGGACCCGCCACCGTTGGGCGGATGGGAGACGCTCACCCACAGATTGGTCACGACCAGATTTTCGGCGGGCGCGGTCAGGACGATCGTCGATGGAGTGGTCGGCCAGTTCGCCGTGCAGGTCATGCTCGGGGGCGTGGGGTTGTCCGGCGGTGGCGCAGTCGGCGGTGGATTCGATTTCGAACACCCGACCAGGGCCAGGGTGATGAGCGTGAGCGTGACGGCTTGGTGATTCATGGCAGGCTCCCTTCTCCGGAGGCGGCGTGCGTCGTTGCGGGCTTCTGTCGGGCGCCCGGCTGGACGATCCACGGCGAGCGCTCGAGCTCACGGAAAAGCGCGACGCGATGCTGGTGGGTGACGCGGGCGTAAATCGAGGTCGAGCGGATCGACTGGTGGCCGAGGTGGTCCTGGACGAACTCGAGGGCGACGCCGGCATCGAGGAGATGCGTGGCGATCGAGTGCCGGAGGCCGTGGCAGGTGTAGCGGCGGTCGAGACCAGCGAGGTCGCGGTAGCGGACGAACAGCGACTGGATCTGGCGCTTCTTCAGCGCGCCGAGGCGACCGCGGAAGAGCGGATCGTTTGGTGCCACGTCGCGCTCAGCGAGGTAACGGCGGAGCAGCCGCGCGGTGGCGGAGAAGAGCGGCTGCTCCGTCCAAGCCCCACCCTTCAGGCGCTTGATGACGATCCGGCCGCGATCGAGGTCCACGTCTTCGCGGCGCAACAGGGCCACCTCCCCCACGCGCAGCCCGTAGTGGTAGATCAGCGCGAAGAGGGTGCGGTCGCGAAGGTTCCTGACGCCCAAGAAGAACGCCCGGACTTCGAGCTGACTGAGGTAGCGGGGCAGGCGCTGCGAGGGCCCGATGATGCTGGGCAGAGGCGGGACGAGATTAGGAAGTGAGGCGCGCGGACTGCACCCTTTAGCAGGAAGGTGCGGTTCGGGCTGTCCGCGCTGTTGGCGTGGCAGAAACAGACCAGCCCGGCGCTCTCAAATTGCTTGGGGCACTGGGCCGTCGCAGGAGGATCAGCCTTGATTCACGCGGTCGAAGCTAGGGGACTGCGCGGTGTTTCGTGTCAGCGTAAGTGGGACACGGTCAAGGTCTGAGATAAGGGAGACTTCTGCGGTAGAACCGACTACCGAAGGGAGTGTCCGATGGCGCAGAAGCCCGAGGTGGAAGCCCGCGTCCGCGAGATCCGCCGCCA
>JACOSV010000014.1 GCA_016178725.1 Candidatus Eiseniibacteriota bacterium
ATGTGCACGCTGCGGCCGGCGCGCGTCGCGTGGCACGCCTGGTAACCGCGGTGGTACTTCACGTCGCCGTGCCCGTAGGCCTCGCCCGGCGCGTGCCCTTCTTCGAACTCGCCGAAGATCACCTCGAGCGGCTTCATCATCACGTTGGCGAGCACGTTGAGCCGGCCGCGGTGCGGCATGCCGAGCGCGATCTGCTCGACGCCGAGCGCGCCGGCGCGCTCGATCAGCGCGTCGAGCATCGGGACCAGCGTCGCCGCGCCCTCGAGCGAAAAGCGCTTCTGCCCGACGTACTTGACGTGCAGGAACTCCTCGAACGCGTCCGCGGCGCGCAGCTGGCGGAGGATGCGCACGCGGTCGGCGGGCTCGAGGTCGGGACGGTTGCGCGAACGCTCCATGCGCTCGAGCAGCCACTCGCGCCGGCCGGCGTCCTCGACCATGCACTCGGCGCCGAGTGTGCCGCCGTAGGTCTCGCGCAGCAGGGCGATGAGATCGCCGAGCGTTCCGGTGAACCGGGCGGCGAGGAACGGCCGCGGATCGGCCGGCGCCGCCAGGTCCGCCTCGCCGAATCCGAGATCGCCGGGATCGAGCGACGGGAGGAGCGGCGGCGGATCCCCGAGCGGATCGAGGTGCGCGGCGCGGTGGCCGTCCGCGCGCCAGCGCCGGATGAGCTCCGCGATGCCGCCCGCGCCGGCGGCCGGCGCCCCGCGCTGTCCGGCGAGATCGAACCCGGCGAAGAACAGCGCCCACTCCTCGGGGACCGAGGCGGGATCGCGCCGGTAGCGCTCGTAGAGCGCCTCGATGTAGGCGGCGTTGGCCTGCTGAACGAAGTCGAGCCGGGTGGGCGTGGTGGTCACGGTCCGCCGCACGGTATCACGCGGGAACAGCGTCCCGCGATGTGTCGCTCATCGCGGCACGCTCGGCTCCGCATCCAGCTCCGCCTCGCTGCATCCAGTCGCGGCTCCGCCATCCCTGGCTGCGCCGCTCCTCGGGCGCACCGCGAGTACGACACATCGCGGGACGCTAACGCCAGAGCGGGCCGAGGCGCGTCAGCAGGCCGGCGTAGACGTCGATCCCGTCCCACAGGTTCGCGAGCCGCAGGTTCTCGTTCGCCGCATGCTGATTGTCGTCGTGGTTCGCGATCGGCAGCACGATCACCGGCACTGCGAGCACGTCGCCGAAGAGATGGAGCGGCAGGCTTCCGCCGAGCGTCGGCACGCGGAGCACCGGGCGCCCGAGCGACGCCTCCATCGCCTCGTGGAGCGCGCGAGCGAACGGCAGGTCGAGCGGCGCGCGGTACGCGGGATAGCCGCCGCTCCAGTCGAGCCGGACGATGCGCGCGTGCGCGCGACGGGTCGCAGCGTCGGGCGTTTCGTGGACGATCCACCAGCCGCGCCCGCGCAGGAACGCCTCGACCTTCGCGGTGACGCCCGCGGGCGTCTGATCGGGCACCATCCGGAAATCGATCGAGGCGCGCGCGTCGACGGGGATCGAGTTGGTCGCCGTCTCGCCTACGCCGCCCGCGCGCACGCCGCGGAAGTTGATCGCCGGCAGCATCAGGCGCTCGATGAGCCGCGCGTTCCCGGCCTCGGTCGCGCCGAGCTCGAGCTCGTCGCGCAGCGCCGCGTCGGGATCGGGCACCGCGGCCATCACCGCGCGCTCGCCGTCCGTCACCGGCCGCACGTCGGCGTCGTATCCCGGGATCAGGATGCGGCCGTCGGCGTCGCGCATGCTGGTGAGCAGCTCGTTCATGAGCGCGATCGGGTTGGGCGCCCAGTTGCCGTAGTGCCCGCTGTGGAGCGCGCGCACCGGCCCGTAGACCGTGAGCTCGAGGCCGAGCGATCCGCGCACGCCGAACGCGAGCTGGAGCGCGCGCGAAGGATGCACCGGCCCGTCGCAGAACACCCACGCGTCGCCCGCAAGCGCGTCGCGGTGGCGCTCGAGCATGTCGCGCAGATGGGGCGAGCCGGCCTCCTCTTCGCCCTCGAGGAAGACCTTGAGGTTCACGGTGGGCCGCGCGTGCGTCGCGCGCAATGCGTCGAGCGCGGCGACCAGAGCGATGATCGGCGCCTTGTCGTCGCCCGCGGCGCGCGCGTAGAGCCGCGCCTCGGGATCGGCGGTCTCGCCCGTCGCGGGCAGCGCGATCTCGCGCCCGCCGGATTCCACCGGACGGTCGCGCAGGACCGGGCGCCACGGATCGCCGCCCGCCCAGTCGCGGGCGACCACCGGCTGGCCGTCGTAGTGGGCGTAGATGATCAGCGTGCGCGCCGCACCCGGCGTCGCGAGCTCGCCCAGGATCGCGGGCGGGCTGCCGGGTGATTCGAGCCGGCGGGCGCGCAGGCCGCGGCGCTCGAGCATCGCGATCAGCGTGTCGGCGTTGCGGCGCAGATTCGCGGAGTCGGCGGCAACGTCGGGGATCGCGAGCAGCCGCGCGAACTCGTGGAGGATCTCGCTCTCGTGCCGGCGCCGCCATTCGCGCACCGGCATGCTCGCGGCCGCGGCGCGCGTGTCGGCGGCGCGCGCCGGCGTCGCGGGTCGGGGCGCCGCGCCGAGGAGTGGCGCGAGGGCGGCGATCATCGTCGCCGCCGCGACGGCGGCGGCGCGCACGCGGATGCTCACGATGCGCTCAATGTCCGGGGTCGTACTCGACGCGGGCGATCGCGGTCCGGACCCGCGGCACGACGCCGCCCTCGGTCCACGCGACCACCAGCGCGCCGCCGGCCTGAACGATGCGCGGGATGCCGGTGCCGCGCCCGCCCGTGAACGTCGCCACCGTACCCGAGGGCCCGGCGACGCGGTCGGCGCCGACGCGCCGCGCCCGCAATCGCGGCGTCTTTCCGCCCTCGAGCCAGACCACCATCGCGCCGCCGTCGTCGAGCGCCGCGACCGCGACACGGCCGAGGGCCGCACCCGCGTCCACGCGCACCGGCGCGCCGAAATGGGCGCCGCCGTCGCTCGAGAACGCGACCAGCACGCGCGCCGTGTCGAGCGCGCCGGTGAACCACGCGATCGCCACGCGATCGCCCACCGCCGACAGCGCGGGCCCGTTGACCGGACAGCCGGCGATCTTCCACCCGTCGCCGTGCACGGCCGCCGGCGCGGTCCACGCGCCGTGGTCGAGCCGCGAGACCGAGATGTCGCGGATCTCGCGGGGACCCCGGTCGCGGTAGGCGACGATCGGGCCCGCCGTCGTCGTCACCGCGGTGGTCGGGCAGCAATCGCAGACGCGCGGATCGACCTCTCCCTCGTCGGCGAGGCGGTTCTCGAGCGTCAGCACCGCGGTGCGAAGCGCCATGTCCGCCGTGCCCTCTTCGAGCACCTGCGCGTGGCCGGCGGCGTCGGTCACCAGCGACTTGCGGCCGTCGAGCCACAGGGCGCGGGCGCCGAGCGTGTCGGCGGCGAGGCACGCGAAGCCGTGGTCGGTGGGCGTCGCGTCGCGATTCGCGACCACCGGCGGAAGCCAGATCGCACCGGCGGTGAGCGTCTGCGACATCCGCACGTCATGGCCTTCGCCCTTCGGGCTCTTCCACGGATAGATCGCGACGAGCCGCACGCCGCCCATCGGCAGGATCGCGGGCACGTCGACGCTGACGCCGAGCAGCGAATCACCGGAGACGACGTCGATCGGGTTGCCCCACTGCGGAGCTTCGAGCCGCGCGATGCGCAGCGCCCGGGCGTGGGCGGTCTCGTCTTCGAGCCAGCTGATCCACACGCGCCCGTCGGGGCCGACGGCCATGTTCGGCTCGTACGACGCGCCGCTCGCGGGCGATTCCATCGCGGTGAACGCGGGCGGACCGGCGGCGGGATGCGATGTCCCGGGCCACGCCAGCACGGTGATCAGCGCGATGAGGAGGGCGACGGGGCCGGAATGCGGACGACGGAACGGAGTCATGCGGCGACGATAGCGGAAGGAACGCGCGCGATGCCAGCCGGCCCTACTTCTCCTTCTTCTTCTCGACGCGCGCGCCGGGCGGCACGCGGATCACCACGACCGACTCGCCCGTGTTGATCACGACCTCGTTCTTGTCGTCGCTCTCGCTCACGATCACGCCGCTGGTGCCACGTACCTCGACCTCGGTGCAGCCCACGACGCCCGCGTAGCGCAGCTGGCGCGACGTGACGCGGCGCATGACCGGCATCGGCGGCATGGCGCTCTCCACCTTGAGCATCGCGATGCGCTCGTTCAGGCGCTCGAGCTCGACGCGCATGCGGCGCAGGTCGGTGGTCTCGTTGAGCCGCGTCAGCGCCTGGCGCACCTGGTCGTAGGCCCGAACCTGCGCCAGGCGTTCGGGGCGCTCCTCAGCGGTGGCGACCGCGGTGCGGACCGCGGCGCCGCGCTGCAGCGTCCAGCGCACCGACTGGCCGGGCCGGATGTTGCCGAACAGGCGCCCGCCCTCCTCGCTGTCGATCGGCACACCGTCGATCTGCGTGATCACGTCGCCGCGCAGGAGGCCGGCGCGCGCCGCCGGGCTCCCTGCGGTCACGAGGTAGACGCGCGGGCGCGAGCCGAACGTCCACACCGCGACCGAATCGTTGGACTCGCGGTTGGCGGTGCAGTTGTCGCACTGAAAGCCGAAGCCGAACCAGCCGCGCGGCAGCACGCGGCCCGGCGCCATCTCGGGCTCGGGCGCCGCGGCGGGCGTCGGCGGCTCGGGCGCCACCGGCACGCGCATGTAGTAGGCGCGCGTGCGCGCCACCGGCGCGGGCGCGGGGGTTGCGGGCGGAGCGGGCGTCGGATCGTCGGCCGCGCCGGCCGCGCAAGCCGCGGCGGCCAGCAGGGCGATCGCGCAGGCCGTCTGCGTCGCGAAGCTGCGAATCATGGTCGAGCGATTCATGCTTCCCGTGCCTCCGTCCCTAGAACCACACGAAGTGCTGCTTGTCGGGCCTGGTCGACGCCGTGGTTGCCTGCACCTGCGCGCGATCGAGACCCTTGAGGATCTGCGCCGACACCGGATCGTCGGGCGCGAGCCGCACCATCTCGTCGGCGGCCTGATGCAGCACGCTCTGCGCCGCCTGGCGCGCCCGTGCGACCTCCTTCGGGTCGGCCGACGACGATGCCTGCGCCAGCGCGCCGAGTGCCGAGAGATACGCCGATCCGGTGCGCTGCACGGCCGCCGCGGCGGTGGCCGAATCCTGCCGCTGCAGCTTGAGCATCGCGTCGGCGGTGTGGCGCGCGCCGAGCCACTGGCCCACCGCGAGCCCGCTCGCGAACAGCGCGAAGCTGGCGGCGGCCGCGGTGGCCGTCTGGAGCCGGCGCCATCCGTGCCGCTGCGCCGTGCGCCAGCCCAGCACGCCCCGCGCGCGCAGCTCGGACACCACGCGCTCCTCGAGCATGCGGCTCGGCATCGCCTCGCGCGCGAGCTCGGCGTAGGCGCGTTCCTCGGCCGCGGTCAGCTCGTCATCCCGGTCGTGCATGAGTCTTCTCCCTCGTTTCATCCAGCAGCCCGCGGACCGTGCGCCGCGCCGCGAAGAGCTGGCTCTTCGACGTGCCGACCGCGATCCCGAGCTGCCGGGCGATCTCCTCGTGCGTGAAGCCCTGGACATCGTGGAGCACGAGCACCGTGCGGCAGCCGGGCGGCAGCATGCCGATCGCGCGCTCGAGGTCCACGCGGTGTCCGTGCATCGCGGGCGGCACCGCGATCTCGATCTGGTCCACGTCCTCCATCCCGCCCCAGCGTCCGCGGCGCCGCAGGTGATCGCGCGCGGCGTTGAGCCCGATCGCGATCAGCCAGGTTCCGAAGCTCGAATCGCCGCGGAACCGCTTGAGCCCTGCCGCGGCGCGGATCCATGCCTCCTGAACGACGTCCTCGGCGTCCATCTCGGCGCCGCCCACCAGCCGCAACACGAGCGGATAGAGACGCGGAGTATGACGCCGGTACAGCTCCCGGAACGCCACCTCGTCGCCATCGGACACCACCGCCTCGACGAGGTCGGCGTCTGCGGTCATTCCGGAGTTCTCCGGTCCCAGTGGGTCTCGTCGTCTCTTGGTCGTCATCGGGCGGCAAAGGGTTGGGCGAGCGCAGCGTATCACCCCGCGCCGGCCTCCCGACCGCGCCACGGCGCCGCCGCGACGGCCGCTCGACGAACGGGCGTAACCGGCTCCCCGGCGCGGCGTTCCTTGTCACGCCCTCGACATGGCGGCGCCGGTCGATCGGTTAGACTGTCCGGCCGTCCCCGCCCGACGGCCTCGACCCGGCCCGCCGGCCCGCGAACCGCCCCGAGGATTTCGCGCCACCATGCCGCTCCCCAGTCGAACCGCACGTGACGCCCCATCGTTCTCCCGATCGATCCTCCTTGGCGGGGCGATCGCCGTCCTCGCGCTCGCCGGCTGCGCCGGCGGCAACGCCCGCGCGCGCGCGCCGCGGGTTCCCGTCACGGTCGCGAAGGCCGAGCGGCGCGCGGTGCCGTTCACGCTCACCTCGACCGGCACGGTCGAGCCGGTCGAGACCGCCGCGGTCGGATCGCAGGTGGGCGGCGTCGTGACGCGGGTCGCGTTCCGCGAGGGGCAGGAGGTGCGGCAGGGCGACGTGCTGTTCCAGCTCGATCCGCGTCCGCTGCGCGCCGTGTACGACCGCGCCGCCGCGACGCTTGCGAAGGACCGCGCGCAGGAATCGGCGGCGCGCAACGACGCCGAGCGCGCGCGCCGGCTCTTCGAGCAGAACGTGATCTCGCAGGCGGACTGGGATCAACGGCGCAGCGCGTGGGAATCGCTGGCCGCGACCGTGCGCGCCGACTCGGCGGTGGCGGCGAGCGCCGGGCTCGACCTCGCCTACGCCAGCATCCGCGCGCCGATCTCGGGACGCAGCGGGCGTCTGATGGTGCACGCGGGCGACTACGTGAAGGCCGGGACCACCGATCCCCTGGTGACGATCAATCAGGTCCGCCCGGTGCGCGTGCGCTTCACCGTGCCCGAGCAGTCGGTGCCGCTCGTCCAGCGCTACCGCCGCGGGCGTCCGAGCGTCGAGATCCGGCAGACGGTGAGCGACTCGACGGATCTCTCGGGCGGTCTCGTGTTCGTGGACAACGCGGTGGACGCGGCGACCGGCACGCTGCTGCTCAAGGGCGAGTTCGCCAACCGCGACGGCCAGCTCGTCCCCGGGCAGATGGTGGACGTAAGGCTCGTGCTCTACGTCGAGGCGGGCGCCACGGTCGTCCCCGCCCCGGCCGTGACGAACGGGCAGCAGGGCTCGTACGTCTATGTGATGAACGCCGACTCGACCGTCACGCCGCGCCCGGTCGCGATCGAGCGCACCGTGGATGATCTCGCGGTCGTCGCGCGCGGGATCAAGCCCGGCGAGATCGTCGTCACCGACGGGCAGCTGCGGCTGTCGCCGGGATCGCGCGTCGTCGTCCGCAGGGGGATGCAGCCGGCGTCATGAACCTCTCCTCCCTGTTCATCCGGCGGCCGATCGCCACCACGCTGATCATGATCGGCGTGCTGCTGTTCGGCATCGTCGGGTACGTGCAGCTGCCGGTGAGCGACCTGCCGAACGTGGATTATCCGACCATCTCGGTCAACGCGGCGCTGCCCGGCGCCTCGCCGGAGACCATGGCGTCCGCGGTCGCGACGCCGCTCGAGAAGCAGTTCACGACCATCGCCGGCGTGGACGCGATGACGTCGTCGAGCAGCCAGGGATCGACCGGCATCACGCTCACGTTCACGCTCGATCGCAACATCGACGCCGCGGCGCAGGACGTGCAGGCCGCGATCGCCAAGACGCTGCGCTCGCTGCCGGCCGGCATCCTGCCGCCCTCGTACCAGAAGGTGAACCCCGCCGACCAGCCGATCCTCTATCTCGCGCTGGTCTCCAAGCTGCTCCCGCTCTCGCAGCTCGACGACTACGCCGAGAACGTGCTGGCGCAGCGTCTCTCGACCATCAAGGGCGTCGCGCAGGTCTCGGTGTACGGCGGGCAGAAGTACGCGGTCCGCATCCAGCTCGATCCGCGCGCGCTGTCGTCGCTGCAGATCCCGATCGGCGCGGTGACCGACGCGATCGCCACCGCGAACGTCAACCTGCCGACCGGCATCCTGTGGGGGCCGCAGCGCACCGCGACCGTGCAGGCGAACGGCCAGCTGCGCAACGCCGCCGACTTCGGCGCGATCGTCGTGGCGGAACGGAACGGCGCGCCCGTGCGGCTGCGCGATCTCGGTCAGGTGCTCGACGACGTGCAGACCAACAAGGTCGCGAGCTGGTACCGCGGTCAGCGCGCTATCGTGCTCGCGATCCAGCGCCAGCCGGGCACGAACACCGTCGAGGTCGCCGACGCGGTGCTCGGGCTGCTCGATCAGCTCAAGCCGCAGTTCCCCGCCTCGGTCGAGATCTACACGCTCTACGACCGCGCGTACTCGATCCGCGCGTCGGTGCGCGACGTCAAGTTCACGCTGCTCCTGACGCTGGCGCTGGTCGTGATGGTGATCTTCCTCTTCCTGCGCAACGTCCCGGCGACCGTGATCCCGAGCCTCGCCCTGCCGCTGTCGGTGATCGGCACGTTCGCGCTCATGTACAAGCTCGGGTTCAACCTCGACAACCTCTCGCTCATGGCGCTGACGCTCTCGGTCGGCTTCGTCGTGGACGACGCGATCGTCATGCTCGAGAACACCCACCGGCACATGGAGATGGGCAAGCCGCCGCTCGAGGCGGCGCTCGACGGCTCGCGCGAGATCGGCTTCACCATCCTGTCCATGACGCTCTCGCTCGTCGCCGTGTTCATCCCCGTGCTGCTGATGGGCGGCCTGCTCGGGCGACTCTTCAACGAGTTCGCGATCACGATCAGCATCGCGATCCTGGTGTCGGGATTCGTCTCGCTCACGCTCACGCCGATGCTGTGCAGCCGCTTCCTCACGGTCGAGCACGCCGGGCGTCATGGGCGCGCATGGCAGGCGATCGAGAACTTCTACCAGCGCGCGCTCGGCTTCTACGAGCGCACGCTCGCGTGGGTCATGGACCACCGCCGGACCGCGCTCGCCTTCTCGGCCGCGATCCTCGTCGGCACCGTGCTGCTCTTCATGTGGGTGCCTAAGGGCTTCATCCCGAGCGAGGACACCGGGCGCATCACCGCCAACACCGAGACCATCGAGGGCACGTCGTTCGACGCGATGGTCACGCACCAGCGGCAGATCGCGGATATCATCTCGCGCGATCCGAACATCCTCGACTTCATGTCGTCGGTCGGGCAGGGCGGCGGCGGATCGGTCGGCGGCTCGAACGCGGGGCGTCTGATCATGCACCTCAAGCCGCGCAACCAGCGGCGGCTGTCGGCCGACGAGATCATTAAGGACCTGCAGCCCAAGCTCGGCGCGATCCCGGGCATCCGCGTCTACCTGCAAAACCCGCCGTCGATCAACATCGGCGGTCGCGGGGCGAAGAGCCAGTACCAGTACACGCTCCAGAGCTCGGACATCGACGCGCTCTACGGCGGCTCGGAAGCGCTGCTCGCGCGGCTCAAGGACGACCCGGGCCTGCAGGACGTGACCAGCGATCTGCAGATCAAGAACCCGCAGGTGAGTGTCACCATCGACCGCGAGCGCGCCGCCCAGCTCGGCGTCAGCGCACAACAGATCGAGACCACGCTCTACGACGCGTACGGATCGCGCCAGGTCTCGACCATCTTCACGCCCAACGATCAGTACTGGGTGCTGATGGAGCTCATGCCGCAGTTCCAGCAGGACATCTCGGCGCTGCGCCAGCTCTACGTCGCGAGCCGCGACGGGTCGCTGGTGCCGCTCGAGGCGGTGGCCCGTCTCGCGCCGACGATCGGGCCGCTCTCGATCAACCACCAGGGCCAGATCCCGGCGGTGACGATCTCGTTCAATACGAAGCCCGGCACGTCGCTCGGCGAGGCCGTGAACACGATCCAGCGCGCCGCGCGTGAGATCCTGCCGGCGACCGTCACCGGCAGCTTCTTCGGCACCGCGCAGGCGTTCCAGGCGAGCCAGCAGGGGCTGCTGTGGCTGCTGATCCTCGCGGTGCTCGTCATCTACCTCGTGCTCGGGATCCTCTACGAGAGCTTCATCCACCCGCTCACGATCCTCTCGGGGCTGCCGTTCGCGGGCTTCGGCGCGCTGCTCACGCTGCTCGTCTTCCGCACCGACTTGAGCATCTACGCGTTCGTCGGAATCATCATGCTCATCGGCCTCGTGAAGAAGAACGCGATCATGATGATCGACTTCGCGCTCGACGCCGAGCGCAACGAGGGCATGAGCGCGCGCGACGCGATCGTCCAGGCGTGCAGCATCCGCTTCCGCCCGATCATGATGACCACGATGGCGGC
>JACOSV010000048.1 GCA_016178725.1 Candidatus Eiseniibacteriota bacterium
ACCAGCGCCACGGCCGGCAGCACGCCGAGCGCCGAACGGTGGAGCGCGATCGCGATCGCGGCGGCGATTCCGAGCGGCAGCAGCCCGCGTCCGGTGCGCAGCGCGCGGACGGCGCTCACGCCGATGAGCGCGATCAGCACGCACATCTCGGCGAACGCCTTGCTGAACCCGGTGAACATGCCGAGGTAACCGCCGAAGAGCACGACCGCGGCGCACGCGCACGCCGCGGCGCCTCGCAGCGCGAGCGCGCGCGCGAACGCGACCGCCAGCGCCGCGAGCAGCGCCGCCTCGATCGCGCCCAGGAGCCGCGCCGCGCCGTTGGCGTCGAGCAGATGCGTCGCGGTGATCTGCAGCGGCACCGTGTAGTGCAGGAAAACGTCGAGCGGCAGGGCCTGCGGAAACAACACGGCCGGCTGCTCGATCACCTCGACCGTGCCCTGGCGGAGCAGGAAGTCGCCGACGAAGCGCACCTGATCGGGCAGCAGCGCGACCAGGACCGCCGCCGCCGCCGCCCACGCGAACGCGGCGAGCGCCGCGCGCCGCGCGATCATCTCGCCCGCGGCGGCGAACGCGGGCAGCACGAACCGCGCGAGCGGCGGGACGAGCACCGCGGCCGCGATCCCCCACGGTCCCCACGCGGCCGCGGGCGTGAGGAAGCGCATGACGATGAGCGGCCAGAGCCACGTGCCCGGGGCGTACGCGAACGCGGCGCGCAACACCGCGAGCGCCGCGAGCGTCGCGAGCAGGGCCCGCGCGCCGCGCTCCGCCGCGTCATCGGCGATCGCGGGCGGCGGCGCGTCGCGGTCGGCGCGCCGGGCGCGATCGGCGGGCGCGGGTGAAGCCGCCGATCGCGGTGACCCGCGCCGGCGGTCAGTCCGCGATGGCTTCATCCGAGAGGTAGTAGATCCCGCCCGGCGCGGGCAGATGGAACGTCCGCGCCCAGACGCCGCTCATCGTCCGGCCGATCAGCCGCGCGAGCAGCCCGCCCTGCGGGCGCCGGTACTCGGCGAGCCGGATCGTCTCGCCCTCGGGGACGCGGGCGCGTCGCCGCGCCTCGGCGACGGCGGCCTCGAGGCCGCCGATCGCGTCCACCAGCCTGCGGTCGCGCGCGTCCTCGCCCATCCACACGCGGCCCTGCGCCACCGAGTCCACGGCGGCCCACGCGAGCCCGCGTCCCTCGGCGACCTTCGCGACGAAGCCGCGGTAGTAGTCGAAGATCGACGAGTCGGCGTGCGCCTGGATCTCGGCGTCCCAGTCGCGCGCGAACGACGTGCCGCGCATGTACCGGCCGCGCTCGAAGTCGTCCTCGCGCACGCCGTGCTTTGCGTACCAGCCCTCGAACGACGGTTTGATCGTCAGCACGCCGATCGAGCCGGTGCGCGTGTAGCGGTCGGCGAAGATCGCGTCGCCGTGCGCGGCGATGTAATAGCCGCCGCTCGCCGCGACCGAGCCCATCGAGACGATCAGAGGCTTGCGCGTCTCGCGCTTGAGCCGCTGCACCGCGTGGTCGATCAAGTTCGACGCGAGCCCCGAACCGCCGGGGCTCTCGACGCGCAGCACGACCGCGCGCACGTCGGGACGCCGGAACGCGCGCTCGAGCTGCGCCGTCACCGTCGCCGAGCCCATGTACGGGCCCATCAGCAGATCGCCGCCGCTCTCGCCGACGTCGATCGCGCCCGCGGCGTAGACGACCGCGATCGGCGACGGCGTCGCCCACGCGCGGCGCGCGGCCGGCGCGCGCGAGAGATCCACCGTCGGCGGGCGGGCGCCGAGGCCGGTCATCGCGCCGAGCGTCGCGAGCGCCTGCTCGCGGTAGCCGACCGAGTCGATCAGCCCCGCGGCCTCGAGATCGGCGCTCGACCAGTGGCGGCCGTCCAGGATCGCGAGCAACCGCGCGCGGTCCATGCGACGGTCGGCGGCGACCGCCGAGACGAACAGCTCCTGCGACACATCGAGCGAGCGCTCGATCGCCTCGCGGTCGGCGGGCGACGTCGAGTCGGCGCTGAAGTTGCGATACGCCGACTTGTACCTGCCGTAGGAGCTCCGGTCGACGCGCACGCCCCATTCGGCGAGCAGGCCGCGGTAGTAGCGCCGCTCGGCGCGCAGTCCGAGTCCTTCGAACAGCGCCTCGTCGGTCGCGAACACGCGGTCGCACGCGGAGGCGAGGTACAGATCGCCACGCCCGCCGCCCGCTTCGAGGTAGGCGACCACCGGTTTCCCGGCCTCGCGCAGACGCGCGATGCGCGGGCGCAGCTCCTCGAGCTGCGCCATGTTGGTGACGCCGCCCAGCTCGAGCAGCACGCCGCGCGTGCGCGGATCCCGGAGCGCGCGCTCGAGCGTCTCGTGGATCGGACGCACCGGCTCGGTGCGCTCGCCGCCGTCGAGGATCGAGAAACCCCCGATCGCGTCGTCGCCGAGCACGCCGGCGAGCGGCACCACCGCGATCCGCCGCTCGCCCGCGGCGAGCACGGTGCGGTCCTCGCCCGAGTGGAGCGAGACCGCGTGCGTGGTCGCGAGGATGCGATCGTCGCCGCCCCACGCGCGGCTGCCGTGGTAGCCCATGTGCACGCCGAGGAGCCCGATGCCGAGTCGGAATCCGCCGTGATCCTCGAGCGATCCGCGCAGCAGCAGGCCCGGCACCGGCTCGATCTCGGCGCCGAAGCGGAGCCGCGAGGCCTTGAGCGGCGCGTGCTCGTCGTCGGCCACGTCGGCCGAGAGCGTGAGCATCGCGGCGCGCGCCTCGCTCGCGTGGGTCAGGATCGCGAGCGGGCGCACCGCGACGCCGAGGCGGTAGTCGCGGTCGAAGCGCACGCCGAGGACGCTCGGGCGCGTGAGGTGGTCGGCGACCGCGCCCCACGCGAACCACGGCCTGGGATGCGCGAGCAGGCCGAACGCGTAGTCGGTGGTGTGGCCGCCGTTCGCGGGCGCGCGCAGCGTGGTGATGCCGAGGCCCGCCCGCATGGACTCGGTGCCGCCGTGGAACGTGACGCCGTACGTGCGCACGCCGCCCTCGACGATCGACGTCGAGAGCCCGATCGACTGCCGCACCCACGCGCCGCGGTAGAGCCGGCCGCTCGGCTCGAAATCGGTGAGCGTCAGCAGCAGCTCGTCGGGATAGCGCAGCCCACCGGCGGCGGGATTGATGAGGAAGCCGGTCGCGTCGTCGCCGGCCGCCACACTCTCGTGGCCCGAGAGGAGCGGCGCGTCCGTGCCCGCGGCCACGGGGAGCGCGGCACACGCGAGCCACGCGGCCACGAGTGCCGCGACCGCCGGCGCCGGGACTGCGCGATGGGTGGGACGCGCGGGCGCGATCACGTCAGGCCGAGGCGGCGACACCGATGCGCGGGCAGTGGACGGCGAGCGGACAGATGGAGCAACGCGGCTTGCGCGCGACGCACACGCGGCGGCCGTGCAGGATCAGCCAGTGCGAGAACATCGTCCACGTCTCGCGCGGCAGGATCTCCATCAGCGCGAACTCGATCCGCACCGGATCGCGCTCGCGCGTGAGGCCGAGGCGCTGCGCGAGCCGCCCGACGTGCGTGTCCACGACCACGCCCGGGATGCCGAAGGCGTTCCCGAGCACGACGTTCGCGGTCTTGCGGCCGACGCCGTGGAGCGCGGTCAGCGCCTCGAGCGTGCGCGGAACCTCGCCGCCGTGGAGCGCCATGATGTCGGCGGTGCAGCGCAGGATCGCCTTCGCCTTGTTCCGGAAGAACCCGGTGGACTGGATGATGCGCTCGAGCTCGCCGCGATCGGCCGCCGCCAGCGAGGCGGCGTCCGGATAGCGCGCGAACAGCACCGGCGTCACCTGATTGACGCGCGCGTCGGTGCACTGCGCCGAGAGGATCGTGGCGATCAGGAGCTGGAGCGGGCTCGCGAAATCGAGCGCGGTGCGGGAGTCGGGATAGGTGGTCTTCAGGATCTCGAGGATCGCGCGGACGCGCGCGGGCTCGGGCGGGCGGAAGCGCGCGCGCGCGCGGCCCGCGGGCCGCGAGCGCAGCGTCGTGCGGCGTCCCGAGGTCCCGGACCGCACGCGCGCGCCCTGCATGGCGTGGCGCGGGGCGGATGCGGCTCGCGCGGCCCCGGTCTTGGTACCGCGCGCCTTGGCGCCGCGCGGACGGGCGGCGCGCGCCTTGGCGCCGCGCTGCGACGATCGCGTGCGTCCCGGCGCCGCCCGCGGCCGGCTCTTGCCCGGCAGGCGCGGCTCGGGAGCGGGCTTGCGGCGCGAGCGCGGCGACTTGCGTGGCATGGCCGGGCGAGCCTAATGGAGCGCTCCCGACCCGGCAAGAACGCTAGAGCACCGCCTCGCGCAGCGCGCTCATCACCGCTTCGCGCACCTGGGACGGCGCGCTCGCGCAGTCGTCGCATGCGCCGCGCGACACCGTGGTCTCGCGCACCATCACGACGCCCGAGCGGCGCTGCTCGCGGACGATGATGCGGCCGAGGCCGAGTGTCCCCGCGCGGCGCGCGAACGGCATCGTGCGGAACGTCCGCGACGCGCCGAAGGCGAGCGGCGTCCGGGCCATCGCGCGCGCGGCGCCGGGATAGACGAGCGCGAGGCACAGGAATTCGAACGCGAGCATGCTCCCGGCGACGGCGATCAGCGCGAGTGCGCCGATCTTTGGACGGCTCATCACAACCCTCCTCCCGCGATGCCGCGCCCCGACCGGGTCGCGGCGGCATGACACCGAATGAGACGGGCGGGGCCGCCGAATCGTTGCACCGGGGCGCGGAGAATTTGCCGGCCCCGGGTGGGAGGCGGGTGTTACCGGGAGTTTAGAACCCCCAATTGACGCCGAAACGGGCGCCGACGCCGTTGGTGCTCACGGTCTCGCGGAAGGTCTCGCCGGTCGAGGGATCGCGCACGTCGCGGCCGAGATCGGCGTTGTTGACGAAGATCTCGCCGACCAGCCGGGAGCGGCCCGAGAGCGGAACCGCCGCCCCCGCCCACGCCTGCCAGCCCCAGCCGGTGTACGTAGCGTCGAACGTCGCGCCGGAGACGCTGTCCTCGGCCGAGAGGAACAACGCCTGATAGCTGCCCGCGAATCCCGCGTACGGCACGAGGCCCATGTCGTCGGGCCCCGAGACCTGGAGGTAGGCGAGCACCGGGAACAGGTTCGACGAGTACCGGCTCAGCTCGCGACTCACGACGATGCGCTCGCCGCCCGGACCGGTCGTCTCCTGCAGCACCTCGGTCGTGCGCCCCGACTTGTTGCGCCAGTCCACACCGAGGCCGAGCTCGACCATGTCGTCCACGCGCTGGCCGCCGCGGAATCCCAGCAGGAATCCCGCGCTCGACGGACCCGTGGGATCGAGGAACCCGGCGTGGATCTGGCTCACCGCGCTCGAGCGATACGACCGGTAGCCCGGCTCGCGGTAGCGGCGCGGGCGGTAGCGCAGCGCATCGAACGTGGTCGCGGGCGCCGCGATCGGCGCCGGCGTGAGATCGACGACGGGCGTCGCGAACGCGGAAACCCCGGGCGCTTCGCCGGCGTACGCGATGGCGGCCAACGTGATGCAGAGCGGCGTGAGCCACGCCGCGAGTGTCGCAACGGTGAGACGACGCATGACCGAACCCTCCTGGGGCGTGGCGAACTCCGATCGCGGCCGGACGTGCGGCGCGGTGGACCGCGCACACGCTCCGCCGCATGACGGAGCGGAAGCGCAGCACGCCTCATGCCGGTCGGATTCTTGCACGAGCGCCGCGCCGGTACGTCCAAGTGTCGGCCCGGCCGCGGGCGGTGTGGCGTGGCCGCGGCACAGGTGTGGCGGCGTGTTGCGGGGCCGCCGCACCGATGCTAGCGTCCCGCGCGCTTCGGACCCCATGCCCTTCGCCGCCCTCTCGTTGTGCGCCGTGATCCTCGCCGCCCCGGCGCCAAGCCCCGCGTCGCACTTAGCCTCCGGCCCGACGCTCGCGATCGAAGACACGATGCACACCGAGGTGCCCGAGGTCCTGGTCGCCGCGCCGCGCGTGACGCTCGACGAGATCCTCGACCGCGTCGCCCGCGGCGAGGCGCGCCGCGATTCCGCGCTCCACGACGTGGCGTTCACCGCCGCGCTGCGGCTCGTCAAGCCCGCGGCCGCCGGACGCCGCGCCGAGATGATCGAGGAGACCGTGGCGCGCGTCTACAAGCAGAAGCCCGACAAGGTGCGCAGCGTCACGCTCCGCCACTGGGAGAAGAAGGCGAAGAAGGAATCCGACGACGACACCTCGATGAACTTCACCCCCGGCACCGGCGAGCGCATCGTGAACTTCGCGTTCCGTCCCGAGGCGCGCGGCGACTTCCGCTTCCACATCGTCGGCCGCGAGCTCTTCGGCGACCACCTCATCTATCGTATCGCCTTCGAGCCGCGCTCGCTGGTCTCGGGCGACGACCCGGACGGCGTCGTCTGGGTGGACACGAAGGACTTCGTGATCGTGCGGCAGGAGCTGTCGTTCGCGCGCTCGCCGGTGCCGATCCTGCTCAAGGGCGTGGATCGTCTCGTGATCGAGCGCCGCGAGGTGGACGGCCACTGGGTGCTGCGCCGCGTGTTGCTGCGCTGCGAGTTCGTCGTCCCGGTCCCGACGTTCGGTCGCGCGTTCGACGTCGCGTTCCAGTTCGACGACTACGCGATCAACCGCGGCATCGCGCCCGCGGTCTTCTCGGAGTCGGGCGCGCGATGATCGCGCGCGGCGCCGTGACGATCGCCGCGCTCGCGGCGATCGCGATGATCGCGGCGCCCGGCGCGCCGCCCGCCCGCGCCGGCGCGACCGGAGGCGACGCGCCCGACTCGACGCTCCATCGCTTCCTCGATTCACTCGCGGACTCGACCGACGCCTACTTCGGCCTCTCCGCCGAGCGCGCCGACACGACCGGGCTCGACAGCACGCTCGCGGTGCGCCTCATGCGCCCGTGGGATCCCGGCCGCCACGGCCGCCACGTCGGCGTCGCGCCGCGCTACGCGTTCGATCGCGTCGACGGCTCGACCCCCGGCGCGAAGATCGAGCTCTCGGACCGCCGCTCCCGCGTCAGCGTTTCCGCGGACGCCGCCTACGCCGTCGAGGCGAAACGCTGGCTCGGCGGCGGCGAGACGTCGATCACGCGGCGCCGCCGCGGAACCTTCGTGCGCCTCGCCGCACTCGGCGGCCGGCGCACCGCGGTCATGGATCCCGATCGCGACGACGGCCTGCTCGGCGTCATGCGGGCGTTCGTGAGCGGATCGGATCGCCAGCAGTACCTGCGGCGCGACGGCTTCACGGTGCGTGCCGAGCTGGAGCGCGCCGGATGGTTCGCGAACCTCGCGTTCGTGGATCGCGTGGACGCGCCGCTCGCGGTCGCGTCGCGATGGAACCTCTACGGCCGCCCGCTGCTGGCGCCCGGGAATCTCGCCGCCGCGCACGGCCGGACGCGCGGCTTCACGCTCGACCTCGGCGCGCGCGTGCCGAAGCTGCCACTCCGCGCCGGCCTCGCGGTCGCGATCGCCGACCGCGCGCTCGGCAGCGACTTCGACGACCGGCGCGTGCGCCTCTCGCTCGGCGGCGAGCTGCCGGTCGCGCGCCACGTGTCGCTCCTGCCGCAGATCCGCTACGGGCGGCTCGACGGCGATCCGATCCCGCAGGCCTCGTTCTACCTCGGCGGCGCGCAGACGCTGCGCAGCCTGCCCGACGCCTCGCTCGGCGGCACGCGGCTCGCGATCGCCCGGCTCGACGCGATCGGCGCCGACGACGTGCTCGCGCTGGCGCACATCCCGCACCCCGCCTTTCTGCCGCTCCAGCTCGGTGCGTTCCTGGGCGTCGGCGCCGTGTGGGGCCGCGACCCGTTCGCGCCGCCCGGGACCGGCACGGCCGACCTCCGCGGCTGGCCCGATCGCGGCGCGTGGCGGAGCGAGGCGGGGTTCTCGATCCTCTACCGCCCCGGCCTCCCCGAGCCCGACATGGTGCTGCGCGTGGACCACGCCTGGGCGACCGGCCCGGGCGGGGGCGCGGGGCGCTGGAGCGTCGGCTTCTCCCGTCCGCTCGACCTCCTGCCCGCGCTCTGACGCCCCGGGCGGTATGGCGCCCGCCGAGCCCCGCGCCGGTGGGGGGCGCCGGCGCCCGAGAATCCCCTTGCGCCCGGGGGCAATCTGTAGTTTTATTCATCACTCTGAATAGTTATTCATTCCCGGGAGGGTCGGTCCGTGATCCGTTCGCAGCGGCTCCATCTGCTGGCGCAGCTGGTGGGTGAGCAGCGGTTTTCGAGCCAGGAAGAGCTCGCGCACGCGCTGGCGCGCGCGCGGGTGCCGGTGACGCAGGCGACGCTGTCGCGCGACCTGCGCAGCCTCGGCGTCGGCAAGCGGCCGGGCCCGGGCGGCAGGCCGGTCTACCAGCTCCCCGGCCCCGCCACCGAGACGCTCGACCGCGACCGCCAGCTCCTCGATCTCAAGGCGTTCGTCAACGAGGTGCGCGTGGCGCAGAACCTGGTGGTCGTGCGCACGCCGCCCGGCCACGCGAACGGCGTGGCGCGCGCGATCGACCTGCTCGGGTTCGACGGCATCGTCGGCTCGGTCGCGGGCGACGACACGGTGCTCGTCATCATGGGCGCGCACGCGACCGCGCTGCGGTTCAAGCGGCATCTCGACCAGCTCGCGAGCCGCAGCGGGGTGGCGCAGTGACGCCGCTCACCGGCATCACCGCGCCCGCGGGCGGGAGGGCCAAGACCGGCGCGCCGAGCGCGATCGCACGCATCGCGGTGCTCGGCGCGAGCGGCTACTCGGGCCAGGAGTTCGCGAGGCTCGCACTCGATCATCCGGGGCTCGCGCTCGCGGCGCTGGTCTCGCGCGAGCAGGCGGGCAGGCCCGCGGCCGATCTCCTCCCCGGCGTCGATCCGCGCGCCGCGACGCTGCCGGCGGTCGTGGCGCCCGCCGCGCTCCCTGCGCTGCTCGAGGCGGGCGCGTTCGACACGCTGGTCTGCTGCCTGCCGCACGGCGTGTGGGCGGGGCTCGCCGCGGAGCATCCGGCGCTCGCGAAGGACCCCCGGCGCATCGTCGACGTCTCGTCGGACTTCCGCGCCGCCGCGTTCGACGGCGGGTCCGACTACGTCTACGGCCTGCCCGAGGCGTTCCGCGAGGCAATCCCCGGCGCGACGCGGATCGCCAATCCCGGCTGCTATCCCACCGCCGCTCTGCTCGCGCTGCTTCCGGTCGCCGAGGCGCGCCGGCTCGCCGGCCCGGTGAGCATCACCGCGCTCTCGGGCGTCAGCGGCGCCGGCCGCTCGCCCGCGCTCAAGACGTCGTTCGTCGAGCTCGAGGGCGGCGCGTCGATCTACAAGGCGGGGACCGCGCACCCACACGTGCCCGAGATGGAGCGCGCGCTGGCGCGGGTCGCGGGCGACGCGATCCCGGTCGGCTTCGTGCCGCAGCTCGTGCCGATGGCGCGCGGCATCCTGCTCACCGCGACGGCGACGCTCGCGCACGCGGTGACGCCGGAGGCGATCCACGCCGCGTACGCCGAGCGCTACGCGGGCGAGCCGTTCGTGCGCGTGCTCGCCCCGGGCGTGTGGCCCGAGACGCGCGCGGTGCGCGGCTCGAACCGCTGCGACCTCGCGGTCACCACGCTCCACGACGGCCGCACGCTGCTCGCGACCGCGGCGATCGACAATCTCGTGAAGGGCGCGGCCGGACAGGCGATCCAGAACCTGAACCTCATGCTCGGCTGGCCCGAGACCACCGGCCTGCCGCCGCACGGGAGCCCGTGGTGAGCGGCCCGCTCGTCCTGAAGCTCGGCGGGCGCTCGCTCGAGGCGCCGGGCGCGGCGGAAGCGCTCGCGGCCGAGCTCGCGGCCTACCGCGGCGCGTGCGTGATCGTTCACGGCGGCGGCGGCGAGGTGAGCGCGTGGTGCAGCCGGCTCGGCATCGAGCCGCGCTTCGACGACGGCCTGCGCGTCACCGATCCCGCGACGCTCGAGGTCGCGACCGCGGTGCTCGCGGGGCTCGCCAACAAGCGGCTCGTCGCCGCCCTGCGCGCGGCCGGCGTCGACGCGCTCGGCTTCGCGGCGGCCGACGGCGGCATCATCGACATCGCGCCGCACGCGGATGCCGCGCGGCTCGGCGCGGTCGGCCGCGTCGTGAGCGTCGCGCCGCGGCGGCTCGAGGCGCTGCTCGCCGACGGCGTGACGCCGGTGCTCGCGAGCATCGGCGCCCACGCGGGCGGGCTGCTCAACCTCAACGCCGACGATCTCGCCGCGGCGCTGGCCGCGGCGCTTCACGCCGGCACGCTCGTGCTGTTGAGCGACACGCCGGGCCTGAAGCTCGACGGCCGCGTGGTCGCGACCGTGGCCGCGAACGACATCGAACGCACCCTCGCCCATCCGGACGTGCAGGGCGGGATGCGCCCCAAGCTGCGCGCCGCCGCCCACGCGATCGCGGGCGGCGCGCGTCGTGCCGTGATCGGCGCCTGGGCGGGCGAAGGCTCGCTCGGCGCGCTCGTTGCCGGCGGGAGCGGAACCACGTTCCTCGCCGAGACCCTGGAGGGAACCCGTGCCTGACACCGTCACGCCGCACGCGCCGTCGAACCCGGCGCCGAGCGCCCCGGCCGCGAACGATGCGTTCGCCGCCGCCGAAGTCGGCTTGTTCGTCCCGGTCTACCCGCTGCCGCGCCTCGAGCTCGTCTCGGGCAAGGGCACGCGCGTCACCGACGTCGCCGGGCGTCAGTATCTAGACTTCGTGAGCGGCATCGCGGTGAACGCGTTCGGCCATGCGCCCGCGGGGCTCGCGAGCGCCGTGGCGAAGCAGATGCGCGCGCTTGGCCACTGCTCGAACCTGTTCGCCAACGCGCCGGCGCTGAAGCTCGCCGCGACGCTGTGTCGCGTGACCGGCTACGACCGCGTGTTCTTCTGCAACTCGGGCGCCGAGGGGATCGAGACCGCGCTCAAGTTCGCGCGCGCCCGCGCGGTCGCGAAGGGTCTCCCGGGCCGCGACATCGTCGCGTTCCGCGGCGGCTTCCACGGCCGCACCGGCTTCGCGCTCTCGACGACGTGGACGCCGTCCTACCGCGAGCCGTTCGAGCCGCTGATCCCGGGCGTGCGCTTCGCCGACTACAACAAGTTCCAGGGACTGGACGCGACCATCGACGCGAACGTCGCCGCCGTGATCGTCGAGCCGGTGCAGGGCGAAGGCGGCGCCGTCGCCAGCGACAAGGCGTTCCTCCGCTCGGTGCGCGATCGCGCGAGCGCGGTCGGCGCGGCGCTGATCTTCGACGAGATCCAGTGCGGTATGGGGCGCAGCGGGCACCTGCTCGCGGCCGAGCACTTCGGCCTCACGGCCGACATGACGGTGTTGAGCAAGGCGCTCGGCGGCGGCATCCCGCTCGCCGCGGTGCTGACGACCGCCGAGGTGGCGGAAACACTCAAGCCCGGCATGCACGGCTGCACGTTCGGCGGCAATCCGGTCGCGGCCGCCGCGGGCAACTGGGTGATCGAGCGCGTCGCGAAGCCGGGATTCCTCGCCCGTGTGCGGAAGCGCAGTCGCGAGCTCGACGCGGGCCTCAAGGCGCTGGTCGCGAAGCACGCGTCGCTCGCGACCGCCCCCGGCCTCGGCCTGCTGCGCGCGGTCGAGTTCGCGCCCGACGCGGCGTTCACGCCCGCCGACGTCGTGAAGGCCGCGATGCGCCACGGGCTGCTGCTCGTGCGCGGCGGCGAGCGCGCGGTGCGGCTGCTGCCGCCGCTCACCGTCACGTCCGAAGAGATCGCCGAGGCGCTCGCGCTGCTCGACGTCGCGCTCACCGAGCTCGAAACGAAAGGCGCCGCCCGATGAAGAAGCCGAACGTGAAGCGCGCGGTGCTCGCATATTCGGGCGGGCTCGACACCAGCATCATCGTGCCGTGGCTCAAGGAGCACTACGGCTGCGAGGTGGTCTGCTACTGCTCCGACGTGGGCCAGGGCGCCGAGCTCGACGGCCTCGAAGCCAAGGCGCGCGCGATCGGCGCGAGCGACGTGATCGTCGAGGACCTGAAGCTCCCGTTCGTCCGTGACTTCTGCTTCCCGGCGCTCCGGGCCGGCGCGGTGTACGAGGGCAGCTACCTGCTCGGCACCGCACTCGCGCGGCCCCTGATCGCCGCGCGCCAGGTGTGGTGCGCGGGCCAGGTGAAGGCCGATGCGCTCGCGCACGGCTGCACGGGCAAGGGCAACGATCAGGTGCGCTTCGAGCTCACCTACCTGGCGCTCGCGCCCGAGCTCACGGTGATCGCGCCGTGGCGTGAGTGGGACATCGTCTCGCGCGAAGACGCGATCGAATACGCGCACGCGCACGGCGTGCCGATTGTGCAGAAGAAGGACGATCTGTTCTCACGCGACGGCAATCTCTGGCACCTCTCGCACGAGGGCGGGCCGCTCGAGGATCCCGCCGCCGCCCCGCCCGAGAGCATGTACAGGCTGACCGCCGGCCCCGACCGGCAGCCTGCGACACCGGAGACGGTGACGATCGGCTTCGCGAGCGGGCGCCCGGTGAGTGTCAACGGCAAGGCGCTCGATCCGGTCACGCTGGTGACGACGCTCGACACGATCGCCGGCCGCCATGGCGTCGGCCGCGCCGACCTGGTCGAGAGCCGGCTCATCGGCATGAAGTCGCGCGGCACGTACGAGACGCCCGGGGGCACCGTGCTGCACGCGGCGCTCGAGGATCTCTGCCGCGTCACGCTGCCGCACGACGTGTTCCGCACCCGCACGGAGCTCGCGCCGCGCATGGCGGATCTCATCTACAACGGTCTCTGGTTCTCGCCGCTGCGCCGCGCGCTGCAGGCGTTCGTGGACACGGCACTCCAGCTCACGACCGGCGAGGTGACGGTCGAGCTGTTCCACGGCCACGCGCACGCGGTCGCGCGCACGAGCGAACAGTCGCTCTACCGGCCCGATCTCGCCTCGTTCGACATGACCGGCTACAACGCCGCGGAGGCCGAGGGCTTCATCCGCCTCTTCGGCCTGCCGCTCGCGACCGCCGCGCGCCGCGCGGCGCTGTCCCGCGAGGAGCCGATCGCCCCGGAGCAGAGCCATGTCTGAAGCCCAGGTCTGGCGCGGGCGGCTCGCGCGCGGCCTCGATCCGCGCGCGCAGACGCTCAACGACTCGCTGCCCGTGGACCGGCGGCTGTGGCCCGAGGAGCTGGCGCTCACCCGCGCCTACGGCCCCGCGCTGCTCGAGGCCGGCGTGCTCTCGCAGGCCGAGCTGGTGGCGCTGCTCAACGCCGCGGCGTCGCTGGGCGCCGATCTCGACGCCGGGCGCGCGACGCTCGCGGGCGAGGACGTGCACTCGGCGGTCGAGGCCGAGCTGACGCAACGCTGCGGCGATCCGGCGCGGCGGCTCCACACCGGCCGCATCCGCAACGATCAGGTGAGCACGCTGCTCCGGCTGCGCGTCATGCGGCTGTGCGAGGAGACGGTCGAAGGCATCCGCGAGCTCGAGCGCGCGCTGATCGGGCAGGCGCGCGAGGCGGGCGATCGCGCGGTCGCGGCGTACACGCACCTCCAGCCCGCGCAGCCGGTGCTGCTCGCGCACTGGTGGCTCGCCCACGTCGCCGCGTTCGAGCGCGACGAGGACCGCTTCCAGGAGGCGCGGCGCACCGCTGATTCGCTGCCCTTGGGCGCCGGCGCGGTCGCCGGCACGCCGCTCGTCTACGATCGCGCGGCGCTCGCGTCGCGGCTCGGGTTCTCGCGGCTCGCGGACAACAGCCTCGACGCCGTCGGCGACCGCGACTTCGCGCTCGAGTATCTCAATGCCTCGGCGGCGCTCGGCGTTCATCTCTCGCGGCTCGCCGAGGATCTGGTGCTGTGGTGCTCGCCCGGCTTCGGCTGGTTCGCCGCACCCGACGGCTTCTCGACCGGATCGAGTCTGCTGCCGCAGAAGCGCAATCCCGATCTCTTCGAGCTGATGCGCGGCAAGGCCGGCCGGCTGATCGCCAACGCGCAGCGGCTCGCGATCGTGCTCAAGGGCCTGCCCTCCGCGTACCAGAAGGATCTGCAGGAGGACAAGGAGGCGGTGTTCGACACCGGCGACACGCTCGCGGCGCTGCTCGGCGTGCTGCCGTCGGCGATCGCGGCGCTCGAAGCGCGGCCCGAGCGGATGGACGCCACGCTCACGCCCGATCTCCTCGCGGTCGAACTCGCCGACGCGCTGGTCGCCGAGGGCGTGCCGTTCCGCGAGGCGCATGCGGCGGTCGGCAAGCTGTGGGCCGAGGCCGAGCGCGCGGGCGTCGCACCGGCGGCGCTCGCCGAGCGCGCGCGGCTCGCGATCTCGCCCTACTTCACCGCCGATCGTCTCGCGGCGCTCGATCCCGCGGCCGCGCTCGCGCGGCGCAACCACGCGCCCGGCACCGGGCCGGGTTCCGTGGCGCAGCAGTTCGCGCGGCACGAGTCGCGGTTGGGTCTTGGGCCCGCGCTCGAGCCGGTGCATCCGGTCGTGGACGACGCCGACTTGGGCGCGCCGCGGCGCGCCGCGGCGCCCGCGGTCGCGGCGGCCATGCTTCCGCCGCTCGAGGTGCAGAGTATCGGCGACGGCATCACGCTGCGCCGCGCGCGGCTCGCCGACGTGCCGGCGATCGCCGCGGTGATGGCGGAGTACGTGATCCAGGGCGTGCTGCTGCCGCGGCCGGTCGGCGAGCTCTACCAGTGCGTGCGCGAGTTCCACGTGGCCGAGCAGCGCAGCAGCGCGGGCGCGCCCGAGGTGATCGCGTGCGCCGCGCTCCGCGTGCTGTGGGACGACGTCGCCGAGGTGCGCACGCTCGCGATCCGGCCCGACCAGCACGGGCGCGGCATCGGTCAGGCGCTGGTGCAGAACTTGATCGGCGACGCGCGCGCGCTCGGCATCCCGCGCATCATCGCGCTCACGCGCGAGGTGCCGTTCTTCGAGCGCTGCGGGTTCTCGGTCGTCCAGCGCGAGACGCTGCCGCGCAAGGTGTGGACCGATTGCGTGCGCTGTCCGAAGCGGCACGCCTGCGACGAGGTCGCGGTCGTGCTCGACCTCGTGCCGGGCGCGACCGCCGCGGCGCACGCCGCCGGTCCAGAGTTCACCATCTCACTGCCGCAGCTCGACCCGAAGCGCACGGTCGGCCTGCCGATCGTCTCCTAGAGGAGGTGCGTTCCCGATGAGCCCGGCGCCCGTCCACCTGATCGATCTCTCCGGCCTCGAGAAGTCGTGGGTCCTCGACCTGTTCGAGGAGGCCGACCGCCTGCGCCTGGTCCGTGGAACGCGCAACGCCCCCCGCCCCTTCGCCGGCCGCACCGCGGCGCTGGTGTTCCACAAGCCGTCGCTGCGGACGCGCGTGTCGTTCACGATCGGCATGCACGATCTCGGCGGCGACGTGGTCGAGCTGTCGATCGCCGAGGTCTCGGAGACCGGCCGGGAGAGCCTGCCCGACGTCGCGCGCTCGCTCTCGGGCATGTGCGGGCTGATCGTGGTGCGGACGTTCGCGCACCGGATCGTCCAGACGCTCGCGGAGCACTCGAGCGCGCCGGTGATCAACGCGCTCACCGACTTCTCGCACCCCTGCCAGGTGCTCGCCGACCTCTACACGCTCAAGCGGGCGGGCCGCGACGTCGACGCGATCAATATCGCGTGGATCGGCGACGGCAACAACGTGCTCCATTCGTGGCTGCAGGCGTCGCACATCTTCGACTTCTCGCTCTCGATCGCGGTGCCCGACGGCTTCGAGCCCGACGGCGGCCTGTTCATCGAGGCCGAGCGGCACTCGAAGGGCGGCGTCCGGCGCGTGCGCGATCCGCGCGAGGCGGTCGCCGGCGCCGACGTGGTCTACACCGACACGTGGACGAGCATGGGCCAGGAGAAGGACGCCGACTGGCGGCGCGTGATGTTCGCCGGGATGACGGTGAACGAATCGCTCATGGCGCTCGCCAAACCGGACGCGCTGTTCATGCACTGCCTGCCCGCGCATCGCGGAGAGGAAGTGACGAACGAGGTGATCGACGGGCCGCAGAGCATCGTCGTCGCGCAGGCCGAGAACCGGCTGCATCTGCAGAAGGGGCTGATGGTGGCGTTGATGCGCGCGACCGAGGTGAAGAAGCGGACGGTGCGGAAGTCAGCGCCCGCGCCGGTGGTGCCGGCCGGGGCGTAGGCCGGGCGCTGCGCGCGCGGCGCTAGCGTTTCCGAATCGACTCGGTCGGAAGACCGGCGTCGTTCCACGCCTTCCATCCGCCGACGATCGCAATCGCCTTGGGCCATCCGGCGCGCCGGAGCGAGAGCGCCACACGGGCGCTCGTGGCTTCGTCCTGTCAGGCGCAGTAGACGGCGATGGTCGCCTCCCGCGGCAGCCGGTGCGCCTCGGCGTCCTCCACCGGCTCTTCGGGATCGATGCGCACCGCCCCCTCGGCCTTGAGGCCGTCGCCGTAGTACGCCGCGTCCTTCCGCGCATCCGCGATGACCAGCGGCTCGCCGCGCGCGCGCAGACGCGCCAGCTCGTCGAGCGTGAGGCGCGGATCGTCGTCGTCGCGCGCCGCGAGCGCGGGCGTCGAAACCGGCGCCGGCGTATCGGCCGGCGCAGCGGCCGGCGCGGGCGCGGCCCGCCGCGGCGTGCGCGCGCCGAGGTAGAGCGCGATCCCGCCGCCGTGGATCACGAGCGAGAGCAGCACCACCACGCACACGACGGCGAACAGGCCCTCGGCACCCGAGACGCCGGCGAACACCGGCAACAGCACGAGCAGGAGCGAACTCAAGCCGCGCGGGCCGAGCAGCGCGATGAGCGCCCGGTCGCGCGCCGCGAGCCCGAGGCCGCCGAGCATCGGGTAGAGCACGACGCTGCGCACGCCGAGCGCGAGCGCGGCGAACACCAGCGTGCGCCAGTGCATCACGTCGAATCCCGACCAGATGAGCGTCGTGCCGAGCGCCACGAACGTGAGCAGCAGGAACATCTCCGCGGTCGCCTCGCCGTACTCCATGAAGCAGTCGCACAGCTCGGGGTCGGCCGCGTCGATCATGATCCCGGCGCCGAACGCGGCGACGAACCCGCTGCCGCCGACGCTCTCGGCTGCGGCGAATGCGGCGAATGCGAGACCGAGCGCGTAGAGCGACTCGTAATCGCGGCGCACGCCCATGTGCCGCCGCGCCCAGCCGAGCGCCGTGATCCCGATCCAGCCGACGGCCGCGCCGAGCAGCGGACCGAGCAGGAACAGGCCGACGAGGCTGTGCGTGAGCGCGCGCGGCCCGACCGCGGCGTTCGAACCGCCCAGCTCGATCATCGCGATCACGACGATCGGCAGCAGCACGATGTCGTTCATGCCGGTCTCGAGCCGCAGCGCGGTGCGCACGTCGTCGGGCAGCGCCTTCGAGCGCAGCGCGCCGCGCAGCAGCACCGGATCGCTCGAGGCGAGCGCCGCGCCGAGGATCGCCGCGGCGGCGAGCGGCAGCTCGAGCAGCCACATCGCCGCAAGCGTGAGAATCGCGGCGGGGATCAGCGTCCCGGGGCCGAGCAAGCGCACGAGCAGCGCGCGCCGCGCGCCGAGCTCGCGCGTGTTGAGCGACACCGCGTCGGTGAAAAGCACGAGCGCGAGCGCCAGCGTCGCGATCACGCGCAGCTCGGGCGAGGCGAAGCCGATGTCGACGATCCCGAGTCCCCACGGCCCGAGCAGCACGCCGAGCGCGAGGAACACGGCGACCAGCGGCACGCCGCGCCGCTCGAGCGCGCCCGAGAGCAGCGAGGCGACGATCACCACCATGCCGATCAGCGCGAGGATGACGTCGAAGTGTTCCATGGGTCCGTGATCGGCCGGGGAGTGGGAAAGCGCAGGCGTCCGCGCTAGGCGCGGACGCCCCTGCTCACTTCGGCCACAGCCATCCGAACGTGCCGGCGGTCAGCCCCGCGTAGACGAGCCCGTCGAACGTGTAGCGCAGCGTCGTGCCCCAGTTGCGGCGATACCAGATCGAGTCCTGCCACAGCCCCACCGCGTAGCAGCAGAACGCCGTCGTGCCGGCAAATCGAAAGACTTTCAAGTACGGGGCGCCCGGCCCGAGCGCGCGGCCGGTGACGTACGCGGCGATCAGCGAAACGACGAGGCTGTAGATGAACCACTGGACGAGCTGCATGGCGAAGCCGCCGTCCGACGGCGGGAACAGCGTCATCATGAACCGCGGGCCCTTCTTGAACTTCTCCATGAACGCCGGGTCCTTCATGGCTTTCATCGACTCGGGGCGCGGCACCATGTAGTCGCCGGGCGGGATGTTGAACTTGCGCAGCGCCTCCATCACGTCGTCCTCGGCGGGCACGTGCCGGTAGTCGGCGGCGTGATAGCCGAGCATCATGTGGATGATCGAGCTCGCCACGAACACGAACACCGCGGACAGCAGCATGGGCAGCCACAGCAGGTGGAGCTGGACCATCACGGCCTCCTTAGGGTGGCGTCACGCGCTTCGTTTCACCGATGCGGCTCGTCCGGATCGGGCTCGTCGGCCGGCGTCTCCCCGGTCGCCGCCGCCGCGCCCGCGCCGCGCTCGCGCTTCTCCTTCACCAGCACCGCCGGAACGTCCTTCTCCTTCACCAGCCGGTTGAACGCCGCGAGGTCGTCGCCGAGCAGGCCCTTGAGCCTCGTCAGCTCCGCGTCGATCCGGCCGGCCACGTCGTTGTAGACGGCGTAGGCCTGATCGGTCGGCGCCGCGTCGGCGCCGGCCACGACGCCGGTCAGCTGGCTCAGCTTGTTGTTGAGCCGGATCGGGTAGTTGAGCGGATCCTGACTGCTGCGGTTCTTGGTCTGGTAGAGCGCCTCTTCGACCCTGGTCAGCTTCTCGCTCAACGTGCGCGACGCGGCCGCGATCGTGCTGTCCTTCGCGTTCATCTGCTTCGACCGGTCGGCGACGCTCTTCAGCTGGTCCTTCACGTCGCGCAGCCGCGTGATCGCCTCGTGCGTCTCGGTCAACTTGTCGTGGATCTTCATGTGCAGGTCGAAGCGCTTCTGGTAGTCGGCGAGCGACGTCGCGACGCGCGGGTCCTTGCGCACCTCGAACGGCTGCGTCTGCGACCGGCCGTTGACCGTGAGCCGCACCTGGTACTCGCCGGGCACGACCGTCGGGCCGTTCAATCCGCCGCCCCAGAGGATCAGGCCCTTGAAGCGCGCGGCGTCGGGATAGTGGAAATCCCACGCGAAGCGGTTGAGGCCGGCCCTGGCCGGGATCTTCCGCGGCGAGCCGCCGCCGCGCCCGAACCCGCCCTCTTCATCGCCGCCCGCGGCGTCGCCCTCGTCGCTCGCGTCGCCCTTGCTCGAGAACTTGCGGATCAGCTTGCCCTTCGCGTCGAGGAACTCGAGCGTGACCTCTTCCTTGTCCTTCGGCTCGGCCGCGAGCCGGTAATAGATGACGGCACCCGCCGGCGGGTTGGCGCCGGTCGTGCGATTGCCGCCTCCCGGGCCGCCGAACATATAGGCCGGCGCGGGCTGGAAGAGATGCGCATCCTCGGCGGCGGCGTCGGCCGTCATCTGCCGCAGCGGGCTCACGTCATCGAGGATCCAGAACGCGCGACCCTGCGTCGCGGCGACGAGGTCGCTGCCGTGGATCACGAGGTCGGTGATCGGCACGAGCGGCAGCGCGCCCCGCACCTGGCCGTCCGGCTTCTTGAGGTCGGCGATCAGGCCGGGGCGGTTGTTGCGTAGCGGACGCCAGCGCGCGCCGCCGTCGATTGAATAGTAGAGGCCGGTCTCCGTGCCGCAGTAGAGCAGGTTGCGCCGCACCGGGTCCTCGCGCACGACGCGCACAAAGCCGCCGTCGTTCGGCAGGTTGCCCGTGATCGGCCGCCAGCTCTTGCCGAAGTCGTTCGTGACATACGCGTACGGCTTGTAGTCGTCGAGCTTGTAGCGGTTGGCGGCGACGTACGCCGAGCCGGCGTCAAACGGCGAGGGATCGATCTGGCTGATCATGCTCCACGCCGGCAGCGCCGGCGGCGTCACGTTCTGCCAGCTCTTGCCGTCGTCGCGCGAGACGTGCACGAGGCCGTCGTCCGAGCCCACCCACAGCACGCCCTTCTGCGCCTTCGACTCCGCCATCGCGAAGATCGTGCAGTAGTACTCGACGCTGGTGTTGTCCTTGGTGATCGGTCCGCCCGAGGGGCCGAGCTTGGTCGGGTCGTTGCGCGTGAGGTCGGGGCTGATGACCTCCCACGTCTGGCCTTCGTTGCGCGAGCGGTGCAGCACGTTCGATCCGGCGTAGATCGTGTTGGGATCATGCGGCGAGATCACGATCGGATAGGTCCACTGGAAGCGGTACTTCGCGCCCTCCGCGCCCCAGCCCATCGGATTGTCGGGGTACGGATTCACGTCGCGCTGCTGGCCGGTGCGATGGTCGAGGCGCGAGAGAAAGCCGTCGTACGAACCGGCGTAGACGATCTCGGCGTCGCCGGGCTTCGGCGCGATGAAGCCGCTCTCGCCGCCGCCGACCGGATACCAGTCATTGCGCCCGATGCCGCCCCCAGCGGTGCGGCTGATGATGCCGACGGTGGAGTTGTCCTGCTGCGCGCCGTAGACGCGGTACGGGAACGCGTCGTCGGTGATCACATGGTAGAACTGGGCGGTCGGCTGATTGTCCTGCGCCGTCCACGACAGACCGCCGTCGAACGACACGATCACGCCGCCGTCGTTGCTCTCGATCATGCGCTCCGGATCCGCGGGATCGATCCACAGGTCGTGGTTGTCGCCGTGCGGCTGCGCGATCTGCGCGAACGTCGCGCCGCCGTCCTTCGACCGGAAGAACTGGACGTTGAGCACGTAGACCACGTCCGCGCTCTGCGGGTCGGCGATGATGTGCGTGTAGTACCAGGCGCGCTGGCGGAGATTGCGGCCCTCGTTGACGCGCTTCCACGAGCGGCCCGCGTCGTCGGAGCGGTAGACGCCGCCGTCTTCGGCCTCGACCATCGCCCAGATGCGATCGGTGTTGGCGGGCGAGATCGTGACGCCGACGCGGCCCCACGGTCCCTTCGGCAGGCCCTCGCCGGTGAGCCGCGTCCACGTGTCGCCGCCGTCCGTCGTCTTCCACAGACCACTGCCCGCGCCGCCGCTCACCAGACTCCACGGCGTGCGGTACGTCTGCCACGTCGTCGCATAGATCACGCGCGGGTTCTTCGGATCCATCGCGAGGTCGACCGCGCCGCTGCTGTCGTTGACCGCGAGCACGCACGACCACGTCGCGCCGCCGTCCTTCGAGCGGTAGACGCCGCGCTCGTGATTGGCGCCGAACGTGTGGCCGAGTGCGGCGACGTAGACGAGATCGGGATTGTTGGGATGGATGCGGATGCGGCCGATCTGGCGCGAATCGCGCAGGCCGACGTTCTTCCACGTCCGGCCGCCGTCCACCGACTTGTAGACACCGTCGCCGTGCGACACGTTGCCGCGGATGCACCCCTCGCCCATGCCGGCGTAGATCACCATCGGATCCGACGCGGCGACGGCGATCGCGCCCACCGATCCGGTGCCGAGCTGGCCGTCCGAGACATTGGTCCACGTCACGCCGCTGTCGACGCTCTTCCAGACGCCGCTGCCGGTGCCGCCGAAGTAGAAGACGTTGCGCTGGCCGACGACGCCGGTGACGGCGGTCACGCGGCCGCCGCGGAACGGCCCGATGTTGCGCCACTCGAGGCCGGCGAGCTGGCTCTGGTCGAACGGATCCACGTTCGACTTGACGGCCGATGCGGCCGGTTTGGCGGCGGGCGCCGTGGTCCTGGCGGGCGACTTCGCGGCGGGCGCGGCGTGGAGGGCGACGGGCAACAAGAGGAGCGCGGCGAGGAGGGCCGGATTCGGCCTCGGGCGGAACATGGGAGAACCTCCGGACGGTTGGGAAAGGCTCGAGAGAGGGTGCGAAAGGTAGCCCCGGGCCCGTCCCTCGGCAACACCGACGTGCGCGGTCGCGTAAGAGGCCTCGGACCGCCCGCCACGATCGTCCCGGAGGCCATGCCATGCGTCTCGAACTCTTGCGTCCGTCGCGAACGGCGCTCGGGGCCGCCCTCCCCGGCCTGCTGCTCGCCTTCGCTCTCACCGCTCCGGCCGCGGCCGACGAAGGCCACACCGCACGCACGCTGAAGGGAAGCTGGGCGGTCGGCGGCCGCACCGTGCGGATCGATCTCCCGCCGGGCCGGATCGCGATCGAGCCCTCGCCCGATGCCCGGCTCACCGCCGAGCTCGACGTGCGCTGCGCGTTCGGAAACGACTGCGAGGAGCGCGCGGCCGAGCTCGAACTCGAGACCGGCCGCGAGGAGAGCGCGTTCCGGCTCGGCGTCCGCGGCATGCCGGCGGTCAACACGCGCGGGCTCTCGCTGCGCGGGCGGATTCTGGTGCCGCGCGGCGCGGCGGTCGAGATCGACATGGGCGCGGGCGAGATCAGCGTTCGCGGCGTGGACGGTGATCTCGACGTGAACGTCGGCGCCGGCGAGGTCAGCGTGCGCATGCCCGAGCGCGCGGTGCGTTCGGTGCGCATGAGCGTCGGCATCGGCGAGGCGTCGCTCGCGGTCGCGGGACGCGACATCGAGAGCCACGGCTGGCTCGGACATCGCGTGCGCTGGGGCGACGGATCGGGACGATCGCGCGTGAACGTGAGCCTCGGCGTCGGCGAGGCGAACGTGTCGGTGGATTGAGGCGCAAAGAATTATCTTGACCCGAATTCGCCTGTGATCGTGCACGCATCCGGTGCCGTGCCCCGCAATGCGCGCGTGCGCGCGCTGGATCTTCTCTGCCGACCGAAAGCAGATCTCATTCACAGAATCAGATGACGACGTGAGTTCGTCCGCGTGCGGGCATGCACGAGCGTCGAATTCGCGTGTGATAGAAACAATGCGTCACGACCCCCGCGACTTGCCTCACGGCCGTCCTCATGCTGTCGCCCCACCTGATCGAGGCGACCGCCGAGGATCTGCTGACCGCGGCGCCGGACAAGACCAAGGCCCAGGTCGAGCAGCTGCTGGCGGAGCGATTCCCGAAGCCGGACCTGCCGACCTTCATTCAGTCGCTCGCCGCGCCGGAGTCACGCTCGGATTCCGTCAACCAACTCGCGCCAGCGCGAGTTGACGGAATTGTTTCCGAATCGACCGTATTGGCCATGTTGCTTGCCGCGCCAACACCGGAAACTCCCGCGCCGCCGCCGCGCGTCGCGCCGCTCGCGCCGGAGCGCTTCGCGCTCCAAGTCACGATCGATCAGGAGACGCGGGATCTGCTGCGCGACGTGCAGAATCTCATGGGCAACGCCGGATCGAACGACGTGGCGACCGTGCTGCGGCGGGCTCTCGAGTTGCTCAAGCGTCAGCTCGAGAGGCAGAAGTTCGCTGCGACTGAATCGCCGCGCACGATCAGTGTCCGCGCATCCGAGCCCAGCCGCCACATCCCGGCCGAGGTGAAACGTGCCGTCTGGGAGCGTGACGGCGGGCAGTGCACGTTCGTCAGCGCCACCGGGCACAGATGCGAGGCGCGGCGATCACTGGAGTTTGATCACATCCACGCATTCGCTCGCGGCGGGCGCGCGACCGTCGGCAACATCCGGCTGCGGTGCCGAGCCCACAATCGGTACGAAGCCGAGCGCACGTTCGGCACCGAGTTCACGCGTCAGAAGCGCGCGTGAACTCCGCCGCCGGCCTTCCCAGCCAGCCGACCATGCGCATGACATCCGGGAACGTGGTCCGGCCACCCGCCGCGAGACGCGTCAGGGTGGAAGCGCCGATCCCGAGCTCGCCCGCGACCTGCTCCCACGTCATGCGCTCCGCCGTGCGCCGGGCGTCGAGCGCCGCGTGGAGCTTCGGCGTATCGAATCGCAGGATCTGCTTCGGCGGAACCTGGGGGAGCCGCGCGCCGATCTCGGATCCGCGATGGCCGGGCATGAAGCTCTCCGGCGTGCGATCGAGCCACAGCAGCATCTGGAGGACGCCATCTCCCTCGACCACCGAGTGGGTGCGGATGCCCTGCACGGTGGACTGGCTGATCGGATGTGCGGAAAGCCGCTGGGACTGGCGATTGATCTCGCGGGTGACCTGCGTCCAGGAAAGCCCGCGCGTCTCGCGCTGCGCGTCGAGCGCTTCGTAGAGAGCCACGAGACTGAAGTCGAGTGAACGCGCCACGGGCGGGTCTCCTCTGCCATCGGTTCGGCGCATTCTAGACGGACGCGCGCGCGTGCCGCACGGGGCGCGGCCGCAACGCTGTGCTATCTTCGCGCGCGTGACGCGCCGTACGCACGCGCCTCCCGGCGCGCATCGAATCACGATCCCGCTCCTCGCGCTCGCGCTGCTCGCGCCGGCGCGCGCGCTCGCCCAGACACCGGCGTCGCCCCCGCCCACGATCGAGAACCTGCCGTCGGCGCGCTGGCCGAATCCGCCCGCCGCGGCGGATGTCCCGACCTACTGGAAGACGCGCGCCGAGAAGTCCGACTACCGGCTCACCGCGGACTACGAGGAGACGATGCGCTACTGCCGCCTGCTCGAGGCGGCGTCGCGCTGGGTCAAGGTCGTGAGCTACGGCCGCAGCGAGCAAGGCCGCGATCTGCCGCTCGTGATCGTCTCGCGCGACGGCGCGTTCACGCCCGACCAGGCGCTCGCCTCGGGCCGGCCGATCATCCTCATCCAGAACGGCATTCATGCCGGCGAGATCGAGGGCAAGGACGCGACCCTCGCCCTGCTGCGCGACATGATCGTCCTCCACCGCCACGAGGACCTGCTCGACAACGTCATCCTGCTCATCCTCCCGATCTTCTCGGTGGACGCGCACGAGCGGAAGAGCCCGTGGAATCGCATCAACCAGAACGGTCCCGACGAAATGGGCTGGCGGTTCACGCCGATGGGGCTCAACCTCAACCGTGACTACCTCAAGGTCGAGACGCCGGAGATACGGGCGCTCATCGGCAAGGTCTACACGCAGTGGTGGCCGCACCTCCTGATCGACGATCACACCACCGACGGCGCCGACTTCCGCCACGATCTCACGCTGTCATGGAATCACGGCGCCGGCACGCCGCCCGCCGTGGATCGCTGGCTCGCCGACGCGATGGGCCGCGTCGTGCCGCGCACGCAGGCGCTCGGCCATCTCACCGCGCCGTACTTGAGCTTCCGCCGCGGCAACGATCCGCTCTCGGGCGTCGAGGCGGGCAGCTATCCGCCGCGCTTCTCGACCGGTTACACACCGCTCCAGTGCCGGCCTTCGATCCTGGTCGAGACGCACATGCTCAAGCCCTACGCGTCGCGCGTGCGGGCGACCTACGACCTGCTGCTCGCGGTGCTCGAAGAGGTCCACGCGCGGCCGCAGGCGCTGACGGCCGCCGTCGCCGCGGCCGAGGCCGAGGCGGTCGCGCGCGGGCGGCGGAGCGATCCCGCGCAGCGCGAAATCGTGCTCACGACGCGAGTCGGCGCGCGCGCCGACTCGTTCGCGTTCAAGGGCTGGCAGACACGCTGGGAGAAGAGCGACGTGAGCGGCGCGCCGGTCGCGCGCTACACGCCGGCGCCGTGGGACACGACGATCGCGATCTACCGCGACATCGAGCCCGTGATCACGGTGCGCGCGCCCGCGGGCTACGTCCTGCCGCAGGAATGGAGCGCGGCGATCGATCGGCTCGACGTGCACGGCGTGCGCTACCGGCGCTTCGCCGCGCCGTGGCGCGACACGGTCGAGGTGCAGCACGTGCTCGAGTGGAGTGCGGCGCAGCGCTCGTTCGAAGGCCATCGCCCGATCACCGTCACGAAGGTGGCGCTCGAGCGGCGGCTGCGCGAGGCGCGGCCGGGCGATCTCTGGGTGCCGCTCGATCAGCGTTCGGGCGCCGTGGCGGTGCACCTGCTCGAGGCGCAGGCGCCGGACGGGCTGATGTATTGGAACGTCTTCGACACCGTGTTCGAGCAGAAGGAGTACGCCGAGGACTACGTCATGGAGCCGATCGCGCGCCGCATGCTGCACGACGATCCGGCGCTGGCCAGGGCGTTCCAAGCGCGGCTCGCCGCCGACTCGGCGTTCGCGAAGAATCCGGGCGCGCGGATGGACTTCTTCTATCGCCGCTCGCCGTGGGCCGACAGCGCGCAGGACGCGCACCCGGCGCTGCGCGCGTTGCGTCCGCCGCCCGAGAGCGTCCTCGGCCGCTGACGCCGGTCAGCGACGCGGCGGCGCGAGCCGGACCGCGTACGACTGCTCGCGCGCGTCGCCCGCGAACCGCACGACCAGCGTCGCTTCGCGGACCGTGCGCGCGGACGGCGGCAGCGTGGCGATCATGCATCCCGGCTCGCCCGCCGCGGCGAGCGCGATGGCCTCGCCTGGCGTGCCGCCGGTCGGCGGCAGCTCGACGCGCGCCCGGATCGCATCCGCGGCGATCGGCCGCGTGAGCGCGTCGTAGAAGTAGACGCGCAGCTCGCCCGCCGCGGCGACGCATTCGACGTGATGCTCGAAGTCGGGCGACATGATGAGCTCGCCGCCGTGCCGGGGGCGATGGTCGAGATGCGCGAACGCGTCCATGAGCCTCGCGCCGCACACCGGGCAGCGCCCCGGGCGCGCGTAGGTCTTCGCGGCCTCGCAGCCCATGGGACACGCGAAGCGCCGCGGCGCCCGCGCCATGAGCGAATCCACCGCGACGCTCATCGCGACGAGTGCCGCCGATGCGCCGCTCGAGTCGCCGAAGTCGGCGGCCTGATGGAGCGGCCGCGCCGCGGTCCCGATCGTGGCGGCCTCTGCGCTCACGATCGTGATCGCGCGCGGATCGAGGCCCGCGCCCGGCGCATGCGCGAGGTTCGGCAGCGCGCCCGCCAGCGTTCCGATCGCCGACGCCTGCCCGCCGACGCGGCTCATCCTGCGGTCCGCGATCGCCGATTCCGCGTCCACGATCCGCAGCCGCAGGTCGCGCACCGCATCGGTCAGCGTGGCGGCCGGCGTGGCGACCGGCGCGTCGGCCGCGACCCCGGTCGTGAAGCGCAGCGTGAACGGTTGGGACGGCGCATGGAGACCCGAACGGTCGATGAACCGGAAGGTCGCCGAGCACGCACCGGGCCGGCCCATGCGCGAGATCATCAGCGTCGTGAAGTCGCCGCGCGCGTCGCGGAAGAACTCGTAGCGCTCGCCCGCGCGAGCGAGCGCGACGTGAAACGTGACGGGATCGGCCATCGCGAATCCGGAATCGGCGCGCACCAGCTCGAGCGCGACGCGATGGCCGGCGCGGAGCCGCCGCCGGCCGGGGATCAGCCCGTCCTCGCTCAACGTCGCGATCCCCGGAGCGTCGGCGATCCAGTAGCCGCTGAAGCCGGCGTCGCCGGGCTGAAGCGCGATCGGCGTCGCGCCGGAGAGGATGTCGCCCGGCCCGTCGACCTCGAGCCGCGCGCGCGCGGTCGTGTCGCGGCTCACGAACAGCGTCGCGTCGTGCGCGCGCGCCGTCGCGGCGAATCCGAGGATCGCGAGCGCCAGCAGCGGCGCCGCGGCGCGGCGTCCGGCGCGGCGGGGACCGGCGTCGATCAACCGCGGATCAGAACGAACCGCCGTGTCCTGCGAAATCCCGCGCCGCTCATCTCGAGGAAGTAGACGCCGCTCGAGAGCGCCGGGCCGCCGGCGGAGACTGCCCACGCGAGGCCGTGACGGCCCGCCGTCATCACGCCGTCCGAGAGCACGCGCACCTGGCGGCCCTTGAGATCGAGCACGCGCACCGTGACGCGCATGTCGCGCGGCAGGACCACCGCGTACGCCATCTCGCCGCGCACCGGATTGGGCGCGGGCGCTTCGAGCGCGATGCCGGCGCCGGAGGAGCCGGGCGCGACGCCGGCGACGCTGACGATCGTGGCACTGCCGCCGGCGTTGTTGGTGAACGTGACCGAGCCCGGCGTGAGCGCGTAGTCGGCGGCGTTGTTGGTGCTCGGCGCGCCGGCCGCGCCCTGGAACAGCAGTGCGCGTCCGTTGCTCGAGGGCAGCGCGGCGACGAAGGGGGGCGAGTAGATCCCGTCCGCGTCGTTGATTGTCGAACCGGTGCCGGGCCCCGTGTACGAAGCGCCGCCCCAGCTCAATCGCCAGTAGATCGTCCCGAAGTTGTTCTCCCAAGTCAGCGACCCGGCCGGCAGGTAGGCGTCCGGGATCGGATTGGTGAGAGTGAAGTCGGGCGTCAATCCGGTCGCCGTTGCAAAGGCCGATGTCGCAAGCAGCACGCGGGAGCCGGTCGACCCGTTCGTGACGTTCGCAAGAATGGCGATCAGGACCACCGGATTGACCCCGGCCGCGTCGTGCACGACAAGGCGACCGTTGGAGACGGAGTTCTGGAAGTTGGCGCGCATGCGGAGCTGGATCGCCTGCGCACTGGTCGAGCCGTCGATGCCGCCGATCACCTGCTCGATCTGCATCACGTGGAAGGTCGCGGCGGCGGGGCGGTGTGCGACCACGGCGAGCACGACGACGGCGAAGAGGATGCGGATCGCTCGCATGAGAGTCCTTAGTGCTCCGTCGGCGCGCGGGCGCGCGGGCCGTGGTTGCCTGATCGGGAGGTCGAGACGCGGCGAATGAATTGTAGCGACCGGTCCGCCCGAGGGCACGGAGTTTTCTCCGAACGCCTGCGGGGGCCGGCTTCGGCCTGTCCTTCGAGCCGCCCCGCATGGCACAATCCGTTGCGGCACAGGCACAAGCGCTCGCCGTGACCCGCCCGCGAGGTCCCCCACATGGCCGCGAAGAAGGCACCGGCGCCGCCGGCACCGTCGGCGCCGCGCCTGAATTCATACGCGCGGCGTGACGGCGGGATCACCGTCGCGGCACGCGTGGTCGAGATCGCGATCGGACTCCTGGCGATCGCCTCGCTCGTCGCGCTCTGGCGCAACGCCGCGACCACCGTGTTCGCGGCCGACGAGTGCTTCCACGCCTATGTCGCGCGCTGGATCGCCGCCCACGGTGCGCTGCCGCGCGTGATTCCCGAGCTGTATTCCGGGATGCCCTACTTCTATCCGCCGCTCTTCCATCTGGTCGGCGCTCTCGCGTATCGCATCGCCGGTCAGGGCTCGCTCCCCTATCTCAATGTGATCCTGCTCGGCGTGCTCTACGCCGTGCTCTACTTCACGCCCGGCGAGACGCGCACGGCGCGCCGCTGGGCCGTGGCGCTGATCGCCGCGAATCCTTCGCTCATGTTCTACGCGGTGCGCTTCTACGCCGAGACGCTGGCGACCCTGCTCGCGATCGCCACGCTGCTGCTGCTGCTCCGCGTCCACGCGCGCCCGACACCCGCGATCGCCGCGGCGCTCGGCCTGGCCGGCGGGCTCGGCGTGGTGGCGAAGCAGCCCGGCGTGCTGCTTCCCGCGCTGTTCGCGCTGCTCGCGATCGTGGACCTCGCGCGCGGCGAGCGGCGGCGCGCCGCGCTCTACGCGCTGGCGTTCGGCGTGGCCGCGGCCGTGTCGCTGCCGTTGGACGTGCGCAACGCGCTGCTCTTCGGGAGCCCGTTCTATCCGCCGGTCACGACCGCGGCCGAGCGCGCGCTCGACGCGATGAACACCGGCATCTTCAGCAAGGCGCCGCTCACCTTCTATTTCGAGGCCTATGAGACGGCCGGGCCGGTCGTCTCGCTGCTCGGCCTCGCGGCGCTCGCGTTCGCCGCGCTCCGCGGTCCGCGCGATCTGCGCGCCGGGCTGCTCGCGCTCATCGTCGGGTTCGTGATCGTGGCGCCGCGCATCCCGCGCTTCGAGCCGCGGCACCTGAATCCGTTCGTCGCCGTGGCGGCGGTGCTCGGCGCGATGGCGCTCGCCGATCGCGTGCGCGGGCGACGCGCGGTCGGCGTCGCGATCGGGGCGCTGCTCGTGGTGTGGGGGGCGATCGCATTCCCGGCGCGCAACGACTACCGCCGGCGGATCAACCACCCGCCGGAGCTGATGGAGGGCTATCGCGCCGTGCGCGATCACGTGCCCGCGGGCCGACGGGTCCTGTGCCTCTGGACCTACGACACCTTCTACCACTCGGGCCGGCCCACGACGTGGCCGATCCCCTGGTCGCCGAGCGCGGACCTCCTGCCGATGTTCACCACGCAGGATCCGGCCGTGTTCCTCGCGACCATGGACCGGCAGGGCGTGGGCTACATCCTGGTGCCCCGGGGCCGGCCGCCGGCGACGTTCGACGGCGGCAACTATCCGGTCAGCTTCGTCCGCTGCGTCGAGCAGCTGGTGGACGCCCACCAGCTCCGGGTGGACTGGGAGTCCCTGCCGATGGCGCTGGTGTCGCGCGTCCGCTGACGGTCCGCACGAGGCTCGCGGCCTTCGCGCCGCGCATCGTGCACGCCGCCGGCGCGCAAAGCGACATGGGCGCTCGCGGGGCGGCGCGGCAAATGACGCGATGACGCGGGCGCGATTCCGGCACGCCACTTGTAATGGACACCGCCCCTCACGCGGGGCGTCGGATCGGCGCACAACGGGAACGACTCTTGAGCCAGGCCAATCGTCACGTCGGGCGGATGCTCGACCGCATCCTGATCGGCGCGGTGCTGCTGATCATCCTCGTCCTGATCGGCGTTCAGGCGTCCCGGGCCGGCTGATCCGAGGTCGCCCGCGCGTACGCGGCCCAGTAGGGATCGCTATCGGGCCGGTCGATGCGCGTGACCGCCGCGTCGGCGCCCGTGACCCATAGCGCGCCGTTCCCCGCCACCACCTCGCCCACGTCCGCCGCCGCGATCCCCGCCTCGCGCAGCGCGACCACCGCCTCGACCGCGCGCTCCGGCCGCACCGCCGCGACCAGCGTGCCCTCGGAGAGCGTCCAGTAGGGATCGATGCCGCCGAGCGCCGCGCACGCCGCGCGCGCTTCGGCCGAGATCGGGATGCGCGAGCGCTCGATGCGCAGATCGTGGCCGCTCGCCCGGGCCAGCTCGAGCAGGCCGCCCAGGACGCCGCCTTCGGTCGCGTCGTGGAGCGCCGTGACGCCGCGGTCGCGCACGCCGATCGCGATCAGCGCACGGCAGTCGGCGACGACGCTCACGTCGCCGAGCGACGCGCGCGCGCGCGCCACCGCCGCCGTCGCCTCGTCGGCGCTCATGCCGGCCTCGGCGAGCGCGAACGTCATGCGGTCGGGCACGAGGTGCGCCGCGATCGCGGTCGCTTCGATCGCGCAGCCCTTCGTCACGATCACGCGATCGCCGGTGCGCGCCATGGACGGCGACAGGTAACGACCTTCGTCGCCGAGGCCGATCACGGTCGCGGCGCCGATGATGCTGGCGGCCGGATCCGGCGCGGCGGGATAGCGGCCCGTGTGCCCGGCGACCACCGCGACGCCGAGCCCGGCCCACGCGTCGCTCATCGCGCGCCAGTAGCGGCCGAACGCCTCGTCGTCGAGATCGGGCGGCAGGTCGAAGCCGACCGTCGCGTACGCGGGCGGGATGCCGCTGGTCCAGAGATCGGAGGCGAGCAGGTGGCAGGCGAGCCGCGCCGAGGCTTCGAGTCCGAGCGCCGGGATCACCGAGAGCGGATCCGTCGTGATCGCCAGCACGCGCCCCGCCCCGACGCGCACGATCGCGGTGTCGTGTCCGGCGCGCGGGCCGACCAGCACCTCGGGGCGCACCGCGCCGAGATGCGGCGCGATCAATCGCTCGAACGTCTCGGGCGCGATCTTTCCTAGGGCCGGCGGGCCGAGGGCCGGCAGGTCGAGAGCCGGCAGACCGGGCGGCGCCGCCGTCGCCCCGGCCCGCTTCCCGCCCTTCACGCGCGCATCCGCTAGTTCAGCGACGGCGCGTAGATCACGGCGTTGAGCAGCACGCGCTCGGTCGAGCGCCAGAAGAGCCGGAACGCCGGCGAGCCCGCCATCATGATGACGTGGCCGCCGCCGTTCGGCTCGTCCACCGCGTACGCCGTGCCCTCGAGCCGCCGCTCGGTCTCGGGCCACGTCCAGCCCGTGAGTGTCAGCGGCCGGCGGTCGAACTTGAGCGGGTTCGATCCCTCCTTCGACGGCTTGAGGAAGAGCCGGCCCTGCATCAGCACCGGAAGCCGCCCCTCGCCGATCCCGAAGCCGAGGAAATGGCGCGGGTCGACGCTCGCCCAGAAGATCGAGCCCGGGACGTACTCGGGCCGCCGCTCGTCCTCGCGCACGCTGTCGGACGGCGCCTTGTCGTCGTCGTCGTCCTTCTTGTCGCTCGGCGGCTTGACGCCGACCGCGCGCGCGCTCGAAAGGCCGACGTTCTTCAGCGTCGGGAACTCGGCCGCATCGTCGAGGCAGATGAGCGTGCCGCCGCGCGACACCCAGTCCTTGAGCGTGCCGATGTTCCCCTCGCCCAGGGCGCGCGCGATCGCGTTGGGATTGCCGTCGGCGAGGATGATGACGTTGTAGCGCTCGAGCTCGGCGCCGCCCAGAGCCTGCACGCGGAGCGGCGTGAAGCGCACGCCCAGCCGGCGCTCGAACAGGAACCACAGCCAGCCGTAGCTCGACGGCGAGACCGATCCGTCCACGAGCATCGCGACGCGCGGGCGCTTGAGGCTCGCGATCGCCTCCGAGCCGATGCCGGTGTCGCCGGACTCGATGTAGGCGCTGTTGGCCGCGGTCACCGTGACGCCGGTCAAGCGCGCGAGATCGGCGATCCGCGCGTGCAGCTTCTCGGGGTTGCGCTCGACCCGGGCGATGAACGAGCCGCGCTGGAACGTGCGGCCCGCGGCGCGGAACGGGCGCGTGCCGGTCGCGATCTTGAAGTCCTCCTGCATCAGCCGCAGCGCGAGTGCCAGCGCGCCCTCGCTGCCGCAGTCCCAGACGTAGGCGGTGCTCGCGCGCCCGCCCTCGATCCGGCCGGCGAGGTCGCGGACCGTCTGCCCGTCGGCGCCGATGAGTGCCGCCGGACCGGGGCGGCTGATGCGCGCCGGCATCGGCACACCGATCGCCAGCGAGTCGGCGAGCGGCGCCTCGTCGGCGGCCGCGGTGGTGGGATCGGGTGCGCGCAGCAGCGTGCCGCCCGCGGGCAGGTCGCGCGAGGCGAACGCGCGGACGCCGTAGGCAACCGGCAGCGACCACGCCGTGATGTCGTAGAAGTCGTAGTCCTCGCGCGGCGCGCGCTTGCCGCGGTGGAGATTGCGCCCGTACTTGTCGAGCTGGACGCGCGCGAACACCGAATCCACCGGCGCGTCACGATCGAGCAGCGTGCGCGCGAGCCGGCCCGCCGGCTGCGCGAGGTCCACGACGAACGCGCCGTCCGCGAGTTCGTGCGGCGCCCAGGGCGCATCGGCGCCGCGCGGCGTGCCGGCGCGCGCCGGCGGCTCGGGTTTGGCGGCGGCCTTCGCGTCGCGCTTCGCCGCGCCCGGCTTCGCGGCGCCCTCCTTCGCGTCGTCGCTCTTCGTCTCCGCGGCCGCGCGCACGAGCTCGCCGCCGCCGGGCGCGTCGAACCAGAGCGGACGCGCCGCGGCGAGCCTGACCGGCCCCGGCACCCAGCGCACCTCGACGCCGGTGTGCATCAGGTCTTCGGCGAGTGCCGCCGCGCGCACCGGATCGGCGCCGGGATCGAGCACGTACGCGCGCGCTGCCCCGCTCTTCCCCTCGGCGATCGCCGCGAGCGCGAAGCGGTGGTAGTCGCGCAGGCGCTCCTCGCGGTGCGCGGCCGCCGCCGCCGCGGTCGCGAGCGAGGCGGTGAAGTGGCGGCGGATGCCGTCCAGCAGCGTCACGATCGTCTCGTCGTCGCGGCGGATCGCGAGGTTGCCGCCGCCGTCGGTCTCGTACGTCATGCCGACCGCGCCGCGCAGCGACGGCCACGAGTCCCAGTATCCCGGGTAGTAGAGGTCGAAGACGTCGCGCACGAAGTAGTTCCAGCCGTAGCGGTCGAACGCCGCGGCGTTGGCGCGGCCGAAGATGTCGGTCCACTTCGCCACCTCGGCCGCCGAGAGCGCCGGATTGATCGGCGTCGCCGGCGGCGCGAAGAAATAGCTCGCCGTCTGGCCGTGATGATCCACGAACACCTGCGGATTCCAGCGGCGGAACGCGCGCGCCATCTGCCGCGACTCGACCTGGCTCATCGCCAGCGCGTCGCGGTTCAAGTCCACCTGATAGTGGTTGGTGCGGCCGCCGATCCCCCACGGCTGCTGGCGCTGCTGCTCGATCGCCCACGGATCGGGATTGCCGCTGCCGAGCGCGTTGATCCACGTGACGAAGCGCTCGTGGCCGTCGGGGTTGTGCGCGACGTTCATGACGATCACGCAGCGGTCGAGGATCGCGCGCGTCGTCGAGTCCTCGCCCGCGACGAGCTGATAGGCGACCTGCATCATCGCCTCGAACGACGCCGACTCGTCGCCATGGATGCTGTAGTTGAGCCACACCGTCGCCGGCGTGTCGCGGATCAGCCGCTCGGCGTCGGCCGCGTTCGCGAGCAGCCGCGGATCGGCGAGCTTCGCCGTCGCGTCGCGGATCGTGTCGAGCTTCTTCATGTTCTCGGGCGAGCTGATGACGAGCAGCGCGCGCTCGCGGAACTCGTACGTACGGCCGAACGGCTCGCGGACGATGCGGTCCGATCCCGCGCGCGTGAGTGCCGCGACGTAGCGCTCCATGTTGGCGTACGACGTGTGGAACGTGCCCGGCTCGTAGCCCAGGATCTCGGACGGCCTGGGGATGCCGGCGCGATACGGCCCGCGATCGTAGAAGTCGAACGCGGGCGCGGCGTGGAGTCGGGGAGCGACCGACGGAGCGGCGAGAGACGCAGCGAGGACGGCGGCCAGCAGCGCGGCACGGCGCACGGGGAGTTCTCCTTCGGCGGGAGCGGCGGAAACGGTCGGCGGAGTCTAGCCTACGATCGCACCACTCGCAGGTACGCCGTCCACGGTCCGACCGCCGCGGCGTAGCGCTTGCCCATCACGCGCGCGATCTGCATCAGGTGATCGAGGTCGTGCGCCACCCACGTCGCGAGGAGCTGCGCGAGCGTGACCGGCCCGAGCTCGGGGTGTTCGCCCGCCAGCTCCAGCTGCGCCGGCGTGAGCTTCCAGCCGCGCAGCGTCGCGACGTTCTCGGCGCGCAGATCCCGGAAGCGCGCGAGGCGCGCGTCGAGATCGCGCGGGTCGCGCAGGTGCCGGAACCGGTCGAACGGAACGAACCGCCGCGCCGCCTGCTGCGCGAGGATGATCTGCGCGCGCGGAATCCAGTCGGTCTCCTCGCCGTCGATCAGGTGGCCGACGACGTCGAACGCGCTCCACGTTTCGGCGCCTTCGTTCGCGCGCACCCAGGGCTCGGGCAGGCCCGCGAGCCACGCGGAGAGCACGGCGGGCGTGCGCTCGAGGAGCGCGGCGCCCTCGGCGACGTCGAACGGGGCGTCGAACGGCGGCATGGGGCCGGAGGCAGGCGAAGGGGCGCCGCGTGTGGCGGCGCCCCCGTGCGCAATGCGCTCCGCTATGCCCTGGGCGGCGTGAGGACGGCGAACACCGCGCTCTGCGGATCCTGCAGCACCGCGAACCGGCCGACGTTCGGAACGTCCTGGGCCGGGGCGATGACGCGACCGCCGACCTGATTCGCCTTCGCCACGATCGCGTCGGTGTCGGTCACGGCGAAATACGGCATCCAGTTCGGCGGTACCTGCCCCATGTCGGGCGAAATCGCCATCATGCCGCCGGCGCCCGTGTCGTCGCGCTTGAACACCGTGTAGCTCATCGGCCCCATCGTCATCACGTCGGTCTTCCAGCCGAAGAGCGCGGTGTAGAACGCGCCGGCCTTCGCGGTGTCGCGCGTCATCAGCTCGGTCCAGCACAGCGAGCCGGGCTCGCCGAGGACGCCGGCTCCCGTGTGTTTCTTCGCCTCCCAGACGCAGAAGACCGCGCCGGTCGGATCCTGGATGATCGCCATGCGGCCCACGTCCATCACGTCGAACGCGTCGGCCAGAATCGTGGCGCCGAGCTGCTTCGCCCTGGCCGCCGCGGCGTCCGCGCTCTCGACCGCGACGTACGAGTTCCAGTGCGGCGGGGCGCCGGAGCTCTTCTCTTCCTTGCGCATCGTGTAGAGCGCGCCGACGCCGCGCCCGCCGAGACCGATCATCGTGTAGAACTCGCCCTCGCCCATCGGGCTGTCGTTCATCTCCCAGCCGAACAGGGCCGAGTAGAACTTCTTCGCCCCCGCCTGATCCGTGGTCGAGAGCTCCGGCCAGCAGAACGTGCCGGGCGCGTGCGTCGTCGTCGTCGCCATCGCGTGTCTCCTGTGGCGCGCGTCCCTGCGCGGTCGTTTCGGTCGCTGCGGCGCTAGTTGGTCGAAGTCGTCGCCGTCGCTCCACGCGCACGCGCGTGCGGTCCGCGGGGTCGGGCGTCGTACTTGTGGAACAGCCGGGTGTGGCGCGTCTCCATCGAGATCGGCCGGCCGCCGATGTAGACCTGCTCGACCTGCGTGGCGATCTCGAGCGGGTCGCCGTTGGTCACGATCACGTCCGCGATCTTGCCGGTGTCGATCGAGCCCAGCCGGTCGGCGACGCCCAGGATCTGCGCCGGGTAGAGCGTGATGCTCTTGAGGGCCTCGTCCTTCGGCAGGCCGTAGGCCGCGGCCATCGCCGCCTCGTAGGGCAGATTGCGCGAGTTGTGCGAGCCGCCGCCGTCCGAGACGCAGTAGCGCACGCCCGCCGCCTGCAGCTTGCCCGCGAGGCCCATGCCGGTGTCGTACGCCTCGTAGCTCCGCTCGGGCAGCGCGAGCGCCGCCGCGGTGATCACGGCGATGTTCCGCGCCTTGAGCTCGTCGGTCAGCATCCACGCGTCGCTGCCGCCTTCGAGGACGACGTTCTTCAGCTTCTGCTCGTCCACGAACCGCAGCACGCCGCGGATCTGCGCGTAGGTCGTGGCGTTGAACACCACCGGGATCTCGCCGCGCAGCGCCTTGCCCATCGCGTCCCACTTCACGTCGCGATCGTGGCGCGGGATGCCGGTCTTGCCCTCCGCGTCGCGCGCGGTCCAGTAGGCGCGCGCGTCGTCGAACGCGTCGCGGATCGCCTGGATCGCCTGATCGCGCGCCTTCTTCTGCTCGTCCTCGCTGCGCGTCTCGAACCACGCGCGGCTGATGCGCATGGCCGGCCAGCGCACGTGCAGCCCCACCGGCTTCGCGATCGTCATGTCCTCCTGCGTCCATCCGTCGAGATGGATGAGCGCCGAGGTGCCGGCGATCGCGCCGCCCTGCGGCACCGAGACGGCGCTGGTGATGCCGTTGACGCGCGTCACCGGGATCAGGTCGCTCTCCGGATTGATCTCGACCTCGGCGCGCACGTTGGGATTCACGTTGCCGGTCTCGGCCTGATCGTTGGTGCCGAGCACGCTGCCGACCTCGATGAGGCCGAGCACCGAGTTCGCCGAGATCATGCCGGGATAGATGTGCTTGCCCGCGCACGAGACGACCTTCGCGCCCGCGGGCGGCGTCACGTTCTTGCCGACCGCGGCGATCTTGCCGTCGGTCATCACGACCGTGGCGTTGTCGAGCGTCGGTCCGCTGACGGTGTGAACGGTCGCCCCGGTGAGGGCGATGGTTTCGGCGCGCAGCACCGGCACCGCGATAGCGGCCGCCGCGCACAGCGCACCCGCGATCGCCGCGGTCGCGGCGGCGTAACGAATCGGACGGCGGATCATCGCTGCTCCTCCCCGCTCTGCAGCGCTCGGCGCTGGGCTTCGCTGGTGAACGGCATCGCGGCGTGGCCGTCGAGGCCGCAGTCGTTGCCGCTCATGTCGGCGTCTTCGAGATAGCGCGGCGGCCAGCGGCGCATGCCCGCGACCGGCGGTCCCGCGCTCGCGTCCTTCTTCGCCGCCTTCGCGCGGGCGATCAGCTGCTCGCGCTCCCTGGCGAGCGCCGCGCGCCCGGCGAGGTCCTCGTCGCGGTCGAAGTACTTGCGGCCTTCGATCCACGTCTGCTGGCAGGCCGAGTACGGCGACAGCGGGCTGCCGTTCCAGATCGTGAAGTCCGCGTCCTTGCCCACCTCGAGCGAGCCGACGCGGCTGTCGATCTTGAGCGACTTGGCCGGATTGAGCGTGACGAACTTGATCGCCTCTTCCGGCGGCACGCCGCCGTATTTGATCGCCTTCGCCGCCTCGGTGTTGAGCCGGCGCGCGAGCTCGGCGTCGTCGGAGTTGAAGCCGACGTTCACGCCGCGATCCCACATGATGTACTCGTTGTACGGAATCGCGTCCACGACCTCGAACTTGTAGCCCCACCAGTCGGTGAACCCGAGCGCGGACGCGCCGTGCGCCGCGAGCTCGTCGGCGACCTTGTAGCCCTCGAGGATGTGGGTGAACGTGTTGACGCGGAACCCGAACTCCTCGGTGAGCCGCATCAGCATCAGGATCTCGTCCTGCCGGTACGAGTGGCAGTGGATGAGCCGCTTGCCGTCGACGATCTCGGCGAGCGCGTCGAGCTGCAGGTCGCGGCGCGGCGGAAGCCCCGCGTGCTTCGCGTTCCACTCCGCCCACTCGGCCTTGTAGTCGCGCGCGCGCACGAACGCGTCGCGGATCACCTGCTCGACACCGGCACGGCTCTGCGGATAGCGCGGCGTCTCGGGACGCCCGCCGCCGCCGAAGTTCGACTGCTTGGGGTTCTCGCCGAGCGCGAACTTCACGGTCGGCGGCGCCGCGGCGAACAGCAGCTCCTCGGGCGGCGCGCCCCACTTGTTCTTGATCACCGCGCACTGGCCGCCGATCGCGTTACACGATCCGTGCAGCAGGTGCATGATCGTCGTGCCGCCGGCGAGCTGGCGGTAGATGTTCTCGCTCTCCGAGTTCACGACGTCCTGGATGCGCACCTCGCACGTCACGCTGTTGGTGCACTCGTTGACGTTGCCGAGGATCGCGGCGTGGCTGTGCTCGTCGATGATGCCCGGCGCGACCTGCCTGCCGGCGCCATCGATCACCGTCGCGCCGGGCGGGGCGACGAGGCCCTTGCCGACCGCGGCGATCTTGCCGGCCTTCACGAGCAGGTCGGCGTTCTCGACGATGCCCTGCGGCCCGGCGGTCCAGATCGTCGCGTTCTTGACGAGGATCGTCGCGGGCTGCGCGGGCGACGTCATGCGCCACGCCTCGCTGTTGCCCATCACGGCCGGCGTGACCACCGGCTCGTCCTTCTTCGCCGCGTTCGCGGCGTTCGCACCCGGCGCGGCTCCACCGCCCGCGCCGCCGGCCATCGCATCGCCGCCGCGTCCGCCCATGCCGCCGAAGCCGCGGCGACCGCCGCCCATGGCCGGCGCCTCGGGCGCGCGTCCGCCGACCACCGCGTGCGCGCCGACGCCCGCGACCGACAGCGTGCCGCGCACGATGTCGTGCTTCGCGGTGAGATCGAACGTCTCGGCCGCCTCGCTGCCGCGCTGCACCGTGAACACGACGCGCCCGCCGTCCACCTTCGTGCCCTTCGCCTTGAGCGTGTCGGCGCCGAAGACGAGCCGCGCGCTCGTGTCGGTGTCGGTCGCGACCACGAGCGTCGCGTGCGCCGCGCCCTGCGCGGCCGTCCAGCCGAGATTCCACGTGCCCTTCGCGACGACGCCCGTCGGATCGGCGACGTCGTAGCGATCGCCGTCCACCCACACCTCGGCCACCTTGCTCTTGTCCGTGAACAGATCGCCGCGCGTGATCGTGAGGTTCGCGATCTTGCCCGCCGCGATCGTGCCGAGGCGATCCGAGAGCCCGAGCATCTTCGCCGGCCCGGTCGTGACCGCCGCCAGCGCCTGATCGGCGGTGAGGCCGCGCTCGATCGCCTTGGCGACGTTGGCGCGGAACGTCTTCACGTCCTTGAGACCGTTCGCGGTGAGCGCGAACGCCACCGCGTGCTTCGTCAGCACGCCGGGATTCGCGGGCGCCTCGTTCCAATGGCGCAGCTCCTCGGTCGAGACGTCGACGACCGCGTCGGGATCGCCCACGTCCGGCGCCTCGGGGAAGTTGACCGGCACGATCATCGGCACGGTCGTCGCCGCGATCTCCTTCACGCGCTTGTATTCGTCGCCGTCGCCGAGGATCTGCGCGGTCAAGCCCGCCTCGCGGGCGATCGCCGCCGAGCGCAGCGCCTCGAGCATGTCGCCGGCCATGAACACGACCGGCTGCCGGCCCGCGATCGGCGCCTGCAGTGCCTCCCACGCGAGATTCGTCTCGGGACGCTCCTTGCCGGCCGGCGCCTTGGCGTACGCCGCGTTCGCGTCGCGATACCACCTGGCGTCCATGAACGCCTGGCGGACGACCGAGATCGTGCCCATCAGCGAACCCGGGTAGCCCTCGCGCGACGTCTCCATCGAGATCACCTGTGCGGCGTCCTCCTTGACGAGCACGTCGCGCGGTCCGCCGGCGCCGAGCCCGATCACCGAGGTCTGCCCGCGGATGATGCCGGCGCGCGGCGCGACCTGCGCCACCGCGAAGCCGGCGGCGCGCAGCGCCTCGATCTGGTCGGAGCCGAGCGGCAGCATCTCGCTGACGTGCGCCTCGGGATGCACGGTCGCGAGCGCGTGCGTCGCGCCGTGGACCGGCGCCGCCTGCGGCGCGCCGCGCGCGGGACGGCCCAGCGGACCCGCGGGACCCGCGGCCGGCTCGGCCGCCGGCATCACGAACGGATCGATCATGCCGGGATAGACCGTGAGGCTCTCGGCATCCCAGATGCGCGCGTCGGCGGGCGGCGTGACCGCGGCGCCGACGGCGGTGATCACGCCGTCGCGGATCACGATCGTGCCGTGCTCGATGACCTGGCCCGCGCCGGTGACGATGCGCGCGCCGACGATGGCGTGCACGCGCGGCGTCTTGGCGAGCGCGGCGGATGGAAGAAGGACGGTGATGGCCAGCAGGACGCCGCGGATCGCGCGGCTGGGGAGCATGTGCATCGCGTGGCTCCTACGAACGGGGACGATGCGGAGCGGTGAGCGGAAGGGCGAAAAGCTATGCGGCGCGGCGTGCCGGAAGCAAGCACCGAACGACGAGCGGGGCGATGGACGCGGCGGCCGCGCGGACCCGACTCGGCGCGGGCACGGCGCGGGCGCGCGCGGATCGAGCGGAAGGCGGCCGGAACCGTCCGGCGAAGCCCGTTGGACCGACGTTGCAATCCCTGTGTCCAGAACGCCCCGAATGGGACGCAGGGGCCGCGATCAGAATGAAACGGTTCGGGCCCCGGCCTTTCGCGGCAACGGGTTAACGCCGGGCTAAACCACCCGTCCGAGCGGCATGGGGCGTGCAAAAGTAAGCCCTGGATCGCGTGTCGCGCCGCCCGGGCATCACGTCGGCCCGGCGCGCTCTTCCATCGGAAAGGACTGACGCATGAAGCGCATCGCACCGTTGGGAATCCTGCTCGCCGCTCTGTCGCTGCCGGTCGTGGCCCAGGCGCACACCTCGGTCGGGATCAGCGTGAACCTCGGCAACGCGCCTCCGCCGCCGGCGATCGTGTTCCGTTCCGAGCCGCGGATGGTCGTGGTGCCGAACAGCACGGTGTACGTGGTCGAGGACGAGACCGCCGACTGCGACATGTTCCAATACGGCGTCTACTGGTACGCGTTCAACGACGGGTACTGGTATCGCGCGCGCTCGTATCGCGGTCCGTTCCGAGTCGTGGGTCCGCGGTTCGTGCCGGCGGCGGTGGTCAACGTGCCGCCGCGCTGGTGGCGTCATCCGCACGGCGGCCCGCCGGGGCAGATGAAGAAGTACGGGGAGTGGTCGGAGCGCGATCACGATCGCGGCCGTCACCATGGTCACGACAGGGACGGTGACGAGGATCACGGGCACGGACGGTAGTCGAGCCGACGCAGAGCTGATGATCGGCGGGCGCCGCGCGCCCGTCCTATGAGCGAAGGGCCGGGGCATCTGCCCCGGCCCTTCGTGCGTTCGTGAGGCCGATCGCTCATCGACGGCGGAATCGCGTCACTCCGCGAGCTTCCCCGCGCTCCCGACGATGACGAACGGCGCCCAGTAGAACGGCGAGCGCGTCTCGGCGTTCGCGAGCAACGCGCGCTTGGCCTCGGCGAGCGCCGTCGCGCCGGGCGCGCCGCCGGCGAGAAGCCCACGGTAGAAACGCTCCATCAGCAGCGCCGTCGAGCGGTCGTTCACCTTCCACAGGCTCACCATCACGCTCCGTGAGCCCGCGGCCAGGAACGCTCGCGTGAGCCCGATCACACCCTCGCCGTCTTCGAGCCGGCCGAGACCGGTCTCGCATGCCGAAAGCGTCACGAGCGAGGCGCGCAGCTTGAGCCCGAGGATGTCGCCGACCGAGACGAACCCGGGCGCCGAGCCCTGCGCCGCGAACCACAGGCCCGAGCGCTCGGGCTCGATCTCGTTCGCCTCGCCGTGCGTCGCGACGTGGATCAGCGCCGCGCGCGGCAGCTCGGCGAGCGCGAGCCAGCGCTCGCGCGTCGCGTCGCGGCCGGTGAGCGTCGTGATCGGGCGCTTCGCCGCCAGCGCGCGGAGGAGAGCGACCTCGGCGAGGGTGTTGGGCAGTGGCGCGAGCGCAGGGCGCGCGGGCGCGCTGCCGTCGGCGGTCGCGGCGCCCACGGTCGAATCCGGCGCGAGCGCCGGATCGCCGACCGCGACGATCCCGCCCGCGTTCGCGTCCGCGCCGGCCGCACCCGCCGCGGCGCCGACGCGCGTCGCGAGCGCGGTCGCCGACGGCGTGTACGACACCGCCCAGCGCTCGACGAGATACGCGCCCTTCGGCGCCGCGCCGTCACGGTCGACGTCGCGCGTGAGCAGCGCTTCGAACGGCACCAGCGCGAGCAAGCCGTCGGGCGCCACGATCACGTGATCCACGCCCTCGAGCATCGGCAGCGCCGGCGCGACCAGCGTCGTGAACAGCGCGCGGGAAGCGGCGTGCGTGCTCTTCGCGTCGGCGGTCGCCGGATCGGCGAGGCCGCGGCGCAGGAGCTCGACGCGCGTGCGCAGCGCCTTGCGCGGCGGCAGCGCGAAGTGCTTCCACGCGCGCGGCGTCAGCACCCAGAGCGACGTGCTCGAATCGCCGACGCTGTAGACCAGCATCGCCTCGTGCCGCGGGCGCAGCAGCCCCTGCGCCGCGGCGAGCGTCAGCGGCTGCACGCGCTGCGCCTCGCCGCCGGCCGCCGCGACGAGATCGAGGAACGCGCGGGCCCGCGCGCGCTCGGACCACTGGAACGCCTCGGCGGCCCACGCGCTCTCGGGGTGCGCGGGCTCGAGCCGCGTGAGCAGATGGATCAGCGCCTCGAACGCAAACAGGCGCCGCGCCAGCAGCCGCACCGACGGACGCTCGGCGCCCTGATCGGCGCGCAGGCCCTCGATCGTCGTCGCCGCGCGGCGGTCGAACGCGAGCGCGGCCGCGATTTGGCCGCGGCGCTCGGCCACGTCACCGAGGCTGAGCAGCGCGTTCCACTCGGCGCCGCGATACCCGATCCGCGACGCGATCGCGAGCTCTTCCTCGAAGTCGCGCTCCGCATCGTCGAGCCGGCCGGTGAGCGCCCGCACGACGCCCAGGTTGTGAAGGTCGGTGGCACGACTCTCTTCACCCCGCCCCGCCGCTGCCGCGCGTTCGAACCACGACTCGGCCGTGGCGAAATCGCCGCGATCCACCGCCATGGAACCAAGCGTGGCGGCGACCGCGTCGACGCGGCTGGAATCGCCGGCAGCAAGCGCGGCGTCGAGGGCCCGCCGCGCGAAGCGCTCGGCGGCGCCGGGGTCGCCCTCGAGCGTGGCGGCGATGCTCAAGTTGGTGAGCGCGCCCGATTGATCGAAGCGATCGGTGAGCGATTCGGCGAGCGCGAGCCCGCGCTCGAGCGGCGGCCGCGCCGCTGCGCCGTCACCGAGATCGATCTCGGTGTGGCCGATGTTGATCAAGGCCATGCGCAGCGCCGGCACGTTGCGCGCGGCCAGCGCCAGCGCGCGCGCCGTCTCGAGACGTTCGAGTGCCTCGGCATAGTGACCACCCTGCCGCAGGCGATCACCGAGCGCGGCGACGATGTACGCCTGGCTGGAGGGATCGTGCTGTTCGCGAGCGATTACCAGCGCCCGCTCGAGCAGCGGATCGGCACGTGCCGGGTCGCTGCCATGGGCCAGGAACTGTGCGTAGTTGATGAGCACATCGCTGGCGCGCGCGCTGTCCCCCTGGGCGACGGTGAGCGTCAGTGCCGCCCGGTAGTAGACCTCGGCCGTATCGGCACGCCCCTCCGCCGCGGCGATCAACGCGAGGATGCCGAGCGTGGCACCGAGCGCGGCGGTCTCGCCGGTTTGTTCCCGGACCCGCCTTGCCTCCCCGGCGAATCGCCAGGCGTCGTCGTACCGGCGGGTGCGCAGGCCGACCGCGCCGAGCATGTTGAGCGCGTTGCCGACCATGCGCAGATCGCCGATCGCGCGCCGCGCCTCGAGCGCGCTCCGATAGAGGCTGTCGGCACGCGGCCAATCTTCACGGCTGAAAGCGATCGCAGCGCGCGCGCCATACACCCAGGCGACTCGGCGTCCTTCACCGATCGCCTGATAACCAGCGACCGCCCAGGCGAGCAGGCTGTCGGCACGACCGAAGTCGCGCGCCGCGGCGACGACCGCGGCGAGCGACTCGGCCACGGCCGCGGCGACGCGGGCCCTGCGTTGCGCCGGCGTCCAGCGCGCGCGCAGCGCCAGCGCCGCGCGGCCAACGGTCGTGCCGAGCGCCGCGGGCTCGGCCGCCGCGACGCGGCGCTCGAGCGCGAGGAGCCGCGCCGCCGAATCGGCGCGCGCGATCGTGGCGCGCAGCTCGGCGACGAGGAGCGCGTTCCACGCCGGCTCGAACTGGGCGCCGCTCGTCTTGAGCGCCGCGCCGAGCGCGCTGTCGGCGACCGCGAATCGGGCGTAGAGCTGCGCGCGCGCGGGTGGCGTCCAGACGCACGCGCCCGCGACGAGCGCCGCGCCCGCGATCAGGCGGGCGGCGCGCCGCGCGGGCGCGGAGCTGGACATGCGGCCGAGTGTCTCCGGCGCTACTTGCCCGGAGCGGGAGCGGCGGCGGGCTTCGTCATGGCGCCGAGATCATCGGCGCTCACGAACAACGCGCGATAGCCCTTCATCTCGGTCATCATGCCGTTCACGGTGACGGTCTTGGCGAGGTTCTTCGCGAACATCGCGCGGATGTCCGACTGGCCGTCGCGCCGCGGATGGTGCTCCTCGGCCATCACGATGTAGAGGTTGTCGTCGGCGTCCACGATGCCGATCGGCTGGCCGTTGGCGATGCACTTGCTGCCGCAGGCGACGTGCGCCTCGCCGCGCTTGCCGAGCTGCATGTAGCACGAGACGTCGACCACTTCGCCGGTCACCGTCACGGCCTTGCCGTTCGCCAGCATCTTCTTCTGCGCCTCGGTGGCCGCGGCCTCCATCGTCGTCGCCGACCACTTGGCCGCCTCGCTCTTGCCGAGCATCGTCGGCGCGGCCGGCGTCGTCGCGGCGGCGGCCGGCGTCGTCGCGGCGGCGGCCGCGGGCGCGGCGGCAGCGGCGGGCTTCGCCGGCGCCGCCGGCTTGTCGTCGGACAGCGCGACGGTCGCGACCACGAGCGCGGCACACACCATCATCACGGTTCGCTTGCGCATGGAGGGCTCCTTCACGGATCTGAAACGCTGATGCGTCAACGGGGAGACGGCGAAGCATACGCCGTCAGCGGGCCGGCGCGCGAGCCCGCAGGCGCATGACGAGGAGCGGCGGCGTGGCGAGCGTCGTGAGCGCGACCATGATCACGACGGCCGAGAAGACGGCCGGGCTCACGACCGGCGCGCCGCCGAGCGTGAGCGTCGTGCCGATGCCGGCGAAGATGAGCCCGACCTCGCCGCGCGGGATCATGCCGAGACCGACCGCGATCCGGTCGCAGCCCTTCTCGAGCACGCCGAGCGCGCATGCCTGCTTGCCGAGCACCGCGACCGCGGTGAGGAGCAGCGCGAAGCCCAGGACGCCGGGTTGCGCGAGTGCTGCGAGATCCACGCGGAGGCCCATCAGCACGAAGAACACCGGCACCAGGAACGCCGCGATCGGCTCGAGCGGATCGCCGGTCGCGTGGTGCGCGCCGTCCGCGGCGCGCGCGGGGAAGGCGGCGGCGAGATCGGCGGGATCGGCGACGAGGCCGGCGGCGAACGCCCCGACGATCGGCGCGAGGCCGACACGGCCGGCGAGCCACGCGAAGCCGAAGCAGAGCGCGAGCGCCGCGACCAGCGTCACGCCGCGGCCCGGCAGTCGCTCGGCGATGCGCAGCGCGGCGCGCGAAACCGGGCGGCCGAGCACGAGCGCCGCGGCGAGGAACAGCAGCGCCTTGCCGACGACCCACGCGGCCGAGAGCGCGTCGAACGCACGGCCGTGATCGGCGGCGGCGATGATCCCCGCGACGACCGTCAGCACCAGGAGGCCGAGCACGTCGTCGATCACCGCGGCGCCGAGGATGATGCGGCCCTCGCGGCCGTCGGCGCGCCCGAGGTCCGCGAGCACGCGCGCGGTGATCCCGACGCTGGTGGCGGTCAGCGTCGCGCCGACGAACGCGTGGACGAGCGGCGGCGATGACGGGAACCACCACGCCGAGACCAGGGCGCCGAGCGCCATCGGCGTGATCACGCCGAGCACGGCGACCGCGAGCGACGAGGCGCCGACCGCCATCATCTCCGCCAGATCGGTCTCGAGACCGACGCGGTAGAGGAACAGCAGGACGCCGATCTCGGCGAGGATCGCGACGCCGTGCGCGGCGCGGAGACCGTCGAGCGCGTGGACACCGGCGAGGCCGAGGTTGCCGAGCACGATGCCGGCGACGAGCTCGCCGAGCACCGCCGGCTGGCCAATGCGCTCGAACCCCGCGCCGGCCGCGCGGCCGGCGACGAGGATCAGCGCGAGCGCCGCGAGCAGGGGAAGGATGTCGGCGCTCATCTCACCGCACGATCACTTTGCCCGAGAACATGTCCATCGCGCAGGCGAAGCGCAGCTCGCCCGGCCCCGACGGCGTGAACCTGATCTCGACCGGCTGCCCGAACGGCAGCGTCTGGTTGATGTGCTGCGCCGGCATGATCAGCTCGGTCGCGCACGTCTGCGTCGTGCGGCGCGTGACGACCAGCGTCACCGGCTTGCCGGCGGCGACCGTCACCGTGCTCGGCTCGAAGCCCGCATCGGTGACCGCGATCGCGACGCGGTTCGGGTCACCGGTCTTCGTCGGCTCGCAGCCGGCGACCAGCGCCAGCGCGGCGAGGCTCCACAGGATGCGTCGCATGGTCGTCCTCCTCGTTGTGCAATTCCGCCGGGGCCCGGCGGGCTCCATGTTTTCGTCACGCGGCCGCGCGGGCCCGCGCCTTCCACTCGGCCTTGAGCTGTGCGTACCGCCAGTACGTATAGACCACCGGGATGATCTCGAGCGTCAGGAAGGCGGAGGTGATGAGTCCCCCCACCATCGGCGCCGCGACGCGCTTCATCACGTCCGCGCCGGCGCCCTGCGACCAGAGCAGCGGCACGAGGCCGATGAGCATGGTGGCGACGGTCATGAGCTTGGGCCGCACGCGCTGGACCGAGCCTTCGAGCGTCGCGTCGACGATGTCGTCGAGCGTGCGGATCAGGCCCTGGGCCCTGCGCCGCAGATAGGCGGCGTCGCAGTAGACCACCATGACCACGCCGGTCTGCGCGGCGAGGCCGACCAGCGCGATGATCCCCACCCAGCTCGCGGTCGAGAGGTTGTGGTGGAGCAGCGTCATCAGCCACACGCTGCCGACCAGCGCGAACGGCACCGAGCAGAGGACGATCAGCGCCTCGGTCAGATTCCCGAAATTCATGAACAGCAGCAGCAGCACGATCGCGAGCGTGAGCGGGATGAGCACACGCATGCGCGTCTGCATGGCCTGGAGCAGCTCGTACTGGCCGGTCCACTGCAACGTGTAGCCCGCCGGGACGCGCACCTGCGTCGCCACCGCGCGCTTGGCCTCGTCGACGTAGCCGCCGATGTCGCGCTTCGCGGGATCGATGTCGACGTAGACGTAGCCGACCAGCTGCCCGGCCTCGTCGCGGATCATCGGCGGGCCGCCGGTGATCCGGACGTCCGCGACCTGGCCGAGCGGCACGTATCCGGCGGCCGACATCCCCGCGCCCTGCGTTCCTGCGGGCATCGCGGCCCCGCCCGCCGCGCCCATCCCGGCGTCGGGTGCGGACGCGCCGCCCATGCCGCCCATCGCCCCGCCCGCGCTCGCCATGCGCTCGCCGGAGGTCGCACCGGCCGCCGGCGGCACCGCCGGCGCGGACGCCGCGCGCATCGCGGCGCCGCCGTGGAGCGGCAGCAGCACGTGGCGCAGCGCCTCGACATCTTCACGCAGCGCGTTCGGGTAGCGCACGTTGATGGTGAAACGGTCGCGACCCTGGACCGTGGTCGCGATCGACTCGCCGCCGATCGCCGCCTCGACCGCATCGCTCACCTCGCCGACGGTCAGGCCGTAGCGCGCGAGCGCCACGCGGTCGGGGACGATGTCGAGGTAGAACCCGCCGGTGCTGCGGTCGGCGTAGACGCTGCGCGTTTCGGGCACTCGCGACACGACGTGCTCGAGATCGGCGCCGATGCGGTCGATCGTGTCGAGATCGGCGCCGTAGATCTTGATCCCGATCGGCGTGCGGATGCCGGTCGACAGCATGTCGATACGGGTCTTGATCGGCATCGTCCAGGCGTTGGTCCACCCCGGCACCTGCAGCGTGCGGTTGAGCTCGGCGACCAGCTCGTCCCACGTCATGCGCCGCCGGTCCGGCCACAGCGGCCGGAACAGCGGCCGGAGCC
>JACOSV010000051.1 GCA_016178725.1 Candidatus Eiseniibacteriota bacterium
GCCCGCGCGTGATCCACACCGGCGTCGCGCAGGGGATGAGCGGATCGCCGGTCTACGTGGAGGGACGACTGGTCGGGGCGCTGTCCTCGGGCTGGTCGTTCTCGCGCGAGCCCCTGTTCGGCGTGACGCCGATCGGCGAGATGCTCGCCGTGCTCGATCTACCCTCCTCCGCCGACTCGGTCGGCAGTGTCGGCCCCTCGGGCGCCGATCCGCGCGGCGGCGCCGTGCGCTATGCGGGGCTCATGTGGAGCGACGGCGACACGGCGAGCGTCCCGCCCCCGGAGGCCGCCGGGCCCGGGATCTCCGAGCCCGCGGGACCGGCGCCGCTCGGCGTGCCGATGATCTCGGGCGGCCTGCATCCGCTCGCGGTGGAGGCGACGCGCCGGCTGATGGCGCCGTTCGGGTTCGCGGTGACGCCCGGGGGCCGCGCCGCGGACGGCGGGCCGCCCGCCGACTCGCTGCGTCCCGGTGCCGCGGTCGCGGTCGACGTCCTCACCGGCGATCTCCAACTCGCGGCGATCGGCACGCTGACGTGGCGCGACGGCGACCGCGTGCTGATCTTCGGCCACCCGCTGTTCCAGGCCGGCGACGTGCGCCTGCCGCTCTCGACCGCCGAGATCACGACGATCGTCGCGAGCGACCTCGCTTCGTTCAAGCTCGGCGTCCGCGGCCGTCCGGTCGGCACGCTCGACCAGGACCGCCGGCCGGCGATGGCGGGCCGCATCGGGCGCACGCCGAGCCTGCTGCCGATCACGCTCGACATCACGGGCGCCGCGCGCCCGCGCCAGCGCTTCGCCTTCGGCTGCATGGAGGATCGCGCGCTCGCTCCCCAGCTCGCCGCAATCGCCGCGCTCAACGGCCTGCTCGAATCGGGCGGCTCGGGCGGCAACCAGACGCTGCGCTGGAGCGAGCGCCTCGTGCGGCGCGGATCGCCGCCGCTCGTGCTCTCCGACGTGCTCGCCGGCGACACGCCGCAGAACGATCTCGCCACGGCGCTCGCCGCCCCGCTGCGCTTCCTCTACGCCAACCCGTTTGCGCCGCTGCGGCTCGACAGCCTGGCCATCACGATCGATGTCGCGCCCGAGCGCGAGCAGTGGACGCTGCGTTCGGCGCGCGTGCTCGATGCCGCGGTGCGACCGGGACGCAGGCTGCGCATCGAATGCCAGCTCGAACGCTGGCGCGGCGAGCGCACGACGGTGCCGATCGAGGTCACGGTGCCCGAGGAGGCGCCGGACGGACGCTATGTGCTGTGGCTCGGCGGCGGTCCGGAGCTCTCGCGCTACGAATCGGCGCGGCTCCCGGGCCGCTATCGGCCGACGTCGCTCGTCGACGCGTGGCGCCGGCTCGCCGACACTCGCGCCTCGGACGCGCTCTACGCCGCGCTCTACGCGAGCGCGCCCGAGGTGACGCGAGAGGGCCGCGACTATCCCGAGCTGCCGGTCTCGGCGCTGGCGCTGCTCGCCAGCGGCCAGAGCACCGGCGACGGCGGCCGCCGCGGCGACGCGGCGCGCCTCGACGAACGACGCATGCCTTTCTCCGGACCGGTGCGCGGCGAGCTGCTCCTCGGGGTGCAGGTGGACTCGCGCGCGCCATGAGGATCCCTTCGGCCTTCACGCCGACACGCTTCGCTGACCCCGCCTTCGTGACGGAGGACGATTGAGCCCACGCTTCCCGCACATCCGCATCGCCCGCGCCGCACGCCGAACGCTGGCCGGCGCCGCCGGCGTCGTCCTGACCGCCGCGCTCGCGACCGCGGCCGAGACGCAGTGGTGGGTGAGCGACACGCCCGGCGACTACGCGAAGGCCGAGTCGCACGGCGTGATCGTGCGCCCCGATGGCTCGCTCGAGCTCGGCCCGGCGGCGCACTTCACGGCCGCCGAGAGCCTCGACGTCGTCTGGGCCGTGGCCCGTCTCGCCGACGGCGGCGTCGCGGTCGCCGGCGATCACGGCCGCATCCTGCGCTTCGACGAGGGCCGCGGGTTCCGCGTGTTCGCGCGGCTGCCGGTCGGACAGGTGCTCTCGCTCACCAGCGACGGCGACGGGCTGATCGCGGGCACCGGGCCCGAGGGCCTCGTCTACCACATCGGCGCGCGCGGCGACACGGCGCTGGTCGCCCGCACCGGCGAGCGCTACGTGTGGGGCCTCGCGCCCGCCCCGGGCGGCGGCTGGTACGCCGCGACCGGAACGCGCGGCCGGCTCATGCGCATCACGGGCCACGAGGCGCGCATCGTGCTCGACACCCAGGAGAGCAACCTCGTGTCGCTGGTCGCCGACGGAAAGGGCGCGGTGTACGCCGGCGGCGATTCCAAAGGCCGCGTCTATCGCGTCGCGGCCGACGGGCGTTCGGGATCTCCGCGCACCGTGTTCGACGCCACCGAGGACGAGGTGCGCGCGCTCGCGATCGGCGCGGACGGGGCGATCTACGCCGCAGCGTTGAGCGCCTCGGCGGTCGCCGAGGACGAAGGCGAGCCGAACGAGCGCCCCGCGCCGGTGAAGAGCGCCGTGAGCGGCGGTCGCGCGGTGGTCTACCGCATCGTCCCCGACAGCGCCGTCTCGGTCGTGTGGACCTCGGTCCAGCCGTTCGTGTTCGCGCTCGCCACCGCGCCGGGCGGCATCGTCGCCGCCACCGGCAATCGCGCGGCGCTCTACCAGATCGAACGGCCGAACGGCGCGACGCAGTGGCTGCAGGGACCGCAGGGGCAGATCACGGCGCTGGCCGGCGACGGTCACGGACGCCTGTGGGCGGCGACATCGAATCCCGGCGGCCTGTGGCGGATCGGACCCGAGAAGGCGACCGACGGCGACATCGCCTCGGCGGTGCTCGACGCCCGGCGCTACGCGCGCTTCGGCGCGCTGGCGTGGGAGGGTGCCGCCGGCGGCGGCCGGGTCGAGATCGAATCGCGCAGCGGCAACAGCGATCCGGTGGACACGACGTGGAGCCCGTGGTCGCGCAACGGCGACGGCGATCACCCGCGCAGCGCCGCGCCTCCGGCGCGTTACTTCCAGTGGCGGCTCTCGCTCGCCGGCGGGGCGCCGCACGTAACGGCGGTCCGCGCCGCCTGGCGCGAGCAGAACCTCCCGCCACGCGTCGAGGATCTCATCGTGGCGCCGCAGGGGCAGGGCTTCAAGGAGGGCGAGCTTTCGCCGCGCGCCGAGGCGGTGACGCAGACCCTCGCCGGCGGCCAGAAGGTCGAGTACTCGATGCCCGGCACGGCGGCCGCGAAATCCGTGCGCGCCCTGCCCGCGTTCGCGCACGGACTACGCACGCTGCAGTGGCACGGGAGCGATCCCAACGGCGATCCGCTGCGCTACACGGTGCAGGTGCGCGGCGAGGACGGCGGCGACTGGATCACGATCGACAAGGATCTCGAGCCGAGCGCGTTCACCTGGGACACGAGCGCCCTCCCCGACGGCCGCTACCGCGTGCGGGTGATCGCGAGCGACGCCCCCGGCAACGCGATCGGCGAGGCGCTGACCGCGGAGACGGTGAGCGAGCCGTTCACCGTGGACAACACGCCGCCCGTCGTCACCGAGTTCGACGCGACCGCGCAGTCGGGCGCAGTCGAGGCCCGCGGCCGCGCCGAGGATCGCACCAGCACCGTCGCCCGCGTCGAGGTTTCGATCGACGACGACGACTGGCACACGGTGACGCCCGACGGCGGATTGGCCGACGAGCGCGCGGTCTCGTTTCACGCCCGTCTCCCGGTCGAGGCGGGGGAGCACACCGTGTCGGTGCGCGCCGTGGATGCGGCGGGCAACAGCGCCACGCGCGCGGCGCGCGTCGTGATTCCGCGCGGGCGCTGATGGTGCGCGCGGCGTGCGTCGGGATCTAGCGGGGACGCGATGTTCCACCGTCTGCTCGATCACGTGCGGGCCGAGGCGTCGGGCGCACGCGCGCTCGAGAGCGTGCGCGCGCTCGCCCGCTTCCATCGCGTGCAGGCCAGCCCGGGGCTACGACGACGCCGCGCGCTGGCTCACCGGCCAGATCGAAGCCATCGGCCTCGTGCCCGAGATCGAGACCGTGCCGGGCGACGGGCGCACGCGCTGCCTCGGCCACCTGATGCCCGAGGGCTGGGCCTGCGATCGCGCCGAGGCGACGCTGCTGGACGGGGCTGGCCGCGAGCGCCTCGCCGACTACGTGGCCGAGAAACTCTCGCTGATCCTGCGCAGCGCTCCAGCGCGCGGGCGATACGCGATCATCGTGATCGAGGACGGCACGCGCGACGAGGATTATCGCGGTGTCGACGTCCGCGGCCGCGTCGTGCTCACGCGCGGCGCGGTGCAGAGCGTCCACGAGCGCGCGGTGGTCGAGCGCGGCGCGGCCGGGATCCTCTACGACGGGCGCCGGCTGGTGCCGCCGGTGCGCGACGCCTTCGACGATCCCGGCGCGCTCGCGTACACGTCGTTCTGGTGGGGCGAAGACGATCCGCGCGGCTGGGGGTTCGTGCTGTCGCCGCGCGCGGGCGAGCGCCTGCGCGGGCGCATCCGCTCCGGCGCGACGCTCGAGCTCGACGTCGCGATCGAGTCGCGCGCGTTCCCGATCCCGATCCCGCTGGTGTCGACCCGGGTCGGCGGTTCGGGTCGCGCCGCCCGAGCGACGGACGAGATCCTCGTTCTCGCGCATCTCTGCCATCCCGAACCGAGCGCCAACGACAACGCGTCCGGGGTCGCCGCGGCGCTCGAGACCGCGCGCGTGCTGGCGGCGCTCGCCGAGCGCGGCGCGCTCACGCTCGAGCGTCCGGTGCGGTTCCTGTGGGTGCCCGAGATGACCGGCACCTACGCGTGGCTCGCGCGCGACGTCGAGCGGGCGCGCGCGCCGATCGCCGCGGTCAACCTCGACATGGTGGGCCAGGATCAGGAGCAGTGCGGCAGCACGTTTCTGCTCGAGCACCCGCCGTGCTTCGCGGCGTCGTTCGCCGAAGAGCTCCTGCTGCGGATCCGCGCCGAGGCGGTGGACTGGGTGCCCTCGTACTCGGGGCCCGGCCACTACTCGATGACCCGCATGGCCGAGGTGCCGTACTCGGGCGGCAGCGACCACTACGTGCTCATCGACCCGGCGACCGGCGTGCCCTGCCCGATGCTCATCCAGTGGCCGGATCGCTTCTACCATTCCTCGCACGACACGCCCGACAAGACGAGCCCCGCCTCGCTCGCCCTGGCCGTGCGCTGCGCCGCGACCTACGCCGGCTTCCTCGCGTGCGCCGGCGCGGCGGAGCGCGCGTGGCTGCTGGGCGCCGTGCGGCGCGGCGCCGAGGTGCGCATGCTGCGCGCCGCGGACGCGCCGGGCCCGGCCGCCGCGCGCGAGCGGGAGCGCGGCCGCCGCGCGCTCGCGAGCCTCGGACGGATCGGCGTCGCACCCGATGCGATCGCCGGCGCCGACCGCGCGCTGACGGCGTTCGCCGATCGCGAGGGGCTGGCGCCGCCCGCGGACCCGATTGCGGGGCCGGGTGCCACGCGCCCGCGGCGAGCGCTCCCCGTGCCCATTCACTCGCAGCGTCATCTGCTCCCGGGCTGGCGGCGGCTGCCGCGCGAACGCCGCGAAGCGTGGGAGGAGCGCATGGCGCAGGTCGCCGACGCGCAGACCATCGCCGATCTCGCCTGGTACGCATGCGACGGCGCGCGCGCGCTCGACGAGATCATCCGGCTCGTGGCGCTCGAGACCGGTCGCGACGAGGCCGACTTCATCGCTGAGTTCTTCGCCCTGACCACGGCACTCGGGCTCTCCGAGATGCGCGAGGAGGCCGCGTGCAGTCCCGCCGCACCCGATACGGCTACGCGCTGAGGCTGGACGACGGCGAGGAGATCGTTGCCACGCTGAAGGCGTTCGCCGTGGCGCACGGCGTGCGCGCCGGCCTGATCTCGGGCCTCGGCGCCTGCGGCGAGACGGATCTCGGCTTCTTCGTGCGCGCGACCGGCGAGTACGTGACGCGGCGGTTCGCCGGCGAGCACGAGATCGGCGCGCTGACCGGCAACTTCAGCGAACTCGACGGCGAGCCGTTCCCGCACTGCCACGCGGTAATCGCCGGCGACGACATGGTCGCCCATACCGGGCACCTGTTCCGCGGCGTGGTCACGGTCACCTGCGAGGTGCTGATCGTGACCGATCCCGACGTCATGCGGCGCGTGCGGCGGCCCGATCTCGGATTCAACCCGCTCGAGCTCTCGGGCTGAAAACGCAACGGGTCGCGGGGTCGCCGCGGCCCGTCGCGATCGATGTCCGCTACTTCTTGCTGGTGTCCGCGGGCGCGGCCTCGCTCTTCGCGGCGCCCTCGCCCTTGCCCGCCGCCTTCTCGTACTTCGCGAGCGGCTCGAGCCACGCGCGCTTGACCAACGCCTTCCTGCCGGGGTTGGGACCGGCGGCGCTGCGCGGCGTGGTGGGATCGTTGGCGAGCGCCGCGATCTTGTCCACCGCGTCCATCCCCTGGAGAACTTCGCCGAACACCGTGTAGCCGCCGGCATCGAGCGACGGCTGCGCCGCCAGGTCGATGAAGAACTGGCTGCCGCTCGACGCGCGGGACGGGTTCACCGGATCGCCGGTGCGCGCGGTGGCGACGCTGCCGCGCAGGTGGGGGAGCTTGATCTCGGCCGGCACGGTGTAGCCCGGACCGCCCATGCCGTCGTTGTTGGGATCCGCGTCCTTCGAGTTGGGATCGCCGCCCTGGATCATGAAGTTCGGGATCACGCGGTGGAAGTAGGTCCCGTCGTAGAACTTCTCGCGCACCAGCTTCTTGAAGTTGGCGACCGTCTTCGGCGCGTCCTGTTCATGGAACCTGATGACGATCGTGCCCTGCGCCGTCTCGAGCACCGCGACCTCGCGGCCGCCCGTGGCGCCCGTGGTCTTGGCCGGCGCCGGCGTCGCGGCGGGCTGGGCGCCGGCGCCCGACGCGCCGGCAGCGAGCAGAACGACGCTCGCGGCGAAAATGCGAAGCATGCGTGTTCCTCCGTGGATGAGCGCGGGCGGGAGACCCGCGCGGACGGCGGAGCATAGCAGCGCGCATCGGCCGGTCCAAGACGCGGCGCCTTGGTGAACGACGGCGCGATGGTATACTCGCCGCCCCACATTCACATGCGATCCTTCACCGTTCCGTCACATCCCGCGCGCGATCGAGCGTTCTCCGAGTGCGGCCAGTCCCCACTGGCGGCCGGTGATGCCGTGGTCGCGGCGATGCGAGAAGTAGCCTTCCGGCGCGCATGCCGTGCACGCGTCGACGTCGTGGATCGACCCGTCGGCGACTCCGGCGTCGAGCAGGCGCAGGCGCGCCGCCCGCGCGAGGTCGAGATGCATGCGGTCTGCGATGCGCCGCACCGCTTCGGCGGGAAACTGCGTCGCCACGTCCTCGCCGACCTCGTAGCAGCAGATGCGGATGCACGGGCCGAGATGGACCCGCACGGCCCCGGGTCCGGCGCCCGCCGCGCCGCAGACGGCCGCCAGAGCGGCCTCGGGTGCGCCGGCGAGCGTCCCGCGCCATCCCGAGTGCGCGACGCCCACCGCCCCGGGCGCCTCGAACAGGAGCGGGAGGCAATCCGCGCCCGTGACGGCGAGCGCGACGCCGGGGATCGTCGTGACCAGCGCGTCGCACGCGGCGTGGAGCCCTGCCTGGGTCACGCGCGCCACGTCGCGCCCGTGCACTTGTCCCGCGGTGGCGAGATGCCCGGGATCGAGTCCCAGCGCGGCCAGGACGCGGCGGCGATTCTCCGCGACGGCTTCGGGGCGATCCGCCGTCGAGCGTCCGACGTTGAGCGAGCGGTACGGGCCTTCGCTGACCCCACCCTGGCGCGTCGAGAACGCGAGCACGGCGCCGGCCGGCGCCGCGCCAGCGGCGGGCGCGCGGCGCCAGAGCGGAACCGCGGCGTCGCGAGCGAGCGTCCACATGGCCGGATGCACCGTAGGGAAGCCCGGCCCGAGCGGTCAAGCGCGCGCGCCCCGCACGGAGCGGCGCGATGACGCGGCGCGCACGGGTTCTCGCCGCCGCCTCACTCTCCGCGATGGTCGCGACGTTCGCGGTCGCGGCACCGCCGGCACCGGCCCGCGCCCCGGCGCGTGCCGCGGCGCCGACGACCATCGCGACGGTCGGCGACCAGAGGATCGACGGCGACGAGCTCGATCACAGCTTCACCGAGGCGCTGGATCTCTACCGCGCGCGCAACGGCGTGGCGCTCGATCCGCAGGTCGAACCGGTTCTGCGGCGGCAGGTCCTCGAGAACCTGATCCGCCAGCGGTTGCTCGCGCTGGAGGCGAAGCGACGGGACATCACGGTGAGCGACGAGGACGCCGAGGCCGAGCTCAAGCGCGACCCGGTGTTCCGCGTCGGCGGCGCGTACAGCGAATCGCGCTTCCTGACGCTCAAGACCACGCACCCGGACTCGTACGCGCGGTCGATGGCGGCGATCAAGATCAATCTCGCTTCGCGCCGCGCGGGCCAGGAGATGGACCGCGAGGTGCACGGCGACGACGCCCCGTTGCGCGCGCGGGTCGAGCGCGAGATGACGAAGACCACGATCGAGTACCTCGCGCTGCGCGGCAACGAGATGGACGGCAGCTACGTCGAGCCGCGCGAGTCCGAGATCCTCGCGTGGCACCGCGCCCACGGGGACCGCTTCCGGCTTCCCGAGCAGGCCGTGGTCAGCATCCTTCCGATCCGCACGCCCGCGATCGCGGATTCCGCCGGAGCGACCGACGCGGGGGTCCGCGCCTGGGATCAGGCCATGCGGGCGCGCGCCGACAGCGTCCGGGCGGCGATCCGCGCCGGCGCGCGCTTCGACGACGTCGCGACCCGCTTCGGCGGCGCCAAGCGCGGCCTGGTGTTGAGCCGCGAGGGCACCGGGGACCTGTGGCGCGGCACGCCGGGCGATCTCGCCGCGGCGCTGGCCGCGGCGCCGGGGACGGTGCTCGCCGGTCCCGTCCACCTGTCGAGCGGGTGGGGGATCGTGCGCGTCGAGGCGACGCTCCCGGCCCGGATCGCGCCGCTGGAGCAGATCTCGAAGGCGATCCGCGACACGCTGCGCGCGGCCGCGCGCAGCCGCATCGATGATCGCGATCTGACGGAGATCTACGCGTCGATGCGCGACAGTCTCAAGACCGATGCCTGGCGGTTGCGCTTCGCCTTCGCCGACACGTCGTCCTTCACGCCGCCCGCGGCGACGGAGCAGGACATCGAAGCCTTCTACCGCGCGCACCTCGCCGACTACTCGACGTTCGACCGCGCCACGTCGCAGGTGATCGAGACGCCGCTCGCGCAGGTGCGCGAGTCGGTGCGCGAGCGCTGGACCAGCGAACGGCGGATGGAAATGGCCCGCGCGGCCGCCGACCGGGTGGTCGAGGCGTGGAGCAAGGGCCGGCGCGACGCCGCGCTCGAGAAGTCCATGAGCGAGGTGCGCGACGCCGGGATCGTCCCGATCGGAACGCCGCCCACCGACGGCGCGCTCGGCGGCGCCATGGCGGCGGAGCTCGCCAAGCACCCGAACCAGACCGGTGTCACGCTGCTTCCGGCGCCGGGTGGATTCGTCGTGCTGTACGTCGTCGATCTCGTCCACGGCTACGCGCCCACGTTCGAGCAGGCGCGCGAACGGCTCATGCCGCGGCTCCAGGAACATCAGGCCGAGGCGCTGGTCCGCGCCGCCCGCGTCCTCTACGACCGCGACTCGCTGGCCTTCAGCACGCCGACGACCGTCCATTTCATGCGGATGATCTTCGAGCCGGTGCCGGTCATGGACGTGCCGCTGAACCGCGGCGAAGTGAATCGCTACTACCGCGCCCACATGCCCGAGTACACGGTCGAGGAGCTGGTCCACATCCGCCACATCCTCATCAGCCCCAGCGGGCCGAGCGCCGCCGCGGACGCCGCCGCGCGCCAGAAGGCCGAGGAGATACTGCGCCGCGTGCGCGCCGGCGAGGACTTCCCGCAGCTCGCCGCGCAGTACAGCGACGACCCCGCGACCAGGGATGACGGGGGCGATGTCGGGATGTTCCGCCACGGCGTGATGCGCGATGCGTTCGAGCGTGCCGCGTTCGCGATGCGGCCGCACGACATCGCCGGCCCGGTCAAGACCGACGTCGGCTACCACATCCTCGAGTGCCTCGAGTACCTGCCTCCGGTGATCCACCCGCTGCGCGAGGTGTACGCGAACGTCGCGCACGACTGCGCCCTCGCTAAAGCCAAGCGGGTCGCGGCGGAGCGTGCCGACAGCGTGCTGAGCGCGATCAGGACCGTCGCACAAGCGAAGGAGGCGGCCGAGCGCCTTCATCTCACCCTGCTGCCGACCGACCACGCGGTCGGCACGCTCAACCAGTACGGCGCCGAGCTGCGCGACTACATGCGCACGATGGAGCAGCTCAAGCCCGGCCAGCTCCATCCGCGCACGCAGCTCTACGAAGGGCTGGGCACGGCGATCTCGTGGGTGGACGGGATCACGCCGTCGAGACTTAGGCCCTGGACGCTGGCGATTCCGTACGTCGTGCAGCGCTACCGGATCGCGCGCGCACGCGCCACGTTGCTGGCGAAGAAGGCGGAGCTGGATTCCATGTCCCGCGCCGGATGGTCGTTCGACAGCCTCGGCACGCTGTGGGGTGGCCTCGAGCGCCTTCCCGGCGCCGAGGCGGGAGGAGAGCTGCGCGCGATGAGCGGTCGCGCGATCCTCGATTCGCTGGCCTTCGGCGGCGATCGCCCCCCGGTGCTCGAGACCGGCCACGTCTCGGACTGGATCGAGTTCCCGGGGGGCTTCGCGCGCGTCCGCGTGAGCCGGCGGGTCGCTCCGGATCCCGACGCGCTTGCGAAGCGGCTCGAGTTGCGGAGGCAGATCGCGCTCTGGCACCGGCTCAACGACTACTTCGACAAGCTCAAGGACCGCTACCCGGTGCGCATCCTCGACGGCGAGCTGCGTTCCACCGCGCTTCCGGAGCCCACCGTCACGTCCTGATCCCGACGCGGTTCGCCATGCGCGAACCGTGCAGAATGCGCGTCGCTGCGGAAAACCGCGTGGAGCTTCCCGCGCGAAGCGGCGTGGGTGGCTCCCGGCGCGGATGGTATGGTCCCTGCAATCGCGCCGCGGGAACCCAAAGCCATGGCCACCGAAACCCGAGCGTCATCCAACGGCGCCGACCGCCGCCTGCTCCTCGTCGACTTCGACTGGCAGGACGCCGATCTCATGCACGAGCTGCTGCAACGGCCCGGCGTCTAGGTGCGCCTCGTCGCCGGCTCACGCCACGACGATGCCGGCATCCGCCTCGCCGAACTGTGCGGGCTGCCGCGCAGCGTGGATCTCGCCGATCTGACGCGCGAGATCTTCGATCTCGCCCTGGTCAGCGAGCGCAGCCCGCGCCGCACGCAGGTCGAGGGTCTCCTGCTCGCACTCGGCACGCCCAGCGTCACGCCGCAGGCGTTCCTCTCGGGCGAGGGCGGCCATCTGCCGGCCGTGCCCGCCGTCGAGGCGCCGCTCGCGCTCCACGTGGTCGCGTTCGAGAGCACGGTCGGCGGAAACATCGACGCGCTGCTCGCGCAGGCGCTGCCCGACGTCGCCGACGAGACGCGCACGGCCCCGGAGCCCGTCGCGCCCAGCGGCCGATCGATCGAGATCCAGAGCCTCGAGGACTTTCCATCGCTCGAGGATCGCCGCGGCCTCGAACATGCGCTGACCGGTCTCATGCAGGAGACCGGCGCGGGACGCGCCGAGATCCATCTCGTCGGACCGGACGCGCTGGAGACCCTGATCGAGGTCGGTCCGACTGATGGGCTGCTCAAGGGTCTCGTCCAGCTCGCCGACCATCTCGGCACGCCGCAGGTGGTGGGCGGGCTCGTCGGCGCGCAGGAGGGAAAGGCCTGGGGCGCGTGGCCGTTCCGCACCCCGCAGCGGCGCGGCGTGGTCGCGGCCGCCGGGATCGATCGGGCGCGCGGATGGTCCACGTGGGAGAAGACGGTGGACGACCTGCGTCGCTCCTGGGATCGCCTCGAGCGCGAGCGGGCCGGACCGGCATTCCCCATGCTGCCCGACCAGCATCCGCGCTGGCTCGCGCCGCAGGACCTGAGCGCGCGCCTCGATCTCGCCGTCGAGCGGAACCGTCGCGATGGGCTGCGCTTCGCCGTCCACCGCCTCACGTTCCCGGGATCGCCGGAATCGGTCGGCGCCCTCTGCGATCGGCTGCCCGGACAGCTGCGCGACACCGACTGCATGGCGCACCCCTCGGCGCAGTCCGTGGTGCTGCTCACCGCCGGCGCGCCGGACGCGTTCTCGCATCTGCGCCGGCGGCTGCTGGCGCTGTGGGACGAGATGTGCCACGCCGCGGGCGGTCCGCGCTCTGCCGAGGGCGTCACCGACGAGCAGGTCTCGCTCATCTGCCCCGCGGATTCGCCCGCGTTCCTCGCCACCGCGCGCGCCTGGATCGCGGGCGGTGGGGGCGCGTCTCCGACCGCGTCTTGACCCTGCGCGCGCCGCTCGTGTAATGCTGCGTGGGCCATGCCGCCCGCGCTCCACAGCATCCGCCGCCTGCCGCCCGAGACCGCGTCGCGCATCGCCGCGGGCGAGGTGATCGAGCGCCCGCTCTCCGCGCTCAAGGAGCTGATCGAGAACGCGCTCGACGCCGGCGCGACGCGGATCGAGGTCGCGGTGGACGGCTCGCTCGACCGCGGCTTCCGGGTCGCCGACGACGGGATCGGCATCGCCGCCGACGAGCTGGACGCCGCGCTCGAGCGACACGCGACCAGCAAGCTCGACCGGCTCGAGGACCTCGACCGGCTCGCGACGCTCGGCTTCCGCGGCGAGGCGCTGCCGAGCATCGCCGCGGTGAGCCGGCTGCGCATCACGTCGCGCACCGCAGGCGAGACGCACGCCGCGACGATCGCGGTCGAGGGCGGCGTGGTGGTCGAGCGCGGCGACGCTGCGCGCGCGCCGGGAACGACCGTCGAGGTGCGCGATCTCTTCTTCAATACGCCGGCGCGGCGCAAGTTCCTCAAGTCCGAGACCGGCGAGCTGCGCGCGGCGCTGCGCCTGATCGAGACCTGCGCACTCGCGTTCCCGCACGTCGCGATGCGCATGACCGTAGACGGGCGCGAGCGGCTCGACTGCCCCGCGGCCGCCGACGTGCGCGAGCGGGCGGGCCAGATCTGGGGGCCGCATCACGCCGGGCAGCGCGTCCTGGTCGAGGCCGATTCGGGCGGCATCGGCATCGTCGCGCTGCTCGGGCTGCCCGAGCACGCGCGCGCGACGCGCGACGGACAGCAGTTCATCGTCAACCGGCGCTGGATCCAGAGCCCGTTGCTCGGGCAGGCCCTGCGTCAGGCATACGGGAACCTGCTCCCTGCGGGCCGTTTCCCTGCGGCGACCGCGTGGATCACCGTGCCCGCCGACCGTCTCGACGTGAACGTGCATCCGACCAAGCGCGAGGTGCGCTTCGCCGACGAATCCGGGGTGTTCGCGGCGCTCGCGGCGTCATGCGCGCAGCGCCTCGCGCCGCTCCATCCGCCGTTCACGGTGATCCCGGGCGGCGGCACCGAGCCGCGCTGGGCGGACCGCGTCGCCGAGCCGTCGCCCGATCAGACGCGTCTCGGCTTCGCGACGGTGAGCGCCCCACCGGCGGCGGCCGGCGACGCCCTGGTCGCCGCGGCCGCCTCACCGGTCGGCGCGACGCCTGCCGAACCCGAGCTGTGGCAGCTCCACGCGACCTACATCCTCGCCCCGGTGCGCGGCGGCCTCGTGATCGTGGACCAGCACGCCGCGCACGAACGCATCCTGTACGAGGAGGCGCGCGCGCGCTTCGAGGGGCGGCAGGGGACCTCGCAGCAGCTGCTCTTCCCGGCGCTCGTGGACCTCTCGCGCGATCAGTTCGATCTCGTGCTCGAGCTCGGACCCTGGCTGCAGCAGCTGGGCTGGGATCTCGCCCCGCTCGGGCCTCCCACGGTCGTGGTGCGCGGCGTGCCGGGCGCGATGAGCGCGTCGCGGCCGGCCGAGTTGCTGCAGGACGTGCTCGACGGCATGGCCGAGGACACCGCGCGCACGGCGGACGAGGACGTGAGCGAGCGCCTCGCGCGCTCGTACGCGTGCCACGCCGCGGTCAAGGCCGGCGATCCGCTGACGCAGGAGGAGATGCGCGTGCTCCTCGACCGGCTGTTCGCGACGTCGCGGCCGCACGGCGATCCGCACGGCCGGCCGACCTTCGTCCGCCTCGAGCTCGACGACCTGCACCGGCGCTTCGGCCGCGGCTAGGCGATGAGCGCGCGCCGGCGCGTGATCGCGCTGGTCGGAGCGACGGCCACCGGCAAGACCGCGCTCGGCGAAGCGCTCGGCGCCCGGCTCGGGCTCGAGGTCGTGTGCGCGGACTCCCGTCAGGTGTTCGCCGAGCTCGAGATCGGGACCGGCAAGCCGTCGCCCGCCGAGCGCGCCGCGCGGCCGCATCATCTCTTCGCCGCCCGGCGGCTCGATCAGCCGGCGAGCGCCGGATGGTACGCACGCGCCGCGCGCGAAGCGCTGGCGGTCATCGCCGCGCGCGGCGGCCGGGCGCTGCTGGTCGGCGGCTCGGGGCTGTACCTGCGCGCGCTGATGCGCGGCCTGGCGCCGGTGCCCGCGCCGCCGCCCGAGATCCGCGAGCGGCTGCGCGCCGCGCTCGCCGACGAAGGCGCGGCGGCCCTCCATGCGCGGCTCGCCGCGCGCGACCCCGCGACCGCGGCGCGCCTCGCCCCGCGCGACGGCCAGCGCGTCACGCGCGCGCTCGAGGTGATCGAGAGCACCGGACGTCCGCTGTCGTGGTGGCTCGCCCACCCGCCGGCGCCGGCGGAGGGCGAGCGCTGGACCGTCCTCGAGATCACCGCGACGGCGGCGCTCACGCGCGAGCGGATCGCGCTCCGGACGCGCGCGATGCTCGCGGACGGCCTGATCGAGGAGACCCGAGCGCTGCTCGACGCGGGGATGGGGGAGCGGCTCGTCGCGCTCCGCGCCGTCGGCTACGACGAGGCGATGGAAACGATCGCGGGTCGCATCGACACCGACGAGGCGGCGCGGCGCATCGACGTGCGCACGGCGCAGCTCGCCAAGCGCCAGCGCACCTGGTTCCGGCACCAGATCGAGGCCGAGCGACTCGACGCCGTGTCGGCGCGGGGCGACCTGCTCGATCGCGCGCTCGCGGCAATCGGCGCGTGAGGCGCGCCGCCGTCAGGCGCGCGGCCGGTCCTGGTAGAGTCCGATCAGGTTCCCGGTCGGATCGCGGAAACGCGCGGTGATCTCGGGCGCGTCGACACCGATCGGCTGGACGATCTCGCCGCCCGCGGCGACGACCGCGTCCACCGTGGCGGCGACGTCGTCCACCATGACGTAGACGAGCAGCCCCGCCTCGCGCGAGGGCGGACGGCCGGTCACCCGCGAGCCGCTCACCTCGCCGACGCCGTCGTCGAACGCGATCGCGCCGTCGCCGCGGCGCCGCGTCTTCCAGCCGAAGACACGCCCGTAGAACTCCGCGGCGCGCGCGACGTCCGCGGCGGGCAGCTCGATGTAGCACACCTTGCCGTGACGCAGTGTGGTCGGCATGTGTGACCTCCCGGTCGCGCGATAGCGTGCGGCGAGCGCGAGCAGGGTAGGGAACGCGCGGAGGCCGCGTCAACGCGCACGGCCTCATCGGCGTCGCGCTTGACCGTGCCGCGGGGCCGACCTACCGTTCGCGGTGGCCGTGACGCAATCGCTCCGCTACCCGCGCGCGCTGCTCGACGCCTATTTCGCCCGCGACGTCTATCGCGACGCGGCGCGGAACCGTCGCGGCGTCGGGATGCTCTTCACGCTGCTGCTCGCCGCGATCGTCACGCTGCTCGCGGTGCTGCGGATCGCGTTCGCGCTCTCGGGCTTCGCCGCCGGCGAGGCGCCGCGCATCATCGCCCAGCTCCCGACCATCACGGTCGATCACGGTCGCGTCGCGATCGACCGGCCGAGCCCGGTCACGATCCACGATCCGCGGACCGGCGCGCCCATCGCGGTGATCGACACCAGCGGCGCGGTCCCATCGCTCGAGGGGAGCGAGGCCTGGCTGCTGCTCACGCGCGACCGCCTCATCTACCGCAAGAGCGCCGCCGAGACGCGCGTCTTCGAGCTCGCGGGCGTCCCGCACTTCGTCCTCGACCGCGACCGTGCGACGCGCTGGGTCCGCGGGGCGACGATGTGGGGACCGTGGATCGCAATGCCGTTCATCCTCGTCGCGATGCTGGTCGCCCGGCTGATCCAGCAGCTGCTCGCGGCGCTGGCCGTGCTGCTGGTCGGACGCGGCGCGGCCCTCGACTTCGCTGCGGCGATGCGCCTCGGAGTCCTCGCGATCGCGCCTGCCACGATCACGCTCGATCTCGCCGGATTCGCCGGGCTCAAGGTGCCGGCGTCGGGCTGGCTCTGGTGCGCGATCACGGTCGGCTACGTCCTGTTTGCCGTCGCCGCATGCCGGACGCCGGCGCCGGCCGGCCCCATTGACAGCCCCGATCTCGGGCTCTAGGTTGAGCGCGATCCCGAGTCGGTTGTCCCGTGCGGGCATAGCTCAGTTGGTAGAGCGCGAGCTTCCCAAGCTTGAGGTCGCGGGTTCGAACCCCGTTGCCCGCTCCATCCCCTTCATCCCTTCGAGCGCTCCGGCACGCGGCTCCGCCTCCGGCGCGTCACGGCTTCGCATGAACGCACCGGTGGTCGCCATCATCGGCCGGCCCAACGTGGGCAAGTCGACCTTCTTCAACCGCGTGCTCGGCGCGCGGCGGGCGGTCGTACACGACCGCCCCGGCATCACGCGCGACCGCAACGCCGCCCGCGCCGACTGGACCGGCCACCCGTTCGTGCTCATCGACACCGGTGGCTTCCTGCCTGCGGCAGCGGAGGGGCGGGATGCGGTGGTGCGGCGCCAGGCCGAGCTGGCAATCGAGCTCGCCGACGTCGTCCTGTTCCTGGTGGACGGCATCACCGGCCTCACCGACCTCGATCAGGCGATCGCGAAGAGCCTGCGCAAGCGTGCCGTGCCGAGCCTGGTGGTGGTCAACAAGGTGGACAAGCCCGGCGACGCGCTGGTGCACGAATTCCATCGCCTCGGGCTCGGCGAGCCGATCCCGATCTCGTCCGAGAACGGCTTCGGCATCGGCGACATGCTCGACGCTCTGGTCGCGGCGCTGCCCGCGCGCGAGGCGCGCGACGAGGAGCAGGACGGAACGCCGCGGGTCGCGATCGTCGGCCGGCCCAACGTCGGCAAGTCGTCGATCGTGAACGCGCTGCTCGGCGAGGAGCGCGTGATCGTCGAGCCCGAGGCCGGGACGACGATGGATTCGATCGACGCCGAGTGGAAGACGCCCGCGGGCCGCTTCGTCCTGGTCGACACCGCCGGGATCCGGCGTCAGTCGCACTACGCCGATCAGGCGGAGTTCTTCGCCACCGTGCGCGCACTGCACGCGCTCGAGCGCGCCGACGTCGCGTGCGTCGTGGTCGACGCCACCGAGGGGTTCCACCGCCAGGAGGCGCGGCTCACGCAGAATGCGATCGACGCCGGTCGCCCGGCGCTCCTGCTCTACAACAAGTGGGATCGGATCGAGGCGAAGGAGGCGAGCTGGAAGACCATGACCGCGGAACGCGCGCGCCGCTACCCGTCGCTGGCCGACATTCCTGCGCTGCCGATCTCCGCCACCGCCGGGACCCATCTCCACCGGCTCCCGGCGCTGCTCATGGAGCGCGTGAAGCAGGGCGACCGCAAGTTCTCGACCTCCGAGCTCAACAAGTGGCTTGCCTCGGTGCAGCGCCGTCGCCAGGTGCCGAGCACGAAGCTCGGGCGCACACCCAGGCTCTATTACGTGACGCAGACCGGGCGCCGCCCGCCCGAGCTGACGCTGTTCGTCAATGCGCCGCAGCACCTGAACGACAACTATCGCCGCTTCCTCGCGCTGCGCTTCGCCGAGGACTTCTCGCTGCGCGGCGCGCCGCTGCGGTTCAAGTTCCGCAAGAGTGAGTAGCGGGGCGTGGAATTCGGGCTGATCGCGGCCGTCCACCTCACGGCCTGGCTGTTCATCGGCTACGTCGTCGGATCCTGTCCGTGGGGGCTGTGGCTGGGCCGGTGGGTCAAGGGCGTGGACGTCCGGACCGTGGGGTCGAAGAACATGGGCGCGACCAACGTCTATCGCTCCCTCGGCCCCGCGCTCGGTCTCGGGACACTCGTGCTCGATGCGGCGAAAGGGGCGTTGCCGGTGTGGCTCGCGACGCGGCTGCCGCATCCGCACATGCACACGCCGGCCTGGATCATTGCATCGGGCGCCGTCTCGGCCGGCCTCGGCGCGGTGCTCGGCCACGTGTTCTCGTTCTGGACCGGCTTCCGCGGCGGGAAGGGCGTGGCGACCACGGCCGGGGTCCTGCTCGCGCTCGCGCCGCTCGCGTTCGCCGCATTCGCGATCGTCTTCGTCGCCACCGTCGCGGTCTCGCGCTTCATCTCGGTCGGTTCGACGCTCGGCGCGCTCGCGTTCTTCGTCACGCTGATCGTCACCACGCCCGGTCCGGCCGCGAGCCCGCGGGTCTGGTTGGGGGCGCTGCTGGTGGCCCTGATCGTCTGGCGGCATCGTGAGAACTACGCACGACTGGCGCGCGGCGAGGAGCGGCCCTTCTCGCTCGGCGGCGGGAGGGACGCATGAGCGCGGCCGCGGAGCGCACGCGCGTCGCGGTCCTCGGCGCCGGGTCGTGGGGGACGACGCTCGCCGTCCATCTCGCGACCCTCGGCCACGAGGTCGCCCTCTGGGACGTCGACGCGGCCCAGATCGAGGCGATCGCGCGCGACCGCGAGAATCGGAAGTTTTTGGCTGGCATCGCGCTCCCCGAGAGCATTAAGGTTCACGCGAAACTCGAAGCCGCGCTCGCGAACGCGGCCTACACGCTCTTCGTCGTTCCCTCACACGGGGTGCGGGAGACGGCGACGCGCGTCGCGGCGAGCGGGGCCAGGAGTCTCTGGATCTGCGCCGCGAAGGGTCTCGAGCTGGGCACGCTGCAGCGCATGAGCGACGTCCTGCGCGAGACGCTCGCGGACCCGGCGCCGGTGGTGCTGGTGGGGCCGAGCCACGCCGAGGAGGTGAGCCTCGGGCTCCCGACCTCGATCGTGGCGGCGTCGGCCGATCGCGAGCGCGCCGAGCGGGTGCAGCGGCTCGTCGCGTCGCCGCGGCTGCGGGTCTACTCGAACCGGGACGTGGCGGGATGTGAGTACGGCGCGGCGCTCAAGAACGTGATCGCGATCGCCGCGGGGATCTGCGACGGACTGGGGTACGGCGACAACACGAAGGGCGCGCTGCTGACGCGCGGGCTCGCGGAGATCACCCGCCTCGGCGTGGCGCTCGGCGGACAGCGCGACACGTTCTATGGATTGACCGGCATGGGCGACCTGATCACGACCGCGATCAGCCGCCACAGCCGCAACCGCGGCCTCGGTGAGCGGCTCGGCCGCGGCGAGACGGTGGGGCAGGTGCTGGGCGCGATGGTCATGGTGGCGGAGGGTGTGAACACGGCGAAAGCGGCCTCGGACCTGGGACGGCGGCACGGCGTCGAGACGCCGATCACCGATCAGGTGCGGGCCATCCTGCTCGACGGTCTCGAGCCGCGCGCGGCGCTCGAAGCCCTGATGTCGCGCGAGCTCAAGAGCGAGGAATGGAAGGGGGGAGCCGAACGTGGCACTCAAGGCTGAGCCCGAGTCCGAATCGAAACTCTATCGACCGATCAGCGAAGTCGCGGACCTCGTCGGCGTGAAGCAGCACGTGCTGCGCTACTGGGAAACCCAGTTCAGCATGCTGCGTCCGCGGAAGAACCGCGCCGGGAACCGCATGTACCGGCCCGATGAGGTCAAGCTCCTGCTGCGCATCAAGGAGCTCCTCTACGACCGCCGCTACACCATCGCCGGCGCCCGCCGCACGCTGCTCGACGAGCGCAAGGAAGCGACGCCGCAGGTCGAGATCGGCTTCGGCGACGCCGAGCGCAAGCTCGTCGTCCACGAGATCAAGACCGAGCTCAAGCAGATCGCCGAGCGTCTGCGCGCCGCGCGTTGAGGCTGCGCGCGCGGACGCTGCTCCTCGCCGCCGCCGCCATCCTCGCCGTCGACGCCCTCCTCCTCGAGCCCAACTGGATCGAGGTCACGCGCGCGACGGTCGCGGCGCCGATCGCGCGTCCCCTCACGATCGCCCACCTCACGGATCTCCACACGCGCGGCGTCGGCTTCCGGGAACGGCGGATGCTCGCGATCCTCGCCCGCGAGCGCCCCGATCTCATCGTCATCACCGGCGACATCACGCAGGAGCGCGGCTCTCTCGAGGACGCGCTGCCGGTACTGGCGGGGCTGCGCGCGCCGCTCGGCGTCTGGGCGGTGCGCGGAAACTGGGAGATCTGGCGGCCGTCGCCGCATGAGCGCGCGGCCCTCGCCGCGGCGGGCGTGCGGCTGCTCGTCAACGAGGCGGCGCCGCTCGGCGACTCGCTGTGGCTCGCGGGGTTCGACGATCCCTACGTCGGCCGTCCCGACGTCGACCGCACGCTCGGCGCGGTGCCGCGCGGCGCGTGGACGATCGCCCTCTTCCACGCGCCCGCGTTGCTCGACCGCATCGCCGGCCGCGTCCCGCTGGCGCTCGCGGGCCACACGCACGGCGGCCAGGTCCAGCTGCCGTTCGTCCCGACCTTCTGGCTGCCCGGCGGGTGCGACGGCTACCTCAAGGGCTGGTTCACGCGCGGCGGCACGCGCATGTACGTGAGCCGCGGCGTCGGGATGAGCGGGCCGCCGGTGCGCTTCCTGTGCCGCCCCGAGGTCGCGATCATCACGCTCACGCCGGCGCGATGACCGCGCGCGCCGCGCCGCCCGCGCTTGCGGAGCCGATGCCCGCTCCCGTAGATTCTCCGCCGCGCATCGGTCGGGGCGTAGCGCAGCCTGGTAGCGCACCTGCATGGGGGGCAGGTGGTCGCTGGTTCAAATCCAGTCGCCCCGACCATTTTTCCGCCCCGTCCGCCCGCGGCGCACCCCACATGCTCGCGACACTCGGTTACCTGACGGTCGACCTCGCGGTCCGCCTGCTGCCCGCCCGGCCGCTGGACGCGTGCGCGACGATCGTCGCCCGGCTGCTGTTCGCGCTCCGCGTGCCGGCGCGCGCGCGCATCGAAGACAACCTCGCGCGGCTCCGCCCCGGCCTCGATCCCGCGGCGCGACGCGCGCTGGCGCGCCGCGCGTTCGAGCACTTCGCGCTCTCGCTGCTCGACTTCATGCGGCTCGCGCGCCTCGCTCCCGGCGCGCTCGAGCGCGCGATCGAGGTGCGCGGCGCCGAGCACCTCGAGCGGGCGCGGGCCGCGGGTCGCGGCGTCATCCTACTCTCCGCCCACCTCGGCAACTGGTTCGCCGGTGGCGTGGCCGTCGCGCGCCGCGGTGTCCCCGTCCGCACCGTCCTGTACCGCAATCACGCCGGCGGCTTCATGGACCAGAGGGTCGCGCGCCGCGGCAATGTCC
>JACOSV010000052.1 GCA_016178725.1 Candidatus Eiseniibacteriota bacterium
AGCACCACGACCGGCCCATTCAGCTCGGGCACGCGTGGCGCCGCGATCATCGACAACGTCGTCGTGAACGGCTTGGCGGCCGCGAACGGCGACTTCGAAAACGCGGGCTCGATCAACAACGACACGTCGATCGATCCGCTCAACGCCTGGAAGTCGACCGGCAAGCCGCCGGCCGTCTACTGGCACGTGCGTCCGCTCTCGCAGCTGGCGTTCAACGATCCGTGTGGCGGGGTCGACAATCCTAACCGCCAGTGCAACATGTATGGCATCGTCGCGACGCCGGGCGACAACGACAACAACGAGAAGAACGGCGGCGCGTTCGGCTCGAACACGGAGGACCGCCAGAAGTTGTTCGTTTCGCCGACGATCAACCTGGTCGCGACCGGCAACGGCCCCGGCTTCTACAACGGAATGGGTATCGATGACGAGCTGGCCCGCACCACCGGCGACTACCAGGCGTTCTTCTCGCTCTACAACGCCGGCTTCGTGAACGCCACCACCCAGACGGGCAACTTCCTGTCGGTGGGCTGGCAGTCGTATCCGGCACGTCAGGCGAACGGCAACGTCGGCTGGGGTGAGGCGCGCCACACAACGGCGCTCTCGTTCTACGGCACGCGTGGCTGCTTCGAGACGATCTTCACGCCGGCGAAGGCGAACGCGCTGATCCGTACCACCAACGCCGCGAACCGGCCGGACTCACTGCGGCTCTACATTCAGGAGATCCAGCGCTGCTACACGTACACCGGGCTGGTGGACTTCACGTGCTCGCCGACCGTCGGTGACAACGTCGGCACGTACTGGGACAACATCTCCGTGGCGCTGGTGGACGCGCCGGCTCCTGCGTCGATCTCGATTCCGATCTGGCAGCTCACCAACGACGCGTTCCCCACCAACGCGACCAGCAAACCGGTCACGCCCGGCGAGGCGTTCGATACCACCGGCGCCCAGGTGCGCACCGCGCTCAACATCGCCGGCCAGACCGGCAACACGTCGCGTCCGGTGATCACCGGTGACTCGATGGTGATCGCCGCCGCCGGGTCGAATCAACGCGTGGACATGATCTTCCGGATCAAGCCCGGTCCCGGCAACTACGTCTCGACCGGCCACATGAATTCCGGGATCGCGAAGACCCCGAACGGCAAGGTCGCTGCGAGTGCCTCGGGCGTGAACAGCGACTTCTTCAGCAGCTACATGACGCGGAACGGGTACTTCGGCTCGGGCACGCCGGCCTCCGGCGACCCGGTCGGCGGTCCTGGCCACGGTGCGAACTGGAACATCCACCTGTGGAACAGCGCCCGCATGGACACGGCCGAGAACAACCTGTATCCGTCGCCGACCGCCAACGCGGTGATCGGTCTTGCGGCCGGTGTGTATGCCTCCATGTATCATGAGGGCGGCGCGGTTCCGAATGACATCGATCAGCAGCGTTTCAGCGGCAACGTCTTCAATCCGCCGCGCAACCGGTGCTTCCTGGTAGTGCCGACCGGGGCGGCGAACTCGACCAACATGGTGTGCGACGGCACGGTGCCGGCGGTCTACGGCGCCGCGTCGGGTACCACCCAGGAGTACAAGAAGATCATCCCCGATGGTCTGCTGACGCCGGGCTCGCACGTCGAGTACTTCTTCCGCAGCTGCGATCTCTCGGCGACGTCGACCTATTCGCTCGCTCCCGACACGAACTTCATCTTCCAGCCGGCGGAGGGGAGCACCGACGGACACCGCTGGCAGGAGTTCAGCGTGCTGCCGGACCGCTGGAAGGACGGTCTGTGGGCTAGCAACGAGCGCGATGCTTCGTCGCCGGCCTGTATGCTCTTCATCGACTGGTGTGATCGGCGCGGCGATGAACGATTCTGGGTGGGCTTCGCCGATTCCATCGGCGCGACGCTGCCCGGCCGCTACGGCGCTCACAACGGCTGGCACGCTCGCGGCGATCAGGACATCACCCAGAGTCTGCAGACGGTCATCGGCACGTCGAACGACTGGGGTGTGTATGCGCACGGCGGACAGCCCGGAACCATCTGGGACATGTTTGGCGTGAAGGGCGCCGAGTCCTCGACCACCACCAGCTCGATCGGCAGCCGCGGCGCGGCCGCCCCCACCGGCCTCATGGCGGGCAAGCAGAACCGGAACGGACCGACCGGCGACATGTTGCGCCAGTACTACCGCATTCTCTTCGCCGTCACGGGTGATCTGGGCGCCGGCAACATCGGTCCTTACGCGGACAAGGGCGACAACGACATCGGTCTGCTGCAGGACTTCGCCGACGACTCGAAGCCCGGCACGACGACGCCCCGCGCGGTGTGGTTCGAAGGCCGCGCGTTCATCGAGGGGCAGGTCACCGGTGGGGCGGCGGCGCACTCCACGTTCCCGCCGACGTACTTCGGCGCCAGTGTTGCGTCCGGCGATTACAGGAGCTATGCGGCGAACACGAAGGACATCGTCGATCTGATCGCGAACGCCCCGGTGGTGACCAACGGCGAGATCTACGGTGTGCTCAACAACTGCATCACGCAGAACGACGTGCTCACGCTGCAGGGGACGTTCGGTGCCGCGATGGCGGCGAAGTACGAGGACTCGGCGACGAACCCGAACCCGAAGATCGCCAGCATCTACGCGCCGCCGACGCCGGGCGGCACGCATCCGCATGTCTCCCTCGTGGACGGCTGGCGCATTTCGAGCATCGGCAGCCGCAATTCGCTCCGATCGGTGGGTGCCATCGACTACTACGCGCAGGTGTACACCAACCTCTGGACTTCACTGAACTGCGGGTTCATTGAGGGGGCCCCGGTCGGAGTCGGCGACAGCCCCAACAGTGCGCTCCGCTACTACCTCGAGCTGCGCTCGCAGAACCCGTTCCGAGCCGGGCTGGCGAAGCTGACGTTCGGGATCGTCAGGAAGGAGCGGGTCGAGGTGCGACTCTACGACGTGAGCGGGCGGCTGGTCCGCACGCTGGCCAACCGCGAGTTCGACGCCGGCTCGCACGATCTCTACTGGGACGGGGCGGACGACGGCGGCCAGCGGGTGGCGCGCGGCGTCTACTTCTATCAGCTGCGCACGCCAAGCTTCGTCAGCGAGAAGAAGATCGCCGTCCTGAGGCCCTGAGCGCCGCGCGACATCGTTTGCCGGGAGCAGGACTCGAACCTGCACGGGGTTTCCCCCAGCGGATTTTAAGTCCGCTGCGTCTACGTTCCGCCATCCCGGCACCCAAACGACGCGCGCCCGACTCCGTGGGGAGCCGGGCGCGCGCGTGAGCATCAACGGCCGCTAGTGCCCGTGGGCTCCCTGCCCCGCTAACACGTCCGAGACCTTCACCGCCGGATAGCGCGACACGAACCCCTGCACCGCCCAGCCGAACAGGCCGAGGAACCCGAGTGTCACGCCGATCTCGGGCAGCCCGACCCAGAACTTGTCGGGCTGGAGCGACGGCATCACGAGAATGTGCCGCTCCATCCACAGGCCACCGAGGATGATGATCGAAAACAGCGCGAGCCAGAACGGGCTCCGCTTGGTGTGGATGTTCATGAGCCCGATGAACGGCAGCAGGAACACGAACGTGAACACGGTCCACGCCAGCGTGCGCCACGGCGGCTCGAATCGTAGAAAGACCCAGCCGGTCTCCTCGGGCATGTTCGCGTACCAGATCGGCAGGTACTGCGACCAGAACTGGTAGACCCAGAAGATGCTGAAGCCGAACGCGATCTTGCCGGTGTCCCAGAAGTGCGCGGGCGTGATGTAGCGCTCGAGCGCGTAGCGCGAGCGCAGCCGGGTCGCGATCAGGGCGGTCATCGCGATGCCGGAGAGGAACGCGCCCATGAAGAACCACCAGCCGAACAGCGTGCTGGTCCACTCGGGCGTCAGCGACATCACGAAGTCCCAGCAGAGGAGCGTTGAGAACACGGCGTACGCGACGATGATCCCCGGCGCGAGCTTCGAGAAGCGATCCCGCTGCGCGGCGACCTCAGCGTCGTCGCCCTTCCACCCGTCGCTCAACTTGTCGTAGTCGGCCTTGAGCTCGGCCGGGACGTGGCCCTTGAGCAGATACGCATCGGTGCGCAGCGACGTGCGCACCAGCGCGCGCGTCATCCACCACAGCAGACCCTGGCCGATCAGCGTGCGGATGTAGAGGAACGGCACGTTGAGATACGCGGCCTGCCGCGGCTCGACGTGCTTCGTCCACGGCAGATACGTCCAGATGCCGGCGGCGAGCAGGATCGCGAGCGCCGCGAGGCCGAACGGCATGTACGCCGACAGCGACTCGGCGATGCGCACGATCGGGCCGGCCCAGCGCCCGTTGGCGAGCCGGATCGCGCACGCCAGCACGATCGCGCCCTGCGCGATGCCAAGCCAGTAGAGCGTGTTGATCGCCCATGCGCCCCACGCGCGCTGCGGCTCGGTCGCCAGCAGCCACGCGAACGTCGCGAGGCCGATCGCCATGCAGACCATCCAGATCCTGCGCCGCGCCGGGTTCGGCCTGACGCGCAGCTTGCCGGCGAGGTCCTTGAGCACCGCCTCGCGTTCGGCGGGCGGCAGTGGCGTCGGGCCGTGGCTCATCGCGGACTCGTCTGCTGCATGTGGCGCAGGTAGTGGATCACGTTCCACGCCTCCTCGGCGCTCACCTGGAATCCGTAGCTCGGCATGATCACGCCGCCGTTGCGGATGTAGGAATAGATGTAGCCGTCCTTGCGATTGCGCGTCTGCTGCCCGAGCAGGTCGGGCGGCGGCATGAAGTTCGCGGCCACCGGGCCGTCGCCCGCCATCGCCATGCCGTGGCACGGCACGCAGAACTTGTGGAAGACCGAATCGCCTTTCGCGATCGACGCCTCGTTGCTCGGGAACGGGCTGTGGAGGCGCTCGGCCGCCACGTCGCGATCGAGCGGAAGCTCGCGGCCGATCGTCGGCACGCTCGAGCTGTCGGGGCCGCGGTTCACGATCTTCTGCGCCGGCACACCGACCGTGTTGCGCATGTCGCGGTTCGGGTAGTAGCTCCAGTGCGTGAGCGACTGGACCGCGCTCTCGAACCCGTGGCGCGGGCCGGGCATCGTGAACAGCGTCAGGATCAGGCCGACGACGAGCGATGCGATCAGCGACCTAGGCATGGACCGCGACCTCCTCGGCGCCCTGGCCGCGCATGACTGCCTCGGCCTTGGTCGCCGCCTCGCCGGCGCACGGCACCCAGATGCCGATGCGATCCTCGGTGAAGCGCGGATCGTAGGGTGCGGTCGCCTTGAGCTCGGGGAGCCGCGTCAGCGCCAGCATGCCGAGCAGGTTCGCGAGCGAGCCGAGCAGGATCATCGACTCGTACCCGATCACGACGAACGGCGGGATCGAGACCAGCTCCTTGCCGCCGACGACCAGCGGCCACGCGAGCACCGAGTAGATGCACAGCGCGAATCCGCCCGTGATGCCGAGGAGCGCGCCGCCGAGCGTCACCCAGCGCACGACCGAAGGGCCCTGCTCGAGCGCGCGTTCGATCTGGTGGTACGGCACGGGCGAGTAGACGCGCAGGTCGCGGTGGCCGAGCTGGCGCAGCGCCGTGACCGCGGCCGCCGCGTCGTCCACGTAGTAGTAGACGCCGAGCACGCCGCGCGCCGTGGACCGGGGGACGGCGTTCAGCTTGTCGATCAGCGGGAACAGCGGCGCGAAGATCTTCACGCGTGCCCCCCGCGCATCGGCGGCGCCAGCGTCTCCTTGACCTCGGCGACCGAGATCGCGGGCAGGAGCCGGATGAAGAGCAGGAAGTACATGCCGAACCACGCGAACGATCCGGCGAGGATCGCGGCCTCGGTCCAGTCCATCCGGTAGTTGACGCCCCACGTGCTGGGATTGAACGGGTGCGCGAGCGAGCTGACGATGATGACGAAGCGCTCGAACCACATGCCGACGTTGACGAACAGCATGATGATGAACAGCACCGTCATGTTGCGGCGGACCTTCTTGAACCAGAGCAGCAGCGGGATGATCACGTTGCAGGTGAACATGATCCACGCCGCCCACCAGAAGTGGCCGGTGAAGCGCCACCAGAACATGTCGCGCTCGAAGCGGCTCGGCCCGTACCACGCGCAGAAGAACTCGACCATGTACGAGTAGCCGACGATCGTCGAGGTGAGCAGCACGAGCTTCGCCAGCTTCTCGATGTGATCCGCCGTGACGATGTGCTCGAGCTTGAAGCCCTTGCGGATGATGATGAGCAGGTTGATGACCAGCGCCACGCCCGAGAAGATCGCGCCGGCGACGAAGTAGGGCGCGAAGATCGTGCTGTGCCAGCCGGGGATCTGCGCCATCGCGAAGTCCCACGACACGACGCTGTGCACCGAGAGCACGAGCGGCGTCGCGAACGCGGCGAAGTAGAGGTACGCGCTGTAGAAGTGCTTCCACTGCGTGTTCGCGCCGCGCCAGCCGAACGAGAAGATCGTGCCGAGCAGGCGGTGGAAGCGGTTCTTGGCGTTGTCGCGCTGCACCGCGGCGTCCGGGATGATGCCGACGATGAAGAAGATGCTCGACACGGTGAGGTACGTGGTCACCGCGAACACGTCCCATTCGAGCGGCGAGCGGAAGTTGGGCCAGATGCCGCGCTGGTTGGGATACGGGAACAGCCAGTACGCGAACCACGGGCGCCCGAGGTGGACGATCGGAAAGAGCCCCGCGGTGAGCACGCCGAATACGGTCATCGCCTCGGCGACGCGGTACACGGCGCGGCGAAAGTGCGAGCGGAACAGGAACAGGATCGCCGACACCAGCGTGCCGCAGTGCGCGATGCCGACCCAGAACACGAAGTTCGTGACGTACGACGCCCACATCACCGGCCGCGTGTGGCCGGCGGCGCCGATGCCGTAGACGATCTGATTGCGCTCGGCGATCAGGCCGAGCGACAGGATCGCGAGGTCGAGCAGGAACACGCCCCACCAGATCTTGCCGGGCCGCTCGAGCATGCGCAGCACGTCGCGGTTGAGCGACTTCTGCGTGACGGTCTCGGGCAGGTGCTCCGTCACGCCCACCCCCGCGGGATCGGACGCCGGCTCGTAGGTGATCTCGGACACGCGCGCTCCTAGGCCGTCGTGGTTTCGCGCTCGACGCGCTTCAGGTAGGTGACGCCGGGCTTGGTGTTGAGCTCGTTGAGCACCCAGTAGCGCCGCTCGCCGTGCGAGAGCTTCGCGACGCGGCTCTCGGGATCGAGCAGATCGCCGAACACGATCGCCTGCGTCGGGCAGGACTGGGCGCACGCCGACTGGATCTCGCCGTCGCGCACCGCGCGCGCTTCGTCCTTCGCGTTGCCCTTGCCCTCGAGGATGCGCTGGATGCAGAACGTGCACTTCTCCATCACGCCCTTGCTGCGCACGGTCACGTCGGGGTTGAGCTGCCAGTTGAGCGGTTCGGGGAACGCGAACGTCGGCTTCTCGGGCGCCGCGTAGTCGAAGAAGTTGAACGCGCGCACCTTGTACGGGCAGTTGTTGGAGCAGTAGCGCGTGCCGACGCAGCGGTTGTAGACCTGCGCGTTGAGGCCTTCGGGATTGTGGTAGGTCGCGTACACCGGGCACACGGTCTCGCACGGCGCGTCGCCGCACTGCTGGCACATCATCGGCACGAAGCGCACGTCGCTCTTGCCGCCGCCCACGGCCTGCTCGAAGCGCTCGACGCGGATCCACAGCATCTCGCGGCCGCGTTTGACCATCTCGGGCCCGACGCTCGGCACGTTGTTCTCGGCGCTGCACGCGACGACGCACGCGCTGCACCCGGTGCAGCGGTCGAGATCGATCGCCATCGCCCAGCGGTGCTGGGCGTGCGCGTAGCTGCCCTGGTCCACCGGAACGTTCCTGGGCCCGCGCGCGCGGAGCTCGGGCTCGTACGCGCTCACCGCGTGCGCCGGCTTCTTGTAATCGGGCGGCATCGCGAGCGGCGACGTGTAGTGGCCGGGCCGCGTCTGCGACGGCAGCGGCTCGGGGCCCGCGTGCGCCTCGCCCGCCGCGGCCGTAGCCGCCGCGCCCGCGCCGGCCGCAACCGCCGCGCCGGCGAGCAGGCTCGCGAGCGGAACGCTCTGCGCGATCTCGCGGTCGAACTGATTCTTCTCGCGCTGGGTCATCGCCAGATCGATCGCGCGCGCCGCCTTCGTCACCTTCGCCTTCGCGCACAGATACGCGACCGCGCCCGAGGCGCCGTCCTGCGCCGGCGGCAGCAGCGTCGCGGCGTTGACGCCGCGGCCCTTCGCGGAGCGGCCGTACGCAGTGTGGCCCTGGCCGAGCGGCACCGCGACCGCATCGGGACGGATGCCGCCGTAGAGATACGCGGGCACCTCGATCGCGCCGGCCTCGGTCTCGATCCGGACCGCGTCGCCCTCGGCGACGCCGAGACGCTTCGCGGTGTCGGGATGGATCTCGGCCCAGCTCCCCCACACCGCCTTCGTCGTCGGATCGGGGAGCTCCTGGAGCCACGGCTTGTTCGCGCCGCGGCCGTCGTGGAGCTGGCTCGTCGGATAGAGGATGAGCGCGAGGTCGCCCGCGCCCTTGAGCTCGGGGGTCACGAATGCCGGCGTGCCGGTCCAGCGCACCGGCGTCGCCGCCACGTCCTCCCACACGCCGCCCTTCTGCAGCGTCTCGTTCCAGAAGGTGTCGAAGTCGCGGCCGGCGCCGAAGCGCTGGTGCAGCGGCTTCCATTGCGCCTTGAGGTACTCGATCCAAGTCGCCGGGAGCTTCGCGCCGAAGCCCGCCGCCTTCGCGATCGCGATCAGCGTGTCGCCCGTCGCGCGTGTCTGGAACATCGGCAGCGGCTTCATCGCCGGCTGGACGATGCCGTACACGCCGCGCACGCCGCGCGAGTCGCCGAGGCTTTCGAGCGGATGCGTCGCGGGCAGGATCAGGTCGCAGCGGTCGGCGGTCTCGTCGAGCACCGACGAGAGCGAAATCTTGAACGGCACCTTGTCCATCGCGGCGGCGAATCCCGCCCACGCCGGCACCGCGTACGCCGGGTTCGCGTCGCGCACGACCAGCGCCTGCACCTTGCCGGCCGCCATGTCGGCGATCAGGCGCTGCACGTCGCCGAACGAGCCGACGCCTTCCACGTCGTACGTGCGGTCGAAGCGCACCGTCTCGCCGATGTTGCCCGCCGCGGCGTTGAGCAGGTTGACGGCGCTGATCACGGCCACCGACTGCTCGCTCTGCGCGGCGATGCCGCCCGCGACCGCGAGGCCGGGCTTCGCCGCGGCGAACCGGCGCGCGAGCCGCCGCACCGCGTCGGCGGGGACATCGGTCGCCTGCTGCACCGCTTCGGGCGTCCACGCCGACACCGCCTCCATCAGCGCGCCGCGCTCGCCGCTCCCGAGGCCCTCGGTCAGGATCACGCGCGCCATGCCGAGCGCGAGCGCCGCCTCGGCGCCCGGGCGGATCGCGATCCACTCGTCGGCGTTGGCGCCGGTGAGCGAGAGCCTGGGCTCGACGACGATGAACTGGCCCGAGCCGTCGCGGCGCGCGCGCATCGCCGCGAAGCCGCGCGCGTACGCGACCGGGGCGATCCAGGTCTCGAGGAAATCGGCGCCAAACGAGACGACGCAGCGGGCGCGGGCGAAGTCGTAGTGCGGCACCGTAGCCTGCCCGAACGTGCGGCGGTTGGCCTCGCGCAGGCTCTCCCACGCGAACGGCTAGTAGACGAGCCGCGTCGCGCCGGCGGCGGCGGCCAATTCGGCGGCGAGCGCGTCGGCCGAGCCGGGCGCGTGATCGGTGAGCAGCGCCGTCGCGCCGCGCGCGGCGCCGATCTTCGCGGCCGCGAGCTTCACGCCCTCGTCCCAGCTGATCGCCTTCCACGCGCCGCCCTGCTTCACCATCGGCATCGCGACGCGATCGGGATCGTAGAGCCCCTGGAGGCTCGCCTGGCCGCGCGCGCACAGCCCGCCTTCGTTGAGCGGATGCGCGGGATTGCCCTCGATCTTGATCGCGCGCCCCTCGCGCGCCTTGACCAGCACGCCGCAGCCGCTCGAGCACTCGCGGCAGGTGCTCGCGTACCAGTACGACACGCCGGGCAGGATGTCGTTCGGCGCGACGAGGTACGGGATCAAGCGGTCGGCCTTGGGCGTCGCGCATCCGGCCGCGGCGCCGGCGACGCCGATGCCGACGAGCTTGAGGAAGTCGCGACGGTTGAAGACGACCGAATCGGACACGCGGGCCTCTAGTGGTGGCAGGCGATGCAATCCATGGTGGCGGGATGCTGGGCGTCGTTCAGGCGCTGGCGATGGCAGCTGACGCACCAGCCCATCTTGAGCGATGGGTACTGGTACACCACCGGCATCGTCTGCACCGGCCCATGGCAGTCCTGACACTGGATGCCGGCCTTGACGTGGCGCTTGTGGTTGAACTTGACGTGCGATGGCAGCACGTAGACCTCGACCCACGGTACCTGCTCGTTGCGCTCGAAGTAGCCGGTGAGCTTGACGATCTCGGGCATGTCGGCCTTGGCGATCTTGTGGCAACCCATGCACGTGCTCATCGCCGGCAGGTTCGCGATCGGCGACTTCTCGGCCGCGCTGTGGCAGTAGACGCAGCGCATGCCGAGCTTTCCGGCGTGGAGCTGGTGGCTGAAATTGATGGGCTGACGCGGTCCCTTGGGCCCGAAGAGCTGGACGCCGAAGGATTGCGTGAAGGCGACGGATGCCGTCGCGAGTGTGACCGCGCAGATGACGAGGGCGAGGGCTCGTTTCATGGGGCCGGGCGGCAACCTACGATGCCGGTTCCGAACCTGTCAAATGCATTGTGAAACGGAGCACATACTGGAGCGAACGCGCGGGCCGAGAATCGACTAGGCCATCAGCGAAGGCGCGCGGGCGTGACCGTCTTGATGCGCTCACCGGGCTCGATTCGATCGTCCACCGTGCGTCCGTTCATGATCGCCAGCTGCTCGAGGTCGGCGCCCTGCCTGCCGAGCCCGGCGATCACGCTCGCGAATGTCCCGGCGCGCTCGACGCGCACGATGTGAATGCGCGCCGGCACCGGCGAGAACCGCGCCGGATCGGTGAGCGGGTGGAACGAGCGCGCCGCGGCGAACACGGCGCGCACGTTCGGATCGCCGGGATCGCCGCCGTTGCCGAGGACCTCGAACAGCTCGGTCGGCGAGCGGCGGATGAACGCCGCGGCGATCGGCTGCGCCTGCCCGTTGTCGCCGGGCACGGCGAGCGATCCGATCCACGCCGGGTTTCCGCCGACCGTCTCCATGCCGCCGCGCGCCGCGGCGATCTTACCGTTCCCCTGCAGCCGCGCGACGAACGCGTCCGGCGCGAGGCCGTCGCCGGAGACGACCGAGAGCTGCATCGAGGCCGCCTGCTGCGGCGCGACCGCGATCACCGCCGAGCGCGAGTTCTGGTACGTCCATCCCGCCGGCATCGTGATCGCGAAGCGCATCGTCGGCTGATAGAACTCGGCGCCCTCGAAGTAGCCCTGACGCGGATCCTGCCCGACCACCATGCCCTCGAGGCGGTCCACGTATTCGTCGCGGCGCACCGTCATGCCGGTCTTCCCCGCCGACGCGGCGCGGGCGAGCTCGCCGGTGCGCACCTCGCGGTCGCCGGGATCGGGATGGGTCGAGAGGAACGGCGGCAGCGTCGAGCCGGCGCGCGCGCTCACGCGCTTCAGCATCGCGTAGGTCGAGGGGATCTGGCGCGGATCGTAGCTCGCCGCCGACGCGTAGCGGACGCCAAGCTCGTCGGCCTCGGTCTCGTGCTGGCGGCTGAAGCTCAAGAACAGGAGCTGCAGCCCCTGCTGCGCCACCTGTCCGTAGCGGGCGAGCGTCGGCGAGAGCACCGAGCCGACCGCGAGTCCGAGTCCGGCGAACTGCTGGCGCGTGATCTGCTCGGCGCTGTGGCGGTGCGTGACGTGCCCGATCTCGTGGCCCATCACGCCGGCGAGCTGCGCCTCGGAATTGAGGTGGGTCATGATGCCGCGCGTCACGTAGATGTAGCCGCCCGGCATCGCGAAGGCGTTGACGGCGTCGTCGTCGATCACGGTGAAGTGCCACGTGAGACTCGGAAGGTGCGAGACCCTGGCGAGCGAGTGACCGACGCCGGCGACGTACGCCTGCACCGCGGGATCGTCGTAGCTCCCGTACTCGGCGAGCGTCGCCGTGTAGCCCTCGGCGCCCATCTGCTGCTCCTGCCCCGCGCTCACGAGCGAGATCTCGCGCCGCCCGGTGACCGGATTGGTGGCGCAGCCGGCGAGTGCCGCCGCGAGCGCCAGCACGACGCACGCGAGAGCCAGTGCCGCGCTCCAATTCTGTATCGCGGCGAGCCGGCGACAATTCCGTCGCATGGCGAATCCCTCCGTCAGTAGCGCGGCACCTGCGGGTCGACGTCGGTGGACCATGCGTCGATGCCGCCGCGCAGGCTCTTCAGCTTCGTGAATCCCGACCGACGCAGGATGTCGAGCGCGTGCATGCTGCGCTGGCCATGATGGCAGTGGAGCACCAGCTCGCGGCGAAGATCGAGCTCGCCGACGCGCGCCGGCAGCGTGCGCAACGGAATGAGTGTCGCGCCCGCGATGTGCGCGATCTCCCATTCGTGCGGCTCGCGGACGTCGATCAGCGCCGGCGGATCGTCCGACGCGAGGCGCTGGGCGAGCACGCGCGCGCCGATCTCGTCGGCGGTCTCGTCCCCCGCCGCCGACGCCGGCGCGAGGCCGCAGAACGATTCGTAGTCGATGAGCTGCGTCACGGTCGGATGCTCGCCGCACAGCGGGCAGCCGGGATCCTTCTTGAGCTCGAGCTCGCGGAACGTCATCGCCAGCGCGTCGAACAGCACCAGCCGGCCGATGAGCGGCTCGCCGATCCCGAGGATCAGCTTGATCGTCTCGATGCCCTGGATCACGCCGATCACACCCGGCAGCACGCCGAGCACGCCGCCCTCGGCGCACGACGGCACGAGCCCCGGCGGCGGCGGATCGGGATAGAGGCAGCGGTAGCAGGGCCCGCGACGCGCGTCGAAGACGCTCGCCTGACCGTCGAAGCGGAAGATGCTGCCGTAGACGTTCGGCTTGCCGAGCAGCACGCACGCATCGTTGACGAGGTAGCGCGTCGGGAAGTTGTCGGTGCCGTCGGCGACCACGTCGTAGGGCGCCAGGATCTCGAGCGCGTTCGCGCTGTCGAGCCGCGTCTCGTGTAGATCCACGCGCACGCCGGGATTCATGGCGTGGATGCGCGCGCGCGCGGCTTCGAGCTTGGGCGCGCCGACGTCGGACGAGCCGTAGAGGATCTGACGCTGCAGATTACTCGCCTCGACGCGATCGAAGTCCACGAGACCGATGCGCCCGATCCCGGCGGCGGCGAGGTAGAGCGCAAGCGGCGAGCCGAGCCCGCCGGCGCCGACGATCAGCACGCTCGCGCCCTTCAGCCGGCGCTGACCTTCGAGCCCGACCTCGGGCAGGATCAGGTGCCGGCCGTAGCGCAGCAGCTCGTCGGGCGAGAGCGTCGGATGCACGGTCGAATACTACGCTACGATGCCGCCATGACCGACACGTCCGGCGTCGACGACGCCGCGCTCGCACGACTCGCCGTCAACACGATCCGCTTCCTCGCCGTGGACGCGGTCGAGCGGGCGAAGAGCGGCCATCCCGGCATGCCGATGGGCATGGCCGACACCGCATTCGTGCTGTGGACGCGCTTCCTACGCTATCAGCCGCAGGATCGCGACTGGCCGGACCGCGACCGCTTCGTGCTCTCGGCCGGCCACGGCTCGATGCTGCTCTACGCGATGCTCCATCTCGCCGGCTACGACCTGCCGCTCGCCGAGCTCGAGCGCTTCCGCCGGCTCGGCAGCCGCACGCCCGGCCATCCCGAGCACGGCCACACGCCGGGCGTCGAGACGACGACCGGCCCGCTCGGCCAGGGCTTCGCGAACGGCGTCGGCATGGCGGTCGCGGCGCGCATGCTCGGCGCGCGCTTCAACGACGCCGCGTTCTCCCCCGTCACGCACCGCGTCTTCGGCATCGTCAGCGACGGCGATCTGATGGAGGGCGTCGCGTCCGAAGCCGCCTCGCTCGCCGGCCACTGGGGCCTCGGCAACCTGATCTACGTCTACGACGACAACCATGTCTCGATCGAGGGCGACACGGCGCTCGCGTGGAGCGAGGACGTGGCGGCGCGATTCGCGGCGTACGGCTGGCAGGTGCAGCGCGCGCCGTTCGACGATCACGATGCGCTCGCCGCGGCGCTCGAACGCGCGGTCGCCGACACCGCGCGTCCGAGCCTCATCATGGTGCGCAGCCATATCGGCTACGGCGCGCCGACCAAACAGGACACGCGCGAAGCGCACGGCGAGCCGCTCGGTGCCGCCGAGGCGGCCGGCGCCAAGCGCGCGCTCGGCTGGCCCGAGTCGCCGCCGTTCCTCGTGCCGGACTCCGTGCGCGCGCTCTTCGTGGCGCGCGCCGCGGCGCTGCGTCCCGGCTACGACGCGTGGCGTGCGGGGCGCGAGGCGTGGCGCGCGCGCGATGGCGAGGCGGAGGAGCGATTCGCCGCGATGCTCGAGCGCCGCGTACCCGCCGATCTCTTCGACCGCATGATCGAGTCCGCGCCCACGGGCGCCGCGGCGACGCGCGCGCACGGGCACGTCGCGCTCCAGACCGCCGCCGCGCTCGTGCCGTCGCTCGTGGGCGGCAGCGCCGATCTCGAGCCCTCGACCAAGACCGCGATCGACGGCGCGCCGGCGATCGAGCGCGACCGGTTCGCCGGCCGCAACTTCCACTTCGGCATCCGCGAACACGCGATGGCGGCGATCGCGAACGGCATGGCGCTCCACGGCGGCTTCATCCCGTACGGCTCGTCGTTCCTGATCTTTACCGACTACGCGCGGCCCGCGCTCCGGCTCTCGGCGCTCATGCACGTGCAGACGATCTGGGTGTTCACGCACGACAGCGTGTTCCTCGGCGAGGATGGGCCGACGCACCAGTCGATCGAGCAGCTCACGACGCTGCGCGCGATCCCGAATTTCCTGGTCGTGCGCCCGGCCGACGGGCTCGAGACGGCCGCGGCGTGGGCGATCGCTCTCGAGCGCCGCGACGGACCGACCCTGATCGCGCTCACGCGCCAGACGCTGCCCGCGCTCGAGCGCCCGGCCGGGTTCGATCCGCGCGAGATGCGGCGCGGCGGCTACGTTCTGCGCGAGTCGGCGGGCGCGAACGCGATCACGCTGATCGCGACCGGCTCCGAGGTCGCGCTCGCGGTCGAGGCGGCGCAGCGGCTCGAGGCGCAGGGCGTCGCGGCGCGCGTCGTCAGCATGCCGGCGCCGCAGCGCGTGCTCGAGCAGGAGCCGGCGTGGCGCGACCGCCTGCTGCCGCCGGTCGGCCGGCGCGTCTCGATCGAGGCGGGCGCGACCGACTACTGGTGGCGCTTCTGCGGCGCGGGCGACCTGCGCATCGGCATCGACCGCTTCGGCGCCTCGGCACCGCTCGCCGAGCTGCAGGCGTACTTCGGCTTCACGCCCGACGCGATCGCGGAGCGCATTCGGAGGTGGGTCGGTTAGCAACGGGGCCGGCTGGCGGCAGGGCCGGCCGACTCGCGTTCGGCACGCTCCGTTCGCCATCCTGGCTCACTCCGCTGCAGCGGCGGCTCGCCAGCCATCCATGGCTCAACCGCGCTCGCCGCCGGTGCACCGAACGCGAGTGACCGGCCCCGCCGCCGTCCGCCGTGCCGCACGCGAGTTGATCGGGCCTGCCGCCGTCAGGCGCTAGGTCGATTATCGCCCCGCCGCGACGCCCGCGCCCTGCAACCGCTTCTCGAGCGCCGCGAGCTCGTCGCGCAATCCCTGCGGCAACCGGGCGCCGAAGCGATCGAAGTGCTTGCGCATGCCCGGCATCTCCGCGAGCCAGCCCTCCGTGTCCACGCGCAGCAGCTCCGCCATCTGCGGCTCGCCGATCTTGAGGCCCGCGAGATCGAGCGCGCCCGGCGCCGGCAGTCGGCCGATCGGCGTCTCGACCGCCGCGCCGCCGCCGCTCACGCGCTCGAACACCCACTTGAGCACGCGGCTGTTCTCGCCGTAGCCCGGCCACAGGAACTTGCCGTCCGCGCCCTTGCGGAACCAGTTGACGTAGAAGATGCGCGGCAGCTTCGCCGCGTCCGCCTTCGCGCCCATCGCGAGCCAGTGTCCGAAGTAGTCGCCCATGTGGTAGCCGCAGAACGGCAGCATCGCGAACGGGTCGTAGCGCAGCGTGCCGACCGCGCCCGCCGCGGCCGCGGTCGTCTCGCTGCTCATGATCGAGCCGAGGAACGTGCCGTGCCGCCACGAGAGCGCCTCGTTGACCAGCGGCACCACGGACGCGCGGCGGCCGCCGAACAGGATCGCCGAGATCGGCACGCCTTTCGGGTTCTCCCACTCGCGCGAGATCACCGGGCACTGGCGCGCGGGCGCGGTGAAGCGCGCGTTGGGATGTGCGGCCTTGCGTCCGCTCGTCGGCGTCCACGGCCGGCGCAGCCAGTCGGTGAGCTCGGCCGGCGGCTGGCTCATCTCCTCCCACCAGACGTCGCTGCCGGGCGTGATCGCGCAGTTGGTGAAGATCGAGTTCGACGCGACGGTGCGCATCGCGTTCGGATTGGTCTGCGTGCTCGTGCCCGGCGCGACGCCGAAGAACCCCGCCTCGGGGTTGATCGCGTACAGCCGGCCGTCGGCGCCGAACTTCATCCACGCGATGTCGTCGCCGACGGTCTCGATGGTCCAGCCCGGCAGCGTCGGGGTGAGCATCGCGAGGTTGGTCTTGCCGCATGCCGAGGGGAACGCGGCCGCGACGTAGATCGTGCGTCCCGAGGGATCGGTGATGCCGAGGATCAGCATGTGCTCGGCGAGCCACCCCTCGTCGCGCGCCTCGACCGAGGCGATGCGCAGCGCGTGGCACTTCTTGCCGAGCAGCGCGTTGCCGCCGTAGCCCGAACCGTACGACCAGACCTCGCGCGTCTCGGGGAAGTGCGTGATGTACTTGGTCGAGGCGTTGCACGGCCACGGAGAATCGGCGGCGTTCGCCTCGAGCGGCGCGCCCACCGAGTGCAGCCCGCGCACGAAGCCGCCGTCCGCGCCCAGCGCGTCGAGCACCGGGCGGCCGACGCGCGCCATGATGTGCATGTTGGCGACGACGTACGGCGAGTCGGTGATCTCGACGCCGATGCGCGCGATCGGCGATCCGATCGGGCCCATGCTGTAGGGAATGACGTAGAGCGTGCGGCCCTTCATCGAGCCGGCGAACAGCTTCCGGAGCTTGCCCTTCATCTCATCGGGATCGCGCCAGTTGTTGGTGGGCCCGGCGTCCTCCTTGTCCTTCGAACAGATGAACGTGAACTCCTCGACGCGCGCCACGTCGGCGGGATCGGAGCGCACGAAGATGCTGTTCGGGCGCATCGCCTGATCGAGCCACTGCGCGGTGCCCGACTGAACGAGCTGCCGCAGCATCGTCTGGTATTCCTGCTCCGAGCCGTCGCACCACACGACGCGGTCGGGCTGGCACAGGGCGACGGTCTCGTCCACCCATTGCTTCAGTGCTTTGTGGGTCGTCATCGCGGTCTCTCTCGCGCGCGGCGTTGGGGGGAATGCAAGGGACTGGGGTGGCGAGGTTAGTGGACGCTATCGCCGAACGCCCTTCGAGTTCAAGCATGCCGGGAGCGCGACGCCGCGACGCTTGCGCCTGCGGCGCACGGGGGGCATCCTAGCCGCATCGCGTCGTCAACCTCGTCGAGGAGAGTTCGTGGCAGCCCGAAAGCGCCCACGCACGCGCCGCACCGCCTCCCGCACCCGCCCGAAGGCCGGCGCGAAGCGCGCTCGACGTTCCCGCCCACCGCGCGCCGCGGCTAAACGGCCGGCCGCGCGGCGCCCCGTCGCCGCCAGGGCTCCCGCGCCGAACGCGATCGGCCTGGTGCGCGTCCACGTCGACTACAACAGCCACGATCTCGACACGGTGCGCCGCTTCTACACCGAGACGCTCGGCTTCTCCGACTTCGGACGCGACGAGGCGACGGCGTACGTGTGGATCCGCGCGGCGGGCGGCTCGAGCATCGGCTTCAGCCCGCCGTCGCCGGGACCGCCCGAGCAGTGGCGTCCGCCGCGCGAGCCTTCGCTCTACCTGATCGTCACCGACGTGGACCGCGCGCACGCGACGCTCGTCGCGCGTGGCGTGACGTTCGATCAGGCCCCGACCGACATGCCCTGGCGGCACCGCGTGGCGACGCTGCGCGACCCCGAGGGCCGCATCGTCTGCCTCGCGCAGCCGATCGCGTCATGAGCCGCGGAGGATGCCCCGCATGACGAGCCGCGCCGAACGCCTCTTCGCGATGGGCCAGAGTGTCTGGCTCGACTTCATCCGCCGCGGCCATCTGGTCTCGGGCGAGTTCGACCGGCTGGTGCGCGAGGCGGGTGTGGTCGGCGTCACGTCGAACCCGACGATCTTCCAGCAGGCGATCGCGGCCGGCGACGAGTACGACGCGGCGATCGCGGCGCGGATCACGCAGAGCCTCGAAGGACCGGCGCTCTTCGAGTCGATCGCGGTCGAGGACATTCAGATGGCGTGCGACCGGCTGCGCGCGGTGTTCGACCGCACCGGCGGCATCGACGGGCGCGTGAGCATCGAGGTGAGCCCGGGCATGGCGCACGACACGGCCGGGACGATCGACGAGGCGTGGCGGCTGCACCGCTCGGTGGCGCGGCCCAACGTGTACGTCAAGATCCCGGCGACCGCCGAGGGGTTGCCCGCGATCACGGAGATGATCGGCGGCGGCGTCTCGATCAACGTCACGCTCATCTTCTCGCTCGCGCGTTACGCGCAGGTGATGGACGCCTACCTCGCCGGGCTCGAGCGCCGCGCCGCGCAGGGCGGATCGCTCGGCGACGTGTTCTCGGTCGCGTCGTTCTTCGTTTCGCGCGTGGACAACAAGGTGGACGCGGCGCTCGACGCCGCGATCGCCGCGCGCGCGGCGGGCGATCCCGAGCGCGCCGAGCTCGAGGCGTGCCGCGGCCGCGCTGCGATCGACAACGCCCGCCTCGCCTACGCCGCGTTCCGCGAGACGTTCACCGCACCGCGCTTCGCCGCGCTGCGCGCGCGCGGGGCCAACGTCCAGCGCCCGCTGTGGGCCTCGACCAGCACCAAGAACCCCAGATACCCGGACACGCTGTACGTGGACGAGCTCATCGGCCGCGACACCGTGAACACGATGCCGCCGCAGACGCTCGCGGCGTTCAACGACCACGGCCGGCTCGAGGTCACGATCGACCGCGACGTGGACGGCGCGCGCGCGCGCGTCGCGCGGCTGCCCGCGCTCGGCGTGCCGCTCGATCCGCTGATCGGCGAGCTCGAGCTCGAGGGCGTCGCGGCGTTCGCGAAGTCGTACGACGCGCTGCTCGCCGCGCTCGAATCGCGCCGCCGCGAGATGGCGGGCGCGCGCGGCGCGTGACCGAGGCCCTCGCGCCCGATCTCGGCCGCGCGATCGCGGCGCGGCTCGCGGCGCTCGACCGCGATCGCTTCGTCGCCCGCCTGTGGGCGCGGGACGCCACGCTGTGGAGCGACGATCCCGCGCACCACCGCGTGATCGCGAACCGCCTCGGCTGGCTCGATGCGCCCGAGACGATGCGGCTGCGGCGCGCGGAATTCGCGGCGTTCGCCGACGCGGCGGCACGCGAAGGATTCTCGCGCGCGATCCTGCTCGGCATGGGCGGATCGAGCCTCGCGCCTGAGGTGCTGCGCACGAGCCTCGGCGTGGCGACCGGCCGGCTCGACCTCGCGGTGCTCGACGACACGTCGCCCGAGGCGGTGCGGGCGGCGGCCGCGACCTACGATCCCGCGCGCACGCTGTGCGTCGTCTCGTCCAAGTCGGGAACGACCGTCGAGGTCGCCTCGTTCGAGCGCTTCTTCTTCGAGCGAGCGCGCGCGGCGCGCGGCGCCGAGGCGGGGCGGGCCTTCGTGGCGATCACCGATCCCGGCACGGCGCTCGAGCGCCTCGCGCGCGAACGCGACGACCGCGCGCTGTTCGCCGGGATCGCCGACGTCGGCGGCCGCTACTCGGCGCTGACGCCGTTCGGCCTCGTGCCCGCGGCGCTGATCGGCGCCGATCTCGGCGCGATGCTCGACGCCGCCGAACGCGAGCTGGCGCCGGTGCGCGCCGGAGCGCCGGCGGCCGAGGTCGCGGGCGTGCGCCTCGGAGCCGCGCTCGGCGAGCTGGCGCTCGCGGGGCGCGACAAGCTGACGCTGATCCTCGATCCGGCGATCGCTGCGCTCGGGAGCTGGATCGAGCAGCTGATCGCCGAGAGCACCGGCAAGTCCGGGAAGGGCATCGTGCCGGTCGTGGACGAGCCGCCCGCGGATGCCGCGCGCTACGGCGTGGATCGCGTGTTCGTCGCGGTCGGCGAGGCGGCGCCCGATGCGCGCGATCGGCTGCGCGCGCTCGCCGATGCCGGGCATCCGGTGATCGCCTCGGGCGCGGCGCCCGACGGCGCGACGACGGGCGGCATCGCGGCGGCGCTCGGCGCCGAGTTCGTGCGCTGGGAGATCGCGACCGCGACCGCCGCGGCGATCCTCGCAATCGACGCGTTCGACGAGCCCAACGTCACCGAGGCCAAGCAGGCGACGCAGGCGGTGCTCGAATCGGTGATCGCGACCGGCCGCTTCGCGGACGAGGCGCCGGTCGCCGAGCGCGGCGCGCTGCGTGCGTTCGTCCCCGCCGATCCCGCCGCGCGCATCGCGCCCTCCGACGCCTCCGATCCGGCGACGTGGGTGACCGCGCTCGCCGGGCTCGCGCGCCCGGGTGACTACGTCGGTCTCCTCGCCTACGTCCATCGCACGCCGGCGCGTCACGACCGCCTGCAGCGCCTGCGCGCGGCGCTCGGCGGCGACGGGCGCGTCGCGGCGACGCTGGGCTACGGGCCGCGCTATCTCCACTCCACCGGCCAGCTCCACAAGGGCGGCCCGAACACCGGCGTGTTCCTCGTGATCACCGCCGACGAGGGCGAGCCGCTGGCGATTCCCGGCGAGCGCTTCGATTTCGCGGCGCTCCACCGCGCGCAGGCGGCCGGCGACTTCGCGACGCTCGCCCGCCGCGGTCGCCGCGTCGCGCGCATCCACCTCGGCGCCGACGCCGATCGCGGCCTCGATCAGCTGCTCGCATCGGTCGCGGCCCGGCGCGCCGTCGGGTAGAATCCCCCCGCGCTTCCCCGCACCGCGGCCGCCGGCCGCGGTCCGTCACGCCCACACGCTCGAGGCCCTCATGCGCCGCCGCTCCGCCATTGCCCTGCTGCTGCTCTCGCTCCCGATCGCCGCGCCGGCGCGCGCCGAGATCGCCACGCCGGAGGCCGCAATCCTGTCGCGCGTCTCCGAGGTCTACACCGGACTCAAGCGCTTCTTTTTCTCCGGCAGCATCCACGTGGACATCCAGAAGCAGGGCGCGCCGCAGTCGCAGCACGCCGAGTTCCTCGCCGCGGCCGCGCCGGGCGGCAAGCTGCGCGATCAGGTGGACAACCCGGCCGTGGGCGGCGCGTACGTCTCGGACGGCACGCAGGCGTGGATCTTCAACGCCGGCCTCAATCAGTACGTGCACCGCATCGGCCGAGCCGACAGCGTGCTCGCCGGCGCCGCCGAGCACGGCATCGCCGGCTCGCTCATCATGCGCTACGCCGCGATCACGGCCATGGCGACCGCCGCGCGGCGCCTGCCGGATGAGAGCGTGACGATCGGCGGCGCGGCGCGCCCCTGCGACGTGATCGAGGTCACCTATCCGCAGTCCACGAACAACGCGCAGATCCACGAGGGCCCGCGCACGTACTGGATCGACAAGACCAGCCGGCTGGTCCTGCGCCAGCGCACGAAAGTGGACGCGGACATGCCGCAGCTCGGCGGCCACGTCGAGCAGACCGAGACGATCGCGTTCCGCCGTGCCGAGCTCGATCCGAAGCTCGCCGACTCGCTGTGGACGTTCCATCCGCCGGCGGGCGCCAAGGAGGTCCAGCAGTTCGAGACGCCGAACGCCGATCCCGGCGCGACGATGAACGGCACGCTCGCCGCCGACTTCACGCTCAAGGATCTCGCGGGCCGCGCGCACTCGCTGAAGACCCTGCGCGGCAAGGTCGTGCTGCTCGACTTCTGGGCGACGTGGTGCGGGCCGTGCCGGCTCACGATGCCGCGCGTCGCGAAGATGTATCAGGAGTACAAGACGAAGGGCGTCGAGGTGATGAGCGTCAACGTCGGCGAGACCGCGGCGCAGGCCGGCGCGTACATGAAGAAGAACGGCTACACGTTCACCACGCTGCTCGACCAGAACCGCGCGGTCGCCCTGGACTACAAGGTCAACGGCATCCCGACGCTGGTGGTCATCGACCGCAAGGGCACGATCTCGAGCTATCTCGTCGGCGCGCACGAGGAGACCACGCTGCGCGAGGCGATCGCCAAGGCGGGCGTGAAGTAAGCTCGCAGCCCTTCCCCGAACACATCCGGCGCGGCTGACGGATCAGCCCGCCATCCACTCCCGGACGCGCGTCAGGTCCACGTTGCCGCCGGAGAGGATGACGCCGACGCGGCGCCCGCGCAGATGCACGCGTCCCGCCATCAGCGCCGCGAGGCCGAGCACGCCGGTCGGCTCGACGATCAGCTTCATCCGCTCCCATACGAAGCGCATCGCCGCGATCAGCTCGGCGTCGCTCGCCACCGTCATCGCGCTCACGTGACGCCGGATCACGGCGAACGTGAGCGGACCGAGCGACGGCGTGCGCGCGCCGTCGGCGATCGTGTCCGCGTGCTCGACGCGCTCGAGCCGGCCGCTTGCGAACGAGCGGTTGCCGTCGTCGCCGGCCTCGGGCTCGACGCCGATCACGCGGCACGTGGGCGCCATGACCTGCGCGGCGATCGCGGAGCCGCTCAACAGACCCCCGCCCCCGCACGGGACGAGCAGCGCGTCGAGCGGCCCGGTCTCCTCGAACAGCTCGAGCGCCGCCGTGCCCTGGCCGGCGACGATGTCGGGATGATCGAACGGCGGGATGAGCGTGAGGCCGCGCTCGCGCGCGAGACGCAGCGCCATCGCGTCGCGATCCTCGCCGGCGCGGTCGTAGAACACGACCTCGGCGCCGTAGCCGCGCGTCGCGTCGAGCTTGGCCGGCGGCGCGGTGCTCGGCATCACGATCACGGCCGGCACGCCGTGCATGCGGGCGACCAGCGCCACGGCCTGCGCGTGGTTGCCGGACGAGAACGCCACGACGCCGCGCCGGCGTGTCTCGGCCGGGATCTGCGCGATGGTGTTGAACGCGCCGCGAAACTTGAACGCGCCCATCCGCTGCAGGCTCTCGCACTTGAGGAACACCGTCGCGCCGACGCGCTCGTCGAGCGTGCGCGAGGTCGCGACCGGGGTGCGATGCGCGATCTATTCCAGCCGCTGGCGCGCGCCGATCAGCCGCGCCGCGAGATCGGCGGTCGCCGGCGCGCCGTCCCCGGGGTCGCGGCGTGCGGCCGTGCCCGGCGTCGTGGGCGCGCTCAACCGCCGCCGCTCCCGCCGGCTCGGGCGCCACGGTCCGTTTCGTGGCCCCCGGGCTCGGTCTGGCGGCGCGGATCGAGCGCCTCGTCGATCTGCTTCGGCGTGAGCTTCGTCATCTCGCCCGCCAGCTCGCGCACCGGGCGCCGCTCCTTGAACGAGCGCTTGGCGATCTCGGCCGCCTTGTCGTAGCCGATCAGCGGATTGAGCGCGGTCGCCATGCTGGGCGAGATCTCGACGTAGCCGCGGCAGGTCTCCTCGTTGGCGACGAGGCCGGCGATCGCCTTGTCGGCGAACACGCGCGCCGCGTTCGCAAGCAACCGAACGCTCTCGAGCAGGTTGTCGGCGATCAGCGGCAGCATCGTGTTGAGGTCGAGCTGGCCGCCCTGGACGCCGAGCGTCACCGCGGCGTGGTTGCCGGTCACCTGTGCGCCGACCTGCAGCAGCGCCTCGCAGATCACCGGGTTCACCTTGCCGGGCATGATGCTCGATCCCGGCTGCACCGCGGGCAGCGTCACCTCGGCGAGCCCGCAGCGCGGCCCGCTGTTCATGAGCCGGATGTCGGCGGCGATCTTCATCAGGCTCGACGCGACGGTGAGCACCGCGCCGCTCGCCGCCAGGGCCGCGTCCTGCGAGCCCTGCGCCTCGAAGTGGTTCTTCGCTTCGACGAACGGGAGTCCGCTCTCCTTCGCCAGCTTCGCGGCGACGCGCCGGCCGAACTCGGGATGCGTGTTGAGCCCGGTGCCGACCGCGGTGCCGCCGACCGCCAGCTCGCAGAGGTCGGGCAGTGCGGCCTTCAGCCGCGCGATGCCGTGCTCGACCATCGAAGCGTAGCCGCCGAACTCCTGGCCGAGCCGGATGGGCGTCGCGTCCATCATGTGCGTGCGGCCGGTCTTGATCACGCCGTCGAACGCGCGCGCCTTCTCGGCGAGCACGGCCTGCAGGCGTTCGAGCGCCGGGATCAGGCGCGAGGCGATCGCGATCGCCGCCGAGACGTGCAGGACGGACGGGATCACGTCGTTGCTGCTCTGCCCGAAGTTGACGTGGTCGTTCGGGTGCACCGGCGTTCCGAGGATCTGCGCCGCACGCCGCGCGATGACCTCGTTCGCGTTCATGTTGGTGCTGGTGCCGCTGCCGGTCTGGAACACGTCGATCGGGAACTCCGCGTCCCACGTGCCGGCCGCGACTTCGCCCGCGGCCTTCGCGATCGCCCCCGCCGGCTTGGGATCGAGCAGCCCGAGCTCCTGATTCACCTCGGCCGCCGCGCGCTTCAGCGACCCCAGCGCGTGGATGAACTCGGGCGGCAGCGGCCGGCCCGAGATCGGGAAGTTCTCGACCGCCCGTTGCGTCTGCGCGCCATAGAGCGCATCGGCCGGTACCTGCACTTCTCCCATGGTGTCCTTCTCGACGCGGAACGACGTCATCCCACCTCCCCGCTCGACGCGTTCAGGTCCTCGAAACCGCACAGTTCGACCCGGTGACCGTCCGGGTCGCTGAAGTAGATGGACTCGGCCCGCCACGACGCGAACGTGATCGGCCCTTCGACCTCGATGCCGTGCGACTCGACGCGGCGCTTCTCGGCCGGGATCGCGGCCCGCGCGACGCCGATCGCGAAGTGCGCCGGGCCGCCGCAGTGCGCGGCGCCGTAGTTGAGCGGCCGGCTCGTCAGGCCGAGACGCGGGCGACGACCGGGCTCGCCGGTCCACATCCACGCCCACGTCCCGGACGGCTCACCGGCGGGCGCAAGGCCGACGACGTCGCGGTAGAACGCGACGGAGCGCGGCACGTCGGCGACGCGCAGGATGAGTTCGGAGAGACCGTGCTTGGGAATCATCGCGATCCTCGCTCGCGCACCCGGCGACCGGGGGCGCGACCGGGCATCCTACCGCACGGATTCGGCGCGCCGAAGCGGGCCGAGATCGGGTGCCGCGGCCGCGAGCCGGGCTCGCTCCCGCCTGAGTCTCATGAGCTCGGCGCCGAATACGCGCTCGGCCTCGAGATGGTTCTGGGCTCGGCACCGCAGTCGGATGTTGCTTGCCGTCGCGCTTCCTCCGCGCGCGTAGGCCTCGATGTGGTCGAACTCGAGACCGGATCGCTCTTCGCAGCGATGCCCAGTTAGGCTGACGAACGTGCACCGGCCACCGTCGCGCTCGTACACCGCGCGCTTCACTTCGGCCGGAATGTGACGGGAATCGCTCGATCGTGGCCGGCCGGGACGCGGAGCCTCCGTGGCGGCGAACTTGTTCTTGCGAAGCTGCGCGACGTAGAGCCGTAGCGCATCTCTGAGCACGTCCGGCACGTGGCTCGTCGGCGTCGGATGACCGAGCAGCTCATGCGCCTCGCGCAGCAGGTCCTCGGTCTCCTGATCGATCGTGGTCTGGAGCGCCGAGCGCTGCGGCGCGAGCGGTGTGACCCGGGGCCGCGGCACTTCGGCCGGCGCCAGCCCGGGCCGCGCTTCATTTCCGTCAACTCTCCTTGAGGAGAGTTGGTCGAGGTCCGGCGCCGGGCTGGACGCCGGAGCCAGCGATTGGATCACGGTCGCCAGGTCCGGACGCGGGAAG
>JACOSV010000056.1 GCA_016178725.1 Candidatus Eiseniibacteriota bacterium
CCACTGCGAGGCGTGCTCACCCTCGTGCTCCCAGACCATCCGAACCGAACGCTCACGTACCTCTGGCGAGTACCTGCTTGGACGTCCCATGACCCCATCCTCTCAAGCAATGGAGCCTCCGGGAATCCCGGCGCGGTTCAGTATGCGTTGCGAGAGCTGGGTGTGCGCCACGCGCCTTGCATCGTACAGCGTGTAACACGACCGGAGGAGCTCGAGCTTGTCTCGGCAGGCGACGTTCAACAGGCTCCCGAGCGGTACCTCGGCGTCGCACGGCCAGCTCTGCTCAAGGATTACTTTGAGCCTGCCCTGCGAGCCACGGTACGCGTACCGCGCAAGAATCGAATCGTGCGCCTACAGTTCGGCTGCGAGGCGTCGGAGGTCCCTGCAACGGCGTAACCGGATCGTCGCGGGTTACGGTTGAGCGTCACGTCTTGGGTCCGCGACGCTCGGCGGCTCGTTCACACAGCGTTGGGACGAAGGGCGGTTGTCGAAGCGCAGGCTGTGACTGACGGACCAGTCAGGGCCGGGTACGCGTCGCCGAGAAGATAGAGAGTCTTGACGCTGAGCGCCCCAAAGGAGGATTCGTGTCAGACGGAGTCGCCCAGTTGAAGTGGGCTGATCTCGGAGCTGAAGATCGCGAGCGGCTCTTGCTGATCATTTCGACATTCGAGGAATTCGCTGCCGGATATGACCACTTCACACGGCTGGGGGAGCGAATCAGCGCGGTCGAGCCACTGATGCGGTTCCTGTCAGGGGCGACGTTTCACTGGTTCTATCTGCTCTACCGCGGAGATGACACCGCGCTCCCGATTCTCCGAAAGCTGGGCTACCTGGATCAGATCGCAAGGGCTGAGTCGCTGCTCGATGTGAGGGTCGGCTCGGCGTCGGTCGGACACTTCATCTCAGAGTGGCGAAACAAGCGTCTAGTCCACTTCGACTTTACGCACAAGCGGGTCGAAAGGGCGCTCTTCCGACACTTCGACGCGACCGACCCGACGACGCAGGAAGTCTATCGAAAGTCGATGCAGGCCCTGGCCGATCTGACAGTCGAGATTCAGCAGCAGCTTTGGGCCGACTTTCCAGAGGCGATGGATGCTGTACGTTCCGGTTGGCTTCACGCCGCAACTTCGCAGCACTTGGACAACCCAAGTGGACAGAATCGGTAAGCGTGGCAACCAAGATCTGTCGTCAGGATCGTGTTAGGCGGGCACCGGCTCCCTCTTCCCCACCCTGAACACGATCTCGCCCTTCGCCACATCCACCTCCACCGTCTGCCCCGCCTTGAACTCCCCCGCGAGCAGCTTCATCGCCAGCGGATTCTGCAGCCGGCGCTGGATCGTCCGCTTGAGCGGCCGGGCGCCGAAGTGCGCGTCGTAGCCCTCCTCGGCCAGTAGATCGCGCGCCTTGTCGGTCAGCACCAGCCGCACCTCGCGCTCGGCGAGCATGCGCTGCAGCGACTCGACCTGGATGTCCACGATCTTCCGGATGTCGGCGCGCGTGAGCGAGTGGAACACGATCACCTCGTCGATCCGGTTCAGGAACTCGGGCTTGAAGTGCTGGCGCAGCGCTTCCTGCACGCGGCGCTCCATCTCGTCGCGGTCCTTCTCACCGAGCTCGAGGATGAAGTGCGAGCCGAGGTTCGACGTCATGATGATGAGCGAGTGGCGGAAGTCCACGGTGCGCCCCTGCCCGTCGGTGAGCCGGCCGTCGTCCAATACTTGAAGGAGCACGTTCAGCACTTCGGGGTGCGCCTTCTCGATCTCGTCGAACAGGATCACCGTGAACGGCCGGCGGCGGACCGCCTCCGTCAAAGCTCCCCCCTCGTCGTAGCCGACGTAGCCGGGCGGGGCGCCGATCATGCGCGCGACGGTGTGCTTCTCCTGGTACTCGGACATGTCGATGCGCACCATCGCGTGCTCGTCGTCGAACAGGAACTCGGCGAGCGCGCGGGCGAGCTCGGTCTTGCCGACGCCTGTGGGCCCTAGAAAGATGAACGAGCCCAGCGGCCGCTTGGGATCCTGGAGCCCCGCGCGCGCGCGGCGCACGGCGTCGGACACAGTGCGCACCGCGTCCTCCTGCCCGATCACGCGGCGGCGCAGGCGATCCTCCATGTGCACCAGCTTCTCGATCTCGCCCTCCATCAGGCGCGAGACGGGAATGCCGGTCCACTTCGCCACGACTTCGGCGATGTCCTCGTCCTCCACCTCTTCCTTGAGCATCTTCTGCTCGCGCTGGATCGCGGCGAGCCGCGCGTTCTCCTGCTCCAGCTCGCGCTCGGCGGCGAGCGCCTGCCCGTAGCGCAGCTCGGCGACGCGTGCGAGGTCGCCGGCGCGCTCGGCCTTCTGCTCCTCGAGCTTGATCCGCTCGCGCCGCGCCTTGAGCTCGCGAATCTTCCCGACCGCCTCCTTCTCCTTCTTCCAGTGCTCGTCGAGCACGCCCTTCTCGGCGTTGAGGCGCTTCAGCTCCTCGTCGAGGCGCTTGAGCCGTTCCTTGCTGGCGGCGTCGTGCTCCTTCGCCAGCGCCTGGCGCTCGATCTCGAGCTGGCGCGCGCGCCGCGTGAGCTCGTCGAGCTCGACCGGCATCGAATCGATCTCCATGCGCAGCCTTGAGGCGGCCTCGTCGATCAGGTCGATCGCCTTGTCCGGCAGCTTGCGGTCGGCGATGTAGCGTGACGAGAGCATCACCGCGGCGACCAGTGCCGAATCTTTGATGCGGATGCCGTGGTGGATCTCGTAGCGCTCCTTCAGGCCCCGTAGGATCGCGATCGTGTCCTCGACGCTCGGCTCGCTCACCATCACCGGCTGGAACCGCCGCTCGAGTGCCGCGTCCTTCTCGATGTGTTTGCGGTATTCGTCGAGCGTCGTCGCGCCGACGCAGTGCAGCTCGCCGCGCGCGAGCGCGGGCTTCAGGAGATTCGAGGCGTCCATCGCGCCTTCGCTCGCGCCCGCGCCGACCAGCGTGTGCAGCTCGTCGATGAACAGGACGATCTTCGCCTCGGCCGACGTGACTTCCTTGAGCACCGCCTTCAGCCGGTCCTCGAACTCGCCGCGGAACTTGGCGCCCGCGATCAGCGAGCCGAGGTCGAGCGCGATCACGCGCTTGTCCTTGAGCGTCTCGGGCACGTCGCCGGCGACGATGCGCTGCGCCAGCCCCTCGACGATCGCGGTCTTGCCGACGCCGGGATCGCCGATCAGCACCGGATTGTTCTTGGTGCGCCGCGCCAGCACCTGGATGACGCGGCGGATCTCCTCGTCGCGGCCGATCACGGGATCGAGCTTGCCCTGCCGCGCCGCGGTGGTGAGGTCGCGCCCGTACTTGGTGAGCGCCTGCATCTTGTCCTCGGGCGCGGCGTCGGTGACGCGCTGGCCGCCGCGCACCTGCGCGAGCGCGCGCTTGACCGCGTCGGGCGTGACGCCGGCCTTGGCGAGCACGCGTTGCGCGTCGCTCGACTGCGCGGGCTCGGCGAGCGCCAGCAACAGGTGCTCGACCGAGACGAACTCGTCCTTCATCTCGCCGGCGATGGCCTCGGCGCGATCGAGCGCCTTGCGCAGGGCCTCGCCCAAGTACATCGAGCCGCCGCTGACGCGCGGCAGGCGGTCGAGCGCCAGCGTCGCCTGCTGGCGCAGCGCCTCGCGTGGCACGCCGAGCTTCTCGAGCACGGCCTGGATCGTGGTCTGATCGTCGTCGAGCAGCGCGACCAGCAGATGCTCGGGCGCCAGCTCCTGTTGTCCGCGCTCCGAGGCGAGGCGCTGCGCGCGCTCGAGCGCCTCCTGCGAGCGGATCGTGAACCGGTCGAGTTGCATGGCGCGAGGTTACAACAACGCCGCTTCGGCGCGGATGCCGTCGTCGAAGCTGCGCGGCCGGAATTCGAGATCGCGGCACGCATCCGTGATGTCCACCGCCTTCGATTCGGCGAGCCGCAGCACCTGCTCCTCGCGCACCGGCGCGGGCAGACCGATCCGCCGCATGAGCCGCACCGTCCTGACCGCCGGCTCGAGCGGAATCGGCACGATCAGGACGCGCTTGCCGAGCGCCGCCGCGGCGGCGCGGATCACCTCGGTGAGCGGCAGCTCGACCGGCCCGCCGAGATCGTATTCCTTGCGCGCGGCGACCGGCCGCTCGAGCGCCGCGAACATCGCGTCGCAGAGATCCTCGACGTGCACGGGCTGCTGCATCGTGCGCCCGCCGCCCGGCACGGGCACGAACGGCCAGCGCTTCAGCCAGCGCAGCAGCCGGCTCATGTTCCGATCGAGGCCGGTGCCGTAGATCATCGAGGGACGGAGGATCGTCCACACGAGCGGCGAGCGCCGCAGCCGCGCCTCGGCGACGCGCTTCGCCTCGGCGCCCGAGCTCTTGAGCTTGGTGTAGACGCCGGCGGAGCTGATGAACACGGCGCGCTCGACGCCCGAGGCCTCGAACGCATCGATCCAGTGCGTCGCCTGCGCCATCCCCGCGAGATGGATGAACGTGCGCGCGCCCGCGAACACGTCGCTGCCGACGGGGCGCGAGAGATCGGCGCGGCGGACGGCGATGCCGCGCGCTTCGAGCCGCGCCGCGTCGCGCCAGGGGCGGACGATCGCGATCACGGGGCCGCCGCGCGCGAGCAGGCGCTCGATCACGTGGCCGGCGACGAAGCCGAGCGCGCCGCTGACGAGGACCGGGTCTTCAGCCATGGGCGATGCGCGCGATCAGGTCGCCGTATTGCCGCGCCAGCAGATCGCGCGAGAACCGCTGCTCGGCAAGCGTGCGCGCCCGCGCGCCCATCGCGCGCAGCCGCTCGGGATCGTCGCGCATCGCGATCAGCAGATCGGCGGCGCGCCGCACGTCGCCGGCGGTGTACGTCGCGCCGCAATCGCCCTCGGCGAGCATGTCCTTGATCCAGCCGTCGGTGTTGTTGAGCACCGGGCGGCCGGCGGCGAGCGAATCGAACAGCTTGTTCGGCGAGTTGGTCGCGAGCACGGGGTAGGGCTTGAACAGGCACAGCGTCACGCGGCTCGCCGCGAGCCAGCCGGCGGTCTCGATCTTGGATCGGATGCCGATGAGCTTGAGATGATCGAGCCCCTCGGCCGCGGCGCGGCGCTGCATCTCGGCCAGCTCGTAGCCGTCGCCGATCACCACGATGTCCACGTCGTGCGCGCCGCGGCGCTTAAGCTCGGCGGCGAGGTCCACGATCTCGCCGCCGCTGTTGGCACGGCCGAGCGTGCCGGCATAGAGCGCGACGAACCGGCCGGCGGTCTCGGCCGCGATCGCCGCGGGCGGCGTCGCCCCGGGATCGAAGAGATCGAGATCGGCGGCGTTGGGGATGATCTCGACCTGCGTGCCGGGGGCGGCGGCCGTGACGCCGCGCGCCATGCCGGGCGAGAGCGCGACGACGACCGCGGCGCCGCGATAGCACAGGCGTTCGAACCAGCGCGCGAACGCCCGCGCGACGCCCGAGCGCAGCAGGCCGAGCTGGATCGCGCCTTCGGGCCACAGGTCGCGCACCTCGAAGATCAGCGGCTTGCCGCGCAGCCAGTGCGCGAGCAGCCCGGGCACGCCGACCGAGATCGGCCCGCTCGACGTGACGACCACGTCGGCCGGCAGCGTCAGCGCGTACCAGCAGCTCAACAGCGAGTAGAGCACGAACGTCCAGATGCGGCGCAGCATGCCGTGCTTGTTCGAGAGCTTGAGGTTCATCGCGATGATTCGCGCGCCCTCGATCGTGTAGCGCGACACGAACCCAGTCGGCTCGAGGTCCGACTTGTCGTAGATCGAGGTGATGATCGTCACGTCGTGCCCGGCCTTCACCCAGCGCCGGCTGAACTCGTAGTAGCGGGTGGCGTACGCGCCGCGCGGCGTGCAGTAGTACTGGAAGAAGACGAGTACGCGGGCCAACGAGTCCCTCCTGTTCCGCCGATGCAGGTGCGGCGCGATCCGGCACAGGGTAACGCACCGCCGCTCGACGTCGGGAACGGCTTCGTGCTTATCTCGGCCCCGGGTGTATGCGTCTCACGTGAGGATCGATCATGAACGCCGTCCCCCAGAATCCCGACACGGAGCGCATCACGCGGCTCGAACGGCAGGTGCGCTGGCTGTCGTCGCTCGCGACGTTGCTCGCGCTCGCGTTCGCGGCGCTGATCGCGTGGCAGTTCTACCCGCGCACGCAGCCGATCACCGCGACCGGCTTCATTCTGCGCGACGCGCAGGGCCGGCGGCGCGCCGAGCTCGGCATGCGCCCCGACGGCGGACCGATGCTGCGCCTCGACAACACCGAGGAACGCGCGCGCGCGATGCTGTTCATGCGCCCCGACGGCAGCGTCGGGCTGCGCCTCGGCGACGGGCGCGGCGTGAGCCGCGCCGAGCTGTCGGTGAACGATCGCGGCCGGCCGGAGCTCTCGGTGAGCGACGCCGACGGCCGGCTGCTCGGCACGTTCGGCGCCGGCCCGGACAGCTCGGGCGCGATCCGGTTGAACGATGCGCAGCGGCGCCGGCTGTGGACGGCGCCGTGACGCAGGTGGGATCAGGGCAACCTCGACATGGCCTTTCTCGTACAAGGAGGGTTCGCACCTCCACGTGAAGGGAGTCGACGATGCCCATTCGGAGATCGCCGTTTTCGGTTGGCCTGGCCCTCTGCACTCTCATCGCCCTCCACGCCCCATCGCCCCTGGCCGCGGGTGACCCGTTTCCCGCCGTCACGCGGGACACGCCCCATTGCCTGGCGGCAATCCCGTTCGAGATGGTGGGCAACCTCGTCTTCTTCCAGGTGCGCGTGAATGGCTCCCGCCCCCTGTCCTTCCTGCTCGACAGTGGAGCCAATGCATGCGTCATCGATGTGGGGCGGGCGCGGGAGCTTCACATCCCTTTCGGGAAGAAGGTTCAGGGGAAGGGCGCGGGCCTGGGCACGTACGACGTCTGGCTGATCGACAAGGACAAGGCGCGCTTCGAGCTTCCGCGGCTCAACCTGTTCGCGGATCTCGTCGCAACGTTCGACTTGAGCAGCAACCTTCCGGTGCTGGGGCACGCCGTGGACGGCATCATCGGCTATGACCTCATGCATCAGTACGTCACCGAGGTCGACTACGACGCGCAGGTCGTTCGCTTGTTCGATCCCCGGAGTTACGTGCACACGGGCGCCGGCGATTCGCTTCACCTGACATTCGAGAATCGCGTGCCCCATGTGGTGGGGCATATCGAAGTCCCGGGTCAGCCTGCGGCCGACCGCACCCTGCTCGTCGACACGGGCTCGCAGGATGCCGTGGACGACTCGTTGATCGCCAGGTCCGCCGAGGTGCGCCAGGTGTTGAGCGGCGTGGGTAACGGCAAGGAGTTTCACGGCGTGGACGGCCGGGTCGCGCACTTCAAGATTGGGGGCTTTGCGCTGAACGACTTTGTCGGGGGCGGCAGCGGAGTCCCGTTGATCGGTGGCGAGATCTGGCGGCGGTTCACCATCGTGTTCGACTATCCGCACGAGCGGATGTTCATCGATCCCAACCGGCATCTCCGCGAGCCCGTCTCCGAGGACCGGAGCGGTCTCGTCCTGCGATGGAACGCGGAGAAGGGGGTGTTCGTCGTGCACGATCTCTCCCCGGGTTCTCCCGCTGCGGAGGCGGGTCTGGAACGGGAAGACACCGTGACCGCCATCGACGGATGTCCGGCCCGGGAGTACCGACTCGACCGAGTGGAGCGGCTTCTGAACGAGGACGGGAAGAGCCTGACCCTGACGGTGCGCCGACATGGCCGCGACGCCGACGTCAAGCTGACGATGCGCAGGCTGTATTAAGCCAGCTCCGCTTGGCCCGCATGGGCCGGGGCGTGCGGCGCCTTGTTCTCGAGCGGAGCGACTAGCGCGGCGCGGACGCCGCGAACATCACGTCGCGGGCGAACGCGTTCGTCTTGAGCGGCAGCGCCGCCGCCGACGCGCACGGCCGCCCGGCGATCACGACCCCCTCGAATCGCACGCCGGCGATCGGATGCTGCGCGTCGAGACCGCGCAGGCTCGATGCCACGGGCGCCGGCTGGCTCACCCACAGGTCGCGGATGCGCACGTCGCGGATCACGCCCGGCGGCCCGTCGCGCGGCCGCACCTCGGCGTCGATCACCTGCGCCGTGCCGCCCGGCGTCCAGCCATCGACGCGGTTGTCCTCGAACACGATTCGCTCGATCCGCGCCTGATCGCGGCAATAGAGACTGATCGCGCGATCGGCCTCGATCACGTCGTTCCGCGCGAACGTGATCGCGCGCATCGCCGCGCAGCGCGACTCGGTGCCGATCTTCATCGCGCTCTTCCGCGTCCGCAGGACGCAGTCGTGCACCAAGACGGTGTCGACGTCCGTCGCCGCGCCGCCATGGCCCGTGGATTTGATCGCCACCGCGTCGTCGCCGGTCGAAACGAAGCAGCCGTCGATCCAGACGCGCCGCGAGCCGTCGGGATCGATCCCGTCGTTGTTGAGCTCGGCCGGATCGCCGAGCAGCCGCACGCGACGGAACACGACGTCCTCGCTGCGCAGCACGTGGCTGTTCCAGCCCGCGGGATTGCGCAGGATCACGTCCTCGACCCGCACGCGCCGCGAGTCCATGACGCGCAAGAGCATCGGATGGCGGCCGAGCCGGCGCAGCGCGGCACCCGAGCCGTCGATCGTGCCGCGCCCGGCGATCGTCACGCCGTTCGCGTTGGCAATCAGGATGAGCTGCGTGTAGCTCAAGCGCGTGCCGCGCGTCGCGGCGTCGAACGCGCCGCGCAGGTCGGGCTCGACCGCGCCGGGCGGGACCGCGTAGTCGGCCGGATCCTCGGACCCGACGATGCGCGCGCCGGGCGCGAGCCACAGCGTGAGCGCGCGGCGGATCGAGAGCCCGCCGGTGCGGAAGACGCCGGCCGGGACGCGCAGCGTGTCGCCGCCGCCCGAGAGCGAATCGATCGCCGTCTGGAACGCGCGCGTGGCGAGCCGGCGGCCGGTGGGATCGGCGCCGAACTCGACGACGCTGCGGCCCGGCTCGCGCACGGCGCGCGCGGCGGCGCGCATCGCAGCCCGTGCGGCGGCGCGCGCGCGGCGCCCGTGGCCGCGCGGGATGTGCACGGCGGCGCCCGGGGCGCGCGGCAGCGTCAGCACGGTGTCGGCGAAGAGCGCGAGCGGCTCGAGGTTGTCCACCTGCACGATCACGTCGCGCACGGACGCGAGCGAGAACTTGAGGACGCGGCCGCGGACCACGGGCACGAGGCCAAGCCGGCTCGGGAGCAGGACGGCGCTCCCGATCGGCACGGGTGACGTGATCTCGATCGTCGTCGGGCCGTCGATCGCGATGCGCGCGTAGCGCGTGCCGGCGAAGTGCTCGACCGGCACCGACCCGCCTCGCACACGGACGCGCAACGGCCCGTCGGGGACGTTGGGGTCGGAGATCTCGGCGACCGGCGCGGGCGCGGGCGCCGCCTGCAGCGAAGACGCGAGCGCCAGAACGATCGCCAGCGCCGCGATCGGCCTCACGGCGGGCCCGTCAGGCCGCCTGCTGGAGGTAGGGCGTCACGAGCGGCAGCAGCCGTCGCGCGAGCTCGGGGTGATCCATCGCGAACGCGACGCTCTCGCGCAGCGATCCCCACTGGACCGGCGGCGATTCGAGCTGGCGTCCGAGATCGATCAGCGTCGCGCGCACGATCGCCACCTGTGCCGGCGGCACGCCGAGATCCGCGACCGACGTCGCGAGCGAGTAGATCTCTTCGGCGACGAGCGTCATCGGCATCGCTTCGACATCGGCGGCGCGCGCCGGCATCGGCACGACGCGGGCGACCGACCGCGCGGGCGCGGGCGGCGCGACCGGCGCGGGCGGCGCGACCGGTGCCGGCTTTGGCGGCGCGACCGGCGCGACCGGTGCGGTCGAAGACGTGTGCGGCGTCACCGGCGCTTCGTTCGCGGGCGCCGCGTGAGTCGCAGGCACGTCGTCCACGAATCCGAGCATCTCCTTGAGCCGCATCTTGGGCTTGGACGTCGCGGGCTTCTCCGCGGCCGGCGGCGGCGCGGCGGCCGGCGGCGGCGCTGCGGCCTGCGGGCTCGGCGGCGCATTCGGCGGCGCACTCGGCGGCGCGCCACGATCGAGGAACGAGATCGGCCGATCCGCCTCGGGCGATTGCGGCGCGGGCGGCGTGCGACGCGGCAGCGGCTCGGCCGCCTGCGGTGCCGACTCCAGCGTGGGGATCGTGGCGTCGGCGTCGCCCATCGTCGCCGTTTCGTCCGTCGCGGCCTCGTCGGCCGGCCCGTCGCTCTCGAACATCATCATCTCGCCTCCGTGCATGCCGCATCCCAGCTCGAACGCGAGCGCGTCGAGATAGTGTGCCGCCTCCTTGCATCCGCGCTCGAAGTACTCACGCGCGCCGCTCCGGTCGGCATGCGCCATCGGCGCGCTGAACGGGATGCGGCGGAACCGCTCCGCCTTGGCGTGATCGCCCGGCCACAGCCGCTGCAGCAGCGTCAGCGTGTCCTGCCGCCACACCTTGAAGCGCTGGTCGCGCGGGCCGGCATTGCGCAGCTCGCCGATCGCTTCGATCTGCTTGATCAGGCGCTCGCCGGCGCGCGTCCGGTCGTCGGGCTCGCTCATCGCGCCCTCCGCGCGCTACCAGTCCGAGAAGCGCTCTTCGTGCCAGGGATCGGCCTGGTTGTGATAGCCGTTCTGCTCCCAGAATCCCGGGCGATCGTCGGCCACGAGCTCGATCGCGCGCACCCACTTGGCGCTCTTCCAGAAGTAGCGGCGCGGCACGACGAGGCGCAGCGGCCAGCCGTGTTCGGGCGTGAGGTCCACGCCGTCGTGTTGGAGCGCGAAGAGCACGTCATCCTGGTTCAACTCCGCGAGTGGGAGATTCGTCGTGAATCCCTGCTCCGCCCGAATCACGGCGAAGCGCGCTTCCGGCTTCACCGTGACGTGTCGCATCACTTCACTGAACGAAACGCCGAGCCACCGGTTGTCGAAGCGGCTCCAGCGGGTCACGCAATGGATGTCGGAGTGCACCGTCACCCGGGGAAGCGCCAGGAACTCCTCCCAGGTCCAGCGCACCGGCTGCTCGACCAGCCCCGTCACGCGGAAATCCCACGTCGCGAGATCGACGCTGGGGACCGCCCCGTAATGGAGCACCGGCCACTTGTCCGTCCGGATCTGACCGGGCGGAAGCCGTGGCTCCTGGCGTGGACTTTCCACGGTATCGGCAGGTTGGGGAGCGGGTTTCATGGGGATTTCGCGGGTGGGCTCGGGCGGCCCGCATGCGTTCGGGCCGCGTGGCGTGCGGGCATCATACGGGTCGCCCCGCGATACCGACAAGGTGACTCGCGTCTTGACCGGCCCGCGGTCGGGTGAAAGCATGGGCGCGACAGCATCCCCCGAACGCAGCCCCGGAAACCCCACCGGGGAGGTCCTGTGACGCAACATCGCGCGCGTCAACCGATCGCGCTCTCGATTCCGCTCGTGTGGAACGCAGGCGTGCGCCTCTGGTCGCCGCGGGCGGCGCCGCCGCCCGCCGACGACTCGTTCGCCACGTTCTTCGAGACGTCCGAGGATCCGATGGCGATCCTCGACTCGACGCTGCGCGTCGCGGTGGCGAACGCCGCCGCCGCGCGCTTCCTCCACACGTCGGTCGCCCGGCTGAAGGGCGCCGCGGCGCTCGAGGTGGATCTGCTCGCGCGACTGCTCACCGCGGCGAGCATCCCGCAGCGGCTCAAGAACGATCCGTCGCCGGTCGTGGACGAGGTCGCGGTCACCGACGCCGAAGGCCAGCCGATCCAGTGCCGCATCGAGGCGATCGCGCTGCCGCGCGACCGCACGCTGCTCCATCTGCGCGACACGACCGCGACGCTACGCGCGCGCGGCGCGCTGCGCGCCGCCGAGGCGCTGCACCGCGCGGTCTTCGCGGCGCTGCCCGAGGTGTGCTGGACGATGGCGCTGCCCGAGGAGCGGCTGCTCGACATCAGCGCGTCGGTCGAGCGGCTGTTCGGCCGTCAGCCCGCCGACTTCCGCCAGCATCCCGAGCTGTGGGAGGAGCTCGTGCACCCCGCCGATCGCGAGCGCGTGCGCGACGAGTTCCGCCGCGGGATCGCGGGTCAGCGTCCGTTCGAGATCCACTTCACCGGCCTGCATCGCGACCACCACGATCTCCCCCACCTCGTGAACCGCATCGTGCCGATCGCGGACGACAAGGGCTGGGTGGACCGCTGCGAGGGGTTCATCGAAGACCTCGGCGTCCAGCACTCGCTCGAGGTCGCGCTCCGGCTCACGCAGGCGAATCTGCGCCACACGCTCGAGGCGGTGTCGTCGGGCGTGCTCGTCGTGCGGCCGGGCGAGAGCGGCCCCGAGATTGCGGTGTGCAACCGGCGGCTCACCGAGATGCTGCGGCTCGACGCGCCGCTCAAGCCGGGCACGGCGCTGTCGCTCGCGCCCGCCGAGCTGCGCGGGCTGGTCCACGGTTCGGGGAGCGAGTCGGAGTTCGATCGCCGCCTGCTGTCGGACGAAGTGAAGGACGAGGTCGCCGAGCTCACCGATCCGGTGCGCGTGCTGCGCCGCTACGCCGGGCCGCTGCGCGACGAGCTCGGCCAGGTCGTCGGCCGCATCGTCACGGTCGAGGACATCACGACGTCGTGGACGATGCAGCGCCAGCTCGCGCACGCGCAGAAGATGGAGAGCATGGGCCGGCTCGCGGGCGGCGTGGCGCACGATTTCAACAACCTGCTCGGCACGATCCTCGGCTTCTCGTCGCTGTTGCTCGAGCAGACGCCCGGCGACGATCCGCGCCGCGCCGGGCTCGAGCAGGTGGCGCACGCGGCCGAGCGCGCCTCGGGGCTCACCGCGGCGCTGCTCGCGTTCAGCCGCAGCGCGCGCTTCGAGCGCGTGCCGGTCAGCCTCAATCGCGTGATCGAGGACAGCTACCAGATCCTGCGCAGCACGCTCGATCCCTCGGTCGCGATCGTGATGAAGCTCGAGCCCTCGCTGCCGCTGCTGCGCGGCGACGCGCTGCTGCTGCAGCAGGTGGTCGTGAACCTCGTGCAGGAGGTGCGCGACCGGTTGACGGCGGGCGGCACGCTCCACCTGTCCACGCGCGCGTTCGACCGCGAGCTGCCGGCGGAAGAAAAGGGCGATGAGGGCCACGTGCGGCGGATGATCTCGGTCGAGATCCGCGCCGCGATCGAGCGCGCGCCGGCGACGTCGGCGCCGCGTGCTCCCGCGGCGGGCGGCGGGCCGGCGGGCGCCGCGTCGCCTCCGGCGGGCACGGCCGCCGGCCTCGCGCTCACGATCGCCGAGGACATCACACGCGCGCACGGCGGCTACCTCGTGACGCAGACGGCGCCCGATCGCATGTCGTTCGAGGCGGTGTTCCCGTCCGAGCGCCGCGAGGAGGACCAGACGATCACGCCCGAGACGGCGACCGCGCGCGGCCACGAGACGATCCTGGTCGTGGACGACGAGCCGAGCCTGCGCGCGCTCGCGAAGAGCGGACTCCGCCAGCGCGGCTTCGACGTGGTCACGGTCGAGAGCGGCGAGCAGGCGCTCGAGATCCTGCGCAAGGGCGACCCGCCGATCGACCTCGTGGTGCTCGATCTCACGATGCCGGGGCTCTCGGGCGAGAAGGTGCTGCGCGCGATCCGCCAGTTCCGCAGCCACCTCCCGGTGGTGATCGCGAGCGGCTACGCGACCGTGCAGAGCCAGTCGTCGTGGGTGGCGGCGGGCGCGATGGGATTCCTCGCCAAGCCGTATCGTATCGACGATCTCGCCAACAAGCTGCGCGAGATCCTCGACCGCCAGCACGGCACGCGCCCGGCCTGATCGGGCACTCGCGCGCGGCGGGAAGTGCGGATACACTCCCGCGCCGTGCACGCCCCAGCCTTCAGCATCTTCTCCGCCGTCAGCGAGCTGTTCGTCACCGCCGCGGTGCTCTACCTCGTCCGGCGCAACTGGACCGGGCGCGGATTCTCGCTGCCGCTGTTCATCGCCGTCGCGCTGTTCGAGGCGTGCGTCAACGTCGCCTACATGGCGAACCGCGCCTCCAGCGCCGCCGCCGGACGCGAGCCGATCGCCGCGGGCATGAAGATCTTCTACGCGCTCCACGGCATGCTGTCGCTGCTCGCATTCCTGTGGTTCGTCGTGCTCGCGGTGTTCGCGTGGCAGGAGCAGCGCGCGGGCCGCTCGTTCTTCCGCGCCCGGCCGGTGCTCACGTGGGCGTTCGTCATCGTGTGGCTCGTGAGCGTGCTCTCGGGCGAGACGCTGTTCGCGCTCCGCTACCTCCTCTGACCCGCCGCCGCTGAACGCCGAGCGCCCGATGCGGCCGCCGCCCGCCGATCTGCCGCGCGCGCGGCGCCTGCGCTCGCCGCTCCTCATCGCGCTCTGGGCGCTGCTCGCGTTCGAGGCGCTCGGCGGGCTCGTGCTCTTCACCGCACGCCTCGTCGCGGGCGCGAGCCCCGGCGAGGGCCTGCACGTCGCCGGCGGCCTCGCGCTCACCGTGTGCTATGCCGTCTATCAATGGCAGCACTGGCGCCGCGTGCGCCCGTTCCGCGCCCGGCTCGACCATGGGCTCGGCCTGATCGCGGCGCTGGCGATGGCGCTGGTCAATCTCTCGGGCATGTGGCTCGGGCTCGACTGGTGGCGCGGCCGCGCGCTCCCGCCCGCTGCGCGCTATCCGACCGCGCTCTCCGGCGTCCACAACGTCGCGAGCATGGTGGTGTTGAGCTTCGTCCTCGCCCACCTCGGCGCGGTGCTGCAGCGCGATCGACGCGCGCCCTAGGCGGCACGATCTGCTAGCCTCGCGCCCGCTGTCACGGAGCAACTCCCCTCCAACTGAAAGGACGGATCCGATGCGCGCTCGTCTCGACCTCGCAGGCAAGGCCCTGCTCGCGGCCGGACTGCTGCTGATCCTCGGCAACCGCTAGTGTCCGAGACCTCCACGCTGGTCGGCGCCGAGCACTTCCGCTACGTCGCCGAGCGCACGACGCGCGAAGACGAGTTCCTGCGCGAGCTGAAGCGCGCGGCGATCGCCGAGGGCATCCCGCAGATCTGGGTCGCTCCCGAGCAGGGGAGCTTCATGCAGATCCTGCTGCGCGCGGCGCGCGCTCGCGACGTGGTGGAGGTCGGCACGCTCGCCGGCTACTCGGCGATCTGGATGGCGCGCGCGCTCCCCGAGGGCGGGCGCGTGCGCACGATCGAGCTCGAGCCGAAGCACGCCGACTTCGCCGAGCGCTGGATCGCCAAGTCCGACGTCGCGGGACGCATCGAGGTCCTGCGCGGCGCCGGGATGGACGTGCTCAAGACCTTCGCCGCCGACTCGGCCGACGTCGCGTTCCTCGACGCCGACAAGTCGAGCTACGCGAAGTACCTCGCCGAGTGCCTGCGCATCGTGCGCCGCGGCGGGTTGATCCTCGTGGACAACGCGTTCGCGTTCGGCGAGCTGTTCGGCGCCGCGACGCGTGAGGACGTCGCGACGGTGCGCGCGTTCAATGAACGCATGGCGAAGACGCGCGAGCTGCAGAGCATCATCGTGCCGCTCGGCGACGGCCTCTGGGTGGGCGTCAAGACCTAGCGGCCGATCATCGCTTCGCGGTCGTGCGGGCGGTGATCCAGGTCGAGATCGTGTCGAGCGCCGCGGGCGCGATCGTCTCCTCGATCGTTCCGTATTCCGAGATGAGACACGACGCGCAGTGCTGGAACAGATGGTTGAGTCCCGGCAGCTCGCGCACGGTGACGTCGCGGTTCCCGCCCTGCTTCAGCGCCCGCTCGATCGCCGGGAGATTCTCCTTCGGCGGCACCTGCACGTCGCGGCCGCCGTTGATCGCGAGCACCGGACCCTTGAACGTCGCCAGCGCCGGCGCCGGATCGAACTTGATGAAGAAGCGCATCCACGACGAACGGTAGATCCCGGCCGCCGGCACCGCGATCGAATCCGGGCTGCCGACGCTGGCGCGCTGCGCGGGCGTGAGCGTCGCGAGCTGCGCCGCGACCATGTCACGCGTCGCGCCGAAGACGGCGACGCTGTCGGCGCCCTGGCGCACCAGCTTCAACACCCGGCGCATCGCGGCGATCTGCGGCGCGGCGGCCGAGTCGCCCAGTCCCGTCGCGCGGAGCACGGCCGCGTTCTGCAGCAGGAGCAGCGAGTCGCCGGAGATGCCCGGTCCGGCCATGAACACCATGAACGCGACGTCGCGCGACGTCGTGCCCGCGATCGTGGCGATGATGCCGCCCTCGCTGTGGCCGATGAGACCCATGCGCTTGGGATCGATGTCCTTGCGAGTCTTCAAGTACTCGACGCCCGCGAGCGCGTCCTTCGCGAAGTCGGCGCTGTTCGCGTGCGAATCGCCGGTCGAGCCGCCGACGCCGCGGTCGTCCATGCGCAGCACGGCGATGCCGTGGCGCGTGAGGTGGTCGGCGAGGACGAGAAACGGCTTGTGGCCGAAGAGCGCCTCGTTCCTGTCTTGAGGTCCCGAGCCGGTGAGCAGGACGACCGCGGCGAACGGGCCGCCGGTCGTCGGCGCGGTGATCGTGCCCGCGAGCTTGAGTGACGGCTCGCCGCCCGGGAAGACCACGTCTTCGCTCGTGTACGGGAACGGCGGCTTCGGGTTTTGCGGCCGGGTCGGCTCGGGCAGCTTGTCGTAGTGCTTCATCGCGAGCGCCAGCGTGAATCCGTTCTGCGCCCACTCGCCGTTGAGCGTCGATCCGTCGGCCGAGAGCCGCGCGCGATAGGTGGCGCGCGGTCGCGACATGACGAAGCGCAGCGAGTCGCCGGCGAACGTCAGCGTGTCGATCACCATGCCCATCGCGTTCTGATTCGGGCTGTCGAGCGTGCCGATGAGCCGGCCGTCGGCGCCGCGCTCGACGTGCAGGACGAGCTGGAGGCCGGTGAGCTTCCCCTCCCAGATACCGTTGGCGGGGCGGGCATCGGCGCCGAGGACGGGCGATGCGGCGAGGACGGCGAGCAGCAGGATCGGCGCGAACCGGCGCACCCGCACTACCCCAGCCAGCGCTTGAGCCAGCCGTGGACCTCGCGATACCAGAGCAGCGAGTTCCGCGGCTTGAGGATCCAGTGGTTCTCGTCCGGGAAGTAGACGAGCCGCGCCGGCACGCCCTTCGCCTTGAGCACGCCGTAGCACTCGAGCCCCTGCGTCACCGGCACGCGATAGTCGCGCTCGCCGTGGAGCACCAGCATCGGCGTCGTGAATCCCTTCGCATACCGCGCGGGATTCCACTTGTCGATGACTTCGATCCCATCCCACGGCTCGCCGCCCATCGACTGCGCGCGCCCCTGCGTCACGTCGCTCGCGTACTGCGACAGCAGGTCGTACACGCCGGCATGATTGACGATGCACTTGAATCGATCGGTGTTGCCCTCGATCCACGAGGCCATGTAGCCGCCGTACGAGCCGCCGGCCGCCGCCATCTTCGTCTCGTCCACGAGCCCCGAGGCGATCAGCACGTCGGTCGCCTTCATCACGTCCGTGAACGGGCGATCGCCCCAGCCGCCCTGGATGCGCTTCGCGAAATCCTGCCCCCACGACGTCGAGCCCTGGAAGTTGACCAGTGCCGCGACGTAGCCGGGTGCCGCGAACAGCTGCCCGTTCCAGCGGTAGTGGAACGCGTCGGCGCTGATCCCGTGCGGTCCGCCGTGGATCACCTGGACGAGCGGATACTTCTTCCCCGCCTGATGGCCGGGCGGCAGCACGACGAACATCTGCACGGTCTCGCCGTAGGCGCCCTCGAACTGCATCTCGCGCACCTCGCCGAGCGACACGCCGTCGAGCGCGGCGTCGGTGAAATGCGTGAGCTGCCTGCCGCCGCCGCCCGCGATCGGCGAGACGTGGAGCTCGGGTGCCTCGACCAGCGTCTGCCGCGAATACGCGAGCCGGCCGCCGGCGACCGGCGTCAGCCCGCCGATCGAGCCGCCGTCCACGACGCGCTTCGGCGCGGCGCCGGGCTTGAGCGTGAAGGCGCACACACGCCCGCTCTCCTCGGCCTCGAACGCGAGTGCCCCTTCGCCCGTGAACTCCCAGTGCATCGGCGAGAGATCCCAATCGTCGAGCAGCGGCGCGTGCGCGCGGCTCGCGCGGTCGTAGCGCATGAGCCGCACGCGGTCGGCGTAGAACAGCGGATCCTGCTGCATGCCGTAGACGATCGCCTTGCCGTCGGGCGTGTAGCGCGGGCGCATGTCGTCGCCGGGATGATCCGTGGTGAGGCACTGCGGCTCGCCGTCCTTCGTCGCGACGACGTAGACGCCGGTGCGCACCAGCGAGCGCTTGTCGTCGAAGAAGACGCCGGCGTAGGCGACCTCGCCCCCGTCGGGCGCGATGTCGTACTGCCCCGACATGTCCATCCAGTCGAACCACGTCGTCGAGTTGGGCGTGAGGTCGCGCGCCGCGTTCGAGGCGAAGTCATAGAGGAACAGGTGCGGCACTTCGCCGGTCGTGAGCCACGTGTCCCAGAAGCGATAGAGCCGGTCCTCGGTGACGTGCGCTTTGACCGGATCCTTGTCGCGCCGCTCGATCTCCGCCTTGGTCGCGGCGGGCGTCAGGTGGCCCTTGATGAGCAGCGCGCCGAACACGATCCCCGAGCCGTCCGGCAGCCACGTCGGATCGAACACGCCGAGCGGCAGATCGGTGAGCTTCTGCGCCTCGCCGCCGTCGAGCGGCATGACGTGGAGTTGCGCGGCCCGCGCTGACGCGCCGGCGCCCCCGCCTTCGACCTTGCGCGTGAACGCGAGCCGGCGGCCGTCGGGCGAGAATGCCGGATCCGCGCTCGAGAGCTCGGACGACGTGAGCGCGCGCGGGCCGCGCGCCGCGTCGTTCGCGGCCGCGGGATCGGTGGGCACGAGCCAGATGCGGCCGCGGGACTGATTCGTCTCGAGATCGTAGGTCGTGACCGTGACGGCGAGCAGCGTGCCGTCGGGCGATGCGGCCGGCGCGCCGACGCGCGGCAGCTTCCACACGTCTTCGGCGGTGAGCAGGCGCTTGCCGGCGCGGGCGGGATAGAGCGACGTGGTCGGCATGGTCATGACGGACATGGCGGAGTGCTCCCAAAGAGGGTGGTTGGGGTCCGCGCAGAATAGCAGCGCCCGGCGTGCTCCGCGAGCCGCGCTTGGGGTATCTTTCACGGTCCAACCCCATGACGAGGTGCCGATACCCATGACCATGATCGAGGACGAGCACGGCACGCAGCGCCTGGACCTGCTCGACCACTTCAAGCGCCAGCTCCCCGACGCCGACCCCGAGGAAACGCGCGAGTGGCTCGAGGCGCTCGACGGCGTCGTTCAGGCCGCGGGCCCGGAACGCGCCGACTTCCTGCTGCGCAAGGTGCTCAAGCGCGCGCGCCAGCTCAAGATCGGCCTGCCGGGGCTCGTGCAGTCGCGCTACATCAACACGCTCTCGCCCGAACAGGAGCCGCCGTTCCCGGGCGACGAGCAGATGGAGCTGCGGATTCGCCGCATCATCCGCTGGAACGCGGCGCTCATGGTGCTGCGCGCGAACCACGACCATCCCGGCATCGGCGGGCATCTTTCGACCTACGCATCGAGCGCTTCGCTGTACGAAGTCGGCTTCAACCACTTCTTCCGCGGGCGCGATGACGGCGGTGCCGCCGACCAGATCTACTTCCAGGGCCACGCGGCGCCGGGCATCTACGCGCGCGCGTTCCTCGAAGGCCGCCTGACCGAGCCGCAGCTCGACCACTTCCGCCGCGAGGTCGTGCGCGGCGAGGGGCTCTCGTCGTATCCGCATCCGCGGCTCATGCCCGACTTCTGGGAGTTCCCGACCGTCTCGATGGGCCTCGGGCCGATCAACGCGATCTACCAGGCGCGCTTCGGCCGCTACCTGCGCGCGCGCGGCATCAAGGACACGACCGGCTCGCGCGTCTGGGCGTTCCTCGGCGACGGCGAGATGGACGAGCCCGAAGCGGTCGGCGCGCTCTCGCTCGCGGCGCGCGAGGGCCTCGACAACCTGACGTTCGTCATCAACTGCAATCTGCAGCGGCTCGACGGGCCGGTGCGCGGCAACGGCAAGATCATCCAGGAGCTGGAGTCGATCTTCACCGGCGCGGGCTGGAACGTGATCAAGGTGGTCTGGTCGCGGGACTGGGATCCGCTGCTCGCGAAGGACACCGACGGGGCGCTGGTCGAGGCGATGAACGAGACCGTGGACGGCGAGTGGCAGCGCTACTCGATCGAGAGCGGCGCGTACATCCGCGAACACTTCTTCGGCCGCGATCCGCGGCTGCTCAAGATGGTCGAGGACCTGACCGACGATCAGATCCGCGGGCTGCGCCGCGGCGGCCACGACTATCGCAAGGTCTACGCGGCGTACTCGGTCGCGACCGAGCACACCGGCAAGCCCACGGTCATCCTCGCCAAGACCGTGAAGGGCTGGACGCTCGGCTCGGGCGCCGAGGCGCGCAACATGACGCACCAGATGAAGAAGCTGTCGCTCGAGGAGCTGCGCAAGTTCCGCGACCGGCTCGAGCTGCCGATCTCGGACCGCAAGCTCGAGGCGGCGCCGTACTTCCATCCCGGCCCGAACAGCCCCGAGGTCCAGTACCTGCTCGAGCGCCGGCGCGCGCTCGGCGGCTGCGTGCCGCGGCGCAACACGGCGGCGAAACCGCTGCCGGCGGCGAACGAGAAGGTGTTCTCAGAGTTCTTCACCGGCACGCGCTCGGATCAGGCGGTCTCGACGACGATGGTGTTCGCCAAGCTGCTGCGGAATCTCATCCGCGACCCCGACGTCGGCCGCCGCGTCGTGCCGATCATCCCCGACGAGGCGCGCACGTTCGGACTGGAAGTGCTGTTCCGCGAGATCGGCATCTTCTCGCCCATCGGTCAACGCTACGAGTCGGTGGATTCGAAGCTGGTCCTGTCGTACACGGAAAAAGAAGACGGCCAGCTGCTCGAAGAGGGCATCACCGAGTCGGGCGCGATGGCGTCGTTCACCGCCGCGGGCACGAGCTACGCGATCCACGGCGAGGCGGCGATCCCGTTCTACATCTACTACTCGATGTTCGGCTACCAGCGCGTCGGCGATCTGGTGTGGGCGTTCGGCGACGCGCGCGGCCGCGGCTTCATGCTCGGCGCGACGGCGGGGCGCACGACGCTCAACGGCGAAGGCCTGCAGCACGAGGACGGGCACAGCCACATCCTGTTCTCGGTGGTGCCGAGCGTCGTCGCGTACGACCCGTCGTTCGCATACGAGGTCGCGGTGATCATCCGCGAGGGCCTGCGCCGCATGTACGTGAAGAACGAGGACGTTTTCTACTACCTGACGCTGTACAACCAGGACTACCCGATGCCGGCGATGCCCGCGGGCGTCGAGGACGGCATTCTGCGCGGGATGTATCTCTACCGCGGCGCCGTGCAGCAGGCGAAGCATCGCGCGCAGCTGTTCGGCAGCGGACCGATCCTGCTCGACGTGCTGCGCGCGCAGGAGATCCTCGCCGCGAAATACGACGTGGCGGCCGACGTGTGGAGCGTGACGTCGTACCAGCAGCTCCGCAACGACGCGCTCGCGGCCGAGCGCTGGAACCGGCTGCATCCCGGCGAGCCGGCGCGCGTGCCGTACGTGACGAAGGCGCTGGAGAGCACCGCCGGCCCGGTGGTCGCCTCGTCGGACTATGTGAAGGCGCTGCCCGACATGATCTCGCGCTGGGTGCGGCAGCCGTTCGTGACGCTCGGCACCGACGGGTTCGGGCGCAGCGACACGCGTGAGGCGCTGCGGCGGCACTTCGAGATCGACGCCGAGCACATCGTGGTCGCCACACTCTCGGCGCTGCACCAGCAGGGGCAGATCCCGGCGGGCGTCGTGGCCCGGGCGATCGCGGACCTCAAGCTGGACGCGGAGAAAACCGACCCGATTCAGGCGTAGCGTCGGGACGCGGCCGGCCGCTCGACGCGGCGGCGGCGGCGATGCCAGCGGCCGGGTAAATTCTGGTTAACCGCCCGCCGATAACGGTGGGGATGGCTCCCGTTCCGTTCGATCTCAGCGACGATCCGTTCGCGACCAGCGACCTCACCGCCGACGAGGCGACGCGGCTGATGCGCGCGCGCGTCGTCGCCTCCGGCGGCGACGGCGCGAAGCTCCTGCCCGACGCAGCGTGCGCCGAGATCCATCGGCTCGCGCGCGGGCGCCGCGGCGGCGTGTTCGCGCTGGCGCGGCGCGCGCTGCTGATCGCGGCGGGCGAGAACGCGGACGCCGTGAGCGTCGAGCACGTGTGCGCGGCGGCGGCCGAGGCGGCGAACGTCGCGGCACTCGGATCGTCGGGCGAGGGCCCTCACGCGGCGACGGTCGACGACATTCCCGACATGCCGGCCGACAACGTGAGCGGGCTCATGTTGCCGAGCGAGCCCTCGCCCGATCTCGAGCCGGGGCAGCGCGACTGGGTGGCGCGATTCATCCCGAACGCGGCGCCGGCGAAGAGCATCGCCGCGACGATGTCGCGTGCGCCGGAGAAGTCGCAGGTGACGACGACGGCCGCCGAGACGTCGACGCCCGCGGCTCGCGCGGCCGAGCCCCCGCGAGCGCCCGCGCCCGCGCAAACGCCCGCGCCCGCGCAAACGCCCGCGCCTGCGCCCGCGCCCGCGCCCGCGCAAACGCCCGAGCCGAAGAAGGCGCAGGCACCGGCGATCCCATCGAAGCCCGCGCCCTCGTCAGCCCCGCCGCCGGCGGCCCGGCTCTCCCCGAAGACGACCGCGCGGCTCTCGATGTCGCCGCGGTCGCGCGGCGCCCGGCGTCGCGGCGGATCGCATCGCGCGGCGGTCACGATCATCGCCGTCGGCGCGGCGATCGCGATGATGTTCGTCGGCGCAAATCTCATGTCGCGCGGAGTGCACGCGACGGGCGCCGTGCCGTCGCATGCGGTCGCGCCCGCGGCCGCGACGCCGGCCGCGACGGAGGCACCCGCGCTGACCGACGCTCCCGCGCCGACGCCGGAGCCCGCGCCGATGCCGGTGCCCATCAAGACGCAGAGGTCGGCATCGCGCCACGTGGTCGCCGACCAACCGGGCGCGCAGCCGGAAGAGAGCTTCGGCCTCGAGATCGCGAGCTTCATCGACAGCGATCGCGCCGAGGAGGAGCGCGGGCGGATCGCCGCCTCCGGCCATCGCGTGCGCGTGGTCACGGCGACCGATGACGGCGCACAGGTCTACCGCATCGTCGCCGGGCCCTACCCGAGCCGCGCCGCTGCGTAGCACGCGGCGGACGCGATGCTCTCGTCCGGGCTGGTGCAGCAGGCGCGCGTCATCACGCTCGGCGGCGAGTAACTATTCCGGCAACTTACTGGCCGCGCGGCCACCACGTTGCCGGAATGCCTCCTCCCAAACCCCCGAAACTCCAGCGCTAGTCCATCAGCTTCAGGACGCGCTGCGCGTTCCGCGCCAGGATCCCCTCGCGCTCGGCCGGCGTCACCGGCAACCGCGCGAGGCTCGACTTCATCTGCTCGATGCTGCCGATCTGATGCGGATAGTCGCTGCCCGCGAGCACGTGATCCGCGCCCGCGAACGCGACCGCGAGCGAGAGCGCGCCGACATCGAAGTTCACCGTGTCGAAGTACATGCGCTTCAGGTATTCGCTCGGCGGCCGGTCGATGTTCGCCCGGCATTCCGAAAACGCGCGCCAGCCGCGATCGAGCCGCTCGGCGAGGTACGGCACCGTGCCGCCGAGATGGCACAGCACCCACGTCACCTTCGGCGTGCGCTCGGCGACGCCGCTGAACACCAGCTTCGCCGCGGCGAGCGTCGTGTCGAACGTGAACCCGAGCAGCGGCATCAGCCAGTAGTCGGTCATCGCCTCGACGCCGACCGGATGCGTGGGGTGGATGTAGATCACCGCGCCGAGATCGTTCGCCTTCGCCCACAGCGGCTCGTAGCGCGGATCGGCGAGCGCCACGCCGTTCACGTTGCTGAACACCATCGCTCCCGGGAGCTCGAGCTGGGTCATCGCGCGCTCGAGCTCGGCGACCGACGCCGCCGGATCGTCGAGCGGCAGCGTCGCGAGCGCGGCGTAGCGCCGCGCGGGCCGCGCGACCGCCGCGGCGAACGCGTCGTTCACCATGCGCGCGAGCGCCGCCGACTGCGCGGGCGCCTCGATGTGCACGCCCGGCGTCGTGAACGTGATGAGCTGCCGGTCCACGCCCGCCTCGGCGAGCACGCCCTCGCGATACGCGATGTCGCGATGCCCGCGCACGGCGACGTTGTAGTCGCCGGGATAGTGCAGGCACGGGTTGCCCTCGGCGTCCGTCGTGACGCGCACCGCGGCCGGGCCGCGCATCACCGCGTCGAGGTATTCGGGCGGGTAGTAGTGACTGTGGAAATCGACGAGCTTCACCGGAGCTCCCTCCTGTCCATGCGACGCGGCGTGCGAGCGGGCAGCCTACAGGACGGCGGTGCTAGAGTGCGCGCATGAAGCTCCGGGACAGGGTCGCGATCGTCACCGGCGGCGGCCGCGGGATCGGCAAGGCGATCGTCCGGCGCTTCGCCGCCGAAGGGGCCCTGGTCGCCGTGACCGGCACGTCGCGCGATCTGCTCGAGGCGACGGCGCGCGAGGTCGTAGCGGACGGCGGCAAGGCGGTCGCGATCGTCGCCGACGTGTCGGACGAGAAGGCCGTGGCCGCGATGGTCGCCCGCGTCGCGAAGGAGCTCGGCGGCATCGACATCCTCGTCAACAACGCCGGCGTCTCGGGCCCGACCGCGACCGTGGCCGAGATGCCCGTCGCTGAATGGGAGCGCACGCTCGCCGTGAACCTGACCGGCGCGATGATCTGCGCCCGCTACGCGATCCCGCACATCGTCACGGGCGGCCGGCGCCGCGCTCCGGATCAGTTTTCCGGCGGACGGATCATCAACATCGCCTCGGTCGCGGGGCAGATCGGCTACGCGCTGCGCAGCCCGTACGCGGCGTCCAAGTGGGGGATGATCGGGCTCACGCGCTCGCTCGCGGTCGAGCTCGGCCCGGAGGGCGTGACGGTCAACGCGATCGCGCCCGGCTCGACGCGCGGCGACCGGATCGGCGACGTGGTGCGCACCCGCGCCGCCGCGCTCGGCAAGACCCCCGACGAGATCGAGCGCGAGTTCTTCATCGATGCGAACGCCTTGAAGCGCATGGTCGAACCCGAGGAGATCGCGGCGACCGCGGCGTTCCTGGCGTCGGACGAGGCGCGGAACATCACCGGCGAGACGATCGCCGTGAGCGCCGGCTTCCGGTTGTAGCGCGGGCTACTTCGCGGCGGCGGCCTGCGTCGCCGGCTTCGCCGCGCTCTTCCCCGTCCCGCCCGCGGCCACCGCCAGCTTCCCGACGCCCTCGCCCCAGAGATAGCGGTTGAACCACTCGAGGTTGTGGCGCATCGCGGCGCGGATCTGCTTCGGCTTGTTGATGCCGTGCCCGAATCCCTTGTAGATCGCGAGCCGCGCCGTCACGCCGACGTCCTCGAGCGCCCGATACAGCTCGTACGCGTCCGGCGTCGGCACGCGCGCGTCCTCGCTCCCGTGCTGGATCAGCGTCGGCGTGCGCGCGCTCTTCACGGTCGTGATCGGCGACGTGCGCGCGTAGATCTCGGGATCGTCCCACGGCGTCGCGTGCAGGTACTGGCGCGTGAACGGCGTGATGTCGGTGTTGACGTAGTACGTCATCCAATCCGAGATCCCGGCGCCGACCGAGATCGCGCGGAATCGCGTGCTCTCGTGCGTGGCGAGGAACGCCGAGATGTATCCGCCCTCGCTCCAGCCGCACACGCCGACGCGCGTCGAGTCCACGATGCCGCGCGCGATCAGCGCGTCGATGCTGGACATCACGTCCCACGCGTCGCCGACGCCGAGGTTGCGCACGTTGAGCGCGCGGAACGCGCCGCCGTAGCCGGCGCTGCCGCGGTAGTTGGGCTCGAGCACCAGCGCGCCTTTCGCCACCCAGCGCTCGACCGGATACACGTACGTGGACGAGAAGAGATTCGGCCGCGACACGGCGGTCGGCCCGCCGTGGATCACGACCATCAGCGGCCGTCGCGCACCGGCGGTCCATCCGGCGGGCTTGTGCAGCACGCCCTCGATCGCCGCGCCGTCGCGGCTCGTCCAGCGCACCACCTCGGTCGTGCCGAGCGGCCAGCCCTTGAGCTGATCGCCGAGCCGGGTCAGCGTCTTCACCTGCATCGTCGCGGTCGGCGCGATGCCGATCTCGGGATAGTGCCTGGGATCGCTCCACACGCACGCGACGTTCGCGCCCGACTTGTCGAGACTGAACCCGCTACCCACCCAGTCGGCGGCCGGCGAGTGTTTCTCGATCCGGCGCGATCCGGGATCGAGATGGAACAGCGCCGTCGCGGTGTGCTGCGCGGCGCCGAACCAGATGCCGTCGCGCGTCCAGTCGGTGATCGAGACGTCTTCGTCGAAGTCGCGCGTGAGCGGCACCGGCGTGCCGCCGCCCGCCGCGACCACCGCGATCATCGAGTTGGCGTAGTAGTGCCACGGTGCGCTCATCGTCGTCTCGAACGCGATGCTCTGGCCGTCGGGCGACCATACGGGGTTCACGTCGGGGCCGGGCTGCGTGACGATCTCGCGCACCTGGCTGTCGGCGACCGTGACCACGGCGATGTCGGCGGTCGAATCGGCGCCGAGATCGGCGTTGATCTGATGATCGAAGGCGATGCGCGCGCCGTCCGGCGCCCAGCGGAAGCCGCCGACGTTGTACGCGCCGCTCGTGATCTGGCGCGCGTGCTTGGACTCGACGTCGATCACCCACAGGTGCGTCATGCGGTGGTCCTCGCCGACCAGTTCGATGTCGCCGTCCTGCGCCTCGCGGTCCTTGAGCGCCTTGCTCTTCGGCTCCATCGCCGAGTAGGCGATCTGCCGGCCGTCGGGCGACCACGCGAAGCGCGAGACGCCCTCGTCGGCCGACGTGATCTGCACCGCGTCGCCGCCGCCCATGTCGAGCACGTACACCTGCCGCTTGTCGCCGCGCTCCGAGACGAACGCGAGCTTCTTCGCGTCCGGCGACCATGCCGGCGACGTGTTGCTCTTCTTGCCCTGCGTGATCTGGCGCGTCTCGCCGGTCTGCGTGTCGGCGAGCCAGATCTGCGTCACGAACGCGTTCCCGACCCAGTCGGTGTCGCGCACGGTGTAGGCGACGAAGCGGTCGTCGAACGAGAGCGCCGGGCTGCCGGCGCGCTTGAGGCCGACCATCTGGTCGAGCGTCGGCGCGCCGGCGTCGCGCGCGGGCCTCGCCAGGCCCGCGGGGGCCGCATGCGCGTGCGCGATCGCGGCGGCGAGGACGACCGCGAGCAGACTCACTGCGCGACCTGGCGCAGCCGCGCCTCGAGCCGCGCCCTCACGGCCGGCCACTCGTCGTCGATGATGCTGTAGTAGACCGTGTCGCGGACGCGGCCGCGCTCGGTGATCAGGTGCTTGCGCATGACCCCTTCCTCCTTCGCGCCGAGCCGCGCGATCGCGGCGCGCGACTGCTGGTTCTGCACGTCGGTCTTGAGCTCGACGCGCAGGCAGCCGAGCGCGTCGAACGCGTGGCGCAGCATCAGCAGCTTGGCCTCGGAATTGAGCGCCGTGCGCTGCCACTGGCGGCCGATCCACGTCCAGCCGATCTCGACGTGGCGATTGCGCGCATCGATGTTGCCGAAGCGTGTGCTGCCGACCGGCTTCGCCGCCGCCTTCGAGAACGTCGCGAACGGCAGCGCGTGGCCTTCCTTCTGTTCGGCGAGCGCGTACTCCATGTAGCGCCGGAGATCGTCCGCGGTCTGGACGTTGGCGCCGGTCCAGCGCCACAGCTCGGGATCGAGCGCCACGTCGCAGAGCGCGGCGTGGTGCTCCATGCGCAGGGGCTCGAGGCGGACGAACTCGCCTTCGAGGGTGACGGGCTCGACCTTCATGGCCTCACGGACCGCGGTCATTAACGCTTCCTCCGAAGTTTCGAACGGGATGGGGACTTGGATTTCGGCCTGGCGCGGCGCGCGGGCGACGCACGGCGCGCGGGCGACGCACGGCGCGCGCGGCGCTCGACCATGATCGGCGCGGCCCGGCGGCGCACGGTGAGATGGAACACATCGGGACGGGCGTAGTGC
>JACOSV010000057.1 GCA_016178725.1 Candidatus Eiseniibacteriota bacterium
CTACGGGCACGGCGACGTGAAGTACCACCTCGGTTACCAGGCGTTCCACGCGACGCGCGCCGGCCGCAGCGTGCACATCGATCTCAATTTCAATCCGAGCCATCTCGAATTCGTGAACCCGGTGGTGCTGGGCTCGCTGCGCGCGCGCCAGGACATGATGGGCGACGGGCAGCGCGATCGCGGGCTCGCGGTGCTGGTTCACGGCGACGCGGCGTTCTCGGGCGAGGGGATCGTGCCCGAGACGCTGGCGCTCGCGGGGCTCGCGCCCTACGACACGGGCGGCACGGTCCACATCGTCGTCGACAACCGCGTCGGGTTCACGACATCGGCCGCCGACGTGCGCGCCGGCCGCTACGCCACCGACATCGCCCGCGTCATGGACGCGCCGGTCTTCCACGTCAACGGCGACGATCCCGAGGCCGCGGTGCAGGCGGTCACGCTCGCGATGGACTACCGCGCCGAGTTCCACCGCGACGTGTTCGTGGATCTCATCTGCTACCGTAAGCACGGCCACAACGAGCTCGACGATCCCACGTTCACGCAGCCGGTCATGTACCGGGCGATCGCGAAGCACGCGCCGGCCTCGCGCAGCTACGCCGCGCGGCTGGTCGCCGGCGGCGTGATCGACGATGCGGGCGTGCGGGCGATCGAGGGCGAGATCGCGGCCGAGCTCCAGTCGGCGCACCAGCGCGCGCGCGCGGGCGTGCCCGACGCGGGCCCGCCACCGCTGCGCGGCGCGTGGGCCGGGTTCGAATGGGCGGGCGAGGACTGGAGCGCCGGGACCGCCGTGTCGCGCGAGCGGCTCGAGCGGATCGTCAAGGCGGTCGCGCGCGTGCCGGAGGGATTCCATCCCCACCGCAAGATCGAGCGGCTGCTGCGCGACCGCGCGGCGATGTTCGAGGCCGACCGCATCGACTGGGGGCTCGGCGAGACGCTGGCATTCGGATCGCTGCTGATCGAGGGCCGTCACGTCCGCTTGAGCGGCCAGGACAGCGGGCGCGGCACGTTCACCCATCGCCACGCCGTGCTGCACGACGCCGAGGACGATACGCGCTACGTGCCGCTCCAGCACCTCGACGGCGCGGTCGAGGCGGGCGGCCCCGCGCCGGGCCGATGCGTGGTGTTCGACACCCCGCTCAACGAGTCGGCCTCGCTCGGCTTCGAGTACGGCTACAGCACCGGCGATCCGCAGACGCTGGCGCTGTGGGAGGCGCAGTACGGCGACTTCGCCAACGTGGCGCAGGTCTACATCGACCAGTTCATCGCCAGCGCCGAGGCGAAGTGGCGGCGCATGTCAGGACTGGTGCTGCTGCTGCCCCACGGCTACGAAGGGCAGGGGCCCGAGCATTCGAGCGCGCGGCTCGAGCGCTTCATGGATCTGTGCGCCAACGGCAACATTCAGGTGTGCAACCTGACGACGCCGGCGCAGTACTTCCACGCACTGCGCCGCCAGCTCCACCGCAAGTTCCGGAAGCCCCTCGTGCTCATGAGCCCGAAGAGTCTGCTCCGGCACAGGCTCGCGGTGTCGCCGGTCGCCGACTTCACCTCCGGCGGCTTCCGCACCGTGATCGACGACGCGCACGCGGCCGATCCGCGCGCGGCGCGGCGCGTCCTGCTCACGTCGGGCAAGTTCTACTTCGCCCTGCACCAGGCGCGCGAGGCGCGCGGCGTCGCCGCGACCGCGCTGGTGCGGTTGGAGCAGCTCTATCCGTTCCCGCGCGTCGAGCTGGCCGAGGTGCTCGAGCGGTATCCGCACGCGCGCGACATCCGCTGGGTGCAGGAGGAGCCTGCGAACATGGGTGCGTGGCGCGGCATCCGCCACCGCATCGAAGGCGTGCTACCCGAGGGCGCGAGCTTGAGCCTCGTCGCGCGCAAGGCGTCACCGACGCCCGCGACCGGCTTCTTCGCCAAGCACGTCGCGCAGGAGCGGATGCTCATCGACCGCGCGCTCGCCGAGGTCGGATCGCTGCCTATTTCTCGCGAGCGCCGAGGATCCCTTTGAGGTCCATGATCGTGTTCTGATCGGACACGATCACCGAGATCTTGTCCGAGAGCTTGTCGACGTAGAGGTACTTGATGTAGTTCGGATTCTGCGCCAGCGCCCGGTTGATGACCTCGATCGCGTTCGCGCGGCCCCTCGCCTCGATCACCTTGCGCTCGGCTTCCTTCTGCTCCTTCTCGAGCGTGTACTGCATCTGCTGCGCTCCCTGCTGGGCGATCTGCTTGGCCTCGATCGCCTTCGCGAACTCCGCCGTGAACCGCACGTCGCGCAGCACGACCTCGTCGATCATGAAGCCGTCCTTCTCGAGCAGGCGCTTGGCGGCCGAGTTGATCTCGTCCTGGATGCGCGCCCGCTTGGCCGAGTAGACGTCCATCACCGGATACTCCGAGATGACCAGCCGGATCACCGAACGGATCGTGGGACGAATGATCTTCTCTTCGTAGTCCGGGCCGATCTTCTGGTGGATGGCGACGACGCGGTCGGGATCGATGTGATGCCACACGGTCAGGTCGATGCCGACCTGCAGACCCTCCTGCGTCGGCGACCAGAGCGAGTCGTCGATGTTGGCCTTGCGGCCCTCGCCGGAGACGCCCGACATCGTGTACTCGAGCCGGCGCAGGTCGTAGTCCTGCGTGTTGCTGATGAACGGCGGGATGAACGTGATGCCCTGCCGCGCAAGCCGGAAGCCGCGCGTGAGCGTGTTGAAGACGACCAGCGCGTGCCCGACCGGCACGACGCGCACCGACCCGGCGAAGATCAGCAGCAGGAGCAATGGTCCGGCGACGAGCGCCAGCAGCCGCGCGGGGTCGGGGAAGACGCGGTGTCCGTCGCCGTCGTGAACCCGGGCGCCCGACTGGCGGGCGGCGAGGCGCCACACGACGACGGCGCCCATGACGAGAACGAGGAAGAACAGCAGACCGGCCATGGTTCGACCTCCTTGTCGAGGCGGCCAGACTAGCACACGTCCGCGACCTCACGGTGGGTTTGGGTCCCGCCCCGGCCCGCGGGTAAACTGCGCGCCCCATGATGCGAGAGATCAAGGTGCCGAGGCTCGCGGAATCGGTCTCGGAGGGTGTGGTCGTGGCGTGGCTCAAGCCCGACGGCGCGAGCGTCGCCGTGGACGAGCCGGTCGTGACGCTCGAGACCGACAAGGCGGCGGTCGAGATTCCTTCGGAGTTCGCGGGCGTGCTGCATCACGGCCGCGCGCTCGGCGATCGCGTCGAGGTAGGCGACGTGCTCGCGCGTGTGGACGAAGGGGCTGCCCCGGCCAAAGCCGCGACACCGTCGGCCGCAGAGGTCCGCCCACCGGCCGTCAGCGAAACCACCCCGACGCTGAGCCCCGCCGTGCGCCGGCTCGTCGAAGAGCATGGCCTCGATCCCGCGACGATCGCGGCCACGGGTCCCGGCGGCCGATTGCTCAAGGAGGACGTGCAGCGCCACATGACGGCGGCGAGTCCGGCCCCAGCGACGGGCGGTGTCCTGGCCGTTCCGACCGGAGCGGAGATCCGTCCCCCCATCGGAACGAATGCGCTCGCCCCCCAGCGCGCCCCGACCGACTGGCGCGAGAGCGAAACCGAGCGCGCGGTGCCGATGAGCCGCATCCGGTTGCGCATCGCCGAGCGGCTCGTCAAAGCGCAGCAGACCGCGGCGATCCTCACCACGTTCAACGAAGTCGACATGAGCGCCGTGATGGCGCTGCGCGAGCGCCACCGCGACGAGTTCGTGCGCCGCCACGGTGTGCGGCTCTCGTACATGAGCTTCTTCACCCGCGCGTGCGTCCTCGCGCTCGAACGCCTGCCCGAGCTCAACGCCGAGATCCGCGGCAGCGATATCGTCTACCGCCGCCACGTGCACATGGGGATCGCCGTCGGCACCGACCGCGGGCTCGTCGTCCCGGTGGTGCGCGACGCAGACCGGCGCTCGTTCCCGGATCTCGAGCGCGAGATCGCCCGGCTCTCGGCGGTGGCGCGCGAGGGCACCGTGTCGCTCGACGATCTCTCGGGCGGGACGTTCACGATCTCGAACGGCGGCGTCTACGGATCGCTGCTCTCGACGCCGATCCTCAACTTCCCGCAGAGCGGCATCCTCGGCATGCACAAGATCCAGAAGCGGCCGGTGGTCGTGGACGACCAGATGGTGATCCGGCCGATGATGTACCTCGCTCTCTCGTACGATCACCGCATCGTCGACGGCGAGCAGGCGGTGACGTTCCTCATCGGCGTGCGCGACCGCCTCGAGGATCCCGAGCGCATGCTGGTCGAGCTCTAGCGCCCGTGAGCGACGACGCGTTCGACCTGATCGTCATCGGCTCCGGGCCCGGCGGCTACGTCGCCGCGATCCGCGCCGCGCAGCTCGGCATGAAGACCGCCGTGGTCGAGAAGTATCCGACACTGGGCGGCACGTGCCTCAACGTCGGCTGCATCCCGAGCAAGGCCCTGCTCGACTCGAGCGAGCACTTCGCGTTCGCCCGCCACGGGATCGCCGCCCACGGCGTCCGCGCCACGGTCGAGCTCGACCTGCCGACCATGCTCGCGCGCAAGGACAGGGTCGTGCAGGAGCTGACCCGCGGCGTCGAGGGTCTGTTCCGGAAGAACAAGGTCACGCGCCTGACGGGAACGGGGCGCATCGCCGCGCCCGGCGTGGTCCAGGTCACGGGCGCGGACGGGGCGACCGAAGCGCATCGCGCGGCGCGGATCCTGATCGCGACCGGCAGCAAGCCGGCGAGACTTCCCGGCATCGCGTACGACGACCGGCGCATCGTCCATTCCACGCATGCGCTCGCGCTCCCCGCCGTGCCCGAGACCATGATCGTGATCGGCGCGGGCGCGATCGGGCTCGAGCTGGGCTCGGTGTGGGCGCGCCTCGGCGCGAAGGTCGCGGTGCTCGAGTTCCAGGACCGGGCGGTGCCCGGCATGGACCGGAAGAGCGGCGCGCTGCTTCAGCGCGCGCTCGAGAAGCAGGGACTCGCGTTCCGCTTCGGCGCCTCGGCGCGCGGCGCGCGCGTCGAGGGTGACCGCGTGCGCGTCACCGTGGTCGAGAAGGACGCCGAGCGCGAGGAGACGTGCGACGTGCTGCTCGTCGCGGTCGGCCGGCGCCCGTACACCGACGGTCTCGGCGCGCGCGAGCTTGGGCTTGCGACGGACGCGAAGGGCCGGATCGAGGTGGACGCGAGCTTCGCGACGTCGGTGCCCGGCATCTTCGCGATCGGCGACGTGATCGCCGGGCCGATGCTCGCGCACAAGGCGGAGGAGGAGGGAATCGCCGCGGTCGAGCGCATGGCGGGCATGGCGGGCCACGTCGCCTACGCGTGCATCCCGAACGTGGTCTACACGTGGCCCGAGCTCGCGAGCGTCGGTCTCTCCGAAGAGGACGCCGCCGCGAAGGGCATCGTCGTCGCGATCGGCACGTTCCCGTTCCTCGCCAACGGCCGGGCGAAGGCGATGGGGGAGCGCGACGGTCAGGTGAAGATCATCGCCGACGCGGCGACCGATCGCGTGCTCGGCGCCCACATCGTCGGTCCGCGTGCGAGCGACTTGATCGCCGAGCTCGCGACCGCGATGGAGCTGGGGGCCAGCGCCGAGGACATCGCGCGCTCGGTCCACGCCCACCCGACGCTGCCCGAGGCGGTCAAGGAAGCCGCCCTGGCGGTCGGGAAGCGCGCCATCCACATCTAAGGCACCGCCTTCGCCGGTCCGGGCGTTCCGCCCGACGCGCGCCGGCTCGACGGGCCGTCCGAACGCCATCTCTTGCGTCGGGCGAACGGATGCCCATAAACTCTATGCCGTACAGACGTTCGCTGTGGCCTTGTTGCACCGACTGGGTCCCCGCCCACCCCGTCACCTGCGAACGAGGCTCCGTCCCATCGTGGCCGGGGTCCTCCCATTTCGCTACGCATCCTTGCTCTGCATCGGGAGAGGTCCATGTCGAAGTCCGCCGCCCGCGTCGCGGCGATGATCGCCCTGCTCGTCATCGCCTGCACCACAGTGTCGCCCGCCCCGAGCATGGCGCAGACCAATTGCACCTACACGCTCGGCTACTGGAAGAACCATCCGAGCGCGTGGCCGGCGTCGTGCCTGCCGATGAATCTCGGCCTCGTGAGCTACAGCGAGACGGATCTGCTGGCGATCCTCAACCAGCCGGTGGACGGCAACGGCGCGGTCGCGCTCGCGCAGCAGATGATCGCCGCAGACCTCAACATCTGCTCCGGCGCGAGCCCGACCGCGATCGCGTCCTGCCTCCAACAGGCGCAGACGATCTTCGACGCATACGGTGCGCGCAAGGTGCAGCCGGTCGGCAACGGTCCCTACTGCACGTCGAGCACGTGCCTGACGGGCCCCGCGACGCAGTGCCTCGACGACTTCAACAACGGTCTCTCCGGTCCCGGCCACTGCGCCATCGCGACCCGGACGACCAGCTCCACCTGGGGCCAGGTCAAGACCATCTATCGCTGACGACGTGGTCGCGCGCCGGCGCGCCGAGGTTTGACCCGGCGCGCGGCTTTCGGCGATGCTGCGGCAAATGCCCTCCCTCACGCTCGGTCCCTGGACGATCCACACGCTCGAGACCGGCGTCATCCGCCTCGACGGCGGCGCGATGTTCGGCTCGGTCCCGAAGACGCTGTGGAGCCGTGCCCATCCCGCCGACGACCGCAACCGCATCACGCTTGCGATGCGCTGCCTGCTGATCGAAGGCGAGGGGCGGCGCATCCTCGTGGACGACGGCGCCGGCGACAAGCTCGCGCCCAAGTGGGTGGACATCTACGGCCTCGACGACGGTCATTCGCTCGAGCGCTCACTCGCGGCGCTCTCGCTCGGCGTCGAGGACGTGACCGACGTGGTGCTCACGCACCTCCACTTCGACCACGCCGGGGGCTCGACCCGCCTGCAGGGCGGTGTCCTCGTGCCGCGGTTGCCGCGCGCCCACTACTACGTCCAGCGCCGCAACTGGGAGAACGCCACGCGCCCCAACCCGCGCGAGCGCGCCTCGTACATGCCCGAGAACTACCAGCCGCTGATGGACGCCGGCGTACTGCGCCTCTGGGATGGGCCGCAGCGCCCGTGGCCCGGGTTCGAGACCTTCACCGCCGAAGGTCACACGCGCGGCCAGCAGCTGGTGCGCGTCTCGGGGCGCGAGGGCGCGCTCTACTTCGTCGCCGATCTGATCCCGACCGCGAGCCACGTGCGCATCCCGTTCGTGATGGGCTACGACGTCGCCGCGATCGAGACGATGGAGGAGAAGCGCGCGCTGCTCGCGCGCGCCGCCGCCGAGGGGGCGTGGATCGCGCTCGAGCACGATCCCAGGATCGCGCTCGCGCGTCCCGTCGCCGACGGCGACGACTTCGCCTGGGCCGAGCAGGTGCCGGCCGAAGCCGCCACGGTTCCCGCGGGACGCTGATCGCGTGACGGGGCTCCAGCGCGGGCTGCCCGCGTTCGTGATCCTCGGCGCGCTGGCCGCCTCGATCGCGGGCGCCGGCTGCGCGCCGGCCTCCGGCGCCCGCGCGCTGACGATGGAAGGCGAGATCATCGATCCGCAGTGCTGGTTCACGCACGGAGGCGAGGGTCTCTCGCACCGCGACTGCGCGCTCATGTGCGCGCGCGGCGGCCAGAGCCTCGGGTTCGTGAACCGCGCCGGCCAGCGCTTCTATCCGATCATCGCCGCGACACACGGCGTGAATCCCAACGACAGCCTCTACGCCGTCGTTGGTTACCCGGTGATCGTCCACGGCACGCTGTTCACGCGCGGCGGGCAGGAGGCGCTGGTCGTCGCGCGCGCCGAGCGGATCGGCGGCGCGGCCGCGGCCGAGTCGAAGCCGGGGGCCGCGGCCGGTTCGGACGAGATGAAGAGCGAGATGCACATGAACATGAGCAACGGATCGACCGCGGCCGACTCGGCCGCACGTGGAGGCCGACGTGTTCCATAGCTTGTTCGCGACGTGGCTGGGGTTGACGCGCCAGTGGGGCTACGCGGGCGTGTTCACGCTCATGGCGATCGAGTCCACCGTGTTCCCGCTGCCGAGCGAGGTCGTGGTGCCGCCGGCCGCCTACTGGGCGAGCCGGGGCGAGTTCCACTTCTGGGGCGTGGTCGCCGCGGCGACGCTCGGCTCGTGGTTCGGCGCGGCGCTCTCCTACGGCGCGGCGCGCTGGCTCGGCCGGCCGCTGATCCTCAAGTACGGCCGCTACGTCTTCGTGCCCGAGTCCAAGTGGCTGCTCGCCGAGCGCTGGATCCAGCGCTATTCGGTGGGCGGGATCTTCTTCGCCCGGCTGCTGCCGGTGGTGCGCCACCTCGTCTCGCTGCCCGCGGGGGCGGCGCGCATGTCGTTCAGCCGGTTCTCGCTCTCGACGCTGGTCGGCTCGTTCGTCTGGACCACCGTGTTGGCGTGGTTCGGCGCGCGCGTGCTCGGCGATCAGCCGAAGCTGCTGGAGGACCCGCAGGCCCTGACCCACGTGCTGCAGACGAAGCTGCTCTGGTTCGTCGCCGCGGCGGCGGTGTTGTTCGTGCTCTACCTCGCGGTCGATGTCATCGGCCGCCGGTTGAAGCGCGAGGCGACCCCGGGCCCGGCCGGCTGATCGAATTCGTCGTGCTCCTCGCGTGTGCGCGGCGTAGGCTGCGCTCACCTAGGAGGCGGTCGTGCGCATAGGACTCTTCCTTTCGATGTTCGCCCTGGTCCTTGTTTCACCCGCTTTCGCCGGTCAGAGCCAGGGCCGCCCGGTGCCCGACTCGATTTCGATTGCCGTCGGAGTGAAGCGCCTCGCCGGCGAGTGGACCGTTTCGCAATCGACCTCCTCGCGAATGATCGGCCCCGACGTCGTGATCACGGACCTGGGGTCCGGGAGGGTTGGCCTCACCAGCGACAAAGGCCGGTTCGTGGGCGTGGGCCTGTTCGACGGATCGACGCTGGCGGCGATCACGCGCGACCGCAGTCTTCAATTGGGGATGCTCCGAGCCACCTTCACGACGGATCGAACTCTCGCAGTGAAGCTGAGCGGCGAGGGTCCGGACGCGTGGCAAGAAGAGGTCTGGACGCGCGGCGTGCCGGCGCACCCGCGGCCGAACGGGGCGCCCATCCCACCGGACCTGCGCGACCCGCTGCCCGACCATGAGCCTGCGTTCGGCGAGTACGTGTACGTGGAGGAGCTGCCCGAGGCGATCTACAAGGTGGCGCCCACCGAGCCCAACGTTCTCCACTGGGTCGAAGGCACGGTGATGGTGCAGGCGCTGGTCGGCAAGGACGGCCTCGTGAAGGACACGAGGGTCGTAAAGTCGATCCCGGAGGACGACGCGGAGGCGGTGGACGCGGTGCGCCAATGGCGGTTCAAGCCGGCCATGGCCGGCGGCAAGCCCGTCGCGGTCTGGGTCGCGGTGCCGGTGCGGTTCAGCCTCCACTGACGGGAGGCCGCGAGGCGGACTGGCCCCGGAGCCGTGCGCGTGTTGCGATTACTTCGGCCGGGCGGGGGCCGGCGCACCCGCCGGCAGCGACTCGGTCTCGACCGACGCGTCCTTGACGCGCGCCGGCGCCCAGCGCGCGAGCAGCGTGTAGACCACCGGCACCATCACCAGCGTCAGCAGCATCGAGAACAGCAGGCCGCCGACGACCGCCAGGCCGAGCGGCTTGCGTGAATCGGCGCCCGCGCCGAGGCCGAGCGCGATCGGCATGACGCCGAGGATCGTGGTGAGCGTGGTCATGAGGATCGGGCGCAGCCGGATGCGTGAGGCGCGCACCACCGCCTCGATCAGCGGCTCGCCGCGGGCGCGCCGCTGGTTCGAGTACTCGACGATCAGGATCGCGTTCTTGGTCACGAGCCCGATCAGCATGATGAGCCCGATCTGCGAGTAGATGTTCAGCGAGCCGCGGAACACGAACAGCGTGAACAGCGCGCCGAACACCGCGAGCGGCACCGAGAACAGGATCGAAAGCGGATGGACGAAGCTCTCGAACTGCGCCGCGAGTACGAGGAAGATGAACACGAGCGCGACGATGAACAACCAGTAGAGGCCGCCGCTCGACTCGACGAACTCGCGCGACTCGCCGCTCAAGTCGGTGCGCATGCTGGGCGGCAGCGTGCGCCGCGCGATCGCGTTGAGGTCGTCGAGCGCCTTGCCGATCGTGACGCCGGGCGGCAGGTTGGCGCTGATCGTCGCCGAGCGCACGCGATCGAAGTGGTTGAGCTCCTTGGGCGCCACCTGCTCGCGGACGTGGACGACGCTCGCCATCTGCACCAGCCCCTCGTGGCCGCGCATGTACAGGCCGTCGATCGCGGCGGGGGACGAGCGGTCCTGCGGCCGCACCTGCAGCATCACCTTGTACTGCTTGTTGCCGCGCTTGAAACGCGTGACCTCGCGGCCACCGAGCAGCGTCTGCAGCGTATTGCCGACGTCGGCCACCGAAACGCCCAGCGACGAAGCGCGGTCGCGGTCGATGTCGATCTCGAGCTGCGGCTTGTTGAGCTTGAGATCGGTGTCCATGTTGAGCAGGTAGCCGAGCTTCTGCGCCTCCATCATGAATGGGCCCATCGCGCGCTGCAGGTCCTCGTACGTGTCGGCCTGCAGGACGAACTGCACGGGGCTGCCGAATCCGCCGCCGAGGCTCGGCAGGTTGATCGGGATCGCGAGCACGCCCGGGATGCCGAGCAGCTGCGGGAACAGCATGCCGACGATCTGCTGCTGCGTGAGCGTGCGCTGGCTGTAGGGCTTGAGCCGGACGAACATGAACCCGTCGGTGACACGCCCCGGGCCGCCGAAGCCGAGGCCCACCGCCGAGAAGAACGCCTCGACGGCCGGCACCTTCTGGTAGATCGACTCGACCTGCCGCATGTAGCGGTCAGTGTAGTCGAGCGTCGCGCCTTCGGGCGCGAGCACGACGTTGAACACCATGCCGCGGTCCTCGGTCGGCACCAGCTCCTTCGGGAGCACGACGAACAGCCCGCCGATCGCGACCAGGATGAACACCGCGATGCCCATCACGACGCCGCGGTGGGCGAGCGCCGTGCGCAGCGTCCGTTCGTAGGCCACGTGGAGCCCGTGGAAGGCGCGGTCGAACGTGCCGCGCCAGCCGCGCGCGTACTCCACATGACCTTCGTCCGAGACCGCCTCGACGTCCTCGTCGCCATGCGTGCCGCCGCCGGCCGCGCGTCTTAGAATTAGCGAGCACAGCATCGGCGTGAGCGAGAGTGCGATGAACCCCGAGATCAGCACCGATACCGCGACGGCGATGCCGAACTCGTTGAACAGCCGACCGACGCGGCCGGTGAGGAACGCGACCGGCACGAACACCGCGACCAGCGCGATCGTGGTCGCGAGGATCGCGAAGCCGATCTCCTGCGCGCCGTCGAGCGTCGCGCGCAGGCGCGACTTGCCCATCTCCATGTGCCGGTAGACGTTTTCGAGCATGATGATGGCGTCGTCCACGACCAGTCCGATCGCGAGCACCATGGCGAGCAGCGTCAGGATGTTGATCGTGAAGCCGAGGAAGTAGACGACCGTGAACGTGCCGATCAGCGACACCGGGATCGCCACCACCGGGATCAGCGTCGCGCGCAGGCTGCCAAGGAACACGAAGATCACGATCACGACCAGCACGAACGCGACGCCGAGCGAGATCAGCACTTCCTGGATCGAGTCCTCGATGAACGTCGACGAGTCGTAGGCGACCTCGAGGTTCATCCCCGGCGGCAGGAGCGCGCGCAGCCGCGGCAGCGCGTCGTGCACTTTGTGGGCGACGTCGACCGTGCTCGATTTCTGCTGCTTGACGATGCCGAGCCCGATCGAGGGCACGGTGTTGTAGCGCGCCACCGTGCGGTCGTCCTCGGCGCCGACCTGCACGTCGGCGATGTCGCCGATCCGCACCGGCCGGTCGCCCTGCTGGGCGACGACGATCGCCGCGAACTGCTCGGGCGTGTCGAGGTCGCCGCGCGTGCGCACCGAGAACTCGCGGCCGCGGCCCTCGACGCGCCCGGACGGGATCTCGGCGTTCTGGGTGCGCAGCGCCTGCTCGACGTCGGCGACGGTGATGCCGCGCGCGGCGAGCCGCTGCGGATCGAGCCACACGCGCATCGCGTACTTGCGCTCGGCGCCGACGAACACCGCGCCCACGCCCTCGAGGCGCTGGATCTTCTCGGTGAGGATGTTGTTGGCGGCCTCGGTCAGCTCGAGCGTCGTGTAGCGCTGGCCGTTGAGCGACAGCCAGATGATCGGCTGCGCGTTCACGTCCTGCTTGGCGACGATCGGGTCGTCCACAGTCGAGGGCAGCTCGCCGCGCACGCGCGAGACGCTGTCGCGCACGTCGTTCGCGGCCTCGTCCACCTTGCGGTTGAGGTTGAACTCGACCGTGATCACCGAGCCCTGCTCGCGCGACGACGAGGTGATGAGCTTGACGCCCTCGACGGTCGCGAGCTGCTCCTCGAGCACGTCGGTGACCTCGGTCTCGACGGTCTGCGGGCTCGCGCCGCGGTAGAACGTGGTGACGCTCACGACCGGCGACTCGATGTCCGGGTACTCGCGCACCGGGAGCCGCAGCATCGAGATCACGCCGAACAGAAGGATGGCGAGGCTCAACACCGCCGCGAACACCGGGCGCTGGACGGAGACTTCGGACAGCTTCATCGGCCGGGACCGCCCGCGGGCATGGGCATCACCTTCGCGCCGTCGAAGAGCTTCTGGTAACCGGCGCGCACGACGCGGTCGCCGGGTTTCAAGCCCTGCGTGATCTCGGCCTGCGTCGAGTCGCGCGTGCCGATCACGACCGCCTGGCGCATCACCGAGCTGTCGGGCTTCACGATGTACACGAAGTTCTGATCGCCCTCGGCGAAGATCGCCTCGTCGGGGACGACCAGCGCGTTGGCGCGCCGTCCGAGCGTGGCATTCACGTCCGCCGACATGCCGGGCTTGAGCAGGCGTCCGCGGTTCGGGATGCGGGCGACGATCTGCACCGTGTGCGAGACCGGATCGATCATCGGGTCGACGACGCTGATCATGCCGTCGAACGTGCGCCCGGGATACGCGGTCGTCGAGATGGTGACCGAGGCGCCGCGCTGCAGCTGCGCGACGTAGCGCTCGGGCGAGGCGAACGCGATCTTCATCACGTCCACCGACGCCACGTCGGTGATCGGCTGGCCGACGGCGAGGTACTGGCCGGGTGAAACCAGCCGCCGCCCGACCACGCCCGAGAGCGGCGAGCGGATGATCGCCTTGGCGGCGCGCGTGCGCGCGAGGACGTCGTTCGCTTCGGCGACCTTGAGCGCCGAGGCCGCGTCGTCGAGCTCCTGCTGCGAGGCGGCGCGCTGCTCGAACAGCTGGGCGACGCGCTGGCGGTTGGTGCGGGCCTGATCGCGCAGCGCCTCGGCGCGCGCCGCGTCGGCCTTGAGGTCGTTGTCTTCGAGATGGGCGATCAGGGCGCCCTCGGTGATGCTCTGTCCCTCGGCGAACGGCAGCTCGCGTGCGATCGCGCCGATCTCGGTCACCATCTTGACCGTCTCGTTGGCATCGATGGTGCCGACGGCGTGGAAGCGGTCGGTGACCGCCTGCGCGGCGACGTTGCTCACCTCGACCGGCACCGGCGGCATCTTGAAGCCGCCCTTGCCGGCGCCGCCGGCGCAGCCGGCGATCAGCGGCGCGAGCAGCGCGGCGAGCGCGATGGACGTCACGGCGCCGAAGCGGCGCATCGAGGCGGCAGGGCTTCGCATCATCGGGTTCTCCCGGGGACCGGTGTCGTGAGCCGGCGCAGCTCCGTGGCGGAGTGGGCCACGCGCACGCGCACCGCGGCTTCGCGGAAGCGCGCGGCCGCCAGCTCGGCTTCGAGGTTGACGAGATCGTACGCCGTGGCGCGCCCGGCCTGATACTCGAGCCGCGCGATCCGCGCCTGCTCCTCGGCCGCCGCGACCAGCGCCAGCGTCGCGTCCAGCTCGTGACGGCCTTCGCCGGCTTCGCGCCACCCCGCGCGCACCGCGGACTCCAGCGCGAGCTGCCTCGCGCGCAGCGTCTCGCGGGCGCGATCGTAGAAGCCGCGCTGCCGCTCGCGCTCGCCGCGGTCGGTGCGCCAGCCGAGCGGCACGGTGACGCGGATGCCGAAGTGCCAGTCGGGGAAGTCGCGCCCGGTGACCTGGCTCCAGGCGCTGCTGAATCCGGTGTCGAAGTCGGTGCCGACCGTGTCGGTGCCGAACACGATCTGGCGGCCGGTCCCCGAGAGGCCCGACGTGCCGTAGCCGCCGAACGCGTCCACGCTCGGCCAGTCGTTCGCGCTGGCGCGGGCGTAGCGGTTGCGCGCCGCGGCCGAATCGGCGCGCGCGGCGAGCAGCGACGGATTGGCGTTCATCGCGCGCTTCAGGAGCGTCGCGAGCGGCTCGATTTCGCCCGGCGCGGGCGGCTCGTCGAGCGCGTGATAGCGCGCCTCGCCTTCCGGGTGACCGCCGACCACCTCGCTCAAGTGATCCGCGGCGGTGCCGGCCGCGAGCCGTGCGTCGATCAGCGCCGCGTCCTGCTGGGCGAGGAACGTGCGCGCGATCGCGACCGCGCCCGGCCCGACGACGCCCGCGCGCCCGCGCAGCAGCTGGTCGCGGAGGAACACCGCCGCGCGCTGGCGCTGGAGGCGCTGCACCTCGAGCTGGCGTTCGGCGGCGTAGAGATCCCAGTAGGCGTCCTCGACGTTGGCGTCGAGGTCGAGCGTCGCGGTGGCGAGCTGCTCGCGCGCCGACTCGAGATCGCGGTCCGCCGCGCGCAGGTCGCCGCGCGTCGCGGCGAGGCCGAAGCCGCGGAACAGCGGCTGCACGAACTCGGCGCGCGCCGCCATCGTGCGCTGGACGGGCAGCGTCGAGAACGGCGCGTTGGACTGGTAGCGGACGCGGGCGACCGTGAAGTTGAGCGTGGTGCCGATCGGCGAACGCCACGCGAGGCCGCCGTTCAGCGAGCGCTGGCGGATCTCGGTGCCCGCGAACGGCGAGCTCGACGGCGTGTCGGTCGAGACCTGCTCGTCGGCGCCGCTCAACACCGGGTCGAACGTGCCGGCTTCCTTCATCCACGCGCCGCGCGCGCTGCGCACGGCGGCGAGCGCCGCGTGCGCCGCCGGGCTGTTCGCGACCGCGAGCTTGCGCGCCTGATCGAGCGTCAGCGCGAGGATCGGCGTCGCGGGCTCGCCGGCGCGGTACGACGTGTCGGGCTCGGCGTCTACTGAGGCAGGCGCGGCGATCGCGGCGCGGAGCGGGAGCGTGGCGAGTGCCGCGATCACGATCGCCGCGGCGGCATGGCGGCGCGTGCGTTGCGGACGTGGAACGGCCCTGTGGCAGGGGGGACTCTGGGGAGCTGACACGGCCGACTACGATACTCGTCCGGGCACGATCGATTCAAAACGGCCGACCGGCGCGGCAATTCGACCGGTCGGACGGTCGCGGCCTCCTGGCGAGCAGCCGGGCCGTGATCGGACCTTCGGCGGGTGACGGCTCCTCGCAGTGCTCGACCGAGAGGCTCGGGAACGCGGTGGCGAGCTCGCCGTCGTCGAGCAGGAAGCGCGGATGTTTCGGCCGGCCGAAGCGCTCCTGGCCGCGGCGATAGGTCTCGTAGACGAGGAAGCCTCCGGGCGCGATCGCGCGCTCGATCGCCGGGAACAGCGGCCGGTGCAGGAACCGGAACACCGTGACCACGTCATACGCCGCCTCGGCCAGCGCCACCTCGCGTCGCTCGAGATCGATCCGCGTCGTCGTGATCGTGACGCCGTGGCGCGCCGCGAGCGCCGCGGCGCTCGCGAGGATGTCGCGATCGTCGTCCACCGCCTCGACCTCGAAGCCATGGAGCGCGAGGAACACGGACTCGCGCCCGGCGCCGGCGGCGAGGTCGAGCGCGCGGCCGCGCGGCCGGGCCGCGACGAGCCGCGGCATCACGTGCTCGAGGAACGGCGCGGGGCGCCAGAGCCGCGCGGCGGGTGCGCGGTCGTCCGCGCCCGCGACTCCGGCGATCGCGGCGGCGAGCCAGCGCACGTCTGCGTAGCCGAGTGAGGCGACCGCCTGCGCCGCGTGCTCGGCATCCTCTGCGCTCGCCGCGACCACGACGAGCGGCACGTCACGGGGCGGGAGCTCGGTACGGCGCGACTCGAGCTCCGCGATCGGGACGTGGCCCGCGCCGGGCCAGTGCCCGCGCGCGAACGCGGCGTCGTCGCGCGCGTCGAGCACGGCGCGCGCGCCATCCAGCGCGGCGCGTGCCTCGCCGGGCTCGATGCGCCGCACGACGCCGCGCGCCGGCGCGTGCGTCACGAGACGATCGGCAGCTCGCAGCAGTCGCCGGTCGGGATCGGACGGCCGTGCGGGCAGCGGCGCGGATGGCCGAGGAACGAGCAGATGCTGTTCGTCACCTCGGGGTTGATGATGTGCTCCATCCGGCACGCGGCGACCTCGACCTCGGGATCGGACAGGTGCATCGCGGACGAGAACAGCACCTCGGCGAGCCGGCGGCGGCGCACGAGATCGCGCGCGCGCACGCGGCCGCGCGCTGTGAACTCGAGCGTGAGACAGGGCGGGAAGATCAGCCCGCTCTCGGACATGCCCTGGAGCGTGCGCTGATTGTCCACCACGTCGGGCACCTTGATGCGCGCGGTCTCGGCGACCTTGTCCTTTTCCTCGAGCGCCCACATCTGGACCAGCACCTCGTCGTAGCGCCGCTCGATCTCCTCGCTCGGGACGGTGAGGTCGGCGAGCCGGCCGTGCGACAGCTCGACGCGCCGGTCGGCGAGGTTGCCGACCTTGGCGGCGTGCGTGACGGTCACGATCGTGTGGCCCTCGGCGTGGAGCTCGCGCAGCAGCCGCAGCACCTTGTCCTCGTTCTCGGCGTCGAGGTTGCCGGTCGGTTCGTCGGCGAGGATCAGCGGCGGCTGGTTGATGAGCGCGCGCGCGACGCAGGCACGCTGCTGCTCGCCTCCCGAGAGCTGCGCCGGCAGATGACGCGCGCGATCCTCGAGGCCGACGCGCACCAGCGCCGCCATCGCCTCGCCCTCGTCGGCGATCGAGTGGTAGTGCTGCGCGACCATCACGTTCTCGAGTGCGGTGAGATGCGGGAAGAGATGGAATTGCTGAAAGATGATGCCGACCTTCTGCCGCCGGAAGCGCACGCGCTCGGCTTCGCCCATCGCCGTCAGCTCGGCGCCGTCCACCCACAGGCGCCCCGCGGTCGGGCGGTCGAGCGCGCCGAGCAGGTTGATGAGCGTGCTCTTGCCCGAGCCCGAGGGGCCCATGACCGAGAGCCACTCGCCGCTGCGGATCTCGAGGTCCACGTCGTCGAGCGCCTTGAGCGCGCCGTAGTGGCGCGAGACGTGTTCCATGCGCACGAGCCGTTCCGCCACGTCAGTCTCCCTTGAGCGCCGCCGCCGGCTCGACCGCGAGCGCGAGACGGATCGGCCCGAGGCCCGCGACCGCGGCGACCGCGAGCGCCAGCGCCATCACGATCAGCAGCACGCGCGGATCGAGCGCCACCGCGGCGTGGAACACCTGCCGACCGATCAGCTCGGCGAACCCGACGCCGAGCAGCCAGCCGGCGAGTCCGCCGAGGCCGCCGATCGCGAGCGACTCGGCCGCGAACAGGCGCACGATGTCGCCGGGCGTCGCGCCGAGTGCCTTCATGAGCGCGATCTCGCGCCGCCGCTCGAGCGCGAGGTCGGTGAGCGTGCCGAACGCGCACAGGCCGGCGGCGACCAGCGCGGCGATCGTCACCAGCGCCATCAGCCGGCGCATGCGATCGAGCAGCCGGCCCTCGGTCGCGGACAGCGCGTGGAGCACGAGCGCGCGCATCGGCGGAGCGCCGGGCGAGGGCGTCCGCTCGAGCCGCGCGGCGGCTCGCGCCGCCGCCTGCGGCCCGCCGTCCACGCGCGCCTCGGCGAGGCTCACGCGTCCCGGGAGCGCCGCGATCGCCTGCGCGGTCGCGAGCGGGATCCACCACGCCTCGTCATCCGCGCCGCCCGCCGTCAGCCGCGCGCCGACCGTGACGGCGACGCCCGGTCCGGAATCGCCCGGACGGCGCAGGGCGAGCCTCGCGCCGGGCGCGACGCCGAGCCGCGCCATGAGCCGCCCGCCCATCAGCGTCGTCGCCGGATCGGCGCCGGCGGAGGATTCGATCGTCCAACCCGGATGCAGCGCGCGCACCGCGCCGAGATCGGCGCCGATCGCGGTCATGCGCCGCGGCGCGCGACCTGCGTCCGTCGCGACCTCGGCGACCATATAGAGGAGCGGCGCACCCGTCACGCCGGCGGCGGCGAGACGCGCGCGCACCGCGGACTCGTCGAGGAACGCGGCCCCCGCGTCGGCCGCGGCGCCGTCCGCGCCCGCCGGCACGAGCAGCACGTTGGGGCCGAGTGTCCGCAGCTCGCTCGTCACCTTGCGGCCGATGTCGCCCGAGACGTGGAGCAGGGCGGAGGCGACCGATGCGCCGATCGCGACCGCGAGCACCGCGAGCGCGACCGTGCCGCTTCGGCGGCCGAGCGCCGCGCGCAGCAGCCGCGCTTCGGTCGCGAGCCTAGGGCTGGCCACGGAGCACCGTCGCGGGGTCGAGCCGCAGCGCGAGCCGCAGCGGACCGATCGTGCCGAGGAACGCGACGCCGAGCGCGAGGCCGATCGCGACCGGCAGGAGCAGCTGCTCGAACGCGGCGCCCGCGCCGAACGTGCTACCGCGCACGAGTGCCGCGCTCGCGCCGCCGACCAGCCAGCCGAGCGCGCCGCCCGCGCACGAGATGAGCGCGGTCTCGGTCATGAGCAGCGCTGCGAGCTGGCGCGACGAGGCGCCGAGCGAGCGCAGCAGCCCGATCTCGACGCGGCGCTCCATCACCGTCGCGGTGGTGGTCGAGACGAGGCCGAGTGTCGCCGCGGCGAGCGCGGCGAGCGCGAGCAGCAGCAGCAGCAGGTTGAGGCGGCCGACGACGCGGCCCTCGCCGGCGACGACCTCGGCGAGCGGCAGCACCTCGGCGCCGGGCAGGTTGCGCGCGAGATCGTGCGCGACATTGGCGGGGTAGGGCGTGCACATGTAGCGCTCGTAGCCGGCGGGATCGCGCGCGGCGTCGGGCGCCGGGCCCTGCGGGCCGGGCTTGACCAGCGCGCTCACCCACACGCGGTCGGCGGTGTTCGGCCGATCGCTCATGGCGGCGACAGTCTCGAGCGGGGCGAACGCGCGCGCGTCGTCGCGGCCGCCGGCGTCCACGACCGCGGTGACGAGGAAGCGCCGCGTGGTTCCGCCGATCGCGATCTCGACGTTTCGTCCGGGAGCGAGATCGAGCCGGCGCGCGAGGTCGCGGCCGATCGCGATCTCGTACGAGGTCAGGGATCCGTTCGAGTCGTGGGGCCAGTGCCCGTCGATCGTCCACGTCGGCCGCAGCGCCGCGATGCCCGTGCGCCACGTGCCGCCCGCCGCGGCGAGCGGATGATCGAACCACGTGCCGACCACGGTCGCCGGCCGGCCGGCGATCGTCGCCGCGGCGTCGATCTCGGGCGCGGCGGCGAGCAGGTTGTTCTTACAGAACGACTGCTTGAGCGCGGCGACGGACGCGAGATCGAGGTTCGCGCCGGCGCGCGCGGGCCGGAACTCGGCGCCGCCCACGTCGAGCGGCAGGGTCGCGCCCGAGGGCTGGACGACGAAGTTGGGCCCGGCGGCGCGCAGCGTGCGCGCCAGATCGTCGCCGACCTCGAGCGACAGCGTCGCGAGCGCGGTCGCGACCGCGACGCCGAGCGAGACCGCGAGCAGCGCCAGCAGCACGCGCCCGCGCCGCGCCGCGAGCGAGGCGATCAGGATGCGCGGGAGCATCAGCGACCTCTCATCTTCGGCAGTGCCTCGGCGAGCGTGCGAGCGTCGACCGCGATCGCGCCGGCGCCGAGCGCCGTATGCGCGAGCGGGATCGGGTTGCAGCCGCCGGTGCGGCCGAGCGACGAGCGCACGATCGGCGCGCTGCAATTGCGGCACACGATCGAGCTGCCCTGCTCGTAGTAGCCTTTGTCGCCGCAGATCTCGCACGCGTCGAGGCAGGTCTTCACGTCGTCGCCGACCTTGACCGCGAAGAACCGCACCGTGCCGCCCGGCACCGGCGTCTCGTAGAAGTGGAGCCGGCCGTCGCCGAGCGGCGCCAAGTCGAGCGTCACGCGGCCGTCGCTCGGCGCGAGCGCCGTCGCCGGCGCCTTCTCGGGCGTCTTCGACTCGATCGCGAACGCGGTCGCCAGCAGCCCGACCACCGCGAGCCCGATCACGCCGCTCACGCGCCGGCGCGTGCTTTCGCGCTGTGCCGCGGCGCGCGCGAGCCGCGCCTCGGGTCCGCTCGCCGCCGGATCGGCCGCGGGCGCCGGAGACTTGGCGCCGAGCAGCAGCCAGCCGGCGACCATGGCGATCGTGAGCGTGAAGAGCAGCAGGTCGCTGCGCACCAGCGGGCCGACGATCGCCATCTCGGCGCGGCTCGCGGGCAGGACCTGCGCCTCGGAGAGCTCGTGGAGCCCGGCGATCAGGAGCTGGATCGCGAGCAGCGTCAGCACCGCGCTCGTCAGCGTGAAGAACGGCTTGAGCGGCACGCGCACGCTGCCGCGCACGAACAGGACGCCGAAGCCGATCGCGAGCGCGAGGCCGATGATCGCGCCGAGCCACAGCGCGAGGCCCTCGCTGTTGAAGCGCGCCGCCGAGAGGAAGATCGCGGTCTCGGTGCCCTCGCGGAACACCATCGCGAACGCGAAGAAGAACACACTGGCCGCGCCGGCCCCGGCGGCCGCCGTGCCGTCACCGCCCGCGACGGTGCCGCGGTCCAAGTCGTTCACGCGGCGGCCGAGGCCCGACTCGATCGCCTCGCGCATGCGCGGCGCCGCGCGCCACATCCAGAAGACGAGCGTCGCGACCAGCACGGCGCCCACGAGCTCGGCGATCCCTTCGGCGACGTCCTGGTTCCAGACGATGCGCGTCGCGAGCACCGCGATGCCGATCGAGGCCGCGACCGCGGCCGCCGTGCCCGCGTAGAGCGCGCCGGCCAGCCGCTCGCGGCCGCGCCGGCGCAGGAACGCGAGCGCGATCGCGAGGACCAGAGCGGCCTCGACGCCTTCGCGCAGCGTGATGACGATCGCCTCGAACATGGGAGGGACTAGACCGACTGCTCGGCGTCGGGCTCGAGCACGTCCTTCCACGCGTTGCACGAGCGCGGCGAGCAGAAGCCGAACGCGCGCTCGTTGAGCGCGTAGCGCTGGCTCTTGCCTTCGCGCCGCACGCGCACGATCTCGAGGTCGCGCAGGATGCGCAGCTGGTGCGAGGTCGCCGAGAGCGACGCGCCGAGCGCCTCGGCCAGCTCGCCGACGCACAGGTCCTCGATCGAGAGCGCGAAGACCAGCCGGCTGCGCGTCGGATCACCGAGCGCCTTGAACGTGCGCGCGAGCCGCTCGACGCGCGCGCGGTCCTCGAGCATGCGCTTGACGCGCGCGGCGCGGGTGAGGGGCGGATGGGGGCGGGTCGGGCGGCGGGTGCTGATGGGCATCGGGTCTCCGGAATGAACAGTTGAGTAATCGTTCACATGTTCGCGCATCTTGTGCGACGGTGCCGTGCGCCGTCAAGCCGGGTGCGTGCGATACTCGCCCCGTGCCTCGTGGACGTGCTCGCGCGCTCACCGCCTTCCTGGTCCCGCTCCTCGCGGCTGCGGCGCTCCGCCCGCCATGGGCGCACGCCGATGCCGCCTCGGACGCAGCCGCGCTCTACACGCGCGGCCTCGCATACGACGCCCGCGGCAGCATCGAGGCGCGGCGCATGGCGATGCAGTGCCTTGAGCGGGCGACGCTGCTCCAGCCCGACCAGGCCGAGTACCAGCTCGCCCTCGGGCGCGTCTACTACCGGATGGGATTCCTCCGTCAGGCGCGCGGGCGCTTCCAGAGGGTCGAGCGGCTCGACCCGCAGAGCACCGAGGCGCGCATGGGTCTCGGCGCCGTGTGGCGCCGCGATTATATGAAGTACATCGACAGGACCTCGCTGGCTCGCGCGGTGGACGACTACTCGGCCGCGGCGCGGCTCGATCCCGGCCGCGTGGACGCGTGGCTGGCGCTGGTGCCGCTGCTGGTCGAGCAGAAGGACCTGCGCGCGGCAAGCGCGGCAGCCGCGCGGGGGCTCGAGGCCGACGCCGCGCGTCCCGAGGCGATGCTGGCGGTCGCGTACACGTCGTTTCGCCTTGGGGCTGTCGCGCGCGCCGAGAGCTGCTTCAGGTCGGCGATCCCGCGGTTGCCGCAGCTGGCGCGCGAGCGCTTCGACGACATCGCGCCGGTCGCGAGCGAGGCGGACACCGCGGCGTTGCGCCGCCTGCCGCCCGCGGCACGGCCCGAGTTCATCCGCCGCTTCTGGCGCGAGCACGATCCCGATCTCGCGTCGCCCGAGAACGAGGCGCAGCTCGAGTACTGGGCGCGCGTCGCGCAGGCGTTCTTCCTGTTCTTCGACGCGAAGCGGCGCGAGTGGGACGAGCGCGGCGAGGTCTACGTGCGCTACGGCCCGCCCGAGGCCGTGGACTACAACCCGGTCGGCGTGCCGGGAGAGATGACGTTTGGCACCGGATCCGGCTATCCGCTCAACACGCTGGTCTGGTCGTACCCCAGCCTCGGGATGAGCGTGCAGCTGCAAGACCGTCTGCTCTCCGAGTACTACCTGCTGCCCATGAGCCTCGAGCGCGACATGGATCCGCTGCCCGATCCCGCGGCGGTCGCGGCGCGCGGTGATCTGCTCGCCGCGCCGTCGGGCCGCGCCGTGTTCCCGATGCTGCCGCCCGGGACGCGGCCGCTGCCGGTGGACGGCATCCTCGCGCGCTTCGGCGGCGAGCGCGGCCCGCGGCTCTTCGGCCAGGTGACGGCGAGTGCGCTGCCCGACGATTCGCTGCACGTGGACTGGGTCGTGCTCGACACCACGATGAGCGAGGTCGCGCGCGCCGCCCGCGCCGCGAGCGTCTCGGCCTGCGATCCCGCCGCGATGCGCGCCGCCGACTTCGCGGCGGAGCTGCCGCCGGGGCGCTACATCGTCGGCATGACGGTGCGCGACGGCCGCGGCGGGCGCGGCGTGTTCCGCAGCACGACGCGCATCGCCGCCGCGCCGGCGGCGTTGAGCGTGAGCGATCCGATGGTGCTGTGCGGGCGTCCCGAGGTGACCGGCTCGGCGAGCGCGTCACCCGCGGTGCGTCTCGAGGCCAATCCCGGCGCGGTGATCACGGCGAACGAGCCGCTCGGCGTCTACTTCGAGATGTACGGCCTCGCGCCCGACGCCTCCGGCACGGCGCGGTTCGAATACCAGTGCACCGTCGCGTCGGCCGAGAAGGATTCGCGCTTCTGGCTGCAGCGGCTGCTCGATCCCAGGCCGCGGCTTCCCGACATCTCGGCGAGCCGCCGCGACGAGCAGCCGGGGACGCTGCGGCGGCAGTTCGTTTCGGTGCCGATCGGCGAGCTCAAGAACGGGCGCTACCGGCTCGAGATCAAGGTGCGCGATCTCAACGCGGACACCGAGGCGGCGACGAGCATCGAGTTCGTGAAGCACGTCGCGGGGAGTTAGCCGGGCGCCGCCGGTTGGGTCGCGGCGAGCCGCGCTTCATTTCTGTCAACTCTCCTTGAGGAGAGTTGGTCGAACACCGGTGCGGCCGGGTCTTCGGTCGCCGGAGGAGGCGCATCAACTTTCCCCGGGGAAAGTTGGCCGGCGGGGCCGAGGGCGGAGTCGCGGGGATCGGCGCGCTTCATTCTCACCGCCGCCCTGCCGATAACCGGCACATGACCCACACGCCGCCGCTGATCCTGATCGTGGAGGATGTGCCGACGATCCTCACTGCGCTCCGCATGCGCCTCGAGGCCGAGGGCTTCACGGTCGCCGAGGCGAGGGATGGCGTCGAGGCGATCGATCGCGCGCGCGAGCGCCATCCCGACCTCATCGTGCTCGACCTGATGCTGCCGCGGCTCTCGGGCGAGCGCGTGTGCGAGGTGCTGCGCGGCGATCCGCAGCTCCGCGGCGTGCCGATCGTCGTCTTGAGCGCTCGCGTCGGCGAGTCGGAACGCCTGCGCGCGTTCGCGGCCGGGGCCGACGCGTTCCTCTCCAAGCCCTACGACGTCGCCCAGCTCATGGGTGAGATCCGCGCCCGGCTCGGCGCGACGAAGGGTCACGCGGCCTAACGCCTACGTCCCCACGCGCGCCGCGGCGAGCACCGCGCGCATCTCGTCGTGGATCTTCCCGTTGCTCGCGAGGATCTGTCGCTCGTCGAGCACGAACGGCCCACCCGCGTAGTCGCTGACCACGCCACCCGCTTCGCGCACGATCAGCACGCCCGCCGCCATGTCCCACGGCGCGAGATGGCCCTCCCAGAATCCGTCGAAACGCCCGCACGCGAGGTAGCAGAGATTGAGCGCCGCCGAGCCGTCGCGGCGGATACCCTGCGCGCGCATCAGGAACGAATGGAAGAGCGGCAGGCTGCGCTCGGGATGCTCGCGCACGTCGTATGGAAACCCGGTGACGAGCAGCGCGTCCTCGACCCTCGCGATGTCCGAGACGTGGATCGGCCGGTCGCCGAGCGTGGCGCCGCCGCCCGCGTGGGCGGCGAACATCTCGTCGCGCACCGGATCGAAGATCGCGCCGGCCGCGAGCCGGCCTTCGATCTCGGCGGCGATCGACACGCAGAAGAAGGGATAATTGTGCGCGAAGTTGGTGGTGCCATCGAGCGGATCGACGAGCCAGCGCACCGGCGCGGCGACGGCGCCGGACGCGCCGCCGCGTGACACGCCCGACTCCTCGGCGAGCACCGCGTGGCCCGGGAAGCGCCGCGCGATCGCGTCCAGCAGCAGGCGCTCCGAGCGGCGGTCGTACTCGGTGACGAGATCGATCCGGCCCTTGCGCTCGGGATGGTGCGCGCGGCCGTAGCCCTCGCGCAGGATCGCGCCCGCCTCGCGCGCCATCTCGACCGCCGCGGCGCGCAGCGCCGCGGGCTCGGGCGTGGCGGCGCCGCTCACGCGGCCGTCACGCGACGCCGCGCGCCGCGCTGTGGACGCAGAACCGCGCGTACGGGCAGTCGCCGCACTTGCGCTGATCGGGCGCGGGGTGGAAGTCGGCGTCGCGGATGCCGGTGGCCGCGGTGCGCACGCGCGCCCGCGCGCGTGCGAGGTGCTCGCCCGTCACGCGCGCCTCGCCGACGACGCCCGAATCCATGTAGTGGAGCTGGACGCGGGCCGGCGCCGCCTGCCGCGTCTCGGCGTAGGCCAGCGCGTAGAGGCCGAGCTGTCCGTCCTTCACGCTCTTCTCGGCGCGTTCGGCCGCCTTCTCGCGGTCGTCGACGTCCGACGTCTTGTAGTCGACGAGGACGATCTCGCCGTTCACCTCGTCGATGCGGTCCCAGCGGCCCACCACGACGTCGTTGCCGATCCGGAACTTGAACTCCATCTCGCTCGCGAGCGGCACGCGGCCCGAGGCGGTCTCGCGCTCGACGAACCGGCGCAGCGCCTCCCTGCCCTCGGCGAGGCGCCGCTCCTCGTGCTCGCGCGAGAAGAAGCCTTCGCTCGACCACGCGCTCTCGAACGCGCCCTGCACGTCCTCGACCGTGACCGGGTGGCCGTGCAGCCGGTGCTGCAGGAAAACGCGCACCGCGTGGTGCATCGCGATGCCGAACATGAAGCGCGGGTCGGTCGCCAGCGGCACCTGGACGACGTGCGCGAAGCGGTACTTGAGCGGACAGGTGAGCCAGTCGTCGATCTGGTTGTGCGAGAGCTGAAGCGTGCGGTCGGCCGGCACCGGCCCGGCCGGCGCGGCGGGCGTCTGCGCCGCCGGCGCGTGGCGCGCGATCGATTCGAGCGTGGTGCCGAGCCGGCGCGACTTGGGCGGGCTCGGCAGGTCGAGCGCGTCGATCACGAACCGGCTCGGCTTCGCCTTGCGGCTCCAGCCGTAGTCGTCGGCGTGCGTCAGCACGAGCCGGTCGCGCGCACGTGTCATCGCCACGTAGAAGAGCCGCCGCTCCTCGCGTTCCTGCTCGAGCCGGGGATCGCCGCCGTGGCGCAGCTCGATCGGCAGCTCGAGCGCATCGTTGCGCGCCCACTGCGGAAAGCGGCCGTCGGCGAGCTGCACCATGTAAACCACCGGGAACTCGAGTCCCTTCGCGTTGTGCGCGGTGAGGAGCTGGACCGCCTCTTCGTCCATGTCCACCACCGCCGCCTGCGGATCGTCGCCGGCCTCGATCAGCAGGTCGAGGTGCGCGATGAAGAACGGCACGCGGTCGGTCTTGAGCAGCGGGCCGACGCGCTTCACGATCCCGAACAGCCGGTTCAAGTTCTGCACCTGCTCGATCGACTCCGCCGTGTCCTCGCGCGCGAGCCGCGCCAGCAGGCCGCTGTCGCTCACGAACTCGAACAGCACCTCGGAGGTCGGCCGCCGCGTGGCGCTCGCGGCGAGCCGCACGTGGAGATCGATGAAGCGCCGGATGCCTTCGCGGCTACGCTCGCCGAGCGCGAAGCCGGCGTCGCCCGCGGCGAGCGAGGCCGTCTCGAGCAGCCCGCGGTTGCGCCGCGCCGCCTGCGCCGAGACGCGCGCGAGATCCACCGGATCGATCTCGAACAGCGGATCGCCGAGCAGGCCGAACGCCGACGCGCCGTCGTCGGGGTCGGCGACCGTGCGCAGCACGTTGAGGCACAGCGTGACTTCGGGCCGGCGGTAGAGCCCCTTCTGGTTCGCGCGCTGGAAGCGGACGCCGCGGCGCTGCAGCGCCAGCGCCACCGGATCGAGGTGGGCGTGCGTGCGCGCCAGCACGGCGATGTCGCGCGGCGAGCGCCCGCCGCGGTCGAGCACCGATTCGATGTCGCCCGCGACCGCCTCGGCCTCGTCGCTCATGCCTTCGAACGGCCAGTGCTCGACCGCGCCCTCGATGTCGCGGTCGGCGACCAGCCGCTTGTCGAAGCGCACCGGATCGCGGGCTTCGAGCCGGTCGGGGTCGTTGAACTTCACCATCCGGTGCGCGAGATCGAGGATGCGCCGGCCCGAGCGATAGTTGCGTCGCAACAGCACCGTCGCCGCGCCCGGGAACGCGTCGAGGAAGCCGAGCAGATTCTCCACCTTGGCGCCGCGGAAGCGATAGATGCTCTGATCGTCGTCGCCCACGACCGTGAGGTTCGGCCGGTCGCCGGCGAGCAGCTTCACCAGCTCGAACTGCACGTGGTTCGTGTCCTGGAACTCGTCGACCAGGATCCAGCGGTACGTGTCCTGATACTGACGCCGAATGTGCGCGCGCTCGCGCAGCAGGCGCAGCGCGAGGCTGATCTGCGAGCCGAAGTCGACGCGGCCGCTCTCGAGCAGCAGCTTCTGATACGCCGCGTACGCGCGCGCCTTCTCACGTTCGGCCTCGGCGCGGTCGCGCCGCTCGGGATCGTCGCCGGCTTCGGCGGCGAGCCCCTCGGCGAACGCCTGATAATCCTCGGGCGACACGTCCTCGTCGCGCGCACGGTCGAACACGGTGAGCAGCGCACCGAGATGCGTGTCCGGCGCGCCGAGCGGCAGGTAGCGGGAGAGGCCGAGCTCGAACACGCGCTCGCGCAGGAACACCAGCATGTCGGCGCGCGTGCCGACCTGGAGCTGCGACGTGAGCCCGAGCTCGATCGCGTGGTCGCGCATCAGCCGGTCGCCGAAGGCGTGGAACGTCGCGATCGTCGCACCGACCATGCCGTAGGGCACAAGCACGTCGACGCGCGACTCCATCTCGGCCGCGGCCTTGTCGGTGAACGTGAGCGCGAGGATCTCTTCGGGGCGCGCGCGCTTGGTCGCGATGAGCCAGGCGATGCGCCGCGTGATGACCGCGGTCTTGCCGGTGCCGGCGCCCGCGACGATCAGCAGCGGGCCCTCGCCGTGCGTGACGGCGGCGGTCTGCTCGTCGTTGAGGCCGCCGAGGATGTGGGTGTCGCCGCCGAGGAGCGACTGCTGCTCGCCCGCGGCGGAGGCCGCGGTGCTCATCCCGCCGCGGACGGTGCGCCCACGGCGTCGAGCGCCGGCTCGAACGGCGCCTCGTTCAGCCGCCGCGCGCCGCCGGCTTCGACGACGACGAGATCCTCGAGCCGCACGCCGAATCGCCCCGGGAGATAGACGCCGGGCTCGACGCTGTGCGTCATCCCGGCGAGAAGCGGCGCGTCATTCCCGGCGACGAGATACGGCGGCTCGTGGATCTCGAGGCCGACGCCGTGGCCGGTGCGGTGGATGAAGTATTCGCCGTAGCCGGCGGCCGCGATCACGGCGCGCGCCGCGGCGTCCACCGCCGACGCCTTCGCGCCGGCGCGCGCGGCGGTGATCCCGGCGGCGCGCGACTCGTTGACAATCGCGTAGACGCGCGCGAAGTCCTCGGGCGGCCGGCCGAGCCAGAACGTGCGCGTGATGTCCGAGCCGTAGCCCTCGTGATACGCGCCGAGGTCGAGCAGCACGCATTCGCCGGCCGCGATCGCGCGATCCGAGCTGCTGTGGTGGGGGAACGCCGCGTTCGCGCCGGCGGCGACGATCGCCCACGGCGACGTCTGGCCGACCGCCTCGAAGCGCGCGAGGATCGCGCCCGCCACCTGCCGCTCGGTGAGCCCGGGGCGCAGCGACGCCGCGGTCTCGGTGACGACGCGGTCGGCGTGGCGCGCCGCGGTCTTCATGCGCGCGATCTCTTCGGCGTCCTTCACCGCGCGGAGCGGCGCGATCACCGGCGCCGCCGCCCGGCACTGGGCGCGCGCCGCGAGCGTCAGGAGCGGCGCGGTGCGGAAGCCCTCGCCGAGCAGGAGCGAGCGCGCGTCGCCGACGCGCTTCGCGAGGCGCGCGAGCGGATCCTCGTCCTCGTCCCACACCTCGAGCGCGAGCCACGGGCACTCGCCGCCGAGCGCCTCGGCCTCGAGCCGGGGCACGAGCGCGAACGGCTCGCCGCGCGCCGGGAGCGCGAAGAGCACGAGCCGCTCGGTGACGCGCGCGTGGCCGCCGGTCAGCCAGAGGAAGTCGGCCGACGCCGGGATCAGCAGCCAGTCGGCCCGCTCGCGCGCGAGCGCTTCGCGCGCGGCGTCGAGCCGTGCGTCGCGACGGGGGGCGTTCATGCGCGCACGCTAGCAAGACCGTTGCTCGCGGTAAAGGCTGCGACTAGACTGCGCGTCCCCATGCTCGCACGCGCGCACGTCCGCCGGTCGCTGCCGCCGCCGGTGACGCTCGCGCTGGCGCTCGCCGCGTGCCTCGCGTGCGCGCTCGCCGGCTGCGGTCCCGCCGCGCCGCCGGCCACGACGTTCGTCTGGGCGGTGGGGCAGGGCGAGCCGCGCTTCGATCCCGCCGGTCCGCCCGATCCCGTGCGCTGGATGGTCGAGCGACTGCTCGATCAGGGGCTCGTCGTCGAGGACACGACCGGACGCGTCATGCCCGGCATCGCGCGCGCGTGGGACGTGCGCCCCGACGGGCTCACGTACACGTTCCATCTCCGGCCGGGCCTCGCGTTCGACGACGGCGCGCCGTGCACGAGCGCCGACGTGCGCCGTGCGCTCGAGTCGGGGCTCAACCGCCTCGACCATTCGGGATACGCGTGGCTGCTCTCGGCGATCGTCGGCGTGGATCACGCGCGGCCCGGTCGCCCGCTGCCGCCGCTCGGGATCGCCACGCCCGACGATCACACGCTGGTGCTGCGCCTCGCGCGCGCCGATCCGACGCTGCTGCGCAAGCTCGCGATCGCCGGCACGTCGATGCCGTGGCCCGCCGTCGCCACGCTCCCAGAGGCGGGTTGGCGCGGCGGCGTCGGGCCGTACCGGCTCGCGGCGCCCGCTCCCGGGCGCCGCATGGTGCTCGCGCGCGTGGCCGGCGACGGGCCCGACACCGTGCGGATCGAGTTTGCGGTCACCGCGGCCCGTGGGCGGGCGCTGATGCGCCGCCGGCAGGTGGATCTGCTGTGGCCGGTGCCGGGCGGCCTGTTCGGCGAGGCGCCGCCCGCCGCGTACCGGGTCGTGACGCATCCGTCGCGGCCGACGCGACGTCTGTGGCTCGTCATGCGCGGCGATCTTCCGCCCACGACGCGCGCCGAGGCGCGCCGCGCGCTCGCGCTCGGCATGAATCGCCCCGACGTGATCGAGGCGCTCGGCGCGCGCGGCGCCGAGGTCGGACCGTGGCTTCCCGGCGGCCGCCCGCTCGACTTCCCGCCGCACGACGTCGACGCCGCGCACGCCGCGCTCGATGGCGCGAACCTCGGCCGCTCGATGCACGTGGTGATGGCGTATCCGGCCGAGGGCGCCGCGACCGCCGACGTCGCGCGGCCGTTGCAGAACGCATGGGCGCGCGCGGCGCTCGACGTCGAGCTGCGGCCGCTGCGCGGCGGGGCGTTCGCCGCCGAGGCGCTGTCGAACGGCGGCGCGCAGCTGCTGCTGGTCGAGTCCGCGCCATGGTTCGACGATGCCGCGGCCGAGCTCGCGATGCTGGTCGAGACGCGCCGCGGGCCGCCGGTCGGCGGTTTCCACACCGGCTGGCGCACGCGCGATTTCGACCGCTGGGTCGGGCCGCAGCCGCCCGCGACGACCGTGGACCTGGACCTCGCGGCGCGTCGGCTGGAAGAAGATCTCGTGGCGATCCCGCTCGCGCGTCTGCCGTGGGTCTGGATCGAACGCGCGGGCGGGACGGCGGTTCGCGCCCACGCGCGCTACGGGCCCTGCGCGCAGGGCGCAACGAGCGCCTCGGGGGCCGCGCGCGGTTCCCGTTGACCCGGCGCGGGTCGGTCCCGTATCGTTAGATCGTCTCGAAGGTTCCGGGCATACGACAACTCTGACGGACCGTGCTGATACGCCCGACCGATGCACCCCCCTGCGCCTGGGTCGGACGCGCTGCTCGTGCCACGCCAGCCGCCGCGAACTTCCTCTCCCGGGAGTCATGCGCATGAAGTGTTCGCCGCGCTCGATGGCGGGGCTCTTCCTCCTGCTCATCACCGCCTCCAGCGCCACTGCCGCGACGACCACACTCGATCATCAATTCCGCTACGGCGCCGAGCGCTTCCGACTGGTCCCTTCGGTTCACGGGACCATCGTCGCGATGAAGGGCGCCTCGCGCGAGTTCACGCCCGGTAAGCCGGACCTGCCGGTCGTCGGCGAGAACATCGAGATCCCCGCCGGCATGCGCGTCACCGGCGTCGAGGTGCGCTCGATCGTCACCGATCTCCTGAGCGCGAGCGCGCGCATCCCGGCGGCGATCAAGCCCAAGCCCGGACTCGAGCCGATCGAGCGCACCGCGCCCGATCCGGCGTGGTACGGACGCGCGGGCTTCCCCGAGGTGTCCAGCACCGCGCGCGTCACGACGCAGGGATGGATGCGCGGGCGCCACATGGTCGGGCTCGAGATCAATCCGGTGCGCTGGGATGCGACGAGCGGCCGGCTGGAGCGCGTGTCGAGCGTGGACGTGCGGCTGACGATGGAGCCCGCCGTGGACAAGGACATGGCGCCGCGCGAGCGCATCGTGCCCGAGTTCGAGACCGACGGCTTCCACGCCGTGGCGAATCCGATGCTCGCGGGCCACCACACGCCGCAGCCGTTCATGGCGACGCAACTGCCGTCCGTGGACGGGAGCCCGGTCGCCTACGTCATCATCACCACTGACGCGCTCGTCTCCGAGTTCCAGCGCCTCGCCGACTGGAAGACGCAGTCCGGCGTACCGTGCGTCGTGCGCACGCTGTCGTTCATCCACCAGCAGTATCCGTCCGGCGCCGACGACGCCGACCGCATGCGCCAGTTCATCCGCGACGCCTACAGCCGCTGGGGCACCAAGTGGGTGCTGCTCGGCGGCGACACGCAGATCATTCCGTTCCGGTTCATCCACACCACGTTCTACGGCAGCGAGGACATCCCCTGCGATCTCTACTTCTCGTCGGTCGACGGGAACTGGAACGCGGACGGCGACAACCTCTACGGCGAGGGTTACAACGGCGCCGGGGATCCGGGCGACAGCGCCGACCTCTACCCCGAGGTGTACGTGGGCCGCGCGCCCGTGGTCACGGCCGCGGACGTGCACCTGTTCGTGAACAAGAACTTCCAGTACACGCGCACGCCGGTCGGCGACTACGAGCATCTGGTGCAGTTCTTCGCGCAGGTGCTGTTCCCGCAGCCCTGGACGCCGGGCACGCCGACCACGCTCGACGGCGCCGAGCTCGCCGAGGAAGTGCTGCCCTCGCTGCAGGCGAACCCGGCGATCCACTATCTGCGCCAGTACCAGAACTACACGGATCCGCGCTGGCAACCGGGCTCGCTTCCCGAGTCCCGCCAGGTCGTGCTCGACTCGCTGAACGCCGGCTACAACATGGAGATCCACATCGGCCACGGCTATCGCAACGTGATGTCGTGCGGCGACGCGAACCTCACCAACTCCGATGCGCTCGGGCTCACCAACGGCAACCGGCTGATGAACCTGTACGCGATCGACTGCACGTCGAACGCGATCGACTACCCCTGCATCGGCGAGGCGTTCCTCCTCGCGCCGAACGGCGGCGCGGTCACCAACATCGGCTCGTCACGGCTCGACTTCCCGTACTCGGGCCGCGCGTTCCAGGACCAGTACTTCCAGCAGATGTTCGAGGACAGCGTCACGTCGGTGGGCCAGGCGCAGGCGATGCAGAAGGTACCGTTCATCAGCACGTCCACGACCGACAACATCAACCGCTGGACCGAGACGACGCTGCTCATGCTCGGCGATCCCGAGCTGCACCAGTGGATCAGCAAGCCGCGCATCCTCACCGTCACCCATCCCGCGACCTTCGCCTTGAGCGAGACGACGATGACGGTCAACGTGAAGATCGCCGGTGTGCCGCTCTACGGCGCGCGCGTCACGCTCGACAAGGCGGGCGAAGACTATCGCAGCGTCACGACCGACGGCGCCGGCAACGCGGTCGTCGACTTCCGTCCCGGCACCACCGGCAGCCTGTACGTCACGGTCACCGGGTTCAACTGCAAGCCGCTGCAGGACACCGTCACCGTCACCGCCGCGGCCGCGCCGGTGGTCGTGCATCTCCCGCCGGTCATCACCGACGACAACAACAGCGGTCGGACGGGCAACGGCGACGGGTTCCTCGATGCCGGCGAGATCGTGGACATGCGCGTGCCGCTCACCAACGTCGGCGGCTCGGCCGCGACCATCGTGAACGCCGTGCTGGCGACGACCGACGCACAGGTGACGATCTCGTCGCCGTCGGTCGCGTACGGCACGATCAGCTCCGGTTGGACCTCGGGCGGCGCGCCGGGATTCCGCCTCACGCTGCCCTACACGACGGGCGACCAGCGCGAGATCCCGTTCACGCTCTCGATCACGGACGGGGGAGGGCGGCACTACCTCCAACGCTTCACAGTCACGATGCGGGCGCCCGATCTCCGCCAGTTCAGCCACACCGTGTCCGATCCGACCGGGAACAACAACGGCATCGCCGACGCGGGCGAGACGATCAACCTCACGGTCAAGCTGCGCAATCTCGGGACCGGCACCGGGAACAACGTGACGGCGATCCTGCGCAACTACGACGGCCTCGCCGTCGTCTCGGACAGCACATCGGCGTTCGGAGTCATCGCCCCCGGGGCCGAGGTGGCGGGCGATCCGTTCACCTTCCAGTACAACAGCACGTCGGCGAAGTTCGAGCTGCGGATCTCGGACACCTACGGGCTGATCGCGGCGCCGACGTTCGATCTCGTGCGGCCCGCGACGCCGACGCAGCTCCACGCGTCCGGCAGCCAGAGCGCGATCTCGGTCACGTGGACGAAAGTGGGATCGTCCGATCTGCTCGGGTACAACATCTATCACAGCGTCAACGGCGGCCCGTATTCCAAGGTGAACACCGTGCCGACCGATCGCACGGCGTACTACCAGGACGAGGGGCTCACCCCGCTCACCAACTACTTCTACATCATCACCGCCGTCGACAGCTCCGGGAACGAGTCCGGGCTCTCGGGCGCCGTCAACACCAGCACCAATCCGCCGAACCACGCGATCTTCCCGATCGAGATGGGCCAGGCCACGCCCGCGTCGGTGGCGATCGATTACGTCTATCAGGCGACGATGATGGACATCTTCGCGGGATCCAACCTGATGTACGCGTGGCACGCGGACGGCACGGCGCCGCTCGACGCCGACGGCACGTCCGTCACGTACGGCGACTTCTCGTTGCGCGGGGCGTACTTCGCCGCCGGCGCATCACTCGCCAAGCTCGACAAGGTCAACTGGAGCATCATCTCGCCCTCCTGGGATTCGACGCGGGTCTACGTCTTCGACAAGCAGGGCAACGTGCGCGCCGGCTGGCCGGTCGTCACATCCGATCCCGTGTGGTCGTGCGTCTCGGTCGGCGATCTCAACGGCGATGGTTCGAACCAGCTGGTGTTCGGCTCCAACGGAACCCGGATCTACGCGTTCCGCTCCAACGGGACCGAGTGGATGGACGGGGACTCGAACCCGTCCACGATCGGCGTGTTCAAGATTCTGCCCGCGGGCTTCAACCCCGGAACGCCGGCGCTCGCCGACATCGAGAACACCGGCAAGCTCGACGTCATCTATGGCGGGGCGGACGGCAACCTCTACGTGTGGCGGCCCGACGGCACCAACGTCCCCGGCTTCCCGGTGATGACCGCGCCCAACATCCGCAGCTCGCCCGCGGTCGGCTACCTCGACGGCGTGGGCGACACTCACCTGGACATCGTGCTGCTCGCGCCCAACGACTCGCTCTACGTGTTCAAGACCGACGGCGGTCGCCGGACCGGATTCCCCGTCTACTGCCCCTCGATGCTGATGAGCAAGAATCCCTCGCCGGCGCTCGCCGACATGAACAACGACGGATTTCTCGACATCGTCGCGGCGGGCGAGGACGGGAAGATCTACGTCTACGACCGGAACGGAAACGCGCTGCCGGCGTTCGCCAGCTCGCGCTACAGCAATCTCACGAGCGCCGTCTCGGAGAGCAGCCCGGTGGTGGCCGACATCGACGGCGACGGCCTGCCCGACATCGTGATGGGCGACGAGAACGGCGTGCTCAACGGGATCTCCGGGACCGGTGCCGTGCTGCCCGGGTTCCCGATCCAGCTCGGCGGCGAGGTGCGCGGCACACCCGCGCTCTGCGACTGCGACGGCGACGGCAAGAGCGAGATCGTCGTCTCGTCGTGGGACCGCAACACGTACGTCTGGGATTACGACTTCGCGTTCTCGCCCGCCGGCCCGCCGCCGTGGCCGCAGTTCATGCACGACGCGCGGCGCACCGGGCTCGCGTCGAATCCGGCGTTCACGGGTGTCGGCCTGCCCGGCGTCGCGAACCGGATCACGCGGGTCGAGCTCGAGTCGCCGGCGCCGAACCCCGTGCGCACGACGAGCCGGATCGCGTGGGCGGTGCCGACTGACCGCGCCGGCGCGCCGCTCGATCTCGCGATCTTCGATCTCGCGGGACGCCGCGTGACCACGCTCGCCGCCGGGACCGCGACGGCGGGGCGGTTCGCGGTCGAATGGGACGCGAGCGCTCGCGGTGCGCATCACACCGGCGGGATCTACTTCGTCCGTCTGCGTCTCGGACCCACGGTGGAGTCGCGCAAGCTCATCGTGATGCCGTAGACGCCGCGAGGGCCGCCCGCGGTGATGGGCCCCGAGCGGCCCCCTCGCCTTGACCGACCGTGAAGCCCGCCCGTAGCTTCGCGCCATGAGCGTCCGCGTTCGATTCGCGCCCAGCCCGACCGGCTACCTGCACGTCGGCGGCGCGCGCACCGCCCTCTACAATTACCTGCACGCCCGCCGCGCCGGCGGCGTGTTCGTGCTGCGCATCGAGGACACCGACGCCGAGCGCTCGACGCCCGAGTCGCTCGCGGCGATCTACGACAGCATGCGCTGGCTCGGGCTCGCGTGGGACGAGGGCCCGGACGCCGGCGGCGCGCACGGCCCGTACATCCAGTCCGAGCGCCGCGCGCGCTACCGCGCGCACGCGGGCACGCTGCTCGCGGCCCGCCGCGCGTATCCCTGCTACTGCACACCCGCCGAGCTCGAGGCGCGGCGCGAGCAGCAGCTCGCCCGCGGCGAGCCGCCGCGCTACGACGGGCGCTGCCGGGCGCTCGACGCCGCGGCGCGCGCAGCGCACGAGGCCGCGGGCCGTCCCGCGGCGCTGCGCTTCGCGCTCGAGGACTCGGGCGAGGTCGCCTGGGACGACGCGGTGCGCGGGCGCGTCGCGTTCCGCAGCGACGTGCTGGACGATTTCGTCATCCTACGCTCGGACGGGTTGCCGACCTACAACTTCGCGTGCGTCGTGGACGATCACGAGATGGAGATCAGCGACGTGATCCGCGGCGACGATCACATCTCGAACACGCCCCGGCAGATCCTGCTCGACCGCGCGTTCGGCTGGACGCCGCCCCGGTTCGCGCACGTGCCGATGATCCTCGGCAGCGACGGCACGCGACTCTCGAAGCGCCACGGCGCGACCTCGGTCTCGTCCTACCGCGACATGGGGATCCTGCCCGAGGCGCTGGTCAACTTCCTGGCGCTGCTCGGCTGGTCGCTCGACGGACAGCGCGAGCTGTTCAGCCTCGCCGAGCTCGAGCAGCTCTTTTCGATCGATCGCGTCGGCTCGAACCCGGCGATCTTCAACATCGAGAAGCTCGAGTGGATGAACGGCCAGCACATGAAGCGGCTCGCCGAGGACGACCGCCTCGCGCGGGTCGAGGCGTTCCTCGCCGCGCACGGGAGGGACGTGAGCGCGCATCCGCGCGAGTGGCGCGCGGCCCTCGTGCGCGCGATCGGCGACCGTCTGAAGACGCTCGCCGATGCCGAGCGCTACGGCGCGTTCGCGCTCGACGACGCGCTCGCGGTGGATCCGATCGCGTGGAGCGAGCTGCTCGAGAAGCCCGACGTCGGCCCGCGGCTCGCGTCGCTCGCCGATCGCGTCGCCGCGGACTCGGAGTTCTCCCTCGCGAGCCTCGAGCAGGTGACGCGCGGACTCGCCGCCGAGCTCGGCATCAAGGCGGGCGATCTCATGTCGGCGGCGCGCGTGGCGCTCACCGGGCGCAAGGTCGCGCCGGGACTGTTCGAGGTGATGACGCTGCTCGGGCGCGAGAAGGCGGTGCGCCGGCTGCGCGATGCGGCGTCGCGCTGGGCTGAGGAGCGGCAGGCGCGAACCGTTTGAGCCGCGCGGGACGCGGCTGCAACGCGAGTGGAGTCGCGCGCGCCGCGTTGCTTGTCGGTGCCGAAACCGTTTGCTAGATTGCGGCGCCACATTCGCTGCCCGGTGGTGTAACGGTAGCACGACTGGCTCTGGACCAGTTAGTCGAGGTTCGAATCCTTGCCGGGCAGCCATTCTTCGCGAGCGGCCACGCCGCCGGAGAACTCCGATGCGCGTCGCCGATCTCACCTGGATGCAGCTCGAGGCACTCGTCGCGCGCGAAGACCGCGCCGTGCTGCCGATCGGCAGCACCGAGCAGCACGCGTACTTGAGCCTCGCGACCGACGACATTCTTGCCGAGCGCGTCGCGACCGAAGCGGCCGAGCCGCTCGGCGTCCCGGTGTTCCCGCTGCTCGGCTACGGCGTGACGCCGATGTTCACCGGGTATCCCGGCACCGTGACGCTCTCGACCGACACGTTCACGCGCGTCGTGCGCGAGATCCTCGACGGCATGCACGGCTCGGGATTCCGGCGCCTGCTGATCGTCAACGGCCACGGCGGGAACACGGCGCTGCGCGGGATCGCCGAAGCGTGGACGGCCGCGCATGACGGCGCCGAGGCACGCGTCCACGACTGGTGGAACGCGCCGCGCACGTGGGCGAAGGCGCAGGCGATCGATCCCGTGGCGACGCACGCGTCGTGGATGGAGAACTTCCCGTGGACGCGGATCGCCGACGTGACGCCGCCGCGCGACGCCAAGCCGATGGTGGATCGCTCGCGATTCACCGGCGATCCCGCCGTCGCGCGTGAGGCGCTCGGCGACGGGAACTTCGGCGGGCTCTATCAGCGCGACGATCGCGACGTGCTCGCGCTGTGGGCGGTGGCGGTGGAGGAGACGCGCGCGCGGCTCGCCGAATGGTCGCCGCGCACGGGCGTGTAGCCGGGCGCCCGTCGAACCGCCGGCCCAACTGTCCTCGAGGACACCTGCCCGCCGCATCTTGACCGGCCGCGCGGGCCGTTGCTAGATTGCGCGGCCTCGCGCCGTGCGCCTCTCCGGCCGCGAATGTGGCGCTATCGTCTAGGGGTCCAGGACAGGTGGTTCTCAGCCATCAGACCGGGGTTCGAATCCCCGTAGCGCTACCAGCTCCCCAGGGTCTTCTAGGGAACGGATTCCAGCCACGAGAGGCCTCGCGTTCCGGGTCGAAGTGCATTGGACTATCGCGTGACGCCGCGCGGAACCGGCGGTCTTGCGCTGTTTCGTGTCAGCGTAAGTGGGACACGGTCAAGGTCTGAGATAAGGGAGACTTCTGCGGTAGAACCGACTACCGAAGGGAGTGTCCGATGGCGCAGAAGCCCGAGGTGGAAGCCCGCGTCCGCGAGATCCGCCGCCAG